>JBDIVW010000003.1:0-172130 GCA_039794185.1 Candidatus Inralta sp. | reverse complement strand
AAATTCATTCGGCCGCTCGAGGCAGGACGGTCCTCATTCGAACTCCGTTCGATCAACGGGAATTTCCCTGGTGGCGGAGGTGGCCCGTGTTATACTGAGCTCACACATCACGGTGACGTTGCTCCCCATGGACATACGCTCCACGTTCCGCCTACGGTTGTCGCGCGACTCCATGCGACAGATTCTCCTTCCGGCCGTCCTCCTGGTCGGGCTGATGCCCCTCTTTCTCGTCTCATCCGGGATGCGTGCATCGGCGAACCCCATTGCCGCTCGGCCGAATGAATTTCTCCTGCTCACCCAGCATGTGGAAGTGATGCTGACACAGGAGAAGCGCCAATTCTACGTGTCCACCACCTGCACCGAGTGGTTCTATAAACTCCAGCAGCGTAAGCCCGTCCCGCCGGCCGTCGAACCGATTCGCTGGCGACCGTCGACGACGGGCTCGGATGCGCGGGGTGGAGCCCTGTCCCCGTCGGATGACTGTCCTCGCCTCTTTCCCAACGGCCTCGAGCAGGCGCGCCGCGCCTTTTCGGGATCACAAGCGGCCCTGTCGCTGGGCCTCACTTTTTACGAATTCGCCCTCGTCGCCGACCGCGACGACGACCAGTTCTATAGCGGCGCGGAACTGGCCGACCTGCTGGATGCGATGATTCTCCCGTCCGTGACCGCCCAGATGGATGCCGCCACGGCACTCAAGGCGACCTTCGACACGTGGCTGAGCGATCGCAATCTCGAACAGATCATGAACAGCATGGGCCGGCTGTACGACCACGGCTATCGTCTGACCCAAGCCGATCGGACCGCGCTGGATCGGGTCATGCAATGAGCCTCCGTTCCCGCCGCTGGCGGCATAGGACCAGGCTCATGTCCGCGCGCGCGCTCACGGGCCCATTCCATCGCCTCTTCACCATGCTCCCCGAATGGGAATGCGGGCTGACTGCTCCGCAACTCACGCAACTGCCCATCCATCACCCTCCCTTGCGGGGGCGGCGAGCCGTCCAGTTGAGCGACCTCCACCTGGATCGCTACCTCTGCCGGCACGATCACGTCCTTCGCACGGTCCACGACTTGCGTCCGGACTGGATCTTCGTCACCGGCGACCTCGTCGATATGCCGAGCGGTCTTCCGCATCTGTTTCGCTTTCTGAGCGGACTGCGCTGGATCGCCCCGGTCTTCGTGACCCTGGGGAACCACGATCATTACAGCGGGATTCCCGTCGGCCAATTCGCGGCCTTGGCAGACCGGCACAAGATCACGCTGTTGATCAACGACCTTTCGATCGTCTCCACCGGCACCGCAGAGTTGGCGATCGTCGGCGTCGACGACCCGTCGCTGCACCGCGCGCGCCTGCATTGCATTCCACCGCCTGCCGCCGATCGATTCACCCTGCTGCTGGCGCATGCGCCGAATATCCTGGAGCAGCTCGAGGAGCGGCACGACGTCGATCTGATCCTGTGCGGTCACAGCCACGGCGGACAGTGGCGCCCTCCGCTGGTCAAGCCGTTCTGGCTCCCTCCCGGCTGTCGTGGCCGCGCGAACGGGCTCTACGAGTCCGGCAAATACCGCTTGTACGTGAACCGCGGCCTGGGCTGGTCGCTGCTTCCGGTCCGGTGGAACTGCTCCCCTGAAATCCTGCTGATTGAGTGGGTGGATGCCCCGGAGCGACGCGCCCTTGCCGGCTAGCGCGGCGCCCGATTACTTCATCCGCTCGACCGCTTCGCGCGCCCGGCTGCGCACGGTCTGGTCCCAGTCCTCTTTCGCCATCACGGCCAACTTGTCCCGGGCCTCCGTGGCCCGCATCCGCCCAAGCCCGAGCGCCGCGCATCCCCGCACGTAGGCGTGGTCGTCTTCCAAGGCCGCAAGCAGCAAGGGAACGGTGGAGCGATCTTGCAACACGCCCAGATGGCTGGCGGCCATGCCCCGCAACCGGTGCTGCTTGTCCCCGAGCGCCTGTTTCAGGGTGAGCGAGAAGATGTCCCGCAATGGCCCGGCCACCGACTCCAGTCCTTCCAGCCGGTACTCGTTCACCTCCACCAACTCAAAGGCGAGCGCGCGGCGCTGCTCCCATTCCTGCGTCTTCGCGAACCTGGCCAGCAGGGCCTCGCGCCGCTGGATGCGCTGCCGCCGCCGCATCATCGGCCGGATGACGGCCAACCAGGCCCCCCAGCCCGTCCCCACGGCCAACGCCGCGATCGGGACCGCCTGTTCGACGATGAGATCCTGGGTGTCGAGGGGAAGACGTTTCCACACCCATACCCCGGTCACCACGAGTCCGACCAAGAGGAGGATGGCGGTGAGACGGGCCTGACCCCGATGGCTTGCAATCGACATGGTCCCGCACTATAGGTAGCCGCCATTTTCACCGTCAACCCTGATCCGATCGGCCGGGCACGCCCTCCGGGCTTGACACTCCCTCGGCCTCACACTACGATCCGACCCGCCGTGAACCTGCCGGATCTGAAGGACGATCCCCATCTCAAAGTCATCCGCCCGCTCGTGGAGGCGTACCTCGCCTTCTCTCGTCTGGACAACCGCCATATCCGATCAATGCGACTGACCCCGTCCCAGTTCGACGTCTTGGTGACACTGGGTGACACCGACGGGCTCACCTGCTCCGGCCTCTCGGCGGCGACGCTGGTCACCAAGGGCACGTTGACGGGCGTCCTCGACCGGCTCTGCGCCAAGGGACTCATCCGGCGTGACCGTGACAACCTGGATCGCCGCTCCACCACGATTCGCTTGACTCCCAAGGGGGAGGCGTTGTTTCGGGCGGTCTTCAGCAAACACATCGAGTTCCTGCGTCCGTACTTCCAACGGGCGCTGTCGATCGAGGACGTTCAGCACGCCGTGCGCGTGCTCCGCCGCATCCGAGACAGCTTTGCCGCAGGGACCGAGAGCCGCCCCGCCGGCAGGCCGGCGCGACCCAGACGGCGACATCCTCGTTCTTAAACCTCGGCCTGACCCTTGGATTGCGATCATGACGATGCGCCTGACCATCCTCGGTTCCGGAACCAACATGCACCCGCGCCGCGCGGCCGCCGGGTATTTGGTGGAAACCGATCGCCCGTTTCTCATGGACATGGGACCGCGGACGCTCGCGAATCTGCTCAAGACCCGGGTCGACCGGCACCGGATCACGCACCTGCTGTTCTCTCATTTTCACGCGGATCACTTTTCCGATTTCATCACCTTCTATTTCGACGCCGTCGTCTATTCCAAACTGGTACGGCGCCGGCCCGACCTGACGTTGATCGGACCCCGCGGCAGCCGAACGCTGTTTCGCGCCATCATGCGCACCTTTCCGCTCTTCAACGAGGCTCCCTTCCGGACGCGGATCGAAGAAGTGGCCGACGAAAGCTTCAGCATCGGCGGCACTCGCGTGACCGCCCGCACCGTGCGGCACACCCCGCGATTGCAGTGCCTGGGCTATCGAGTGACCCATCGCGGGCGAACCCTGGTGTACTCGGGCGATTCGATGTACTGTGAGGCCCTCGTGTCCCTCTGCGACCGAAGCGACGTAGCCGTGCTCGATTGCTCCTATCCGGCCAATCGGCCGGGGCCCGCCCACATGCACGCGGGCGAGTGCGGTCGCGTGGCGGAAGAGGCGCGGGCGGGCCGCCTCCTGCTCTCTCATTTCTACATGGATGCGGAGCGATTCGACGTAACGCGACAAGCGGCCCGGCTCTTTCGCGGGAAGATCGCCCGAGCCCGCGACCTCATGCGGCTCAGCTGGTAGCAGGGGGGTGAACCGGCCTCGGTGGGGAAAGAATTCCCAACGGGGCGAGACTCGCGCAACCCTGAAGTGGCCTGGTGTCGCGCCCTGGCTGGCAGGCAGACGAACCGAACCGACACTGACGGATCGACGTCGCTAGCCCGTATTATTCACGATGACTTCTCCTGCACCCGCCGAGACGCCGCTGCGACACGCCCGGATGCGCCCTGTTGGCATCCAGGCGGGCAGGCTCGCCGCTCGGTCCCTCGCCAGACTGTTTCAAGTCTGCCTCGGGCTCTCGCGACTCCGCATGCCCGTCTCGCCTGGCGTCTCCGCGGTTTTGTCACGAATTCTCGTGAATAATTCGGGCTAGAGCAGGTCGTCCTCGGGAGACTGCCCTTCCAGGATGGTCATGAAGCGCGCCAGCCGAGCCTTCTTCAGAGGCTCGTCGAGTTTTCCGTATATAGCCACGAGGTTCTTGACCGTGCGAATGAGAATGGCGCGGTTGGAGCTTTGCTGTAGATACCGGTCGTCGAATCCGTAGCCGGCCTCGGTCAAGAACCGCAGACAATTTCGTTCCGTCAGGAGGGTTCCGCCGTTGAAGCAGTCGATGAAGATCTTATAGCGGTCGGAGTCGTATTTAACCAGGAAGTGCCCCGGCATGCCGATTCCGACAACCGGCAAGCGCAGTCGCTGTCCGATCAGGAGATAGATCGTCGACAGGCTGATCGGGATGCCCGTGCGGCGCTCCAGGACACGGTTGAGGAAGCTGTTGTCGGGCTCGTAGTAGTTCCTCGTGTTGCCGTTGAACCCGAGCTCATTAAAGAGGTACCGGCCGAGAATCTTGACCGTCTCTTCGCCGCTGGCGCGAGGCCCGATGCAGCCCCGCACGTCGGCGGCCATCTGGTCCAGACGGCGAATCCATTGCCCCTGGTCCAGATTCGGATAGGCATAGCGGGCGATCAGGAACGCCCCTTCCTGGAGGTCGATCTTGTCATCGCCGCGGCCGACGAGGTCGGTCAATTCTTGCTCCAGCCGTCCCCCCCGAATCTCCTCCAAAATGGTCGTGACGCGGGCGGCCAGATCCGGGTCCTCGATTTCGGCCTCCTGGAGCAACGGGACGGCCGTCGATCCCATGTCGACGAGTTTCCCCGCGATGGTCTTGACGATCCGCTCATCGTCATCGCTAAGCAGGCGGATCAACGCCCGAATCTGACTCTCGCTCGTCGGCATGACCATCCTCTTCGCTATAGCGACAACGGTGCGGCCCCGTCCTTACCCCATGGCCCGGCGGAATGCCTTCGCGCCCCCATAGAGACACACCGCATCGAACACCACCATGACCACGGCGGCCATCCCGACCTTTGGCAAGGCTTCCGCCCAGCCCGACAAGATCAGCGGCCGCACCGCATCGATGGCCCAGGTCATGGGATTGAATTGCGCCAGAAACCCCATCCACCCCGGCATGGCCGAGAGGGGAACAAGGGCGGAACTCAAGAAAATCATCGGCAGAGAGAGGAAGCCCAACACCGAAAAGAAATCGCCATGGCTCTTCATCGAGAACGCCATGGCCATCGAGATGGCGGTCAGTCCGATGCCGAAGGCCATGCCGATCATCAGGATCGTCAGCACGCCCAGGAGCCCCGTCGCCGGCTGCACGCCGAACAACCAGGCCACGCCCAGAATCACCAGCACCTGCAGGGACGTGATCGTCATCACGAAAAGAAAACGGCTGACGATCACGGAAGATCGATGGATCGGCGTCGACATCAGACGCTCTAAGAACCCGTTTTCCTTGTCGAACAGAAGATCGACCCCACCGGCGAGCCCGTTGTTCAGGACTGTCATCACTACGACTCCGGCGGCGAGAAAGCTGATGTAATTCGGCGCCTGGACCACCTGCGTATCGGCCGCCCGTTGGAAGAGGTTTCCGAAAAAAATCAGCCAGAACAACATCGGCTGCACCAGCGTGAACAACATGCTGAATTTTTCGCGGCTCAAGCGACGGACCCACCGCAGCGTCAGCGCCCGAACTTCCTGCCAATACTCTCGCATCACGTCTTCCTTCGCAGGGTGGTCAACAATTCAGCCTCCCTCGTGCTCATGTGCGCCCTGTGGGCACGTCCACACCACTTGGCGCCGAAGGGCGCGGCACCCGCTTCTCGTCGCGTACGGCAGCCCCCCGCCACGCCTCGATCGGAGGCGACCACTCCCCGGTTCACGCGTTCGGTTCCTCCGACGGAAACTCTTCGCGGATCCGGCGACCGGTATGCGCGATGAACACGTCGTCCAGTCGGGGACGATGATAATCGATAAAGTCCAACGCGCAGTTGTGCCGGCCGGCCGCTTCGAGCAGCGCCGGCAACGTCTTCTCCGGAGAGTCGACGCGAATGGCCAAGCCTCCCGATTTGACCTCCACGCCCCGGACACCGGGCAACGTCGCGACCGCCTCCGCCAACACCCCGACCCGGGAGGCGTCCCTCAAGCTCAAGGAAACCAGGTCCCCCCCCAAGCCGACCTTGAGTTCGGTCGGCGACCCCAACGCCTTGATCTGCCCCCGATCGATGATCGCGAGTCGATCGCACAATTGATCCGCTTCGTCGAGGTAGTTGGTGGTCATGACGACGGTCAGCCCGCGATCCCGCAACATGCGGATGTACTCCCAGATACGCAGCCGGCTTTGCACGTCCAGGCCCAGCGTCGGCTCGTCGAGAAACAGGAGGCGTGGATTCGGGAGTAACCCGCAGGCGATGTCCAGTTTTCGCTTCATGCCGCCGGAATAGGTCTTGGCGGGCCGGTCGGCGTGGGCCTCCAGATCGACGAGCTTGAGGAGTTCCGGGATGCGCCGCGCCGCCTCGCCCGCGGAGAGATGATACAAGTTGGCCAACAGTTCCAAATGCTCCCGCCCCGTCAGGAACCGATCGATGGCGCGTTCCTGCGGCACATAGCCGACGGACTGCCGGACCTGATCGGCCTGCTCCACCACATCGTAGCCCAGAACCGTGGCACGCCCCGAGGTCGGCGCAAGGAGCGTGATGAGGATGCGGAGCGTGGTGCTCTTGCCCGCTCCGTTGGGGCCCAAGAGCCCGAAAATCTCCCCCGCGTAGACGCGAAACGACAGGTCGTCGACCGCCGTAACGTTATCGTACGTCCTCCGCAGGTGCGCCACATCGATGGCAATGGCTCGATCGCCCATACTGGTCCTTATCCCCACCCCTTGGCGCCGTGTTGCTCATGCAACTTGAAGTGGATGAGATCGGCAAGCCGCCGCGCCTGGAGCGACAGCGTGTCCGCCTCCAGCAAGAACTGCTTTTCGAGCGGCGTGCAATCGAGGTGAGAAGAAATCGTGTGAACCAAACTTTCGTCGCTGATCCCCTGGCCCAGAAATTCCTGCCACACATGGCTGTTGTCGCGCGTCCCGACGTAGCGCTGCAGGTGACTCAACATCTTCGCCCGGACCGGCACCTCCAAGGTCTTCGCGCCGGACACGGGCCTCAACGCGATGCGAGCCCGCCGGTAGCTCCGGTCGTAGTACTCTTCACGGATCTCGAACCGCTCCAGCCCCTGGAGCATGATGTTGGAGCGGCCGTCCGAAAACAGGTGGACGTTGAGGACTCGGCCGACGCATCCGATCGGATAGACCGGGGGATTCCCATAGTAATCGGCTTCCCAGCCTTCCTTTAGTAGGACCATCCCGATACACTGGCCCTCTCGGGCTACGTCGGCCACCATCTCGCGATAGCGCGGTTCGAAAATATGCAGTGGCAAGTACATACGAGGAAAAAATACGACCGTCGGCAACCCGAACACCGGGATCACCTCCGGGACCCGCACGGCTTCCCGTGGAACATGGGGATCCGGATCCGCATCATGGCGAGGTTCGATACGCATGCGCCACGATAGCCGAAGGGTGCAAATTTTGTCAACGATTCGGTCGACGCCGAAGCAGTGGTGGGAGAGCATGAAAGCCGCTTGGGACGCGCCCTTGCAAGGCATGACGTATCACCGGGCCAGGGTCCATCGGCCCTTTCCACCCCCTGGGCCACGAGCCATGATCCGCGTCGACGGCGGACGCTTGATCGGGCGCCGTGTGATTCCGGCGCTGATCGTCGGTCTGGGCTCGCTTGCCGGTCCAGCCTTAGGGTCTTCTGCTGATATTGTGGAGGAGAGCCTCGTCGCGACGTTCCGTCCGGCCCGTCCGGGCTACCTCTTCACGTTTCCCGAAGACCACGGAGCGCACCCGGCGTTTCAAACTGAATGGTGGTACTACACGGGCCATCTGAAGGCCGGCGACGGTCGCCGGTTCGGTTACCAACTCACGTTTTTTCGGCGCGGACTTTACCGCGGGCCCGACGGCGCCGCCCCACGGGAACGATCCCGATGGCGCATCGACGACCTGTATTTCGCGCACCTGGCCGTCGCGGATATCCAAGGCGGCCGGTTCCGCTTCGCGGATACGATCAGTCGGGAGGGGCTCGGCAAGGCCGGCGCGGAAGAAGGGCGCCTTCGGGTCTGGATCGATCGGTGGAGTGTGGAGGCAACCGATTCCTACCACGGGTCTCACCGTCTCATTGCCGATGAGCGGGATATCTTACGCGCCGGGCGGACCGACGAGGCCGGCCAAGGGGCTGGGATCGGCCTCACGCTCGAGGTGAACGCCTTGAAACCGCCCGTGATCCACGGCCTTCACGGAGTCAGCCGAAAAGGCGCCCAGCCCGAGCATGCCTCGCATTACTATTCCCTGACCCGCATGGCCACGTCGGGCACCTTGACCCTGGACGGCGCGCCGGTTCCCGTCACCGGAGACAGTTGGATGGACCACGAATTCGGATCCGGGGAACTCAGTGAGGATCTGGCCGGGTGGGATTGGTTCAGCGTTCAACTGAACTCGGGCGAAGAACTCATGTTGTACCAACTGCGGAGAACGGACGGCCGGCCCGATCCGGCTTCGAGCGGCACCTGGGTCGATCGGCAAGGGCGAGCCCGGCACCTCGAGGCCGACTCACTGCACCTCGAGGTCCTGGACCATTGGACGAGTCCGCACACCGGGGCGCGGTACCCGAGCCGATGGAGGGTGACGATTCCGTCGATCGAGGCCGCATTCGAAATAATCCCGCTGCTGGCGGATCAGGAACTTCAGACGCCGCGCAGCACGCGGATTTCGTACTGGGAGGGGGCCGTGGACATCGTCGGCCGCCTCGGCGCCGCCCCTGCGGTCGGGCAGGGATACGTCGAGCTGACGGGGTACGCCGAACGCTACCGCCCTCGACGGTAGCCCTCGACCGGCCGCTGCCTTGACTCGCTCCCTCGTCTCAGATTAGGGTGCCGCGGCACACGCGCCTCCAGTGACACCACACCCATCCCACACAGGTCTGATCCGGCTCCTCAGCCCCGTGCTGGCGACCGCCCTGGCGTGCGTCTTGGCCTCCCTCGGCGCCTGCAGCAAGAATAGCGAGTCGGTCGTCTCCATCGTCGTGCACCCCGGCAAACCGGAGCTCCTCTACGTGGCCACGAACGACGCCGTGCTCAAGACACGGGACGGCGGCGCCACCTGGTCGCGCATTCCCGATTTCAGCGCACGCCGGATCACCACCCTCGCCGTCGACCCGAAATTTCCGGCGACGGTCTACGCCGGGACCATGGGGGACGCCGTCTACAAGAGCCCGGACGGCGGGCAACACTGGCTGCCGCACAACGTGGGCCTGAAGGAGCACGTCTCCTTCATCAACCAGTTCGTGTTCCATCCCCGCGACAGCCAAACCATCGCGGCCGCGACCACCGTCGGGGTGTTCCTGAGTCGAGATGGCGGCCGGAGTTGGACCGAACGGATGACGGGCATGACGGAGGTCCACATCGTGGTCGCCATCGCTCAAGACCCGCAACACACGCAAACCTGGTACGCGGGGACCACGGGTGGGGTCTACAAGAGCGTCGACGGCCTGGCCTCCTGGAAGAAGGTCAACCGGGGGCTGATCCCCGATCAAATTCTGGAGGCGTCGATGGCGCTCGGCGTGAACGTCCTTGCGGTGGATCCGCAGACGCCTGAGACGGTGTACGCCGGCACGACCAACGGCTTGTTCAAGACCACGAACGGCGCCGCGTCGTGGCGTCGTATCGGCGACACCCTGCCCGATCAGTTCGTCAGTTGGATGGCGATCGACCCGACCGCACCCAAGACCCTGTACGTCGTCGGCCGCGAAGGAATCGCGAAGAGCACCGACGGCGGCGCGACGTGGCGTCTCGTCAACCGAGGGCTGACGACGCTGAACATGCGGACGATCACCATCAGTCCGCACGATGCGCAGACCCTGTATGCGGGGACGAACGGCAGCGGACTCTATCGCTCGACCGACGGCGGGGAAACGTGGATCCCCATTCCCCTCATCATTACCGAACCCGCGGACTCTTGACGATGCCGACCCTGCTACTCATTCGACACGGAGAAACCGATTGGAATCGAAGCGGGCAGATCATGGGGCAACACCCCGTCCCGCTGAACGACACCGGGCGGCGGCAAGCGTCCGCGCTCGCCGCCCTTCTGGCCCCCTACCCGATTGCGGCCCTCTACTCGAGCCCGGTCGTCCGTACCTTGGAAACGGCCGAACGGCTCGCCGCCTCGCGCGAATTGGCCGTTCGGCAGGACCCCCGCCTGCGCGAAATCGACGTCGGGAACTGGGCCGGGCGCTTCTGGCGCGACTTGGAGCAGGAGCCGGTCCGCCGACAGTGGTATTCCCACCCGCACGACGCCCGGTTCCCGGGCGGGGAGACGCTGGGCGAAGTGCAAACACGGGCCGCCGCGGCCGTCGCCGATGCCCTGACCCGTCACACCAGCGGCACGCTCGCCTTCGTGTCGCACGGCGACGTGTTGCGCGCGCTCGTGGCCCATTGCCTTTGCCTTCCGCTCGAGGCGATGCAGGCCTTTCGCTTCGACCACGCTTCGGTGACCGCCCTGACGGTCAGCGGAGGACGCTACTGGGCCTCCTGCATCAACTATTCGCCCGACCTCCGGTTCGAATAGACGATCCAGGCGGGGCCGGTGGACAGGCGAGAACCAGCGCCTTCCTTGCGCGTGAGCCCTGTGGCTCAGTACCCGCCCGACGCTCCGGTAGCCGCGCCTCTCCCGTGGTGATATTTGCCGCGATACTCGTTCATCGCGGTGGTCAACGCGGACCACTCCTCCGCGGTGAGGGCATCCTTCATCTCGAATCGCAACGCCAAGATCCTTGCCGCGCTGCTCATGCGATTCTGGTGCAGGTCCTCCAGAATCTTGGCGAACTCGTCCCGCGTGGCATCGTACCGCATATTCAGCGCATAGAGCTGCTCGTGAGAGGCCCGGCTGCGTTGAGTCGACGAGACGGCTTCGCTCATGATCTGTTCGCTGAGCGCCTTCACCCGCTGCGCCTTGGAAGGGTCCTTGATCGTCTTGTCGATCAAGCCGGCCATCTCCTGCTTGCCCCGCTCGAGCGAGGTATGCCCCGCCATGCCGTCTCCGGCCCCGTGACGATACCCCGGGGGCCCGGCGCAGCCGACCATTCCGACCAAGCACAATCCCACCACCATAGTCCTCAACGTCATTACCGAAGTCCTCAACGTCATTACCGACTCCTTTCGTTGGGCGCATCCGGCGCCCGCTTGCCGACCACCGGCTGATCCTCTATTCTACAGTGGGCTTCACCCGGGTTCCGCAACCCCACTATCGCACACACGATGACCGACACTTCGCCTGCACCCGACCCCGTCCAATTCCTCCGGGAAACCTTTCGGCGACACCTGGAGATCTTTTACGCCACGCTCAAGCTGGCGCCGCCCTATCACAGCGTCGAGAAAGCCATCCTCGAATTGACGAAGGCGATCCACGCCCTCCCCCTCGACGAACGTCGGCGACTGGCCGAGGATCCACACGCCCAGTGGGTCTACTTTGCGCACGCGTTCGTGGGGTCGGGGCTGAACCAGAAGCATCGCGGGATTGTGGCCGGCCTGGCGCGGCGACGCGAGACGCTCGCCTTGCCGCCCGAATATGCTGCGCTCCTGGACACTTTCCTCTAACGTCGCTCCTCTCCGATCTCAACCCCGTGCGGAAGCCGGAGGGACGCCCTCCACGACCATCTCCCTCCACTCCTCCCACACCCGGAGTAAACGCCCGTTCTCGATCCGGTAGGCCATCGCCACCGTCACCAGCCCGAACAGCAAGACCAGCCCACCTAACGCCAGCACCCCGAACCCCAGCAGCAGGCCTCCCATCGACGCGAAGCCGCCATCGAGTCCGAAGGAGATCACGAAGCTCAACGTGCCCCCGACAACGAGGAGAAACCAGAGCGCCGTCACCGCGGCAGAGGACCAGGGAATGCGCTTCGCGCAGACGGCCGTCAGTCGCGAGCCGTCCCGGCGCAGTTCGATCGTGCCCTTTAGCGGCCACGCCGTCCGGAAGCGTGCGGCGAATCGCCGGCAGTCCGCCCGCAGGAGAACGCGCTCGCCCTCCGGAAACCACAGCGCATGGCCGTGGGGAAGCGCCATGACACCGCTGGGACCGAAATAGTCGTCGAACGAGACATCGGGGCGATGCGCCGCTTCCAACATCAACACACCGATGGGACAGCCATACGCGCTCGATTGTCGTTCAGGACGGCCGAAGTACCACCAATCCAACACGATGAAGCCGAGGATGAGAAACGCGGCAAAGAGTCCGGCGCCAACCATAGGGCCGACGATACCACAGCCTCGGCCCAGACCGAAACGGCACGTGGCTCGAGCCGCTGCGCCGATCCGGCGACCGTGACGCCCACGTGTTTTTATCCCCCCGGCAGTTGACTCATCCGCCCAACTTTGGCTACATTAAGTCGCTTTCACTGGCGGGCGCGGCACCTCACGTACGACCAACAGGTTTCCCGCCTTCGACGAGTCCCCGAATCCCTCGGTGCTAGAATCCATTTCGTACGGGCCGGATGTGCTCTAAATAGATGTGTTCTCCATAGGCAAGGGAGACCGTCTCGGAGTTTGGGAGGCAGTGCATGGACCTAAAGAAAGTCGAGCGTGTCTACACGAGTTATGCGGGCATCTACGATCGGATTTTTGGGAAGGTGTTCCACGAGGGCCGCGAATCCGCCATCAAGAATCTCAGCGTCCAGCCGGACGAGCGAGTGCTCGAGGTCGGCGTGGGCACCGGATTGGCACTTCCCATGTATCCCCGCCACTGCCGCATCGTCGGCATCGACCTTTCCGAAGGCATGCTCGCCAAAGCCCGCGAGCGCGCGGACGCCGAGGGCATGGACCACGTGGAATTGCGCCGCATGGACGCGGGAGCGATGGAATTCTCCGACGATAGCTTCGATACGGTCGTCGCCGCCTACGTCGTGACCGCCGTCCCCGACTATCGCAGCGTCGTCAACGAGATGATTCGGGTGTGCCGCCCAGGCGGCCGCATCATCATGCTCAATCATTTCAGCAACGGTAACAAGTTGATTGCCGCGGTCGAGAAGGTCATCTCCCCGCTGACCAAACAGTTGGGATGGCGGACCGATCTTTCGTTGAGCACGGTCCTGGAAGGCACGACCCTCCAAGTGTCGCGCAAGCAAGCGGTGAATCCGATGCGGTTCTGGCACTTGGTGGAATGCGTCAACGCCAAGCCCGCCAGGACTATGAACGGCACCGGCCATTACCTCAACGGCAACGGCTACCATCATCTCGGCCGATCCGCCGCCAGCCCTGCTTCCGCGTATCCGTCACATTCTTCCGTGTAGCGCATTTCGGTCCCGAGGCGTCGTCGTGAGCCCATGGCGGGCTTCCGTCGAGGGGGTGTAGGGCTGCGTCGTTCATGGAGGGACTCGTCTCTATCGACGGGGCGCGATGGCTTCCGCGCCGATCCCGACGCCGGGGAACTGCCGCGTGATGATCTCGGTCACGGCTCGAAAAAGCCCGCTGCGATCGGGGTCACGATCCCTGGTGCGGACGATGAGTCCAAAAGCCGCCCCGGCCAACGGCCCATAGGCCTGCACCCAGACCGCCCCGCGACCGAGGTCGTCGGTCGAAGGGTCGTGCGAGAGGGCGCCGCTCCATTCGAATCCGCTCGATGAGGACGGCTCCGAGGTGTCGGGCCGCCACACGCACGGCAACCCGGCTTCGTCCAGGCGCCCCAGCAGCCATTCCGCCGTCGGCAACCGGCCTTCGCGCGCCTGGAACACCCATTCATTGATGATCTCGCGGTTCGCGAGGCGGTCCGGCGCGCACACCTCTTCCACATCGGCCGCTTCGCAGACCACATAGACTTCGCCGTACGGGTCGAACCAGAACCGAAACGATCCCTGCCGCCATTCGGCCTGAAACGCGTCGATGTTGCCGCTGTTGGCGCCTTCTTGCTCGAAGAACGAAAAGTCCGTCACGCCCGTACAG
The DNA here is from genome assembly GCA_039794185.1 of Candidatus Inralta sp. GTDB lineage: Bacteria > Nitrospirota > Nitrospiria > Nitrospirales > Nitrospiraceae > BQWY01. The sequence continues at coordinate 158,032 of JBDIVW010000003.1, read as the reverse complement.
CGCAGCCGCGCCACGCGCTGGATGCGCAGGTCCCGCCCGGCCGTGACGTCGCTGACCGCATATCGGATCAGCAGGGTCACCGTCGTGCCGGCGAGGACTTCCGTTCGGAAGTTTTCGTCGAAGATGTGGCGGCGGCTCACGTGCACGTCGACAATATGGCCGCCGCGAAACGCACGGGTATGGCGCAGGAGCCACACGAGATCATCACGCTGGTATATGCAGTATCTCATGCTGAGATGAGACGGGAACGACCGACCGGGATGTGGGAAGCATCTCCGTCTTCGACGAACGCCCAGGCGGCAGTTCGCCGAGGGCAACCGGCCGGCCGTGGACTCACGATCCGCACTCTACCCCGGCCTTGGAGCGAAAAGCCAGTTGACGGGGAGACGCGCCGATGAACAGGGGAACCGTCATGCCCCGCGGTGAACGAATGATGACGGCGCCGGCAAGGGACCGCGCCCGTCCCTCGACATCGGTCGAGAGCGCATGCGCGACACCCCCTCCGGGTTCCTGCCCGATCGGTTCCGAGCGCCTTGCGAGAGCAATCGGATCGATGAGACGGCGCCCTGTCGATTCTCGGCGGCGGCCGTCACGCGGTCAGCGCAGGAGTCGGGGCCCCCGATTTCAGGACCCGGGCAATTGAACGGACGACGCGCCTCGATCCCCGTTGCAGCAGATCCACCCGAAGCGGCGACGCCAGGGCTTCGCCCTGGGCCGAATGGGTCACCACGATGACGGGCAAATGCAACGCATCCGGATTCAATTCGGCGATGATCCCACGCTCTCCGGTATTCAACTCCACCGCACTGTAGATGGGGAACACGCCGACCCGCTTGATGAAGAACGAGGTCAGCTCCCGATCCAGGCCCCCCTCCTGGGCTTGGCGAAAGAGGCGATGCAGCGCCTCATGCGGCTGGGCGGGTGTACGACCTCCAAATCCCGTGAGCAGTTCGTCATACTGATCCGCGATCATCACGATTCGGCTGGGCGTGGAGATCCAGCGCGGGTTGATCTCGGACGGGAAGCCGATTCCATCTGGCAGCGCATGGTGCTCGGCCGCCACGCGACGGACTTCCAGCGGAAACCCGCCTTGCCGTTCCAGATCGATGGCGCCTTGCTTGGCATGGGCTTGGTATAACGTCCGCTCGCGTTCGGTAAGGCCGCAGGAGCTGTCGTGAATCCGCCGGAGCAACGGAAGCGGGACATGGCTCAGCCCCACGTCGTGCAGCAGCGCCCCGACCGCCAGTTCCTGCAGCGCGGCCAGATTGAAGTCCAAGGCCTGGCCCAGGATCATCGACAGCGCACAGGTGGCCATGGCATGGTGGCTGAGGAGCGGCGCGTGCTCACGCGCCTGACTCATGGCCATGATGAGGGCCGGATTGGTCAACGTTCTGGCGACGATCGAAATTTCCTGGGCGGCCTCATGGGCCTCCTCCGGGTCAATGACGCCGGTGGCCGAAATGTTGTCGAACAAGCACTGCACCGTCCGCTCGAGCTTCTGCCGAGCGGCCTTCGCCGCGTGAAGTTCCTGGGTCAGCGCTTCGAGCGCCCTCGGCACTTTGATACCCGGCACGATCGCCGGATGGGGGTAAAGGGTCGGTACGCCTCCGGTCTTCGCTGGAGGCGACACGTCGAGGCCTCGTTCCGGGTCGATGACCAGCTCCGTAATCCCATATCGACGGAGCCGTTGAATCTCCTCCGCCGACCGCACCAGGAACCGATGCCGCAAGAAGGGCGTACGGAACCACGATCGATCGAAGCCGCTCACGAACATGCCGACCCGGAGGTCGTCCAGAGCAATGCGCCGTGTGGTCATGGTGCCGGGAACCCACCTCCGGATCGTGGTGTGCGTGGAAGAGCGATCCGAAACGATATCGGCCCGTCGGCGGCAATTCTTAAGTTCCGTCGGAGGCGCAGCCGTCCGACGGGGCGGAGAAACGCTCCCGGACGGAACCGAGGGCTTGCATCATCCGGAGTAACGAGCTATTTCTCAGCCGTTCCCCCACCGCGGTCCCTTGGTCGACAGGTTCGGCATGCGCGCAGTCTGCTTGAAACATGTCCCGTTCGAGGGACCGGGCGCCTTCGCGACCTATCTCTATGCGCGAGGCGTCACCCTCGAGCGCTATCTTGTCCCAACGGATGGACTGCCGAAGGACGCCGGCGACCTGCTCCTCGTCATGGGCGGCCCGATGTCGGTCAACGGCCACGATCCGTGGATCGCCCGGGAAACCGCCTTCATCCGCACCGCCATCGAAGCAGGTCTGCCCGTGCTGGGGATCTGCCTCGGAAGCCAATTCATGGCCAAGGCGCTGGGCGCCGCGGTACGACCGGGCCACGCTCCTGAATTCGGCATGACCCCGGTCACCCTTACGGAGGAGGGCCGTCAGGATCCGATCTTCGGCGAGTTTCCCGAGTCCTTCCCCGTCTTCGAGTGGCACGGAGAGATCTTCGACCTCCCTGCGGACGCGGTTCCGTTGGCCGGCTCCGCGGTCGCCCCGCTCCAAGCGTTCCGGTACGGCCCGCGCGCCTACGGCTTGCTGTTCCATCTCGAGATGGACGAGCCCGGCATCGTCGCCCTCACCCGCGAATGCGCGCCCGACCTGGTGGCGGCCGGGCTGACCGGACCCGAACTCATGGAGCAGGCGCGCCCGCATCTTCCCCAACTCCACGAGCGTGCCGGTCGCGTCATGGCCCATTTACTCGCGGCCGTGCGTTGATTAGCGAACCGGTTCTGCTGTACTGTTTCAGGTTCATCATATAGTGCTGAGGAAAGGAGCCATCGACGCATGTCCGGATTCCCGATCGAATATGCCGCGCGCATCAAAGCTCTCCCCCCGTACCTGTTCGCCGCCATCGACAAAATGAAACAGGAGGCCGTCGCCCGGGGCGTGGATATCATCAACCTTGGAGTCGGCGACCCCGATCTGCCGACTCCGGCCTCGATCATCGAGCGCTTGAAGCATGCCGCAGCCGAGCCCCGCAACCACCAATACCCGTCGTATGAGGGCTTGCTGAGCTTTCGCCAGGCCGTGGCCGGTTGGTACAAGCGACGTTTCGGTGTCTCGCTGGACCCGGCACACGAAGTCCTGACCCTCATCGGGTCAAAGGAAGGGATCGGACACGTCCCGCTCGCCTTTATCGACCCGGGCGATCTCGTCCTGGTCCCAAGTCCCGGCTATCCGGTCTATCCGGTCGCGACCCAGTTCGCCGGCGGCTCGCCCTATCTGATGCCCCTGAGGAAAGAACACGGCTTTTTGCCCGATCTCACGGCCATTCCGAAAGAGATCGCCGCCAAGGCCAAGCTCATGTTTCTGAACTCACCGAACAATCCGACGTCCGTGGTGGCGAGCAAGGCCTACTTCGAGCAGGTCGTGGCCTTCGCCCAAACCCATCGGATCATCGTCTGCCACGACGCGGCCTACTCGGAAATTTACTATGACGGCCAGCCGCCCGCCAGTTTCCTGGAAGTCGAGGGCGCCAAGGACGTCGGCGTTGAATTTCACTCCCTGTCGAAAACGTTCAACATGACAGGCTGGCGGATCGGATTTGCGGTCGGGAACAAATCGGTCCTGGCCGGATTGGGCAAGGTGAAGAGCAACCTCGACTCCGGCGCGTTTCAGGCGATCCAGGAGGCGGGCATTTCCGCCTTGGAGTCTGGCGACCACTTGGTGGACGGGCTTCGGAAGATTTACCAGGAGCGACGCGACGTGTTCGTGCCCGGGTTGCGGCAACTCGGACTGGACGTCGAACTCCCGCCCGCGGCCTTCTATGTGTGGATCGGGGTGCCCAACGGGTACACCTCCACCAGCTTTACGGCGCACCTCTTGGAGACAACCGGGATCGTGAGCACCCCGGGTAACGGATTCGGGGACCCCGGCGAAGGCTACGTTCGCATGACGCTGACCACCAGCAAGGAGCGTCTGACCGAGGCGCTCGAGCGGATGAGGAAGACCGGATTCTGAGTCGGCGCTGTCACCATGCGCCCTGCGTATCGACTGGCAAGAGGATCCATCGGGCCGACCAGCAACGAGGATCGATCGCCGCATGGCACGTGAAACGGTCTTTCTCGGTTTCGGCTCCAATGTCGGCGATCGCCTGGACTATTGCAACCGGGCGATCACGCTCCTCACGCTGTTGCCGCATTCTGAAGTCACCGGGGTGTCCTCGTTGTATGAAACCGAACCGCTCGCCGATCGAGGCGATCCGGGGCCGGGCTGGTTCTTGAACGGCGTCGTGCGCATGGACACCGACGTGGTGCCTCGAAGCCTCCTGGCGGTGTGCCGGGAAATCGAATCGGCGCTCGGACGGGACCACGCGCATCGGGGCGAACCGCGCACCCTCGACCTCGACATTCTGTTGTACGGCGCTCGACGCTTGGACGAGACCGACCTGATCGTCCCGCATCCGCGTCTGCACCGGCGACGCTTCGTGCTGGTCCCGTTGGCCGAACTGGCCCCCGACCTGGTGCATCCCACTTTGAACCGACCGATCCGCGACCTCCTCGCCGATGTGCCGGACCACACCTGCGTCCGTCTGTTCTCCCCGCCGCCTTCGCGCGAATTCGGATCCCGCTCCTCGTGCTCCGTTCTCGCGGATGGCGACCCCGGCCGATGCGCGTAATTCGGCAACCGACCCGACTGGCCGCATGGACCCGCGCCCTGCATCGCGAAGGCGTCCGCGTCGCTCTGGTTCCGACCATGGGGGCGCTGCATGCAGGGCACCGCTCCCTGATCCGCGCAGCCCGTCTGGCCTGCGATGCCGTCGTGGTGAGCATCTTCGTCAATCCGACTCAGTTCGGTCCCACGGAAGACTTTGCGCGATATCCCCGCCCGTTTTCGAAGGATGCGCGCCTCTGCCGAGTGGAGGGCGTCGATGTGCTGTTCGCCCCGTCCCCTTCGGCCATGTACCCGGAAGGGTTTCAGACAGAGGTCCACGTGCCGAGAGTCTCGGCTCGCTGGGAAGGCGCCGTCCGGCCGCGACATTTCTCGGGCGTCGCGACCGTCGTCACGAAGCTGCTTTCGATCGTCCGGCCGGAGGTCGCCTACTTCGGGCAGAAGGATTTTCAACAGGCGGCGCTGGTCCGGCGAATGGTGGCGGACCTGAATCTTGCCGCAAAGGTTGTCGTCCGCCCCACGGTGCGCGAGCGTGACGGGCTGGCCTTGAGCTCACGGAACGCCTATCTGTCGCCGGCTCAGCGGAAGGCCGCCCCCGTTCTCTACCGTGCGCTGAGAGCGGGAGCCCGCGCCATCCGCGAGGGTGCTCCCACTCCCCGAGCCGTCCAGGCGGTGATGCGCCGTGTCTGCCGCTCCGAGCCCGGCGTGAGCGTGGACTACCTGGCGGTCTGCGATCCGCGCACACTCGAACCCCTGAGCGGGCTCGGTCTCCGCACGACCGCGCTCTTGGGCGCGATCCAGATCGGCACGATCCGTCTCATCGACAACCTCCTGGTGGCGACGCCGCGACGATAGACGGCGCGCGAGCCTTCGCCTACCCAGCGGGCGGCGAGCATCGGTGCGGGCGAACGCCTGGTTACGACTGAGGGTTCAGTTCCAGTGAAGAGCTTTGCGTGAGCAGCAGCCCGTGGATGAATCGGCTGAGCCTGGCCTTGTCATCCCGATCCAACTCCAGGAACTGAATGCCGACGGAGTTCCGGCGGATCGACCGCACCATGGCGGTTCCCACCGAAATCGCCGGCTCTTGATCCCCCGCCTGCAGCTGGATGCCGAGGAACGTGCCCATGGGAAGCGGCGACTCCATCCGCACCGTGCACCCGCCCATGGAGATATCCAAGATCATCTCCTTGGGGGTGAGCAGATCGGTCACCAGCGTGGCCCAGCACGAGGTCGGCAACCGCTTGTACTGGCGCCGGTCGAACGCCTGAGAGGTATCCCGGGCTCCCGGCCGAAACGCCCGAAACTGGTGGGTGCAGAGTTGGCACCGGAATGGATAGAACCGCAGGCGCTGGAGGAGGGATTCCCCGATGGCCTGCTGATGGATGACGCGAACGAAGGTGGTGCCACATTGAGGACAATGCGGTTCTTTCATGGCGAGGCGACACCCGTTTCAGTGTGAGCTGCGCAGGGACCGGCCTGGCCCACGGGCTCGGCGCCGGTCCACCCTTGCTCCCGCAGAATCGGTTCCATCCGCGCCGGGGAATACGTGGCGGGCTTCACCCACTTGCCGTCGGCCCGCTTGTGTCCCCCGACTTTGCTCATGTTCGAGCGATGGACTTCGCGAAAGACCGGTTCCATGTCGATGCCGCAGGACACCGCCGTGCCATACACCACGTAGAGGAGGTCGGCCAACTCTTTGGCGATCTGGGTCACGTGGCCCTGCGAGAGCGCGTCACGCAATTCCGCGAATTCCTCTTCGATGAGACGTTCGCGCAACAGCCGGGTCCGTTCATCGGGCACACACGGCCGCGAGGCGACCACGATCTCGAATGCGCGGTGGAAGGCTTCCACTTGCGCCTGCTCATCGGTCATACGATACCCCCAATTCGTCCGTCGCCATCGCACCACGAGTCCGCGGCAACGGCTCGACCGCTTGCAACAACGGCACGTCCCGGTCCGTGGCTATCCCCAGGTCCTTGAATTTCCTCGCCGCCGGCAAGATACGACTCTCGAGCGACCCGACCGCCTTGTTGTAGGCGACAACGCTCTTTCCCAGCGCCACCCCGACGTCGTTGAGATGCTCGGCGAGCACCGCCATACGTTCGAACAGATCTTTGCCCAGACGCCCGGCTTCCTGCGCGTGCGCGTTGAGCTGCTCTTGGCGCCACCCATAGGCGACGGCGCGCAACAGCGCCATGAGCGTGGTCGGCGTCGCGATCACCACCCCGCGGGTGAACCCGTCCTCGATCAACGAGGGATCTTGCTCCAGCGCCGCCCCCAGGAACTGCTCCCCGGGAAGGAACAGCACGACAAACTCCGGAGCCTGATTGAACTGATTCCAGTAGGCCTTGAGACTCAATTCGTCCAACCGAGATCGGATCTGCGAGGCATGCCGGCGGAGGCGCTCCTGCCGCTGGACGTCATCCGCCGCCTCGGTCGCCTCCAAGTAAGCGCTCAAGACCGCCTTGGCATCCACCACGACCTGCCGTCCGCCCGGCAATTGCACCACCATGTCCGGACGGAAGCGGCCCTGCTCTCCCGTCACCGATTCCTGCTCCAGGAAATCGCAGTGCGGCACCATCCCTGCCAGCTCAGCCACCCGCTTCAGCGTGATCTCCCCCCACTGCCCTCGAACGGTGGGAGATCGAAGCGCCCGAACCAAATTGTTGGCCTCCTGTTGGAGACGCTGCTGAGACTCGGCCAGCGCCTTGAGGTGTTGATCGAGCCCGCCATAAGCCTGTTGACGGGACTCTTCGAGATGGCGCACCTGATGTTCGTAACGAACGAGGGTTTCGTGCAGTGGCTTGACCAATTCGTCGATGGCCTGTTGACGCTGGGCGAGATCCCCCCGCGCCTCGACATGCAGGGTCTGGAACGCGCTCTTGGCCAAGTTGAGAAACACTTCGTTGTTCCGCTGAAGCGCCTCGCCCGACAGCGCATGAAACGCTTCCAGGAGCTCCTCTCGCGCCTGAGCCATGACCTGTCTCTGCCCCTCGATGCTCTTCTGGGCCTCCTCGTAACGCGTGTCGGCCGCCGCCCGAGCCTGCTGCGCATCGGCAAGGCGTTCACGGAGCTGATGCAGCGATTCGTTCGCGGCCTCTACCTGCCGGCGCAATTCGGCCTCCACGCTCTCCGCGCGCTGGGCGCGTTCCGTCGACTGAAGCAGATCGCGCTGCGCTTCTGCGCGCGTCCGGGACGCGGCCCAAAGCCAGGCGATGAGTCCCCCCAGCCCCACCCCGCATGCCAGCCCCAGCGCGAGGGTTATAGGATCGATCATGGACGGTGAATCCAGCAATTGGTTTTCTACTTAGGGAAGTACCGTAATTCTGTCACGGCGAGTTGATTGAAGACTACGAGAAAATAGCCGAAAAGGTCAAGAACGGTGCAGAGATAATTGTGCTGGCTAGAGGCGATCGCCTCTAGCGAACAATTTGGGACACCATCACTCCGCGTGGGACTGACGAAGCCGCCGGATGACGCCCCGGTATGCGTCCATTTCGATGGTTTCGCCGTCGTTGAATACCTGCGTGGCCTGCGCCGCGTTCGCGATCGCGGGAATCCCATACTCCCGCGCAATGATCGCGCCATGCGACAGGGTCCCTCCCATCTCCGCCACCACTCCGGCGGCCAGGCCGAAGTAAGGCGCCAGACCGGGGTCGACGACGGGCAGCACGAGGATGGCGCCCTGCCGGACCTTTCCCAGGTCCTCCACCGTTCGGACGATGCACACCGGCCCCGTCACCAGACCGGGGCTGATCGGGATACCGCGAATCCCCTCGGCATCGTCGGGTAGTTCCAGCTCGGAGGCAAGCCCGACTGGAGTCGGGGACAAAAAATCCGGGACCGTGACCGCCTCGTTCTCCCCACGCTCGCGGCGGCGCGCGGCGACGATCGCCTGCCACGTCCGGTCTGGTTTCTCTCCGAGCGAGCGAATCTCCGGGACGGTCAAAAAGAAGATGTCGTCAGGCTGCTCGAGGCGTCCGGCATGGACGAGTAACGCCCCGACCTCCAGCAGGCGCCGACGCACCGCCACGAGGAAGTACATGAGATAATGCCGATTCGCCTCCCGCAGCGCCAGGAATCGGCACAGGCGGCGATACCACCAGTGAAAGACCAGCCACGCCCCCGGCAGCCGCCGAACCCGGCGGCGAATCCGCGACAGGGCGGCGGACCGGACCGATTCCTGCCGGGCCAGCACCGCGCGCGATGACGACATGCTCCCCGACCGCAGATGCCCCCGTACCACACCCAAGAGGAAGTCGGGACGATCGGCATGACGGGGGACCATGATATCGGATTCTCCGAGTGCGCGATGACCATAGGCGGCCAGAAAGCGATCCCATTCGGGCAAGAATGCCGTCCCGGTCAAGTCGGTACGGTAGCGTGACGGTTCCCAGGGTTCGGCCAGAAAAAAGTCGCGTACTGCGTCCTCCGTGGACGCCCGTTCGGCGAGATCCGCCAGCCATGCGATTTGTTGCGCGCTGATGACCGTCCCTTGTCCCTGGAGCACGCCATTGAGCACGGCTCGCCAGTCCGAGGGAAACCACCCGGCCAGCAATCGTCCCAGCACGTCGAGTCCCTGTCCCACGCCCATCGCAATGCCGAAGGTCGGATCGCGGTCGTGAAGCCGTTGCCCCAGTACTTCGTTCTCCTTCAGCAGAACCTGGATCCGGTCGCCGGACGAGGAGGCGCCGGTCGGCGCCCGGCTCATCTGCTTCATGTCTTGACACCACCCGGGCCCGTCGCGGAGCGCGCGGCGCATTTCCCTCCAAACGAGCAGGCCGGCGCGAATGTAACGAGGGAAGGGCAAGCGAGGGGGCAGCCCCGGCGGCACCGTACCCACCCCACCCATCTGCTCAGTCACCAAGGCCGGATCGCCGCCCAACTGAGCCACCAGACCCTGAAACAGCGTGAGATTAATGAATGGACGCCCCTGCACCACCCGGACCGGGGACAGGCCGGGCGGGATCCGGCAGCCCAGCTCTCGATAGTGACGGAGCATATTGTGCTCCATATACTCTTCGAGAAACGACAGTCCCGTAGGGCTCGGGCATTCGGGCAGCGTCTCCTTGAAGTTGGCTCGTGACCATGCGGCCCCCTCGTTGGTCATGGTCGTGTCACTTGTGGTAATCGGCCTTGCCTGGAGCACCCAGAATCCCGTGTCGTCCATCGCCCATTCCATATCGACCGGATAACCGACGGCGCGCTCGACCTGTTTCGCGATCCGCGTCAATGCGACGACCTCGCCATCCGATAGCGCGGGCGCCGTCGCGAGGGAATCGGCCACCGGCCATGGCCGCACGCCGTCCGGGGTGACCCCATGCACCGCCCTCTTAGGAACGATTCGCCGTCCCACAATCGTCCAATCCTCACCGGACCCTCGAGGGCGCACAACGAATTCGTCGGGCGTGGCCTCGCCGTGCACGAGCGGTGCTCCCAATCCCAGAACCGCGTTGATGACCACGCTTCCGTCCCGTTCCCCGAAGGGATGCACGGAGAACACGACTCCTGCGGATCGCGCGTGAATCACAGGCTGCACCACGACCGCCATTTGCGGGGACTGTATATCCTGCGCCACCCGGAGCAGCCCCACGACCGCCGACTCTGCCCAGAGTGATGCCCAGCAGGCCGCCACGGCCCTCGGCAGAGCGGCCCGCAGTACCCCCAAGGTCGTTTCATACTGGCCGGCGAGACTCCAGCGTGCTCCGTCTTCGACTGTAGCGGATGACCGCACCGCCCACAGCGGTTCGGGTGAGAGATGCAGCCTGTCGACTGCCGCCCACAGCGCCGCTTCAACCGCAGGAGGCAGCGGCGAGTCGGTCATTCGCGTCATGGCCTCGCGCAAGAGCCGCCGGCGCTCCTCCGCAGTGGAGATCTTAGCGCTTGACCACAAGCGTGCTGCGTCGATCCCGATCGCGCGCAGGGCTGCCGCATAGGCGGCTGTGGTCAGACAGATCCCCTGCGGAACACGAAACCCTTGGTTGATGAGCGAGGCCAGCCCGGCCGCCTTGCCGCCCACCAGCCGGCGGTCCCGACAGGCGGAAAGGGGCAGCACGAACGGATCAGACATCGGAGCGACTAGAGGGCGATGAGGAGATAGAGGTCGTTGACATTGGTACCGGTAGGGCCGGAGATGATGAGGTGTCCGAGTCGTTTGAAAAGCGGATACGCATCGTTGTGTTTCAGCGCCCGTCCCGGGTCGAAACCGTGCGCCGTCGCCCGCTGCCAGGTACGGCCGTCGACCACCGCTCCGGCCGCGTCGGTAGGGCCATCCGTGCCGTCGGTGCCGAATCCCACGACCCACACCCGCCGGAGGCCCGCGATCTCTTTCGCCGCGGCGAGCGCAAACTCCTGCGCCCGGCCGCCGGTCCCGGAGCCTTTCACCGTGACCGTCAATTCCCCTCCCGCTATGATACAACAGGGACGACCGACGGGTCTGCCCCGATCGACCACCTGCCTCGCAAGGCTCCCGAAGGCCTTGGCCGCCTCCCGGGCCTCCCCGGTCAGCGTGGTCGTCAGGATGAAGGGGACCACGCCGTGTCGCCAGGCCGTCTCGGCGACGGCATCCACCGCCGCCTGATTATTCCCGATAATGCAATTCTGCACCCGCCGGAACAGAGCCGACCCCGGCTTGGGAGTCTCTCTCGTTCGACCACGGCATCCCCGAGTGATCACGGTGCGCACCGCTTGCGGAATCCTGTTCCATAAATGATAGCGAGTGAGTACGCTGCGAGCCGCAGTGAAGGTCGTCGGATCCGGCGCGGTCACGCCCGATCCGATGCTCGCCAGATCGTCGCCCAGCACGTCCGAGAGGATGAGGCCGACGACGCGAGCCTTGGTCGCGCCAGCGAGCCGCCCGCCCTTGACGATCGACAAATGTTTGCGCACCGTATTGATTTCTTGGATCGTGGCGCCGCTCTTCAGCAGCAGATCGGTCGTTCGCTGCTTATCTTCCAAGGTGAGGCCCTGAGCCGGTCCCGGCAGCAGACTGGATGCGCCTCCCGAGATCACGACGAACAACAGGTCCTGGGCGCGTAATCCGCGCACCGTGGCAAGAATTCGATGCGCAGCGGCCTCGCCCGCACGATCGGGGATGGGATGACCCGCCTCGAGGACCTCGATACGCCCCGTCGGCAGTCCGTGGCCGTACTTGGTGACGACACAGCCGCCGGTCACGCGCGGCCCGAGTGCACGCTCGAGCGCCCGGGCCATCGGGGCGGCGGCCTTGCCGACCCCCACGACCGCGATGCGCGTGCGAGGGCTCAACTGATAGCGTTCGGGTCCCACGGTGAGGTCGGACTGCCGGAGCCGAACGCATCGCAACAGCGCCTGTTCCGGGTCGACGGCGCGAAGAGCCGAGCTGAGCAGGTCATCGAGGAGGCGTCGAACCGACGGACTTCGCGCGCCGATCCGCATCACCGGATCGCCGGCGTCGTATCTTGCTTGAAGCACTGCTGGGGACAGGTCTGGCGGGGCACTCGCACGCGGTACGTGCCTTTTGGGAGATAGTCCTTCTTGAATTCGGGATTCAGGAGTTTCAACTCCAGGAAATACGTGCCGAATTCTTCGGCGATGGACACCAGCGTGCGTTGCCCTTGCTTGATGGACACCGTCACCGTTTCGGTCTCCAGGGGGGCATACAGGTCCTGCTTGGAGAGGCCCAGATACTTTTCCGGTTGGGAGTAAATCTCTTTCGCGGCGATGATGCGCGGCACGTAGCGCATGGTTTCCCGCGGCCCGTGCAACTTCCAATAGTCGGCCACCTTTTGGTCCTTGAGCAGGCGACGGATGCGGTCCTCCCCAGCATTGTAGGACGCCATGGCCAAGAACCAGTCACCGCGCTGAAATTCGTGCAGGTATTTGAGGTACTTGATCGCCGCCTCGGTGGACATTTCCAGATTGCGGCGCTCGTCCAACCAGCGATCGCTGTGCAGCTTGTATCGTTTTCCCGTCGAATTGATGAATTGCCACGGACCGGACGCTTTCGCCTTACTGAACGCCGCCGCGATGCACTTACTCTCCACCAGCAGCATGTATTTCAAATCGTCCGGGAGTCCCGCCTCAGCCAAACCCCGTTCGGCGGGGGGAAAGCACCGTCCGCTCCGCTTGGCAAGAATGATGCTCTCTCCCTGGTCCTCGAGAAACGTGTAGAACTCATATTCGATTCGCTCGCGAACCTGCCAATTGTCCAAAGGCACGGGCTGCCCTGCAAAGGTGAGTTTCTCGGGCAGCTTGAAATGACTTAAGTAGATGCGCTCGCCCTCCCGCTTGATCTCCGGGAGCACGACGAGCCGGTCTTCGGGCTCTGCCGTCCGCGCTTCGCCCTGCTGGGTCGGTTGATCCTTCTCGGCATCCTGCCCCGGAGCCGCTAAGAGGTCGTCCTGCACGCCCTGGGCGGCATGAACCGGAAACACGCCGGGCAAGACCCTGCTCGCCAGGCCAAGAACGATCAGCGCTCCGGCGACGAGGAACAGCCCCGCCGCCGCGACCGGCACATATCGCCCCATCCCATGCTCCTTCGCAGAGAGCCGACGTCGACAACCAGGGGCGATGCTATCAGTAAGGGCCAGATGCGGCAAGCATGATTGCGGTTTTCAATCGTGCTAGACTCTCACCCCGATGGCGTCGCTAGTACGATTGAACCAGTCGATCACCAACTGTACGCGCTGCCCTCGACTGGTCCAATACCGGGCGGCCGTCGCCGCAGCCAAACGCCGTCAGTTTCAGGGGTGGACCTATTGGGGACGACCGGTGCCGGGCTTCGGCGACCCCCAGGCGCGCCTCTATGTGCTCGGCCTCGCTCCGGCCGCGCATGGGGGCAATCGGACCGGTCGAGTATTTACCGGTGATCGCAGCGGCGACTGGCTCTACGCGGCGTTACATCGGCATGGATTCGCCAATCAACCCACCTCCACGGATCGCGAGGACGGGCTGGCACTGACCGACTGTTATGTGGGGGCCACCGTCCGCTGCGCGCCGCCCGACAATAAACCGCTTCCGGATGAATTCGAGGCGTGTCGGTCGTATCTTACTCAAGAATTGAGCCTCCTGCGACGCCTCCGCGTCGTGGTCGCGCTCGGGAAGATCGCCTTTGATCACTACCTCAAGGCGTGCCGGGAACTCGACCACGCCATGCCGAAACCGCTCCCCCGCTTCGCCCATGGCGCCATGCACCCCCTCCCCTGGGGCGTGACACTCCTCGGCTCCTATCACCCAAGCCAACAAAATACCTTCACGGGCAAGCTGACCCGCGCCATGTTTGACGACGTGTTCCGGAAGGCTCGGAGATTACTCGGATCAGGCTAACGCCCGCGCCGGTCCACCGTGGATTCGGATCGACCGAGGCGGGGTTGAATGCGCGCAGCAAGAAACCGCGGTTGCCTATTTTTGGCCGCGAGATTCCCAGTCCGCCAAAAACTTCTTGAGTCCGATATCGGTCAACGGATGCTTGAAGAGCTGCTGAAAGACCGCATAGGGCATGGTGGCGATATGTCCCCCCGCCAGGGCCGCCTCCACCACGTGCTGCGGGTGGCGGACGCTGGCAACCAACACCTGGGTCTTATAGTCATAATTCTTGTAGATCGCCACGATCTGGCGGATGAGGGCCATGCCGTCCGAACTGACATCGTCCAACCGGCCGATGAACGGAGACACACACCATGCGCCCACCTTGGCCGCCAGCAAGGCCTGGGTCGGAGAGAAACACAGCGTGACGTTGACCCTGATGCCCTCCGAAGCCAACCGCTTGGTCGCCTTGAGGCCCTCAGGAATGAGCGGAACTTTGACCACGATGTTCTTATGGATCTTGGCCAGGTCTCGCCCTTCCTTCACCATGCCCTCGGCATCGACACTGACCACTTCGGCACTGATCGGGCCGTCGACGATGCGACAAATCTCTTCCAGCATGTCGCGGAAACTCCGCCCTTCCTTGACCACGAGCGAGGGATTGGTGGTCACTCCGTCGAGCAACCCCATATTGGCGGCCTCTTGGATTTCCTTGACGTTGGCGGTATCGAGAAAGATTTTCATGGCTTGGTCCTTTCGTCAGGCGAGAGGAAGTCCCATGGTCTGATCATGACCAAGCGTCATTGTAAAAAGAACGACACATGAAAGCAACGAGCCGTTGGAATTCAGGCCTTGTTTGACGTGGTTTTCTGCTCTCGGTACACTTTTTTGATCATCCAATCAAAGATCCGCCGCGAACCATGGGCCGCGGCGAGGAGGAGGCGTTCGAATGATGCGACTGGGATGGGTCTTGGTGGTCGCCGTGTCGGCCGGATGCAGTCACAACGCTTATTTGGAGCAATCCTTGTCGGGGTCTATCGGAAAGGATAAGGCCTGGGTCGAGAAGCAGTACGGCGAGCCCAACGTCAGGGCCTCACGGTTCTTCGGAGGCGAAAGTTGGACCTACTACCGAATCGCCGGAGGCAAGAGCAGCCTTCCCCTGTTCAACTTCACTCCCAACGAATGTCAGATTAGCTTCAAGTTCGACAAGGACGATCGAATGACGGATTACAGCTACTCGGGATGCTAGCCGCGCCTGAATCCGGACGGTTCGTTCGAACCGGCGATTCTTCGAGCGCGGTTCCTCCTTCAGGCGTTGCGAGCGATCTCCCGTCGACCGACGCAGATCGTTGCGCCCGCGCCTCAGCGGCGGTCAAAGCCCGCGCAATGAGGGTCGGCTATCCGGACAACTGCCGCTCGAATTGCTTGGCACAAGTGGGGCTGCAAAAATAATACGTCTGTCCGCCGATTCGCTCCGACACGGCCGTGCCTTTCGGCACGAAGGTCTTACACACCGGATCCTGGACCATCTGATTGGGATCGCCCAACGCGCCACCTCCCCCCTGGCCCCACACCCGAATCGCCCGCCTGGCCAGAAGATACAGCAGGAAGAGTAACCCCGCGACAATTATGAGTCTGTACATCGGACTTCCCTTCGCATCTAAGTCATCCTAGGAGAGGGGGAACACCCTGTCAAGGCATCCATGGGAACACCACGTCGTGGTGAATGTCCGCGAATGCCCGTGCCGAAAGGCCCACGGCGGACCGCCTTGAGAGAGGTCCTTTGCGCGTGGTCACCAGTACTTCAGGTGGATGTTCGGAACAAGGACCCGATGTTACTGTGTGATTATGCAAGCCTGTGACAAATGCCGCGGAACAATGGTCCCTGAGCGAGCGGTCGATCTCGATGCAGGACTCGCCATCACCGTGTACGCCTGCCTCAATTGTGGGCGCCGGAAGATGGTCGATCCAGAGCCCAGACCCTTAACCTCGCGACGTTGAGGAGCGGTACATGAGCGGAAAAACCCCGAGGCCGTTGACGAACGACGAACGGAAAGCCGCCGAAGCAGCCTTCCAAGGCGAACCGTTCAACGATGAATGGTCGCAGTCGGCACGCGAGATGTACGACGGCATCACGGCGTTTCTCGCATTGCGGGCAACGGAAGCTCGCGAGAATACCGCGGAGGCGGAGCGGCTCGAGCCGGTACATTCCTGACACCGTCCGCCACGGCCGCGCCAGCCTTCCGCCGACGCTCCGGCTTACCGGAGACCGAGCACATCCTGCATGTCGTACAGCCCGGGCGGTTGACGGATCACCCACTGTGCGGCTCTGACCGCTCCTCCGGCAAAGGCGTCGCGACTGTGGGCCCGATGCGTGACCTCCACGCGTTCGCCCGCGCCGGCGAACAGCACCGTATGATCTCCCACGATGTCGCCTCCCCGTAGAGTCTGAATTCCGATTTCGGTCCGCGTGCGCTCCCCGATAAGTCCCTTCCTCGCATACACCCCGACCTGACCGAGATCCCGCTTCATCGCCGTGGCCAGGACTTCGGCAATTTTCAGAGCGGTCCCGCTGGGGGCGTCCTTCTTCAACCGATGATGGGCCTCGATGACTTCAATGTCATAGTCTTCGCCGAGGGCCCGCGCCACATCCCCCAGGACCTTGAACAGCACGTTGACGCCGACACTCATGTTGGGTGAAAAGACACTGGGGACTTGGCACGCCAGGTCTTTGAAGTCGGCCAGTTCCTCCGGCGAAAACCCCGTTGTGCCGACCACGACCGCCCGTCGACGGTCGACGATCGCCCGCAGATTTCGCAGGGTGGAGACGGGCGCGCTGAAATCGATCACCACGTCGCACCCGTCGAGCACGGCGGACAAGTCGTCGCTGATGGGGACGTTCAGACGGCCGCATCCGGCCTGCTCTCCCGCATCGCGACCGATTGCGGGATGTCCCTTTCCTTCGAGGGCGCCGACCAGCGCCATCTCCGGCACCGCATGCACCAAGGCCACCAACCTCGCACCCATACGCCCGGCGGCCCCAACGACGACGGTCTTGGTCATGATCTCCCCTTGAGTTTCTCGAGTGTGGAGGTCGCCCGATGTCTCATGCGGTCAAATGAGCGCCGAGTCTTTCAGGACTCGCGTCAGTCGGTCGCGCGTGTCGGATGCCATGGGGCAGAGCGGGAGACGGAGTTCGGGATCGATCCGTCCCATCATGCCCAAGGCCTCCTTGACCGGGATCGGATTCGTTTCAAAGAATAGCGCCGCAAACAGCGGCGACAGCATGTAATGCAACCGCCGAGCCTCGTCCCATCGATTCGCCAAAGCGGCATCCACGAGGCCCGCCATCTCCTTCGGCGCGATATTGGCCGTCACCGTGATGACTCCCTTCCCTCCCAGCGCCATCATGGGCAGCGTCAACGCATCGTCCCCGGCCAACACCGTGATCCGATCGCCGCACAGTTGGATGATGTCGGAGGCTTGTTGCACCGAGCCGCTGCCTTCCTTGATCGCCACCACGTTCCGGCTCGCGACCAAGCGGGCTACCGTGGCCGCGGCCATGTTCACCCCCGTGCGGCTGGGAATGTTGTAGAGCACCAGCGGCAGATCGACCGCCTCAGCCACCGCCTTGTAATGCCGGAACAGTCCTTCCTGAGTTGGCTTGTTGTAATAGGGCGTGATAAGGAGCGCCCCGTCGGCGCCGACCGCCTTGGCGTGTTTGGTCAGCTTGATCGCCTCCTCGGTGCTGTTCGACCCTGTACCGGCGATGACCGGCACCCTCCTCTTGACGGCCTCGACGGTGAATGCGACGACACGGTCGTGCTCGGCGTGGGACAAGGTCGCCGATTCCCCGGTCGTTCCGCACGGCACGATGCCGTCCGTCCCGTTGGCAATCTGAAACTCGATCAGGTCCCCGAGCGCGCGCTCATCGACCTTGCCGTTCCGAAAGGGTGTCACGATCGCGATCAGTGATCCGGTAAACATGGGAACGCCTCCGTACCATTGTTAGGAGAGAAACGAGGGGATCGCCTCTCCCCGCACCAGATCCTCGTACGTCTCGCGCGCACGGATGACATGCAGCTCACCGCCCCTGACCAACACCTCGGGAACGCGCGGACGGGAATTGTAGTTGGAGGCCATGACGAACCCATACGCTCCCGCACTCATGACGGCCAGGAGCTCCCCCGCCGGCACCGTGGGCATCGCTCGATCCTTCGCGAGAAAGTCCCCAGACTCGCACACCGGTCCCACCACGTCGACCGTATGGGACGGCCCCTGAGCGTAGCGCTGCCGGACGGGACGGATTTCATGGTAGGCCCCGTACAGACTGGGGCGAATCAAGTCGTTCATCGCCGCATCGATAATAAGGAACCGCTTGGCTTCCCCCTGCTTTTCGTACAGGATGCGGGTGACCAGGGCGCCCGCGTTCCCGACGAGGTTCCGGCCCGGTTCCATGATCAACGTACAGTTCAAGTCGCGCAAGAGCGGCGCAAGGGCCACGGCCAAGTCCTTGGGCTTCGGCGGAGTCTCATCCGAGTAGGTGATGCCCAACCCCCCGCCGATATTGATGTACCGAAGGCCCGTCCCCTGCGCGCGCAGGCTCTCCACGAGCGACACGATTTTCTTCAGCGCTTCGACAAACGGCGTCACCTCCGTCAACTGCGAGCCGATGTGTTTGTGAACCCCCACGACTTCGATGTGCGGCAACGAGGTCGCCAACTTGAACTCGTCGAGCGCGCGATCGGCCGCGATCCCGAACTTGCTCTTTTTCAACCCCGTCGAAATGTACGGATGCGTCTTGGGGTCGATGTCGGGATTGATCCGCAAGGCCACCCGCGCACGACAGCCAACCCCCGCCGCCACCTCGTTGATCGCCTCCAACTCCGCGGACGACTCAACGTTGAACATCAGGATATCGGCTTTCAGGGCGTCGCGAATTTCGTCCGGGCTCTTTCCCACGCCGGCGAACACGATCTTGCGCGGTGGCACGCCGGCGCGCATGGCGCGAAAGAGCTCGCCGCCCGACACGATATCGACCCCGCTCCCCTCGCGGGCCATGAGGCGCAGGATCGCGAGGTTGGAATTGGCTTTCATGGCGAACGCGATGATGTGCGGGAGTTCCCCGAAGGCCTGGTCGTAGGCCCGATACTGCCGCAGCAGCGATGCATGGCTGTATACATAGAACGGGGTGCCGACCTCCTTGGCGATCCGGCTCAGCGGCACCTCCTCGCAGAACAATTCGTCGTTCCGATAATGAAAATCTTCCATGACGCCGCTCCTCATCCTCTTGCCGAGTGATCCCGTTCCTATTTATCGTGTCCCGACCGGCTGCAACGGGGGAAGCGTCACCTCCTCCACCGTCGGAGTCGCATCCTTCCCCGCTTCTTCCGCGCTGAACGTGCGGGCCTTTTCCTCCGACTGTGTGGCCTGCCGCGCTTTGAGCCGCTCCTGTTCCACCAACGGACCGACACCGACATATTCGGGGGGGATCGGCGCCCCGATTCTCCCGCAGCCGGCGGACAGAAAGACGGCGACGGCCATCCACGTCCGCATACGTGTGACTCGATTGGTCATCGCAACAACTTCTCCAACGCGGTGACCCGTGCTTCGACGGATTTTCGTGCCGTGCCGCCGACTTGGCGCTTGCGGTCGATCGCCCCTCGCACCGACAATCGCTCGGCCACGTCCGCCTCGAATCGATCGGAGAAGCGCCGGAGGTCCTTCAGAGAGAGTGTCGTGAGTTCCCGCCCCGTCGCCAGGCAGTCGCGCACGATCCGCCCGACGATCCCATGCGTCTCCCGGAATGGAATGCCCTTGGTAACCAAATAATCGGCGAGCTCCGTCGCCAGCAGTGCTCCCGACTGGACCGCCTGCTCGACGACCTCGCGGTTGATCGACAGACCCGCGACCACTTCCGCCAGCACCTCGGCGGAGGCCATCGTGGTGTCCAAGGCATCGAAGAGCGCCTCCTTATCTTCCTGGAGATCCCGGTTATAACTCAAGGGCAAGCCTTTGAGGATGGTCAGCACGCTCATCAGATGCCCATAGACCCGTCCGGTCTTCCCGCGCACCAACTCGGGCACGTCCGGGTTCTTCTTCTGCGGCATCATGCTGCTTCCCGTGCAGAAGCGATCGGGGAGCGACACGAAGCGGAACTCTTGCGCCGTCCACAGGATCAGCTCTTCGCTCAACCGCGACAGGTGCATCATGACGAGGGACAAGGCCGCCAACACTTCCACGACGAAATCCCGATCCGAGACGGCATCGAGGCTGTTCTCGGTAATGCGCGGGAACCCCAGCAATTGAGCGGCATAGTGCCGGTCCACCGGATAGTTCGAGCCGGCCAGCGCCCCGGATCCCAAGGGCATCACGTTGAGGCGTCCCAGCGCATCCCGAAGGCGCCCCTTGTCGCGTTCGAACATCTCGACGTAAGCGAGGAAGTGGTGCGCCACCAGGACCGGCTGCGCCCGCTGAAGATGCGTGTAGCCCGGCATGGCAACGTCGAGATTCCGCCTCGCCTGCGCGACGAACGCGCGCTGCAGTCCGATCAGCCGGTCGATCATCCGTCGCAACACGTCCCGCAGATACAACCGCATATCGGTCGCCACCTGGTCGTTGCGACTCCGGCCCGTGTGCACCTTGCCGCCGACCGGCCCGACCAGCTCCGTCAACCGACGCTCGACCGCCATATGGATGTCTTCGTCGCCGGCTCGGAACGAAAAGCGACCGCGTTCCAACTCGGTGCGGACCCGGTCCAAACCCCGAACCAAGATCTTGCATTCCTGGGCGGTCAGGACGCCGGCGCGTTCGAGCGTCCGACAGTGCGCAATGGTGCCTTGGATATCGAACGGGTAGAGCCGCTGATCGAAGGCTAAGGACGAGGTGAATCGCTCGACCATCCGATCCGTGGCCTCGGCAAAGCGCCCGGCCCAGGCCTTCTTCACCGTCCGCGCGCCGGAGGAGCGGCGCGTGGCACCTGAGCGCTCCGCCTTTGTTCGGGTCTTCATCGCTTGGACGTGCGCCGCTGGGCGCGAATGGCGAGCCGGAGCGCGTTGAGCCGGATGAACCCTTCGGCATCCCGTTGCCGATAGACCTCATCCTCCTCGAACGTGGCCATGTCGAGCCGGTAGAGGGAGCGATCCGACCGGCGCCCGTCGATGATACAGTTCCCCTTGTACAGCTTGAGCCGGACCGTGCCGGTCACGTCCTGCTGGGCGTCGTCCATGACCCGCTGCAGCAGTTCGCGCTCCGGCGCATACCAGTAGCCGTAGTAAATCAATTCGGCGTACCGCGGGACCAGGCTGTCGCGCAGATGGAGCACTTCGCGGTCCAGCGTTAGCGACTCCAAGGCCCGATGCGCCACGTGCAGGATCGTCCCGCCCGGCGTTTCGTACACCCCGCGCGACTTCATGCCGACGTACCGATTCTCGACCAGGTCGACCCGGCCGATGCCGTGTTCGCCGCCGATCGCGTTGAGGCAGGCCAACAGAGCGGCCGGGGAGAGCTTCTTTCCGTCGACCGCGACCGGATTGCCCTGCACGTAGTCGATCTCGATCACGCGCGCCTTGTTCGGGGCCTTTTCCGGCGCCACCGTCAGATGAAAAATATCCTCGGGAGGCGCCGTCCAAGGATCTTCCAAGATCCCGCCCTCGTAGCTGACATGGAACAGGTTCATGTCCATGCTGTAGGGCTTCGCCTTGGTGGCCGTGACCGGAATGCCGTGCCGCTCGGCATACTCGATCAATTCGCGGCGGGAGCGCATCGTCCACTCGCGCCAGGGCGCGATGATCTTCACGCTCGGGTCCAGGGCCAGATACGTGAGTTCGAAGCGAACCTGATCGTTCCCCTTTCCCGTGGCCCCGTGACAGACAGCGTCGGCGCCCTCTTTTTTGGCGATCTCGATCTGTCGCTTCGCAATCAAGGGGCGAGCGATCGACGTGCCGAGCAGATAGCTGCCCTCGTAGACCGCGTTGCCGCGCAACATCGGGAAGACGTGGTCTTTGACGAAGGTTTCGCGCAGGTCCTCGACGTAGGTTTTCCTGACCCCCAGCGACGTGGCCTTGGCCTTGATCGCCCGGAGGTCTTCACCCTGGCCCAGATCGGCGCAAAAGCAAATGACTTCGCTATCGTACGTTTCTTGGGCCCACTTGAGAATCACCGAGGTATCCAGCCCCCCGGAGTAGGCCAGGACAATCTTCTTGATCGGTTTCGTCTTCATCGTTCGTGATGGCTCCCTGCGCTCGCGCTCCTTCGCCGCCGTCATTGCAACAACTCGACTAAGATGGCCTTTTGCATATGCAGCCGGTTTTCGGCCTGGTCCAGCACGACGGATTGCGGACCGTCCAGGACTTTGGCACTGATCTCTTCTCCGCGATGCGCCGGCAGACAGTGCAGCACAATCGCATCCGGCCGCGCCCGCTTCATGAGCCGCTCGTTCACCTGGTACGAGGCGAACGCCTTCAGCCGCCGCGCCTGCTCGCGCTCCTGTCCCATGCTGATCCACACGTCCGTGTAAACGACGTCCGCATCCTTCACGGCCACTTCTGGATCCTCCGCCACCTCGATCGTGCACCGGGTCTGCGCGGCCTCCTGGCGCGCGCGATCCACGACGGTGGCGTCAGGTTGATAGCCCTTGGGACAGCCCACGCTCACGGACATGCCCACCTTGGCTCCGGCTTCGATGAGCGAGTTCGCCATGTTGTTGCCGTCTCCCACGTAGGCCAGCCGTAGCCCCTTCAGGCGCTTCTTCTTCTCCTGGATGGTGAGCAGGTCCGACAGCGCCTGGCAAGGGTGATGCAGATCCGTCAGACCGTTGATCACAGGGATGGTCGATTCCCGCGCCCACTCCTCCACGATCGCTTGATCGAACGTCCGAATCACCAGCCCGTCCAGGTAGCGGGAGAGCACGCGGGCCGTATCGGCCACGCTCTCGCCCCGGGAGAGCTGAATATCCCCGATGGGGAGAAAGAGGGCCTGCCCGCCCAACTGGTTCATCCCGACTTCGAAGGACACGCGGGTACGGGTCGAAGCCTTTTGAAACAGCAGCCCCAGCGTGCGGCCCGAGAGTCGAGCATGCGCCGTGCCTCGTTGCCGCAAGCGCTTGAGTTCGGCCGCCAGCGACAGCAGCCGCTGGACGTATTCCCGCGGGACCGAACCGAGGGACAGCAGATCTTTGTGGACGGTCCGAAGCGGTAACCGAGGTGCGGTGACACGTGAGTGACGGGCCATGGCGAATTCCTATGCGCGTGCGATACCGGCCGACGGTGGTACAGCCCCTCGTGCCTGCACATCCGTGAACGATGGCGGCAACCGAGCCTCCTCAGAACGACCTTTGAAAATCCTGATGAGAATCCTGAGCAACGACCTTGCTTCGGCCGGAAGCCGCTCCTGCGGGACGGCCGAACGGGCGCAGAACCGAGCCCGGTTCTCCGGCCTCAGTCAGCAGGTCTCGGCTCCCGGCCACGTCTGCGCATCGGATGGATGCCGCGGTTCAAGAGCGACGCGAGAACACATCGGGCGGACTGGTTCGGCAGCCGGTCAGTGGTGAGCGTCGGACTTCGGCTTGGTCAGCACATGCGGCAGCGTATCGAGCAACCGGTCGATCTCGGCCTGGGTGATGACCAGCGGCGGAACGAATCGCAGCACCCGGTCCATCGTGCAATTGATCAGGAGACCTCGCGTCAGGCAGGCCTCCACGACCGGCTTCCCCTCGTGCTGCAGTTCCATCCCCTGCAGCAATCCCAGGCCGCGCACCTCGCGCACCGTCGAGTTCCGTTCCTTGCAATCCTGCAGCCCCTTGGCCAGATGTTCACCCATCCGCTTCGCATGCTCCAGCACGCGCCCCTCCGTCAGTGTGCGCAAGACCGCCGACCCTGCCGCACAGGCGAGCGGATTGCCGCCGAAGGTCGACGCGTGACTACCGGGCGCGAACACGCGCGCCACCTCGTCGGTCGCCAGGCAGGCGCCGATCGGCACGCCGCCGCCCAATCCCTTGGCCAGTGTCATGATGTCGGGCTGCACGCCGAATTGTTCGTAGGCGAAGAGGGTCCCGGTCCGCCCCATGCCGGTCTGGACTTCGTCGAAAATCAGGACCACGTCGCGCTGCCGGCACAGGTCGCGCACTCGGGCCAGATAAGGCCGCGCCGCGACGTGCACGCCGCCCTCAGCCTGAATCGGCTCCAGCATGACGGCCGCCGTCCGCTCGGTGACCGCCTGTTCGAGCGCCTCGAGGTCGTTGAAGGGGACGTGGACGAATCCGGGGGTGACCGGCTCGAACCCCTTCTTCACCTTGTCCTGCCCCGTCGCCGCGATCGTCGCCAAGGTGCGGCCATGGAAGGAGTTTTTCATCGTGACGATCTCGAAACACTCCGGCCCCCGCTTCTCGTGGCCGTGCCGGCGCGCGAGCTTGATGGCCGCTTCGTTGGCCTCGGCTCCGCTGTTGCAAAAGAACACCTTCTTCGCGAACGACCGCTCGACCAAGGCCTTGGCCAATTGGACCTGCGGCACCGTGTAATACAGGTTCGAGGTATGAATGACTTGGACAATCTGCTTTTGAATCGCGAGCATCAGGTCGGGATGGTTATGGCCCAGGATGTTGACGGCAATGCCTCCGACGAAATCCACGTACTCCCGGCCCTCGAGGTCGTAGACTCGGGCGCCGCGGCCCCGCGCGATCGAGATCGGCTGGCGCGCGTACGTGTTCATCAGATACCGGTCGGCATCGTCCCGCAGTTGTTCGGTCAGCATAGGGAAATCCACCCCCTGTGAAGAGCGCGAAGCTAGCATAGCAGTGGCGGGAAAGCAATGTCAGCGCGGCGATGGAAGCCCTCGGCCGTGCGCCACCGCGTCCGGCGAACGGCTCGTTTGTTGAGGCATGGGAAAACGCTGTGTTATAAGCTCACACAATGAAGACCTGTCCCGAGTGCGCCAAGGAGAGCGCGGACGACGCCCGCTATTGCAGCCACTGCGGGGCCTCCCTCGCGACTCCGGTCGGGTCCGAGCCGCCGCCAGCCCCCGCGCCGGCCATGGCGGCCGCGTCCACTGACGACGAATCGACCTGGCGGGAGTTCATCGGCCCGAAGGCGGACTACTACCTGGCTAAGTTCCAACATTTCAGGTCGGCGACCGGACCCAAATACGCGCTCACCTGGAACTGGGCGGCCTTTATCTTCGAGCCCTTCCTGTGGTTCCTGTACCGGAAGATGTACCTGTATGCGCTGGTCTATGCGATCGGGCCGGTGCTCGCGTTCTATTTCACGCAGGACATGTCGGCCGATCTCGTGTGGCGCATCATGGCGGGAGCGAGCGCCAACTACCTTTACTACTGGCACATCAAGGAGCGATT
Source organism: Candidatus Inralta sp. (assembly GCA_039794185.1). Taxonomy (GTDB): domain Bacteria; phylum Nitrospirota; class Nitrospiria; order Nitrospirales; family Nitrospiraceae; genus BQWY01. The sequence goes on along the minus strand of JBDIVW010000003.1, from coordinate 132,787 downwards.
GGGGGATATTCGGAAACAGGCGGGATTCAACGACAACGCGCGCGCACGACTCATTCACGACGCCGGGGGCGTTCAAATGTATGTCGTCTGGGTCGGAATCGGCTTGCTGGTCCTGAAATTCGCCCTCGTCGCGATGATTCTGCAGCGCGGGGGCTCCGACGACATCCGAATCCCCGGAACCAAATCCAAAGGCATCCAGAGCCGAATCTCGGTGCCCATCCTCGTACTGGGTCCGCACCCGTCTTGAAAGTTCAGCCGGTTGCCTACCCCGCGGGGGGTGTGACCCCGATCGGATCACGACACGCTAGTCGTGGCCCTGGAAGTAGAGGATCTGGTTCATCCGAAAGCAGTCGGTGAATTGCCCGGGCGCGATGTGCTGCGAGTGGAACATCCGCCCGTCGAAGATGACCAGGCGATTGGGCTTCATGTCGATCCGATAGAGCAGTTCCCAGTAGTCGTTCCCGTCGTTGATGTAGGTGTTCCCCTTCACAGCGTATTCGGGACGGAAAAAGACCGTGTTCAAGAACTCGGCGTACCCTTCCGGTGTGGACACGGCGCTCGGAGTCATGCCCTTGGTTCGTGCCAACCGGACGAGGTCCCCCGTCATGCCGATCGGAATCCGCGACAGCCCCGTCGGCCGATGCCGGTACAGCCCCGTCCCTCCGCTGCACAGCTCTTCCGGATTCAGGTACACCATGGCCGTGACCCCTTGATCGATGTGCGGCTGCCGCTGCCAGGGTGACAGGGTGTATTCGCGCATCTGGATGGCCGAAAAGATCACCGGATGGTAGTCGGCTAGGAACGGTCGGAGAGACTCCCCCCAGAACTTGCTCAACGTCCGGATCAGAGGCATCGTGTCGAGCGTGATCATCGCCCGTGCGCCGGGGTAGCTGCCGACCACGGCTCGGCTTTCCGTGTAGTAGAGCCCGAGGGCCAAGTCCGCGATTTTTTGAGGATGTCGGTAGAAGTTGTCGGCGAGCAGAACCTTCTGGCTGGCCGGCCCGACTTGATGGACGGTCACTTCACAGGCAGGATTGACTTCCAGGACGTCAGCGCTCCACATGGGGAGGCTCCTGGTGAACTGCCGCCTGAACGGGGCCGCAGTGTCTCCCGGATGCCGGACCGTGTCAATTTGGTAATTATCCTGATATGTTACGCCCCCCACAATTAGGCCGGTTACTCCTGCGCAAGAACGAATCGTGAACGTTGCCAGGCCACCCAGCTCTGGAACCAGTCGAAATCGTGTTGATAGGCGGCACCGGTGAGTTCGCCCGTCTGTTGACCCTGTTCCAATTGCGTGTAGGTCCGCGGCCAATTTTTTTGCCACCACGACTTGAGATCGTCGGCGCCATACGGTTGTCCCGTGACTTGGAGGATGTCTGCGGCGGCGGCGACCTCGGCCAAGACGGGCCAGTAGCGATCCTTTCCGATTCCGAGCGCGCGCATGTGCTCGCGCAGGAGAAAGACTACCCAGAGCTCGGCGCTGTGCTTCTTGTTGTGTTTGAACGGCTGCGTTTGCCGTAAGGGCACCGGATCGAACCGCTTGATCACCGAGGTGTAGTCGGGACCGCCGTAGCTGCCGGCGACCTCGGCGATGCCTTCGAGCATGCGCGCCAAATCCACCTCGACGGCCGCGGACGAGGACTCGGGCGACATCGCCCCGCCGACTGGATTCTGCGCCGTGAGCAACTCGATGAGCGGCTTGAGTTCGCGCAGCCGCACGACCGCCGCCTTGAGAATCTGCTGCGACTCGAGCCAGTAGTCTGGATCGTTCTTGGTCAGACGCTCGCGCCCGGCCGGCGGCAGCACGACCGGCAGCCAGTAGCGGATGAGCACGAAGAGCACATAGTCGATTTGCCCGCCGAGCTGGTCGACGCGATCGAGCGTCTGACGCTGCCGAGCATGGGCAAAGAATGCTTGGCACTGCTCGCCGACGCCGAGACGCTCGGCCAATGCCAGCCACCAGGCCTCCAACTGGGCGCGAGGCCCGATGTCCTGACCCACGGGATCGCTCCTCCCCATCGCTGACGGAATGCCCGCATCGTACTGACCGAAAGGGGGGATTGCAACCAATCCGCGCCTGGGGCACCATGCCCACGTTTCAATCCGATCGACGACGTTTCCAGATCAGCATCGGGCGCCGAGGAGACCGGCCGCATGGGCAAACTCGTCTTACTTCGTCACGGGGAGTCACAGTGGAATCTCGAGAACCGGTTTACGGGCTGGGTCGACGTACCGCTCTCGCCGAAAGGCGAGGAAGAGGCCAAACACGCCGGGGTGAAGCTGAAGGATTTCCGGTTCGACTTGGCCTTCACCTCCGCATTGAAACGCGCGCAGGATACCTTGACGCTGGTGCTCCGGGAACTGGGGCAGACGAACGTGCCGACGACCAAAGATCAAGCCTTGAACGAGCGTCACTACGGCGACTTGCAAGGATTGAACAAAGCGGAAACCGCGCAGAAGTATGGCGACCAGCAGGTGAAGATCTGGCGGCGGAGTTATGACGTCAAACCCCCGGGTGCCGGCGCGGAGAGCCTGAAAGAAACGGCCGAACGAGTGCTCCCCTACTACAAGGCGCAGATCGAACCGCACGTCCTGGCGGGCAAGACCATCCTGATTGCCGCGCACGGCAACAGCCTGCGAGCGCTCGTCATGCACCTGGATCAGCTCACCCGCGAGCAAGTCCTGGAACTGAACATTCCAACCGGCGCGCCGCTCCTCTACGAAATCGACGCAAGCGGGAAGGTCCTGAGCCACCGCTATCTCTAAGCGACCGCCGACGGCCGACGCCCCTGTCCCGCTCACTCCGGCGAGTCGGGCGGGACCAACTCGGCGGCCTCGAACAGGTCGCCGATCGCATCCACCGGGACGAGATCGACGAGCAGGGCGAGCAGATTCGGCCGATCCGAAGCCCCCACCACCCAGTTCGCCTCCAGACGCTCCGCGGCCTCCATCGACACCGAGAGCGCGCTTCCGCCTTCCGCTTTCGCGCGTTCGTACGCGCGAAAGCGCTCGGGCAGATCCGCACAGAAGGGCTCCCACTGCGAGATCGGCAATCCGTAGACCGTCCCCCATAGGTCCTGGAGCCGTTGGTGGACTCCTGGCAGGACCAGCACGTCCCCGATGCCGGGGTAGTGCGCTTCCAGCGCGGCCGTCATCCAGAACAAACTGAGCGAGAACAGCTCGCGTACGACCTCGGACGCCTTGGTTGCCATTTGCTCCAATCCATAGTCCTCGAGCAACGACGGCGTCAGCGCGGGCGGCAACAGACTCGCCAGGCGATCGGCCATTTCTGTGGGCGTGACGGACTCTTTGGTCATGAGGAGCGTTCAATCGCCGCGGTGGAGCGGACCCTCGCACAAGATACTCAAAGGGCTCTCGCCCCGACAAGCGGGTTGTGAGAGCAAGGGAGCTATGCTAGAGTTCGATCGCTGCCCTGCATACCGCAGAGCCCGGTCTGGTTTCCCATTTACTTAAGGACATGCGCACACGAACCCTCAGCCTTCTCTGTGCCTTTTTTCTGTGCCTGGCAGGGGGCCTGGCGTCCGAAGCACGGGGACAGGAAGCACGGGTGTCGGATAACCGGTTCGGATTTACGTCCGATTTGGGCCTGCTCCGGGGCGCCCCGGATGGGACGCACTTCGCCCTCGGGTTTGGGTTGGACTACTACGTCGATCCCGCCTTCTCGATCGGCCTCATGACGCTCTTCACACCGGCGAGCAACTTGAATACCTATGCGTTTGCTGGTGCGGCCAAATACCATATCCACTTCGATTCCTTCAGCCTCGTCCCCTTCGCCGGGCTTGGGTTCATGCATATGAACCTCGATAAGGGGGGTGCCTCCCGGATTGACAGCAGCGATACCAGCCACTGGATTCCTCTGGGCGTCAGTGCTGAATACACCGTGAACGAGGGCATTGCGCTGTCCACCACCGTCATGGTGAACCTGCATCGGATTCGACTCGATCCGATCGAGCGTGACGACACCAGCATCGCCATCCTGTTCGGTGTGCATTTCGGCCCTTAGACCTCAGCCATCCCGCGCCGCTCGACTTCTTGCGGTCGACCCCGAAGACCGCGCTGTCACCGGTTCTCCTCCACTTCGACAAGCGCCTCCCGGAGTCACAAGATCTTGTCCAGACCCCGCAGAGGCCCATTTTGCATCGTGGCTTGGTATAGTGAAGACGAAGATGGACGCCAATGGACCCACCCGACAGTCCCTTCTAGGGATGCTCTCGGCCATCCTGTTCACGGGGCTTGCTATGCCGGCCGTCGTCCAGGCGGAGTGGTACTTTGCGCCGCAGTTCGGGGTGAATTTCGCCGACCGCCTGGAGGACGTGCGCGGGACGGATTCCTTGTCGGGTCTGACGGCCCCGGACTTCGACCTCCAGAACAGCTTCGCGTTCGGGGGAAAGGTCGGCGCTTACCCGCAAAATGGCCGGTTCGGCCTCGAACTCGACGTGCTGCACAGCACGCCGCACGTCAAGAACTTGGACGACGTTCCGGGCATTCACCTTCGCGTCACCAATATCGGCCTGCATCTGCTCATGCGATACCCGGGAAAGACCTATCAGCCCTATGCGGGTATCGGGCCGGCCATCTTGGTGAGCCGGTTGGCCAGCTCGCCGACGACGCAATCCGACGGCAATGTGACCGTCGGGTTCAACATCCTGGCCGGGGTCCGCACGTTCGTCACACCGTACGTGGCGGTGTTCACCGAATATAAATACACGAGGGGTTCGCCCCGGTATTCCGAAGCGTTCGGGCCCGATGCGGGGTTCGAGGCGGATTACCAAGTCCAGCAACTGGTCGTCGGCGTGTCCTACCATTACTAAAAGGGTGAGGCATGGCGAGGCGCTTCTCTCTCAACACGGCCAAGGCAGTCCTCGCGGCGAGCACGCTGTTCCTCTCCGCTTGCGCGGAATCGGCTCATCAGACCGGCCTCGCGCAGTTGGATCGGCGCATCTCGGAGGACGTGCGTCGATTGGTGGATGAGTCCGTGTCGTTCAGCGACGTGAAGGGCGCCCCCGAGAGTTACAATGGGAAGACGGTGCTCTTCGGGGGCGAGGTCATTCGAGCCAAACGAATCAAGGACAAAACCGAGGTCGAAATTCTCCAGCTTCCCCTCGGCGCCGACGGCATTCCGGTCCAAGATCGCAGCCAGTCGCAAGGGCGCTTCGTGGCGCAGGAGGACACCTTCCTGGATCCGGCCACCCTGCAGCCCGGTACCCCGCTGACCGTCGTCGGCACGGTCGACGGCGAAATCCGTCGCCCCTTGACCGACGGAGAGGACGAGTATCTGTACCCGGTGCTGCGGATCGTCCAGCTCCTGAATTGGCCCACCCTCCCGGAATCCAACTCGACCGGCGCCTGGCCGTACCAGTACAATCCCTATGCCTACTATGGCCCTTCCTACTGGGGCCCGTCCTACTACGCATATCCCTTCTGGTATCCGAGCGGGTATCTCGGCTTTTGGAGTCGCCCGTGGTTTTACGGCCCGCGATCCCGATCCGGCGGCTTCAATTCGGGCAGTCCATCCGGGGGCGTGCCTCCGCAGTTCGGAGGGTCCGGATCGTCTTCGTCCGGCTCCTTCTCCAGACCGGTCCCGCCTCAATTTCGAAAACGGTTGCAGTAATCACATCGGCCGCCACCTAAATCATCGGCGGGACGCCGCGGTGCTAGGCCGCTTGGGCGGGTCGCCATCGAAGAGCGAGCGCGAGGAGTTCTTGCAGGAGGTCCCCGTAGGACCAGCCGGCCTTGCGGGCGGACTCGGCAAAATCCTCGTCCTGAGCGATCTGTGGATTGGGGTTCGCTTCGAGCACGTAAATCTGTCCCGCCGCATCCAGACGCAGATCGATCCGAGCGTAGCCGCTCAGGCCGAGCGCGCGATAGACACGCCGGGCTAGGTGCCAAATCTTGTCTTCCAGAACCTCCGGAAGATCCCTGGCTTCACAGGAGCGGATCCCGTACTTGTCCTGATACGTCCGGCTCCACTTCACGCGTTCGGTGGCGATTCGCCAGGCCTCCTCGGGCATCTTGTCCATGACCAGTTCCCAGACGGGCAGGACGCGCAAGTTGGCGTTGCCGAACACGCCGACGTACAGCTCCCGCCCTTCGATGTATCGCTCGACGAGCGCCGCCGTTCCGACGCTGTCGTGGACGAAGGCCACCCGCTCCCGCAGTTTCTCTTCGTCATTGACGATGGACGCCTGGGAGATCCCCAGCGAGGCCTCTTCCGTCACTGATTTCACGATGAGCGGAAACGACAGGGTCTGGGGCCGCCGGACCTGCCGCCCTGACGGGAACACCGCAAACTCCGGAAAGGGAATCCGATGGAAGGAAAACAGCTTCTTCGACAGGCTCTTGTCACGAGCCAGCATCAGCCCGCGTGGATTACAGCCCGAATAGGGCACATGCAGTAGTTCGAGGTACGACACCACGTTCTGATCGTAGACTGATACCCCGTCGAACTCCTCCAGCAGATTGAACGCCACGTGAGGCTTCCAGTCCTCCACGGCGGCGCGAATCACACCCAGGTCGCTTTTCACCCCCAACGGGCGCACCTCGTGTCCAAGCTCCTGCAGCGTCGAGACCACGTCGTACTCCGTTTTCCACTCGGCGAGCTTCGGATCTCGCCCCTTCAAGGCCTCGGGAGGCACCAGGTCTTCATGCATGAGGACCAGGACGCGGAGCTTTTTCATCGGGCGACGCGATGCCTCCCGCTCTGCGGCGTCGGAAGCGCAAGCCGGGCGAGCACGGCGGGAAAATCCAGCGTGAGCTCCCGAATCGGTGCGGCAAGTCTGAGATTCAACGCCTGGCACCGGCCGATCAGGTCTTCGATGATGTGATCGATGGTCTATCGATGCCAGAGCCGGCCCGCCGGTACTCGCACAAAATGTACCACGGCCTCCGCGAACGGTGGAGCAAACGCGCAAAACGTGACGGGAATCCCGGCGCGGCGACAAGAGACGATGGGATGAGGCGGACCTAAAAGTACCGCTCTGCGTCGAAGGCGGGGGGCTCCGCCTCTTGGATGCGGAACTGAAAGGAGAATCGACCGGTGCCGGCCTCGATCGAGGTCTCGGCCTCGATGGTCTCCTGAGACCGTGCGCGGCCTTGCGGATAGAGCCGGAGGCGCAATCGGCCCAAGCTTGCCCCTTCAGGCGATTCCGGCCGGTACTGCCCTTCCACTTCGAGATGATCGTTCACGTAGGAATCGACCTGGGCCAAGAGGTGGTTCAGAGCCTCAAACCCTCGCTCAAGATCGAAACGGGAGGCCGGATCGTGAGAAAGATCCGCAACCGTCCGCTCCTGAGCCCAGGCGGGAACCGTCAGCAGGAGCGCCGCACAGGTCATGATCGCGAGAGCCCGCATGAAGGCACTCTAGCTGGAGGCGCTATCGCGGTCAAGGCGCCGGACCGTGGCTATGGGAACTATGGGTTGGATGCCCGATCCAATGCTTCGATGACACGATCGGTTAGGTCGATCTCAGGGGCGTGATAGAACACGATCATCACGGTTTCGGGGCGACCCTGGTGCAAGACGGTGGAGTAGCCCTCCCGCTCCGCCAACGGTTTGGCCACGGCGACGATCTTCGGGAGATAGGCGGCGACGAGCGCGCGATGCCGCTTGGCCAAATCCTGGTTGAAGGCCTGAACTTGGACCCGATACTGTTCCAGGCGGACCAAGTAACGCTCCGTCTGCTCCCGCACTTTCCGGGTAGGAGCGGACTGTCGCTCTCCCTCAAGACCGCGGGCCGTCTCCTTCAGCGCCGCTTCCTCTTCAAGGAGTCGCCGGCGGTGCTCACCGAACTCGGCCATCAGGGCATTCAGCGCATCCCTTCCCGACTTGGAACGTTCGAACACCGACTGGATATCGATCACCGCGATCTTCTCGGTGGCGGCCCGATCGCCGACACGGGGGTCGACGCTCCCGGTCTGGCAGGCGGCCAGCCCGAGCACCACGGTGGCCAGTGCGAGACGGATCGGCGGCCCGGCGGGGCGCCGGAGGCTCATCCGCCTTGACCACGCGCATAAGGCCCAACCGAATGGAACAAATAGTAGAACCATCAGACTCTTGGTAAAGTGCAGATCCAAGCTCAGAGGCGAGCTGCCATCTCGTGGACAAAACCGCGAAGCTCCTCTTCCGCCGGACGCTCTGCCACGAGCCACTCCACGCCGAATTCCTTGCCTTCCGTCCAACGAACGATCGCGCGGGGAATCTCGATTGGGGTCTCAGCATCAGCTAAGTGGAGGCGAAAGGCCAACCACTGCCCGGGACGGACGCTCTGGTCGCCACGCACCCGCCAACCCTTTAGGGACAGGTTGACCGCCAATCCCTTGCCCAGCAAGCCGCGTCCGAGGTAATACACCGGACAGGACACGCGAAAGCGATGGTTCGTCCGAACGGTGAACCGAAGCCGTGGAGACCGGGAAGGCTTCACCAGCACACCTACAATGGCATGAGCGACGCAGGGTCAAAGTAGGCCGTTTCCGCTGATTCTGTCAAGGGTTGCGGACTCGAGTCTGAGATACGCTCACGATGGAAGCCCCTGGTATGCGCCGTCCCCCTAACAGATTTGTACGCCCGTCTCTTCCCTAGGTAATCGGGAGGTCCGTACGTTCGCACCCTACGTCCGTTTTCTCCTAAGCATTATTGCAAAAGGCCCAGTGAATACCTTATATCTAGCGGTCGAATGCAGGCCGGTCCTACAGCCTAGAAAGAGCAGGCACCATGAGCCACCCACGAAAACGACGCGCGGTTTCGATCCTCGTCGTCGCTGATTGCGAACTGGTTCGACTCGGGGTCCGCGAGATTCTGCGTGACGCCTTCAAAGGCCCCAAAATCGAGGACGTGTCGATTCACGACGGCTGGGAGACGGCGGTCGAAAAGCAACCCGACGTGGTGGTGCTCGATTTGGACGACTGCAATCGCAATCTGTCGTTTCTCCGTGAACTTCGCACGTTCGGTCAATGCCAGGGCCTCGTGGCCATCACCATTTATAATAATCACGACTTCGTGCGCGCCGCCTATTGTGCCGGAGCCAGCGCCGTCGTCTTGAAGCAACAAAGCCGCGAAACGCTCGTGGTGGCCATACAGAAAGCTTGTGAGGGAGAGGTGTGGATCGATCGGGCCACGCTGGAAGAAGTCCTCGAGGCCCCCAAAGCAGCGGTGCCCGCTCCAACAAGTAATTCCAATGGAACAGCAAGCCTCACACAGCGCGAACGCGAAGTCCTGCTGACAATCGCGAAGGGCTATCGAAACAAACAGATCGCGCAAGAACTGGGGATCAGCGAAGTGACCGTGCGACACCACCTGACGGCGATCTTCAGCAAACTCGGGGTCGGCGATCGGCTGGAACTCGTGGTCTATGCGCATAGTCACGGCCTCGTCGAGCTCAAGTACCGGCCAGTCATCACGTCACGGATCGAGCCTGTCGGCACGGAATAGGCCGCGGGCATTTACTGCGTTTCCTGCCACCCCTGTTCATACTTTTCCGGCATGAGCGCCTCGGCGAGTCACGGCTGTCGGGTCGACATGGCATCGCCCAACCGAGATCTGGGTCATTGCGCCTGCGTGAGAGGGGTGCGATGGAGTTATGATCGAGGGGAGCAGGCCCACCGAATGGCATTCGACATGATGCGCACCCAGGTGCGCAGTCGGGCCTGCGTGATTGGACTCTGGTCGAGGACTTCCACGCCAAAACCGTTTTCGTTGACCCAGCGAACGATCGTGCGGAGGTCGCACTGCGGATTGTCCGGGTCGTCGAAAGGAAGGCGGAAGATCAATTCCTCCCCTACCCGCACCTGATCGTGCGTGCATACGCTCCACCCCCGCAGCGACACGTTCGTGATGGTGCCCTGCCCGATGCGGTCGGCGTTGCGGTAGTGGACGGGAAGGCGAGACGCGAAGCGGGGCTCCTCTCTCGGACTGATCCAGGGAATCGGATAACCTCGCCTCATAGGATCAGAGTGTACGGAGTAGCCGGCGGTAGCGGAATACCTCGCTTGGATGGGTGCCGTCGGGAAGGACGCTCTCCGGCTCGTCGTGACAGTCCGTCGCCACGGACGAACCGCGGGAGGTCATCCATTCGTCCTGCCGTGCAGAGTTCCTATGGAAGGGTGAACCCCCAGGCATGGGCGTGAAAGGTGAACGTCCCGGGACCGACCCGCCGTTGCACCTGGAACACGAGCTTTTCTCCCGGCTTAATCGGGATCGGCCCCTGCATCATACCCACGTACTTGCCGGCCCCGTTCGCGCTCAGCTTTCCCGACTGGGTGATGGGGACATGGAGCGTGGAGATGAGAACGGGCGGCACCGACGGTCGTGCAGGATTGGGGCTCATGACCGCCATGCTGACGATCAGATCGTCTTGGGGATCCGCCTCGATGACCAGCACGCTGGCCACCTGAAGGACAAACCCCTTCTTGCCGAGATCCACCAGCGTGAGTTCCGCGCCCGGGTTGTTCCCGCCGCTCGCGAGTGACCCGCCCACGCGCACGATCCGCTTCGGGATATTGAGATACTGTTCCGGCATCGACTCCTCCTTGGTTGTACCACCACCCACAGGAAAACCCCGATGCGAAGCGTATGACGCCGCAGTTGTATCGTCAATCGAATGCGCGAAACAATCCTGGGGGATCTGGGGCTTGATGAACCGGATGGACCGCTTCCACGGCATCGAGGCGCCGGAACAGCATCGTCCGCACGAGAGTGTGACCGGGAATCACAACGGCGGCTCGGACCGCAGCCCCGAGGATCGTGACGGAAGGACGCACACCAAGAGGAGCCTGCCACGTGCCCCACCTTCGGTTGTTCGAGAAGCAGCGTGCGGCTTGGCCGGCTGGAAGGAAATGGTGCGCCCGGCAGGAATTGAACCTGCGACCTGCGGGTTCGAAGCCCGACGCTCTATCCAACTGAGCTACGGGCGCACATGAGCGCATTTGACCTGGTCACCGCGACGCTGTCAAGCCGCCGGCTGGGCTCAGGAACCGCGACACGGCTAGACCGTCGGGGCGCCAGGCAGCAGCGCCAGCACTCGCTCGGCGATGGTGTCCACGTTCCGGCCGTCCGTGTCGATGGTGTAATCCGCCGCCTCCCGATACTTGGGCACGCGCTGCGCCAGCACCTCTTCGATCTCCTCGGTGAACGACTTCGTGCCGGTCAGCGACGGACGTTGAGTATCACCGCCGATGCGCCGCACGATCGTGCTCACTTCCGCCGTCAACCAGAAGAGCCGGCCGTTCCGCCTCAGCGCTTGCACGTTGCCGTCGCGCAGAATCGCCCCGCCTCCGGTATCGATGATCAGACGATCGCGCCCGCCGACTTCCTCACAGATCGCCGATTCCACGTCCCGAAAATAGTCCCAACCGCGCTGCGCCACGATGTCGGGGATGGAGCGGCCTTCCCGCGTGACGATCTCGGCATCCGTGGACACCAGGGTCCAGCCCAGCCGGCGGGCGAGCACCTTGCCCACCGTGCTTTTCCCGGTGCCCCGGTACCCGATCAACACGATGTTCATGTAAACTTCGACTCCAAGACGCGCCGCATCACCGACGCCGGAGCGGGTTGGCCGGTCCACAACTCGAACTGTTCGATCGCCTGATTGAGAAACATTTCCAGACCCGGGATCACGCGGCAGCCGGCCGCGCGAGCTTCGGTCAGGAGCCGGGTGTCGCGGGGATTGTAGACGATGTCCATGACCGTGAGCCGCGGCGACAACAGCGCCGCCGGCACGCAACTCTGCCCGGCGTTCGGCGACATCCCGACCGGCGTGCAGTGGATCATCACGCCGACCGTCGGCACGACCGCGCGCAGCCGCGCCTCGTCCAGCGATCCATCGACCACGGTGACGGCGGTCTTGGCCCGCAGGTCGGCGGCCAGCGCCGCTCGTTCCTTCTCATCGATGCCCAACAACGTCAGCGCGGCGATCCCCGTGCCCGAGGCGAGTCCAAAAGCAATCGCCCGCGCGGCTCCCCCGGAACCGAGCACCAGGACACGCTGGCCGTTGAGCTCGACGCCGGCCTCGCGCAGCGCCCGCAGAGCGCCCGACGCATCCGTGTTGTACCCGGTGAGTTTCCCGTCTCGCACCACAATCGTGTTGACCGCCCCGATGTGTCGCGCCGTGGTTTCCACCGCGTCGAGATGGGGCATGATCGAGACTTTGTGCGGAATCGTCACACTGAACCCGCCGGCGTTCCCGAGCGCCCGAATGCCGCGCACCGCATCCCCGATCTGCTCGACCCGCAAGGCCAGATAGACGTAGTTGAGTCCGCGCTCCTGGAACGCCGCATTATGAATACTGGGCGACAGGGAGTGCTCGACCGGATTGCCGAGGACCCCGCACCACTTGGTCTGGGCGTTGATCTCGCCCCGCGCGCCCGTGCCTGCCGACATGCCGCCTGCTCTCCGTGGAAGTTCGTGGTCCCGACGTCAGCGGACGGTCCGGCCGCCGTCGATCGGAAAGGTCGCGCCCGTCACCCAGTTCGACTCGTCTGACGCCAGATAGACGGCCATCATGGCCACGTCTTCCGGTCGACCGGGCCGTCGCATCGGGTAGTCGGCCAGCACCAGTGCCGCCCGTTGCTCGTCCGCCAACAGCGGGGCCGCCATCGGCGTGGCAATGAGGCCGGGGTTGATCACGTTGCAGCGAATCTTGTCCAGGGCGTAATCGATGGCCATGGCGCGAGTCAGCGCATCCAGCGCTCCCTTGCTGGCGGCGTAGGCCGGCAACAGGGGAATCCCGACCAAACTCGCGACGGAGGAGATATTAACGATGCTGCCGCCCCCGCGCTTCAGGAATTCCGGCACGGCGGCCCGAGTCATTCGGAACACCCCGGTCAGGTTCACGTCGAGCACCCGGTGCCAGGTGGCGTCGTCGATCTCGTGAATCCGCTTGCCGAAGTCGCCGATACCGGCATTGTTCACCAGGATGTGCAGTCCCCCGAACGCCTCGATGCCCCGCCGCACCACCGATTGCACATGCTCGTCATCGGTGACGGACCCGGCGACTCCGATCGCGCGTCCGTTGTCCCGTTCGATGGCCCGCGCCACCCGATCGAGTTCTTCCTTCCGGCGCCCCGTCATGACCACGGACGCCCCTTCCCGGGCGAACGTGACGGCGATGGCTTCGCCGATTCCTGCGTTGCCACCCGTCACGACGGCGACTTTCCCATTCAGTCGTCCCACGGTCAGGCCAATCCTTCCTGTTCGGCGTTCGGGTCGTTCTCGCCGCGGGAGGGCTCGCCGGCTTGCCCGGCACCCTGAGCGGGATCCGCAAAGGTCGCATCCACCTTGCGAGCCACGGTGATGAAGCCGGAATGGGCTACCATCCGATGGTCCGGCCGCACGCTCCGGCCCTGGATGTTCCAGGTGCGCAACAGCGTTTCGAACGTCTCGATCATGCCGAACACGGAGGCGCGCTCCAGCGCTTCCACCGTTTGCATGACTTGGGGCACCGTCGGCACGTAACTGAGATAGATCCCGCCGGACCGCAGGGCCGTCGTCGCATGCGGCACGACGCGCCAGGGCTCCGGCAGATCCAACACGATGCGGTCGAACGGGTCCTCTCCAGGACTCAGCACGATGCCTTCGTACGCGTCGCGCAGCTCCAACCGCAGGTTTGGCACCGTGCCCAGGTACCGTTCGATGTTCGTCATCGCATTGCGGGCAAAGTCTTCCCGGGCTTCGTAGGTGACTACACTGCCGCGCATGCCCGTGGCGCGCAGGAGCGCCATCGTCAAGGCGCCGGACCCCACCCCCGCTTCGAAGACACGGGCTCCGGGGAACACATCGGCCCACATCGGGATCAGGGCCAAGTCTTTCGGGTACAGCACCTGGGCCCCCCGGGGCATCTTCAGCACGTACTCCGCCAGCGTGGGACACAAAGCCAACATCCGTTTGCCGCGCGAGAGAGTCACGACGGATCCGTCGGGCTTGCCGATCAGGTCGTCGTGCGGGATGGTTTCCCCGCTGAATTGGTAGGTTTCTCCCGCCTTCAAGGTCAGCGCGTATTGCCGCCCTTTCCGGTCGACCAAGTGCACGCGCGCGCCGTTGCGTAACAATCTCATGGGGCGCATTCTAGGAGAGCGATGGAAAGGTTTGCAACCTATCCAGAGCCGGCGCGCGCTCGCGGAGCATCCCCCGATTCCCCGCTTTCTTGACAGGTGTTCCTGGTACTCCGTAAGATTTCTCATCCGGCGCCCATTGTTATTGCCCCTCCCACAAGCCCGAGCCGACGCCCACGGGCCGCCGAAAGGGACACCACCGAGATGTCTTACCCCCGCCCCCACGATGGCATCGTGTACCGCGCTTCCGATTGGAGCCGTCCGCTCGGCTGGCTGTGCGCCGCTCTGTGCCTGCTGTCGGCCCTCCCGGCCTCGGCGCGGGAGCGCGTGGTCGTGGCCACCTACGAGGGCGTGATCAACCCCGTGGCGGCCGAATACTTGCACGACGCCATCGAGTTCGCGTCCTCGCCGGCCGCCGAGGCGCTGGTCGTTCGCCTCGATACGCCCGGGGGACTCGACACCTCCATGCGCGACATCATCAAAGATTTCACTGGTGCGCCCATTCCCATCGTCGTCTATGTGGCCCCCTCGGGGGGGCGGGCCGCCTCAGCCGGGGTGTTCCTGACCCTGGCCGCCCACGTGGCCGCCATGGCGCCCGGCACCAATATCGGCGCGGCGCATCCCGTCGCCATGGGCGGCGGCGAGATGGACAAGACCATGAAGGAAAAGGTGGAGAATGACTCCGCGGCCTATATCAAGTCGCTCGCCGAGCAGCACGGGCGGAACGTGAAATGGGCCGAGGACGCCGTGCGCAAGAGCGTCTCGGCGACCGAGAAGGAGGCCCTCTCGCTCAAGCTCATCGATCTCGTGGCCGATGACCTTCCGGCCCTCCTCGAAAAACTCGAGGGACGGACCGTCTCGGTCGGAGGACGGGCGATGACTCTGCGCACCAAGCAGGCCGTGATAGAAGAATTTCCGATGGGGTGGCGTTTGGAGGCGTTGAAGGCGCTGAGCGATCCCAACATCGCCTACGTGCTCATGACCTTGGGCACGATCGGACTCCTGGCCGAGTTGTACAATCCGGGCGCGATCCTTCCCGGCGTTGTCGGTGCCATCAGCCTGGTCCTGGCTTTTTATTCGTTTCAATCGTTGCCGATCAACTATGCCGGCGCGCTCCTGATCCTGCTCGGGATCGTCTTCTTCATCCTCGAGGCCACCGTGACGAGCTTCGGCATTCTCGCGATCGGCGGCACCGTTGCGATGGTGCTCGGATCGCTGATGCTGATGAAGACGGACGCCGAATTTCTCCAGATCTCCTGGACCGTCATCATCCCCGTCGTCGGGATCGTCGCCCTCTTCACGCTCGTCGTCCTGGGGGCCGGCCTGCAAGCGCTCAAGCGGCGCCCCGCGACCGGGCAGGAGGAAATGATCGGCCTCATCGGGGAAGTTCGGACGGCTCTGGCGCCGAGGGGGCAGGTGTCCATCCGGGGAGAGTTATGGGAAGCCGTCAGCGACGCTCCGATGCAACCAGGCGATCGGGCCGAAGTGACCCACGTCGAGGGTCTGCACTTGCACGTGAAACCCGTTCTGCGCAAACACGAGGCTTGATATGGGACTGTCCGGCATTTTGATCCTGCTCGTGGCCTTCGGCATCGTGGCCAAGTTGACGTTCAACGTCATTCCGGAATACGAGCGCGCGGTCATCTTTCGGCTCGGCCGTCTCTCCAGGGGCGTGGTCGGCGGCAACGGCCCGGGCCTGGTCATCATTCTTCCGTTCATCGACCGGCTGGTGCACGTGAGCCTCCGCACCGTCGCCATGGATGTCCCGCCGCAGGACGTCATTACCAAGGACAACATCTCCGTCAAGGTCAACGCGGTCGTCTATTTCCGCGTCGTGGATCCCGAACGCGCGATCACGCAGGTGGAGGATTACTACTTCGCCACCTCGATGATGGCGCAAACCACGCTTCGCAGCATCCTTGGGCAGGCGCAATTGGACGAGTTGCTTGCCAAGCGCGAGGAGATCAACGCGAGCCTCCAGCGCATCATCGATCAGCAGACGGAGCCGTGGGGCATCAAGGTCACCGCCGTGGAGGTCAAGAACGTCGATCTGCCACAGGAAATGCAGCGCGCGATCGCCAGGCAGGCCGAGGCCGAACGCGAGCGCCGCGCGAAGATCATCCACGCCGAAGGTGAATTCCAGGCCGCCCAGAAATTGGCCGAGGCCGCGAGCGTGATGAGCCAACATTCCGCCGCGCTCCAGCTTCGTTACTTGCAAACCCTCGTCGAGGTCGCGGCCGAAAAGAACTCGACCATCATCTTCCCCATCCCCATCGACACGCTCGCTCCGTTTCTCAAGGCCCTGCCGGACAACACCTCCTCGAAGCCTTGAATGCCCGCAGGTCTGCCCAGGCCGTCGTCGATGTCGGCCGCACAGCGAGTCTCCCCTCGCCTCACGCGATTCCTCCGGACGACGCCTTCAAGCGCGCCACGCATATTGACGGCTCCCGCGCGTTCACGCCGTTAAATTAGCCCGCTCTCATTAAGTTTCCCTAAACTGTGGCAAGGTTGCGACAGCCGCTGTGGCAGGTGTGCGCTTCGCGCCGCACGGATATCCGACTCCACGTGATGGAACGTAGGAGACGATTGATACGGAGGATGGCGCACCAGGAGCCGTTGTCCAGGATGAATCCTCGCGTGATTTTTGGGCTCTTAGTATGTGAACAGGGGAGAGACTCGAATCCGGGCACTTGACGCGGACACTCCCCTGAGAACGGAGGGCACAGTGATTGCACGACATCCCATTGCCATGGCATCGACTGGAGAAGCACAACCGGCCACACGCACCGATATCCAAGAAGATAACCACGAGGTGAGTGGTATGTTGGGACTGATGGCACAGGAAGAGACCGGTCGCGAGGCCGTCCCGGTGACGAGCCGGCGGACCGCGGCCAGGAAGCCCAGATACACCGATGCAACGATGGACCTGGAGTCGATCTACTTCCGCTCCTTCGGAGAGCGCCCGTTGCTCAACAAGGACGAGGAAACGGCGCTGGCCAGGAGGATCGACGAAGGGACGCGGGCCGTTCGACTCGCTTTGCGGCAAGCCCTCCAGGCCGGAACTCGGATCCGAAAATCCCCGGAGCGGGCCGAGTCGCTTGAGGTCTTGGCCGAGGCCAAGCGTTTGAGCGGATTCTCCGCCACCGCCCTGGATCGGGCGGAGCGTGCGCTCCGAGATCTCATCCTCGCCACGGAGCGCGTGAGCAAATCTCAGGCATCGCAGTTCCATGACTGCCTCACGCAATTACGGCGAGGCCGGGTCACCTTGGAACGGGCGAAGGACGAACTCGTGCGGTGTAACTTGCGGCTCGTCGTCGACGTAGCCAAACATTACACCGGCCGTGGACTCAGTCTGTTGGATCTGACGCAGGAAGGCAACATCGGCCTCATGAAGGCCGCCGAGCGATTCGAATTTCGGAAAGGCTTCAAATTCAGCACCTATGCCACCTGGTGGATTCGCCAAGGGATTACGCGCGCCCTGGCCGATCAATCGCGAACGGTGCGGGTGCCGGTCCACCAGACGGAGGCGTCCAATCGCATTCTGCGGGCCTCCCGGCGGCTGGGACAACAGCTCGGGCGACCGGCTCGACTGGAAGAAGTGGCGAACGTCCTGCGCATGCGGACCGACAAGTTGCAGGAGACGATGCAAGTCTTCCAGGAGCCGATTGCCCTGGAGCATCCCGTCGGGGACGGCGATACCATGTTCGGCGAGCTCTTGCCGGATCACCAAGTCGTGTCACCGGATTTCTCGGTTCATCGGAATGAACGGACGCGCGAACTGGACCGGGTGCTGTCGAATCTGACGCCGCGGGAGCAGATGGTCATTCGTATGCGCTTCGGGATCGGTCAGGATCAGCCTCGGACCTTGGAGCAGGTAGGAGACGTGTTGTCGGTCACCCGCGAGCGCATTCGACAGATCGAAGCCAAGGCGCTCAAGAAGCTCAAGACGCCGCAGGTCCGCCACCTCCTGACGGCCATTCGATAATGAACGCGCCCCACTCGGGGCGACGCAGCAGACGGCGGGCAGGATCTCGGTCCTGCCCGCTTTGTTTTTGCCGGGTTCCGCTTGGGACCCCGCCGAAAATATGAGAGAATAGCGCGGACGGTTGGTCGCATGTCGGTGGAGGAGTCGTGCGAGGACTGAGTCCGGGCCTGGTGGTTTCGATCTGCATCTCGTTCGCCGTGGCGGCTCAGGCCGCGTCCCTTCCGCCGGACGGAGACAGGAAGCCGCTGTCCGTTCCTGCGGTGGTCTCGGCGGTACGCCCGTCCGTCGTCACGATCATGTCGCGGGGAGTGTCCCCCAGTCCCACTCCCCACGGTCCGTCGGCCGGCTCGGGATCGGGCATCGTGATCGATGGCGCCGGGTACATTCTGACGAACAACCATCTCGTCCAAGGCGTGAAGAGCGTCGTGGTGGGACTACCCTCCGGCCGTCTGACACCCGGGCGCGTCGCCGCGCGCGATTTCTTCCTCGATCTCGCCCTGATCAAGATCTCGGCCGTCGACCTGGTTCCGGCCCGTTTGAGCCCGAAGCCCGCCCTGGAAATCGGCGAAACGGTCGTCGCCATCGGGAACCCTTTGGCATTGAAGGGAGGATCGAGTGTGACCGTCGGAGTGGTCAGCGCGCTGGACCGAACCGTCCTCGCTCCGGACGGGGAAACCCTTTACAACCTGATTCAAACCGATGCCGCCATCAATCCCGGGAGCAGCGGCGGCCCTCTGGTTGATTTGTCCGGTCAGGTGGTGGGCATCAACGTGGCGGTCGCCCCCTCCGCCCAGGCCATCAGTTACGCCCTTTCCATGGATGCGGTCTACCCACACCTGCAATCCATGATCATGCGCGGTTCGGTTATGCGTCCTGACCTCGGTTTCACCCCCCTCACGTTGACGCCCAGCGTGGCCGCCAGCTTCGGTGTCGATCTCGACCGTGGCATTCTCGTCGCGCACCTCGTTCCCGGCGCGGCCGGCGAGCTGGCGGGACTCCAGATGGGCGACATCATCACCGCGGTCGATAATCACCAGGTCTATAACGTCGGCGACTTTTGGCATCTCTTCATCGGCGGAGCCGAACACGGGCCTGCGCAATTGACGGTTCAGGGAAAAGCCGGGCAAAGCACCATTACCCTCGCCCGAACCCAACCGGGCGGGCCGCCGGGGACGCCTTAGGTGATGTCGATGGATCGCGTGGCTGCGGAGACGACCTTACCGCGGTCGAGCCCCGTCCCTGGCGGGTGCGGTGGCGACAACCCCGCGGCGCTGTATTTGCTTGGGCGATGTCCCTATGAGGCCGCGTGGCGGCTCCAGCAACGGTGGCTGGACGCACGCCGCGCCGACCGGCGCCCCGATTCAGTGCTGCTCCTCGAACACGATCACGTCTTGACCGTGGGACGGCGCGGGGTGGAAGCCCACTGGCGCCACCGGTGGTCCGAGATCGCCGCGGCCGGTATCCCCGTGTACCAAGTGGATCGGGGTGGGTCCGTCACCTATCACGGGCCCGGTCAACTGGTCGGGTACCCGATCATGCGCCTGCGTCCCCCGTTTCCCGGTCCTCGCGCGTTCGTGGCCCTGCTGGAAGAGGTGATCCTGCGAACGCTCGCCGATTGGAGGTTGCCGGGGTTCCGTCGCGACGGCCTGCCCGGTGTGTGGGTGGATGGACCCGAGGCGCCCATGAAGATCGCCGCCGTCGGCGTTCGGATCGTCCGCGGCGTGACCATGCACGGATTTGCGCTCAACGTGTCTCCGGACCTCGGCCCCTTCGACTGGATCGTCCCCTGCGGGATCGAAGGCTGTCGCGTCACCTCGATGTCGGCCTGGCTCAACACCTCCGTCTCGTCCGAGGTCGTCACCGTCCGACTCGCCGCCCATCTCGCGGAGGTGTTCGGACTGACGTGGTCGGTCACGCATGCCTCGCCGATCGATCACCTGGAGTGAGGGATACCGCCGATGTCCACCGAGCTCGAAACGCCCGCCTTCCACCTCGCAGTGTCGCAATTCGATGAGGCGGCCCAAGCCATGGGGCTCGATCCGAACTTACACCAACGTTTGAAACTGCCCCAACGGTCGCTCCTGGTCAGCATCCCGGTCAAGATGGACGACGGGCATGTGGAGGTATTTACCGGCTACCGCGTGCACCATGACTCATCGCGCGGTCCTTGCAAGGGCGGCATCCGCTACCATCCGGAGGTCACCTTGGGGGAGGTGGCCGCACTGGCCATGTGGATGACCTGGAAATGCGCGCTGGCCGGGCTTCCGTACGGAGGCGCCAAGGGCGGCGTGCGCGTGAATCCGAAACGCCTCTCCCGCGGCGAGCTGCAGCGGATGACCCGCCGCTACGCGTCGGAGATCTTCCCGTTGATCGGGCCGGATCGCGACGTCCCGGCTCCGGATGTCGGAACGGATCAGCAAGTCATGGCCTGGATCATGGACACCTACAGCCAGCAGGTCGGGTACGCCGCCCCCGGGGTGGTGACCGGGAAACCCCTGTCGATCGGCGGGACGATCGGCCGGGAGGATGCCACCGGCCGCGGCGTGGTCGACGTCACCCTGGAGGCCATGCGCCACCTGGGAATCGATCCCCGGCACGCGACGGTCGCCATACAGGGATTCGGCAACGTCGGCGGGCACACTGCCCGCATCATGGTGGAGCACGGGCTGACCGTGGTCGGTATCAGCGACATCACTGGGGGGCTCTACAATCCCAAGGGGCTGAACATCCCTGACATCTGGGCACACTACAAGGAGGCGGGGCGGCCGCTGAAAGATCATCGCGGGGGCGACTGGCTGACGAACGACGAGTTACTACAGCTCCCCTGCACCGTCCTGGTCCCGGCGGCGCTCTCCGAGCAAATCACGGAGAAGAATGCGGACCGCCTGCGGTGCCGGATTCTCGCCGAAGGGGCCAACGGCCCCACCACCCTCGAAGCGGACCGCGTTCTCGCCGACAAGGACGTGTTCGTCATCCCGGACATCTTGGCGAATTCCGGAGGGGTGATCGTCTCCTACTTCGAGTGGGTGCAAGACACCCAGCGGTTCTTCTGGAAGCCCAAGGATATTCAGGAGCGGCTCCACGACATCATTTCCTCCGCATTCGCACGCACACTGGCCCAAGCCACCGCGCGCAAGACCAGCATGCGCATGGCAGCGTTGATGAGCGGGATCGAAAAGGTCGCCCAAGCTCATTTGGAGCGAGGGCTCTATCCCTGATCGCCCGGTCCCATGCTGGATATCCTCCTGGTCGCGCTCGTGGCGGTGTGGTTGCTGGACGGACTGGCCCTGCTGGCCAATCCGCGCGGCGTCATCGAGGCGCTGCGCGAATTTCTCCAGCGTCAGGGAGGTCCCCGACGCTGGTGGGCCCTCACCAGCCTCCTGGGATTGGGCTTGTTCGGTCTTCCCCCTCACGTGCCACACCGACCACTGTGGCTGCTGGTCGGCGCCGCCATGATTGCCAAAGGGTTGTTTCTGGGGTTGGCCCCGGACCCGTGGCGCACTCGCGTCATCGCGTGGTGCCTCTCCCGGGAGGACGTCGACTATCGATTCTGGGGCTTAGGACTCTGTGCATTGGCCATCGTCCTGTGGCATAGTCTCGGGATATCGGATCTGGACCCGACCGGCCCCTGACACGAAATGGAGCGCGCCTCGTGACCAATCTGGCAGCCTTATGGGAGGCCCATCGCAACGCGGATTGGCCGCACTTCACCAGCCCGCACCAAGGGGAGCTGATGACGCTCGACACGGTCATCAGCGGCTGCGTGACCTATCATCTCGAGTCGCCGGACGGCCTGGATCCTCAACGACAGGCGATTCTCGAAAACTGTCTGGATGAGCTGCTCGCCCTCCTCCCGGAAATTCCGGACGAGGTGCGTCCCTACTTTGGCCAGCTCAGCACGCTGGCCGCACTGCTCCGCGACGCCTCACCGCATTGACAGATCGCCGGCCTCGTCTGTTGCAAGCGTCGGGGACCGTTCGCTAAAATGGGCGGATTGGGCTGTTGTGCTCGCTCCGTCCCCCGTTCGGACGATTGTCGGCCGAAGCGGCTCATGAGGGAGGTCCCTATGCGTGGTGCCTGCAGGTCCGTTTTGTCGCTCGGCTTGGCTCTCTGTGGAGTCATCGCAGTGGCTCAGCCCGGATTCGGGGAGCCGTATGAATTAACCAAGAACGATGTCATGGATTCCACCCAGATCAAGAGCCCTGAAATCTCGCTGTTCGGCGTCAAGCTCGGGGACGCGGAAGCGCAGGCGCTGGACCTGCTCGTCAACGAGAAGATTCAGGGCGTGAAAGCCGAGCAGGAAGGCACGTTCATTCTGCTGTACGACCAACGAAAGCCCACCGGCGCGATGGCGGGGGTGCGCGTCATGGACGGGAAAGTCGACTTGTTGTTCATCAATAATCGCTTCGCCTACAAGACCCGCGGCATCTTCCGGAACGTCCTCAACAGCGAAAGCGTCGACGACGTGCGACGCCACCTCGGGAAAGAAACCTCGGGCGACGAGAACGTCATGGGCGCCCGTCTTGGCTACGATAATCAGGGGTTCGAGGTCAATTACCTCGGCAAGGACGTGAATATCGAGTTCTCTCAGCCCCACTGAGTTCGAGCGGACGATCCCCCAGGCCCCGACCGACGCCTGTTCCCGCTGGATCCCCAGCCGCCCTCGTTCGCGACCACCCTTGCCCTGTGATCCCGGCGGCCGGCGTAGGCCTGTTTCGACGTGTCGTACAAGGAGAAGAGGCGGGGGAAAAGGCACGTCCGACAGGGCGACGCACCTCGACGAGGAAAAGGAGCGCGTCGACTAGGGTGAGCCTCCGAGGGACTTCTCCGCTCCAGGCGGGGTCGTGAACTCGACGATTTTCAATCCGTAGTCGAGCAACGTCGACGCCGTTGTCCATCGCCGCCGCGCGCCGAGCAGAACCAGCAGGACCTCCCGCCCTTCCTGAGACACCTTGGCGATCAAACACCGCCCCGCTTTCGAGGTGAATCCCGTCTTGACTCCCTCGACCCCGGGAACACGCCCCAGCAACCGATTCGTGTTGCGCAACACATAGACCCGCGTCCCGTTGACCGGCGAGATCAGGTCGCGTTCCTTCTTGACCAAGGTACGGAAAATAGGATTTTGCAGCGCGGTTTCGCTGAGCACCGCCAGGTCTTCCGCGGTCGTGTAGTGCCCCGGACTGTCGAACCCACAGGCGTTCTCGAAATGGGTTTCAGTCAGCCCCAGCGCGGCTGCCTTGGCATTCATCAATTCTACGAAATGGGCTTCGTCCTGCCCGACGTGCTCCACGGCCGCCAGACACGCGTCGTTGGCCGAGACGATCAGCATGGCCTTGAGCAGATCTTCCAGCTTGAATACTGAGCTTGCCTTGAGCCGCAGTCTGCTCTTATGTGCGCGGGCCGCCCGGGGACTGACGACGACGTCCTCCTGCAAATTCCCGTAGTCGAGAATCACGAGCGACGACATGATCTTGGTCAAACTTGCGGGGGATAGGCGCGTGTGGGAGCGGAATTCGTAGAGAGTCTGCCCGCTCTTCAAATCCTTGAGGAGAATGCCATGGGCGGGAATCTGACGCCACTTGAGGGACCGGATGGCCTTGGTAAGCCCGGTCGATTCAGGGAAGGGCGAAACCGATTCTGCCGCAAGTCCATCCGACGGGAACGACCACCCGCATGCGAGCAGCACGCATCCGGCGAAGACCAGAGGAACCAGACGGACCGGCTCGAGCCCCTCCCAAACTTGCCTCACGACTCGCCCCGAGTCGATTTCGCCGGACACCACCTCACAATGTGAACTCTTCGCGTACCTTCCGTCCCCTGACGCCGCTTTCGATCACCCGATGGAAAAATCGCAGCAGATCGGCGAGATCGAGCCAAAATCCGCAATTGATGCAGCGTGCGTACAAGCGCCGGCTGAGCGACGTATAGTGTCGCTCCACCAACATGCAACCTTGGCATCGGAAACAATGCATGGCGCCTCACGAGAACAAGAACCTATCGTAATCGGTTCAAAATCACGGCCAGAGATCCGGCTAGCAGTCCCCCTCCGAATATGGTGAGGACGAACGACAGATAGGTGGAGGTGCTGCCACTCGGGTGCGTTTCGTAAATGAGATTCCTTACCCCACCCTGCACCATCAGAACGGCCAGCGTGGTCAGAGACCCCATGCCGAACCACCATGCGAATGATCTCACCCTGCATCCATCCTGAATCGCCGCCTCGATCGGCCGATCGCGTGCCTGTCTGTGTCGAATGGTACGTGCGCCCTCCGACCCTGTCAAGGCAAGAGCGGAAACGACATTCCGCGCCGACCTCGGACGCGCGACCCTATGGGACCTTGGTCGCGCTCGCGGCGTGTTTCCCCGGCCTGAGGCCTCGGTGCAGAAAGACGGAGATGCTGCTGGCCCCGTTGTTGGCGACAATCAGTCCCGGAACCGCCGACTCCTCCGTCATCACCGAAAAGTCTGCTATCGCGAATGGCCCGCCCTTCGTCCGATAGTTTCGTGGGGGATACCGGAACGTCCCGTCGCCGACTCCGAACACGATGGAGAGGTCGTTCGATTGGATATTCACGATCGCGACGTCGACGATCCGATCTCCGTCGAAATCCCGGGCGATCCCGTAGTTGGGCCCTGCATCGGCGCCCGATTCCTTGCCTGGATGGAAAGTCGCGTCCCCTTTGCCAAGGAAGACGGTAAAGGTGTCCATTTCGCCGTTGATCACCAAGAGGTCGGGGATGTTATCCCGATTGAAATCGGCAACGCTGACGCCGAGCGGCCGTTTGCCGGTCCGATAGTCCGTGGGGGCACGAAAGGTACCGTCGCCGTTCCCGACCCAGATCGAGACGGCATTGGACATTCTCCCCCCGTTCGCCACGATCATGTCGGCCTTGCTGTCCCCGTTCAGGTCGCTCAGCGCCAGCGCCGTCGGCGTATCCCCGTATTCATACTGCGCCCCCTCCGAGAACTCGCCGCCCCCTTGGCCCAAGAGCACCTTGATCTTGTCGTTGCGTAACGCCACCACCAGATCCAGATGCCCATCACCATTGAGATCCTCCGACGCCACGGAGATGGGGATCTTGTTGAGCGTGTACGTGCGATGTTCCTCGAAGGTGCCGCCGGATCGCCCTCGATAGATCACGACCTGGTCACTCCCGGCGCAGGCTAGCGCCAGATCGAGCGAGCCGTCCTGATCCAAATCCCGCACGGCCACCGCCCGCGGCTCCTGACACACTTTCATCTGGATGTGCTTGCGGAAACTGCCGTCGCCGTTTCCCATGAGGAACGACAGGGAGTTGTTACCGATATTGGTCGTGATGAGGTCGGTGATCCCGTCCTGATTGAAGTCCGCGGTAGTCACCGACGTCGGATTCTTCCCGACGTCATAATGGGCAAAGAGGTAGAAGAGATCGGGAGGATCGTACTTTGGGCTGGACGAGGGACAGCCGGTTGCGGTGCACCACAGCGCGGAAAGGAACAGCGCCGACCGGCCGGCTCGGAAGGCCGTGCTCCGGATCCGACGGTCAGCGATCCCGGCCTGAATAGAAGATTCCATGTCGATCGGAGAGGAGTATACAGGCTGGCCCTTCCATGCACAACCAGCCGCGCGGGGCACGGACGAAGAGGCGCATGTTCCCACTGGGGCCTTCGCCCTCGGCGCGAGGGGCCTCGGCCTCCCGAGCTGCGAATCGTGGAGTTTGAAAATGGGCGGCCCGCTACGCTACAATAAGCGCTTGCTTAGGAGGTTCTCATGGCAGACACGCAGAAGGTCTCTCTCACGATGTACGGCATCGCCGAGGTCTTGAAATGGTGCATCGACAAGAATAACGGTCGCATTCCAGGCGTCGACACGGCCGGCTTCAAGAAGATGCAGGCGTTGTTGGCGGAAAAGCCACAGAGCGGCGACTACTTCACGCTCGACCAGTTCTGGAAGAAGACGGTGACGCTGGAATTGACGCCGGAGGAGATCGCCACGATCGACCGGTGCCTGTACGATATTCCGAATTTCGACAATGTGCCCTTGCCTCAGATTCGGCACAAGTTCTGGCCCCAGACGGCCGGGGCCCACTGATCCGCTCCCGAGCACCTGTGGTGCTCGGGCTCCTCGTCTCGACCCGATCGAGCGCCTGCGCCCCTCGATCAGCACCTCCTGAGTCGCTAGAGGGGCCCGTCACCTTTCAGGTACTTACGGAAGCGATCCATGAGGTCCGCCCCTAACGTGCCCCCCTCTGGCTTCTTGGCATTCGGATCGGCAAAGTGTTTCCGAATCTCTTGGAGCCGTTGCTCGGCCTGCTCGTTGCCCTGCAGGCGCTTGGTTTTCTCAATCGCCGTGTCGAAGGCCTCGAACGTCAGCTCCTTGTAGCCGAACGCTCGGATGCGCTTGACGGCTCTCATCATCGCTTCGTTCCGGAACGTGGTCAGGTGGTCCGAATCGATCTCGCGGAGTCCCAGCTTGCGGGCCCGCCGCTCCGCCGCTTTTCGGATGCCGCTCCGCACGAAATCGGGCGCGGTCTGGAGTCGTTTCCAGGCTTCATCGCTCCAAGCCACGCGCGCCTGCGGCGATTCCCACAACTGCGTGACGTTGTGCTCGTCGATCCGTGCCAATCCCTTCTCTCGGGCCATTTCCTCGGTATCGTGCCGGATCATGTCGGCGACGAAGTCCATTGCAATCGGCGGCGAACTCTTGATCTTCTCGCGCAACAACGCCTCCGCCCCCTCGGTCCATTCCATGGGAGGGCTTTGACGTTCCCGCGGGTCGCCCAATGCTTCCACGCGTTCAAAGAGGTCCACATTGACTTCCATGTGCCCGCCCTCGCGGGCCACCTCCTCGGCGATCTGCTTGATCATGCCGCGCATGAACTCCGGCACCGTGTTCAATCGTTCCCGGGCCGCCGCCGTCCATGGCAAGTGGCCTTTGGCCATCTCGTCGGCCGCCTCGGCCATCCCGGCCGCGCCGCCCATGCCGCCCATCATCTGGCTCTTGAACTGGTCTAATATCTCGGCCGTAATCTCGGCATAACCGAGTTCACGGGCCTTCTTCTCCGCCAGTCGCTTGACCATTCCCCGTAGAAACGCGGGAGCCCGTTCCATGCGCTGCAGCGCCTCTGGGGTCCAGCCGATCTCTCTGACCGATGTCGATGGTGATGAATCCGACATAACGACGCCTTTCATGTGACGAGGCCCAGCAAGGATAGTGGCCGTTCGCCCGCTGTGTAATCCTACTCGCGCGGCCGGCTCTCTCTAGGTATGCCCGCGGCGGCCTGGAACCGCACCCACCCGGGCCGCCACCGTGTGTCGATACCCGGCTAGGAGGGGTTCAGCAATTCCTTCAGTTCCTTACCCGCTTTGAAAAATGGGACTTTCTTGGCCGGCACCGCCACGGTCGCCCCGGTCTTGGGGTTGCGGCCTTCCTTCATCCGCCGAGCACGAAGACGAAAGCTGCCGAAGCCTCGAATCTCTGTCTTGTCCCCGTTGCGCAATGAGTCCCGAATGCTGTCGAAAACCGTATTGACGACGATCTCCGCCTGCCGCTTCGTCAGCGTGGGGACCTGCTCCGACAGTCGTTCGATAATCTGAGCTTTCGTCATTGTCTTTCCTCCCTCAAGGTTTGGGCTCCGTGAGGCCGCCTTAGAACGCCATCAGATACTTGAGGCTTACCCCGGGCTGCCAATCGAATTTGGGAAGGACCTGGCCTAGTTTCGTCTCGAGCAGGTCCCGCACCGAAAATCGCCTGCGGGGCTCGACGATTTGCGGCTCTCCCTCGATGCCCGCCAAATCGGCGGCCAATTGAATCGCGTCGTCCAGGTCGCCCAATTCGTCGACGAGGCGCAGTTCCTTGGCTTGCCTTCCCGTAAAGACTCGCCCATCCGCAACCAGGCGAGCTTCCGCCAGTTCCAGCGATCGCCCCTCGGCCACCGCCTCGATGAACTGATCATGCACGTCGTTCATGACCGTTTGGAGGACCGTAAGCTCTTCGTCGGTCATCTTTCTCAGCGGGGAGCCGACGTCTTTATACTTGCCGGACTTCACCACGACGCCTTCCACGCCGAGTTTCTTCAACAGGCCCTCGATGTTGGCGGTTTCCATGATGACCCCGATGCTGCCGGTCAACGTGCCGGGGTTCGCCATGATCCGATCCGTGGCCACGGCGATATAGTACCCGCCCGACGCGGCCACCGTTCCCATGGACGCCACCACGGCTTTGTTCGTCTTGCTCCGCACTCGCCGCACCGCATCGTGAATCTCTTGGGAGGGCACCACTCCCCCGCCGGGACTATCGATGCGGATCACGATCGCCTTAACGGAGGGATTGTCGGCGAAGCGCCGGAGTTCTCCGACCGCTTCGCGAGAGTCCAGGATGACGCCTTCGATCCGAATCAGCGCGACCCGATCTCCCGTGCCCAGATCCAAATCCTTCAGCAACCAGCTCCCGACGATGGTGAGGACGGTCCCGGCCACGGCGATGCCTAGCATCAAGCGCCACCCTTTCCGCTTCTGGGTCGGCACGGCCGTCGGATGCTCCGTCATGATCCCCCTTCCGGCGGTGACGGCGACGCGAGATCCACTCCGATCCCACGTCGCCCTCCGACGCGGCTATTCTCCGTCGCCCTTGCCCTTCTTTCGCTTCGCGGTGCGCGCCAGACTTTGATCCAGTGCACCTTGCGACGCATGGAATTCGTCCATGTGTCGTTGGTCCATATCGGACTGGTGCTCGCGCTGACTCAGCGCGATCTTGCGCTCGTCGCGATCGACCTTGATGATCTTCGCCGTCACCTCGTCCTGGGGTTTGAACGCGTCCTCCAAGCGGGTGGAGGGCTCCATGCGGGTCTCGCTGACATGGATGAGTCCTTCGACCCCGCCTTCGAGTTCCACGAACACCCCGAAATCGGCGACCTTGCTGACCTTCCCGGTGACCGTCTCGCCGACACGCAACCGGCTGGGAATCTCCTCGTCCCACGGGTCGCGCGTCAACTGCTTGTACCCGAGCGACAAGCGCTCCTTCTCCTTATCGATGCGCAACACGACGGCTTCGACCTTCTGCCCTTTCTTGAAGAGCTCCGACGGATGCTTCACATGCTTCACCCACGACATGTCCGACACGTGGATGAGCCCGTCGATCCCCTCGTCCAATCCGACGAACGCGCCGAAGTCCGTCAAACTCTTCACCTTGCCTTCGATACGGGTGCCCGCGGGATACTTGGTTTCCACGATGTCCCACGGATTCGGCGCGGTCTGCTTCATGCCGAGCGAAATCTTCCTGTTCGCCGGATCCACATTCAGCACGGCCGCCTCCACTTGGTCGCCGATCGAGACCACCTTGGACGGATGCCGCACCTCGTGCGTCCACGACATTTCCGACACGTGGACCAATCCTTCGACGCCCGGCTCCAGCTCGACGAACGCGCCGTAGTCGGTCAAACTCACCACCTTGCCCTTGACCCGCGTCCCGATCGGATATTTCACCCCGACGTTTGTCCAGGGGTCCGCCGTCTTCTGCTTGAGCCCCAGCGAAATACGGCCGGTCTCCCGATCGTATTTCAGGACCGCGACCTCGACCCGATCACCGATGGAGAACATTTCCGAGGGGTGCCCCACGCGGCCCCACGACATGTCGGTGATGTGGAGCAATCCGTCGATGCCGCCCAAGTCGATGAAGGCCCCGTAGTCGGTGATGTTCTTGACCATGCCCTGGATGATTTGCCCTTCCTTCAAGTTCGCGAGCGTGGTCTGACGATTCCGATCGCGCGTCTCCTCCAACAAGACACGCCGTGAGACGACCACGTTCCCACGTCGATGATTGATCTTGATGATCTTCATCGGGAACACCTTGCCGATCAGGCCGTCTAGATCGCGAACCGGGTGCAGATCGATCTGAGATCCGGGCAGAAACGCCTTGACGCCGATATCGACCATCATCCCGCCCTTGATCTTCGAAAGGATCCGGCCCTCGACGCTTTTTTCTTCCTTGAAGATTTTTTCCAGGTCCTCCCAGATCTTCATCTTGTCCGCTTTTTCCTTGGACAGGATGAGGTTCCCCTCCGAGTCTTCGGTGTTCTCGATGTAGACCTGGAGTCGATCGTTGACTTTCAACGCCTTGAGCTCGTCCGGCGGGAACTGGTCCAGCGGGATCAACCCCTCGGACTTGTACCCGATATCGACGACGATTTTGTCTTTGCCGATCGCGACGATACGCCCTTCGACGATCGTTCCCTCCTCGATGTTACGGAAGGACTCCGCGTAGAGGGCTTCCATCGCGCTCCGATCCATTTCCTTGGACTGCTGTGCTGCTGTGGTCATGATCAATTCAACCAATCTGCGACTTGCGTCGACTGCTGATGTGGGTAAGACTACCCGGAACCTCCCTCAGCGTTGAGAGATTGCAGGGCCGGCCTGTCGGGTTTTGCGAGCGGTTTACCCTTCCCGTGCGAGTCATGCCCTTGGGGGGGCTCGACCTGCCCGAGCTCGGCGATTCTCGCCATTACCCGCCGGCTCACTTCATGATAAAATTCCTTTTCCGACCTCCCCGAGGCATCGGTGAACTCCATCGCCTCGCCGAATCGTAACGTCACCCGGGAGGGCCGGGGCCAAGATCGACCGGGGGGCATGGCGTCGAACGTCCCGCTGATATGAACGGGCACGACCGGACGTTTCGTCTGGGCCACGATGATCCCCAAGCCCGGTTTACCGTTTCGCAACCGCCCCGTCACCGTTCGCCCCCCCTCGGGGAAAATCACCACCGCCTTTCCGTTTCGAATCAGGTCGACCGCGCTTCCGAAGCCTTGCCGGTCCAGGCGATCGGGCCGAATAGGGATCCATCCCAGCCCTCGAAACAACCACTTGAATCCCGGGATCGGGAAGAGATCGCGGCGTCCCATGTACCACAGCCGCCGACGCACTCCGCATCCAAGCAAAGGGATATCCAAATAGCTGGCGTGATTGGCCGCCAGCAGGACCCCGCCGCTCAGCGGGACGCGTTCCGCCCCCTCGATCCGCAGACCAAAGTAGAGCCGCGCGAGGCTCCGCACCGCAAGCCAGAGTAGTCCGTACAGAACGACATTCACAGTTTGGCGGCAATCGCTGACAGCATATGGTCCAACACCGCGTCGACCTCGAGGTCCGACGTGTCGATCATGACGGCGTCCTCGGCCCGGCGAAGCGGCGCATGAGTGCGCGTCTCATCGCGGAGGTCGCGGGCCTGGAGATCGTCCCGCGTCTCCGCCAGCGAGGCCCCGCGACCGGCCGCGAGTAATTCCTGATACCGCCGGCGCGCGCGCACTTCGGTTTTCGCCTCGAGATAGAACTTCACGTCGGCGCTCGGGAAGACCCTGGTCCCAATATCACGACCTTCGGCCACGACCGCCCCCTGCGCCCCGATCCGGCGTTGAACGGGCAATAACCAATCACGCACGGCCGGGAGGACCGAGATCGCGGAGGCGAGTGTGCTTACCTCGGGCTCGCGCAATTCACTTGTCACATCTTGCCCGTCGACTGAGACGGTCATCCCGCCGTCGAGATCGTGACGCACGTCGATGGTGGTCCTGTCCAGCAACCGTTCAACGGCAGGGCCGTCGTGCGGATCGCATCCCGCCCGTCTGACCTTCCACGCCAGCGCCCGATAGAGCGCTCCGGTGTCCAAATAGAGGTACCCGAGGCGCGCCGCAAGCAACCTGGCGACCGTGCTCTTGCCGGCCCCCGCGGGGCCATCGATCGCGATCACCAGAGAAGACCGGTGATCTTTTCTCTTTGCGCCGGTAAGGGGTTGTGGCTTCATTATAAACATCACGCCTGGGGAGTCAATAATTCCAAGAGCTTAGCATGAAATCCTGGGAACGAGGTGTCCACGCATTCCACATCAGCCACCGTCGTGGATCCCCTGGCCACGAGTCCGGCCACCGCCATCGACATGGCCACGCGATGATCCCCATAGCTTTCGCAGACCGCGCCCTGGAGGCGTGATGCGGCCCCTTTCCCGTGCACGACCATCCCGTCCGGCCTCTCCTCCACCGTCACTCCCAGCTTGCGCAATTCCGCCGCCATGGCCGCGATGCGATCGCTTTCTTTGACCCGCAATTCTTCGGCCCCGCTGATGATCGTCACTCCCTCGGCCACCGCTGCCGCCACACAGAGAACCGGGAACTCGTCGATGGCGGCGGGGATCTCTTCCGCCTCGACGGTGATTCCTCGTAACCGGGCCGGGGTCACCACCAAGTCCGCGACCGGTTCTCCGGCCTGGTCCCGCTGGTTGGTCACCTGAATCCGAGCGCCCATTCGGGTCAGAATCGAGAGGAGGCCGGTCCTGGTCGGATTCACCCCCACATTGGCGACAGTGACGGTGCCGTCACCGACAATGGTCCCGGCTACCAGAAAAAAGGCGGCCGCAGAAAAGTCGCCCGGGACCAGGACCAGCTTGCCCGGCCATCCCACCGAGGGACGGCCCTCGACCGTCACGGTCGTCCCCTCGACCCTGCAGGGGATCCCGAAATAGCGGAATAGCCGCTCCGTATGGTCGCGGGAGAGACGCGGCTCTGTCACCTGCGTCGCCCCCTCGGCGTACAACCCCGCCAAGAGCACCGAAGACTTGACTTGCGCGCTCGGGACGGGCGAGCGATACGACAGCCCACGAAGTTTTCGCCCGGTAATGGCCAGCGGGGCGAGCTCCCCGCCGCGCCGTCCGGCAATCGATGCCCCCATCTCTCGAAGCGGGCGCACGACCCGGCCCATCGGCCGACGCCGGATCGACTCGTCGCCGGTGAGCACGGTGAAAAAATCCTGGCCTGAGAGCACACCGGCCAGCAATCGAATCCCCGTCCCCGAATTCCCGCAATCGATCGGCCCGTTCGGCTCCCTCAAGCCCCACAGCCCCTTCCCTTGCACCGACAGACGATCGGGCTGCTCCTCGATCGCAATGCCCATCGCTTGAAACGCTCGCATCGTATTCAGGCAGTCTTCGCCGCGGCCATAGCCGGTCACGTCGCTCCGCCCTTCCGCCAGCGAGGTCAGGATGATCGCGCGATGGGTGACGGACTTGTCTCCGGGAACGGTGATCGTCCCGCGCAGGGCCGCGGTCGGCCGGATCGTCCAGGAGCTCATGCGTGCGACTCATGGGGCGAGGGGGCGTTGAGTTGCTCGCGCGCCTGTTTCGCGCGTTCCATTTCCTGCTCGAGACCGGGGCCGTCCCCCGCTTGAATCAACGCCCGAAACCTCCCCAGGTGACGCTCGTACATCTCGATCAGCCGCACGAGGTTGTCACGATTCCACAGACAAATGTCGCGCCACATCTCCGGTGAGCTCGCCGCGATGCGGGTCGTATCCCGAAGGCCTCCCCCGGAATGGGCCTTCAGATCCAGTTCCGGCACCAAGCTTTCACGCACCTCGGACAACGCGTTCATGAGGGCAAAGGCCACGATATGCGGAAGATGGCTCACCGCTCCAAGAATGACGTCGTGCAGCATCGGGTCCATCGTCAGGACCGTGGACCCCGTCAATTCCCACATCCGACGGACCGACTCCAGCGCCGCGGCATCGGTCTTGGCCGTCGGAGTCACGATGCAGCGCGCTCCCTGGAAGAGCGTCACCGATGCCGCCGCCACTCCCGTTTTTTCCTTCCCGGCTATCGGGTGCGCACCGACAAATCTCACGTGTGACGGCAACAGCGCCTCCGCCTGATCGACCAGCCGCCCCTTGACGCTGCCGACATCGGTGACGATGGCCCCGGGCTTCAGTCGGCCTCCCCAGTGGGTCAAGTGTTGCTGATAGGTGTCGACCGGAGTGGCCAGCACGACCACATCGGCCTCGCGGACCCCCTCATGGGGATCGGCCACGAAGCAGTCGATGGCGCCGAGGGCTACCGCGGTCTTGAGATTCTCGACGCGACGCCCGACGCCGATCACGGTCCCCGCCCAGCCCTGCTTGCGCAGAATCATGCCGAGGGAGCCTCCGATGAGCCCCACACCAATGATCGCAACCTTCTGGAACCGGGGTGGCATGTCCAATCACGTCGGCGCGGCGGACTGCCGTCAGAAATCCCGGCCGACCGCCAGGGCTATTTTCTTGAGGTCCGCCATCAGCTCCTTGAATTTAGATGGTTTGATCGACTCCTCGCCGTCGCAGAGCGCGCATTCGGGATTGGAATGGACTTCGATCAGCAACCCGTCCGCTCCGGCCGCGATGGCCGCCTTGGACATAGGGGCGACCAGATTCCATTTTCCGGTCGCATGACTCGGATCGACGATCACTGGAAGATGGGAGAGTTCCTTGAGTGACGGCACGGCGGACAGGTCGAGGGTATTCCGGTAGTGGGTTTCGAAGGTGCGAATGCCGCGTTCGCACAGCATGACATTGCGGTTCCCTCGCGACATGATGTACTCGGCGGACAGCAGGAACTCCTTCAGCGTGGCGGAGAGCCCGCGTTTGAGCAACACCGGCTTGTCGTACGACCCGACTTCCTTCAAGAGTTCGAAGTTCTGCATGTTCCGCGCGCCGATTTGAATGATATCCGCCTTCTCCAGAAACAGGTCGATGTCGCGCGTATCCAGGATTTCGCTGACCACCGGCAGGCCGGTCTGCCGCTTGGCCTCGAGCAAATAGTCGAGCCCTTCCCGGCCGACCCCCTGAAACGAATAGGGCGACGTCCGAGGCTTGTAGGCCCCGCCACGAAGGATGCTCGCGCCGGCGGCCTTCACCTCGTGGGCGATGCCCACGGTGAGTTCTAGCCGTTCCACCGCGCAAGGTCCGGCCATGATGGTCAATTTCTTTCCGCCGATCTTCACCCCACCGACGTCGATCCCCGTGTCGTCCTTCTTGAACTCCCGGCTGACCAACTTCCAGGGCGCGAGCAGCGGGGTGACGCTTTCGACGCCGGGGAAGGCCGTCAGGGGCTGGTTCTGGAGAATCCGATCGTCGCCGATGACCCCGATGATCGTCCGTTCCTGTCCGGTCGAGATATGGGATTTCAGGCCCAACTCGCGCAGTCGGTCGAGGATGTGGTCGATCTGCTTTTCGGTCGCTTCCGGTTTCAACACGATAATCATGGTGTATCCTCTGTCGGCAGCCCCGGCATCGATTCAGGGTTTCAAGACCCGCTCGAGCGCCGAAAGAAACCTTCGGTTCTCTTCGGGCAATCCGATCGTCACCCGGAGCCTCTGTCCCTCGATATGGCGGACGATGACGCCCTCGCGCAGGAGGGCCTGAAAGATCGCGCGCCCGTCTCTTCCGACATCGAAATAAAGGAAATTCGCCTGACTCGGAAGCGGCGAGAAGCCAAGCCGTTCGAGGCCGCGCCGAACCGCGCTCATCTCCTCCCGATTCAGCGTTCGACTGTTCGCCACATGCGCCTCGTCGCCCAACGCGGCGATGGCCGCGGCTTGCGCCATGCTGTTGGCATTGAACGGCGGCCTGAGCCGATTGAGGTACCCGGCGATTTCCGGCGTCGTCAGGCCATAGCCGATTCGCAGCCCGGCTAACCCGTAGATCTTGGAAAACGTCCGGAGCACGATGGCATGACGCCCCTCCTTGACGACCCGCAAGGCATCGGGATAATCGGGCGCGTCTACATACTCATAATACGCTTCATCGAACACGACGATAACCGACTCCGGAACCCGGCCCAGGAGCGCGCGCACCTCCGCCACCGTCACCATGGTGCCGGTGGGATTGTTGGGGTTGCAGACGAATAAGAGCCGCGTCCGTTCAGTAATGGCGTCCGCCATCGCCGCCAGATCATGCCGCCCATCCTTCATTGGAACGACAACGGGGACGCCGTGGGCGGCCGTCACCTCCATTTTATAGATCACGAAGGTGTCGCTCGCCATCACCGCTTCGTCGCCCGGCGCCAAAAAGGCCCGGGCGAGAAGGCCGATGATCTCGTCGGAGCCGTTGCCCGGGATGACCTGATCCGGCGCGAGTTTCCATCGTTCCGCCAGGGCCGCACGCAACCGAAAGGCTCCCCCATCCGGATATCGGTTCAACGTGGCCGCCACGTCGTGTAAGACTGCAAGCGCCTTCGGCGAGGGCCCGAGCGGGTTTTCGTTGGAGGCGAGTTTGATAATGCGGGACAGACCGAGTTCCCGTTGAAGTTCTTCGATCGGCTTGCCCGGCACATACGGCACCAGACGTTCGATGTCGGGATGCACCGTGAGCATCAGGCGGCCGTGTGTGCCGGATAGGAGCCCAGCACCTTCATGAAGAGACAGCGTGATTTCACTTCGTCCATCGCCTTTTTAACGCGGTCCTCCTCGACATGCCCTTCGACGTCGACGAAGAAGATATATTCCCAGGCCTTTCGCCGAGAGGGACGCGACTCAATCTTCGTCATGTTGATCCCGGCGGAAGCAAAGGGCCGCAACAGGTCGTACAATGCCCCCGAGCGATCCTTGACCGAAATCATCAACGACGTCTTATCTTTCCCGGTCTTCTGCGGAGGCGACTTGGCCAGGACCAAGAAGCGCGTAAAGTTGTTGATGTTGTCTTCGATCCGGGCCTGCACGACCTTCAGCCCATAGAGCTGCGCCGCCAACTCCGAGGCAATGGCGGCTCCGGCCGGCTCGTCGGCGCAAATTTCGGCCGCCCGAGCGGTACTCGGCACCTCCGACAGGACCACGTTGGGAAGGTTGGTCTCCAACCAGTTGCGGCACTGCGCCAGCGCGTGCGGATGGGAGTAGACCTTCTTGATCTGGTCCTTCATCCCCGACTTCGACAGGAGGTGGTGGGAGATCTCCAGGAGCACCTCGCCGTAAATCAGCAGCGGCGAATCGACGAACAAGTCCAGGGTGTGGCTGACCACCCCTTCCGTGGAATTTTCAATGGGCACGACCCCGAAATTGGCGCGGCCCCGCTCCACCTCGGCAAAAACGTCCTTGATGCTGTTGACTGGGAGATATTGGGCGGAATCCCCGAATTTCTGCCGGCTGGCCAGGTGCGTGAACGTGGCCCGCGGGCCCAGATAGGCGACCTTTTGTGGTCCTTCCAAGGACAGGGAGGCCGACATGATCTCCCGGTAGACGGCACGAATGCCTTCGCTGGGGAAGGGGCCGGGATTATTCGCCGTCAGACGGGCGAGAATTTCCGCTTCGCGCGCCGGCGTATGCAGGTTTGCGTCGGCAGCCGATTGCCGTTTCCGCTTCCCGATCTCGATGACGTGAGCCGACCGCTGATTGAGCAGGCGCAAGATCTCGTCATCGATCCGGTCGATTTCGTCTCGCAACTCCTTGAGCTCTAGTTTTTCATTCATCCGGCGACGCCTCGCGAAACCATTCCCGGCCGCAGGGCATGCAGACTCCCTCTCATCGGCCGCGATTTCGCAGGCGTGAGAGAGGGACAGCCCTGTGGAGGACCGATCGATCCCAAGCCGTAAATTCTACTAAAATATTCTGAAGTTTTGCAAGGATAGCGGCGAAGGTCGAGGCCGGACGCCGGTCAGGGAAGGAGGTCCTTCCGCCGTCCAAAATGCTCATAGGTGAGCCGGCTTGCGCACCGGCCACGCGCGGTCCGTTCCAAGTAGCCGGCCTGGATGAGGTAGGGTTCGTAGACTTCCTCGAGTGTACCCCGCTCTTCGTTGATGGCGGCGGCCAGGGAATCGGCGCCCACCGGGCCACCGTTGAACTTCTCGAGTATCGTCAGGAGAATCCGGCGATCCATTTCGTCGAAACCGGCGGCATCAACCCCCAACCATTCCAACGCCTCGGCGGCCACCATACGCGAAATCCGACCTTGGGCCTTGATTTGGGCATAATCGCGCACCCGTCTCACCAGCCGGTTCACGATTCTGGGGGTTCCTCTGGCCCGCCGGGCGATTTCCTCGGCTCCGTCATGATCGATCTCGGTGCGAAGGAGGCGGGCCGTGCGCAATACAATGGCCTGCAGCTCCTCGGCGCTGTAAAACCCCAGGCGATAGACCAGACCGAACCGTTCGCGCAGTGGAGAGGTCAGCGAGCCGGCCCTGGTGGTGGCGCCGACCAGGGTGAACCGGGGTAGATCAAGCTTGACCGTCTTGGTGCTTGGCCCCTGGCCGATCACCAAATCGAGCTGATAGTCCTCCATTGCCGGATACAGGGCCTCCTCGACCGAAGCGGGAAGGCGGTGGATCTCGTCGACAAACAAAACGTCGCCCTCCTGCAGGTTCGTCAGGATCGCCGCCAGATCCCCCGCATGGTTCAGCACCAGCCCGGAGGTCGACCGGATCGCCACCCCCATTTCACGGGCGATGATGTGCGCGATCGTCGTCTTACCGAGTCCCGGGGGTCCGTAAAAAATCGTGTGATCGAGGGCTTCACCGCGCTGTTTGGCGGCTTCGATGCACACGCGCAAGGACTGTTTCATCGGCGTTTGGCCGACATAGTCCTCGAGCGTTTGGGGACGGAGTGTGGCCTCCAATCCCTGCTCGTCTTCCGTCATTCCCGATGTCACCATGCGTTTGGTCACGGGAGAGTTCGATCCTTTCCTATGGCGCCGGGGGAGCCTTCGGCGGAGGCGGCAGGGTTTGCGGGACGGGGCCGGAGCCGCCTTGTCCTGCTGGCAACTCCGCGCCACAGTCCGGAGGGCACCGCAGCCCCCCCTGGGTCGGATCCGGATTCACGTGCTCCAGTTGCTCACGCTGGCATCGACTCATGGCGCCCCCGTCTCGGTTGCACTGCGAGGGCACGATGGTGCTGCCGACCTTCTGATAACCGGTCGGACATTTGCCACAGACCGACAGGAGATTGCCGCCCAGCGGGACGCACTGAACTAAGGTGGGATCACCGTCCTTGCAGGTCGCCGGGTCGCTCGTCACCGCAGTCGTGGCAAAGCCATCCGGACAGGACCCGCACCGAAGTTGGCGAATCTTTGGGATCTGCGGCTCTTCGGCCCCGAGGCCGAATGGCGCAAGGGCGCTGACCAGCAGACCGATCATGGCAAACCGGTACGAGAGTGGCGACATGGCTTACCCCTTTGCCAGTTCTTGTAGCGCCGTCCGGATGACGGTCTGGAGACTCTCACGGTCGATTGGCAAACGCTTGAGGACCGCCTTGGCATCGGCCGGCCGATAGCCCAAGTTCAATAACGCAGACAACGCATCCTCGTAGACTCCTCCGCCACCGAAGTCGGTCCCGTCGCCTCCCGAGGCGACGCCAGCCTGCAACCGACCGATTTTATCCTTGAGTTCGAGCACCAATCGGCTCGCGGATTTCTTTCCGACACCGGAGACCGTGGCGAGCGTCTCGACGTCACCGGCCTGAATCGCGGCCATCAGATCCTGGATCGACAGCGTCGACAACACGCTCAGGGCGAGTTTCGGGCCGACACCGGTCACCGTCGTCAGCAGAAGAAAGGCCGTCTTCTCACCCTCGGTCAGGAACCCATAGAGCTGGAGGGCGTCGTCGCGGAGGTGAGTGTGGACACAGAGCCGGGCGATGTCGTCCAGCCCAGGCAGGGCATAATAGGTACTGAGCGGGACGTGCAACTCATACCCCACGCCCTGGACATCGACGACGATGTGCGTCGGAGATTTGTGTGTGAGGCGGCCCGTGAGCGAGGCGATCATGTCGACCCGGGTCGGAGCCTCGGAAAGGGTGGAGGGGACGGCACGCGGCTACCCGGCCGCCGCAGCCTTCTCCATGATCTCTTCTGAAATATCGAAATTGGCGTGGACCTTTTGGACGTCATCATGATCATCCAAAATCTCCAGGAGCTTGAGCATTTGCTCGGCGGCCTTTTCCTCGAGTGGAACCGAATTCTGTGGAATGAACGTCAGTTCGGCGAATGTCGTCTCGATGGACGCGTCGGTGAGCGCCTTCTTCACCGCTTCGAAGTCGTGCGGCGCGGTGACGACCTCAAAGGTCTTGTCGGTGACTTTCACATCTTCCGCCCCGGCTTCGAGGCTGAGCGATAACAGGCGATCTTCCTCCACCTTATCCTTGTCGACGACGAGCAGCCCCTTCTTTTGAAACTGCCAAGCGACCGCGCCCGCCTCGGCCATCGTGCCCCCGTTCTTCGTGAGCAGGCTTCGGATCTCGGCCACGGTCCGGTTTCGATTGTCGGAGGTAATCTCGATGAGGATCGCCGTTCCCCCCGGGCCATAGCCCTCAAGGGAAAATTCCTCAATAGTCACACCCGGTAGCTCGCCGGTGCCTCGCTGGATGGCCTTCTTGATCGTATCGTTCGGCATGTTCGCCTCGCGGGCCTTCAAGACCGCGAGACGCAGGCGTGGGTTGCCGTCCGGATCCCCGCCGCTACGGGCAGCGATGGTGATTTCACGGATCACCTTGGTAAACAGCTTCCCGCGTTTGGCATCCACCGCGGCCTTATGCCGCTTGGTGGTGGCCCAATGACTATGGCCGCCCATGATACCTCCAGCCGTGGATCCACTGAATCAGACGGCTAGAGCTAACACAGTGCAAACAAACGTGTCAACGAGACTGGGCCCACGCTCAGGACGCGCTTGGCCGCTATTCCCGGTAGAGAGCAAGCAAAAGCCCCAGGACGATCAGCAAACCCGCCCACGTTCGCGCCCCGGCCGCCCCCCACCGGCCATACCGAATACTGCCGCGCGAGCCGGCAGGCGACAGAAGCCGTGAGCTCACCGCCAGGCCCTTCGCGAAGCCGGCCGCCATCGCGAGGGTTCCCAACAGCGCGTGATGCCGGGCAATGTGAGATGCGTTCGGATGATGGCCGTGATCGTGCGCCAGGAGGAGGGTTCCGGCAAGCACGGCAAAGGTCGGAAGCAGGAACGCGCAGGACCGGTCGATTTTCAATCCGAACCGCAGACCCAGTTCGATCACCCCTATAATGAGCGAGGCGATGCCGAAGAGCTTGTGCTGGAGCACTTCCGGATCGCTGCCGGAGAATGTTTCCACAAAACTCATACCGCCGATCGGCCAGGCATCGTGGTCGCTCCAGATCATCAAAAACAAGCCGCTCGTCAACAAGCCGGCTGGCAGAACCCCGGTCGCCCTTCCTGCAACGGAGCCCCACGCGGCGCGGAGGTCTCCCAGGCCCATGGCGACGAGCAAGAGCCCAGCCGATTGATGGTTCCGCTCGGCGTACGCCTTTCCCTCCGGAGATCCCTCCCATCGCCCAGTCTTCTGATGGTCCGTTGTCCCGGCATGATCGGCGTGGTAGGGGAACGTCATCGCGCTCGCCCCCTCTGTTCCCGCGCTCGTGCGCCGTCCTCCTTCGAGGCCGATGCCGAAGATAAGCACAAACCAGGCGACGATGAACAGACCCCGGGAAAGAGGACTCGACATCGAAGACACGGCAGAATGACAAAAGCCCATCCGGGTGTGCCGGATGGGCCTCGCTGCGACAGACTCGCTGCTGTTGGACTACATGAACTTCAAAAACTTGTCTTTCGCTTCATCCATGATATGAGCCGTCACCGAGGCCGCGCCGCGCTCCTTGGCGATTCGCTCGACCTCCCGGCGGGCCATGGGACGAATGAAGTCGGGGATATTCTCGAGCCGCTGTTCGGCTTCCGGCGTCCAGGCGATTCCATTCGGTTCGCTCTTGGCGTCGTCCATGACTTGGAGCGTGATCGACGTAAATCCCTGCCGTCGCGCATAACTCTCGACACTGGCCTGCACCATCGGTTTCACAAAGGACGGCAACCGCTCCAGCCGTTCCTTGGCATCGGGAGTCCAGGTAAACTCCGACTGACCGGCCTCTCCTGATTTCCCGGTGGAGCCGAGCCCCATTTGGGCGACGACGGCCGCGAAGGGACAGCTCCCTCCCGACTTCTCGCCTTCCTTCGGCGCCGCGCCGGCGACCGCGGCGGTCTCGGCAGGCTTGACCGGTTGCCCGCCCCCGATCTTTTCGTTGAGATAAGCGGCCATCTGCCCCATGCCCGCCTTGGCCTCCTCCTTCAACGTCCCGCGGGTCATCTCGAAGGGCTCGGCCGCAGCCGGTCGGCCCCCGAGCTTCACGCCCAGCGAGCTCACCATCTGGGTTTCCCCTGGATTGGTGACCATCGAAAACTTGGCGCCGCAGGAGGGGCATCCGAAGAAGACCCCGAGCGAGCCTTCGGCCGGTTGCTCGACCTTCTGGAAGTTCATATAGGTTTCACAGTTGAGACAGACGAATTTCATGCCCGTACCTCGCGTGTCGACCCGGTGAGCTACAACTGCTCCGCCAACACCTTCCGATATTGCACCAACGTCATGATGCGTTCCGCGATCTGCCGATACCGCCGCAACGTGGGATAGTTTTCATCCAGCAGCGGCGTGCCCTTGTCGAATGTCTTTGCCAGCGTTCGGTCGAACGGAATACGTCCGAGCAGGGGGACATCCAGCGCGTCACACATGGCCTGCGTATCGCCCTCGAACAGTTCGCCCTCCGCCCCGCAGGACGGGCAGCGATACTCGCTCATGTTCTCCACCACCCCGAGCACGGTGATCCCCATATCCCGGGCATACGTGATGGATTTCTGCACGACGTCGGAGGCTACTTCAGAGGGCGTGGTGACGACCACCGCCCCGGCCAAATCCGGGATGAAGCCGGCGATGACGGGCGGTTTGTCCGCCGCGGCTCCAGGGGGCAAATCCGTGAGCAGGTAATCGAGTTCCCCCCAGACGACATCGCCCAGGAATTCGCGAATGACGTTCATCTCCATGAGACCCAGCCAGACCGGACTCAGGTCCATCGGCCCCTTCCAGCGGACCGGGGAGGTGTCGTCCAAAAAGAAATCCATGGACGCCACTTTGACCCCGAGCGGCCCGACGGGCGGAAGCGCTCCATCCGGGGTGATGGTCAGTCGCTGGCCATGCATGCCCAGCATGCGCGGCACGCAGGGCCCGTTCAAATCCACGTCGAGCAGCCCGACCGTTTTTCCCAGTCGAGCCAGGGCCAGACCGAGATTGACGGTGGTCATGCTTTTCCCGACCCCGCCCTTTCCGCTCATCACGGCGATTTTATGTTTGACCCCCGCCATGCGAGCCCGGACCTGCTGCATTTGGGCGGTGATCTGTTGGACGACCTTGGCATCGTCCTGATACTGGAGCTTGGCCAGGATGGATTTCAGGTCTTTGTCCGGCGTCATGGCAGCAGAAGTCGTGTCAGTCATTGTGGTCTACTTGTAACCGGGCACCGTACCATAGCGGTTTCCGGGGAGTCAAACTGCGTCGGGCGCACCGGCCGATCTTCGTGTCGGCACAATCGCCGGGAACCAATTCATCCCGTCGACAGCGTCAGATGGAGTACTGCGCCGCGGGGGTACCGCCGTTTTGTGCGGTCAGGATGTTCCGACGCTTGAGCGCCTCGATAATCTGCTTCGCGATCTCTTCGAAATCCTTCGGGCCACTGAACACCAGATCCGTATGGGGAGGCGGCTCCTCCGGCTGGTTGCTCAAATGCACGGCCAGGACGGGAGCCGGCTGGACCAGCGTCCGTACCGACTGATGGTCCGCCCGGCTGAATGTATTGGTCGTTGAGATCACGATGAGCCCGGCATCGATGAACAACCTCGCCACCTCTCCGAACCGGCGCACGGCCTCCCCGGCATCTTCGACGCGGATATCGCTGTCCAGACCGTGCTGAAGATTCTGCCCGTCGAGCAGATACGCGTGCCGGGCATCCGCAATCAATCGAACTTCGAGCCGACGCGCCAGGAACGACTTCCCCGCATGCGCGCCCCCGGTGATCAACACCAATGCCGCCCGATGCCCGAACAGCGCGGCCCGCTCATCGGGCGTCACGTCGCCCTTGATCCATGCGAAATCGCGACGGCGCGCTTCCTCCCGCAGGCTGGTTTGCTCGTCGCGCACGGCCTCGGTAATGATGCCGCCGCCCGACACGTCGTATTGATCCACCAGGACGAACCGGCCCGTCGCCTCGAAATCGCTGTAGAGATCGAAGGCGAGCGGGGAGCGGGTCCGGATGGTCAGCTCGGCCACCTCGTTGCGATTGACGGCCGTGTGCGTCTGTTTGGCGTCGAGGTCCGCCGTGTCGATGATGCGGTGAATCGTCGCCACCTCGCACTCCACCTCCCGGGTGGCCAGGCGCAGCTCGTACGTGCGCCCCACTTCCAAGGGACGCTTCCCCATCCAGAACAAATTACACCGGATCAACGTCGACACCTGGGGGACGGTTTCCTGATGCGAGGCGATTTCCCCCCGCTCCACGAAGATCTGCTCGTCGAGGGTCAGCCCGGTTGATTGGCCGGCCCTGGCCTCCGTGGGGACAGGCTCGATGTTGAACGCTTCGATCGACCGCACTCGGGCCGATTTATTCGACGGTGAAAACACCAACCGATCTCCGACTTTCAGCACGCCGCTCGCGATG
Source organism: Candidatus Inralta sp. (assembly GCA_039794185.1). Classification (GTDB taxonomy): domain Bacteria; phylum Nitrospirota; class Nitrospiria; order Nitrospirales; family Nitrospiraceae; genus BQWY01. The sequence continues at coordinate 88,489 of JBDIVW010000003.1, read as the reverse complement.
CGTCCCGCGAGGATCCGCCGCGCGTCGAACTTATAGACGTCCTGGATCGGAAATCGAAGGGGTTGCTGCTCGCGAGCGGTTTCCTTGGTAAATGACTCCAGCGTCTGCAACACGGTCGGCCCGCTGTACCACGGCATTTGGGCGCTCGCCTGCGCGATGTTGTCGCCGGCCTTCGCACTCACCGGAATGAACCGCTGCGGCTTCACCTTCAACTGCGTGAGGAAATCGGAGTATTCGCCTTCGATCCGGCTGAATATGTCCTGCCGGTACCCGACAAGATCCATCTTGTTGACGACCACCGCCACCTGTTTCACGCCCAGGAGCGAGAGCAGGTAGCCGTGCTTCTTGGATTGCTCTTTCACCCCTTCATGGGCGTCGATCAGCAACAGGGCCGCCTCCGCACGCGCCGCCCCCGAGACCATGTTCTTGAGAAATTCCTTGTGCCCCGGCGCGTCGATGATGATGTATTGGCGACCCTTCCAGGAGAAGAACGTCCGGGCGGTGTCGATCGTGATCCCCTGCTCCTGCTCCTCTAGAAACGCATCGAAGAGAAACGCGTATTCGAACTCCTTCCCCTGTTGGCGGCAAATCGCCTGGACCTTCTCCAATTTGCCGTCCGGCAGGGACCCCGTGTCGGCAAAGAGCCGCCCCACAAGTGTGGATTTCCCATGATCGACATGACCCACGATGACGATATTCAGATGGGCCTGCGCCTGATCAGTTTTCGCGATGGTTGCCGTCACAAGTCACCTGCCTCTGGGTACCGGTGGAGTGTGCACACGGGATTGCGGCACGGCCGCGGCGGGCGACACGTCGAGGCCTACGCGGGTACGGCGAGACGTTCGGCCACGCAAGAACGCCGCGCAGGCCACGGCGTTGTATCCGCTGTTACATGTAGCCGTCTTTTCGGAGCATCTCCATGCCCCGCCCCTCATCCTGAGCGCGCCCCGCTCGCTCGGCGATTTTCGTGTTGCGAAGTTCGATCAAGATTTCGTCGACCGATTTCGCGTTTGATTTGATCGGCGCGGTGCACGGCTCGCAGCCGAGACTGCGGTAGCGCATCCCGGCGCCCTTGTCGAGGTACAGATCCATGAACGGGATGTTCTCGAGTTTGATGTATTCCCAGATATTGACCTCGGTCCAGTCCAACAACGGATGGATCCGGATGTGCGTGCCCGGCGGGAACGAGGTCTTGAACTGATCCCAGAGCTCCGGCGGCTGCTCGCGGAAGTCCCATTCGCCATGTTTGTCGCGAGGCGAGAAATAGCGCTCTTTCGCCCGCGTCGCCTCCTCATCCGCGCGCACCCCGAGGATGATGCCGGTAAATCCGTGCTGCTCGATCAATTGCTTCAGCCCGTTGGTCTTGAGCGCGGTGCAACAGACCTGCCGTCCCATCGTATGATTCATTCCCGCCGCCAGGGCCTCCTTGTTCTGCCCCACGACCAAGTTCAGACGCCATTCCCGCGCGAGCCGATCGCGATATTCGATCATGGCCGGGATCTTGTAACTCGTGTCGACGTGCAGCAGCGGAAAGGGCACGTGGCCGAAGAAGGCCTTGCGCGCCAACCATAGCAACACGGTGGAGTCTTTGCCCATCGACCACAGCATGCCCAGGTGGTCGAAATGCTTGTAGGCCTCGCGGAGAATATAGACGCTTTGGTCTTCCAACTGTCTCAAATGCTTCATGCCGTTCCACCCACCTTCGCCGTGGACCCGGTCTCGCCGGGCGTTTCGACGGATGCCAGTTGTGCCAACTTTCGCACCGCGGCCCCGGACTCAATGGCCTGCTGGGCCGCTTGGACGCCGGCGGGGATGGACGCCGAGACCTGCGCCGCATAGAGCAGCATGCCGGCATTCAGCACGACCCATTCGCGCGCCGGCCCCTTGAGTTCACCGCGCAGGATGCGGAGCAGGAGCGAGGCCTCCTTCTCTCGTTCCTTCGGGGAGAACCCCGCCATATCGCGGGCGGTTCCGAGCGAAAGTCCGGCGTCCTTCGGATGAAAGGTCATCCGCGCCGGCCGGCCACTCCGGACCTCCGTCACGATGGTGGGCCCGGCGATGGACAATTCGGGCTCTCCTTCGACTCCACGCACGATCACTGCTCGCCCGTCCCCGAGCATGCTGAGGGCCTCCCCGATCTTTTCAAAATACGGCGGATGCGTCATGCCGATGATTTGAACGGGCGCCCGCGCCGGATTCAACATGCGGGCCACCGGGTGGACGAAGTTCCGCACTCCGAGTTCATGCCGGAGCGCCAGCAGTCCGGCCACCGGCGGGTGGTACACGGCGATGTCCAAATAGGCGAACCCGGCGGAGGCCAACTCCTTTTCCACGACGGTGGGGGGACGGTCCACGGGGAGCCCCAACTGGGCCAAGGTCGCCCAGACGCCCGGACGCTCGGGCATCCCTTCCCAGCCGTGCACCAATACCGTGGCTCCTGCCGCAGACGCAACAATGGCAGCACCTGCGATGGCGGAGAACGTATCCTGTTTCCCGGCATAACAGGCCACGTCGATGAGATGCGCGCTGTCCGCCACACGAAGCGGTGACACATAGGACCGGGCCGTGGCGGTAAAGGCCGCCAGCTCCGCGACGGACTCCCCCTTCATACGCATGGCGATCAAGAACGCCCCGACCTGTGCCGGCGTGGCGCGGCCCTCGATGAGCAGCGCCATCGCCTGCTTGGCCTCCTCCCACGTGAGGTCCTTGCAGGTTTTCGCCCCTTTCCCGACCTTGGCGATGAACGCGTGCATCATCGATACCCCATCACTTGTGCAATCCGCACTCGGTTTTTGCGCTGTGCTTCCAGCGTCCCGATCGAGGATCCTCCCCTTCAGCCACGGGGGCGGTACAATGCGTGCACCCGACGCTCGGGTACTGCCGATCGTGCAATTCGTTGTACGGGACCTCGTAGACCCGGATGTAGGCCCATATGTCCGCCCAGGTCCAGCGGGCCAGCGGGTTCACCTTCACCAACCCGAATTTCTGATCCCATTCGATCAAGCCGGCGTTCGCGCGCGTCGGAGCTTGGTCGCGCCGAATCCCCGTCACCCAGGCCTCATACCCGCGGAGGACCCGGCTCAGGGGCTCGACCTTCCGCAGCTGACAGCACTGGTCGGGGTTCGTGGACCAGAGTCGCTCGCCGTGCTCCGCGGCTTGGCGCTCGGGCGTCAGCAAGGACTTCATCTGGATCACCTGCGCGGGCTTGAGCCCGTAGCGTTCCACCACGCGATCGCGCACCCGATAAGTCTCGGGGAAGAGGAAGTCGGTATCCAAATAGAACAACGGCACCTCCGGATTCAGACGATGAATCATGTCGACCAGCACGACGTCCTCCGCCCCGAAGCTGCACGCCAGTACGATGCGGGGATGATACCGGCCAATCGCATACGCCAACACGTCCTGCGGCAGCTTGGTTTCGAAGGAGTCGCTGACCGCCTTGAGTTCGGAATCCGTCACCTCACCCCTCGACTTTCTCGACCAGAATCTTGAAGTGGGCCGCCCCCGGATCGAGTGCTTCCTGGACCAGCACCAGATGCCCGTCGTTCTTGAGACTCATCGGCACATTCTTGATGGGCTCGCCGGCATCCAGCCACACCTCCAGCCGCTCGCCGGCCTCCATCATTTCCAGTTTGAGCTTGGTCTTCACGTAATTCATCGGGCACGCCACGCCGCGCAAATCGTACACGGGCGCCGCCGGTCCGGGCTCCGGGGCCGTCGCCCCCTTGACGTCGGATGCAGACGGGACGTCGGCCGGTGCCGCTTTCAACTTCAGATCCTTCCCGATCTCGTCGGTGGCCGCCCGGCAGGCCTCCACGAAGCCCTTGGCGAACTGCAATCGCGCCTGGACGAACTCCGCCGACGCCGCCTTCGTTCCCAGGTCGGCGCACTGCTCCCGCAGATTGCGATAGGCCACCGGCACGATCCCCCGACTCGCCAACCGTTGCTCGAATTCCTGGAACGTTTCAGCATCGGAATTCGGCTCGATCCCTTCGGTCACCAGCAACGCCTTGGCGCCTGCAAGAACCGCCCGGTAGGCCTTGTTCACCGCCACCGGGAATTGATGTTTGTCCGCCGCGAGACGCGCCTGATATAATTCCTGATCGGCCTCGAGCATCTGATTGTCGATCAACTCCAATGCCCCGCCTGCGCACTCGCCCGGGCCGAGATCCTCCAGGACAAATTCTTTCTCCCCCTCCCAGTCATAGTAGTACGTAGCGTCCTCTTCAAACGCGGGGAAGATGGTATAGGGAATCAACTCGTCTTTGAGAACCGCTTTCCCGACCCGCTGGATGAAGACTGGCATGGTTTCCCCCTGGCGTCGATCCCGCCGGTACACGTCCACCAAATGGGAGATCGCCGCCGGAACATTCTTTGCGGGCAACTTCACGATAAGCTGGCCGATGCGAGCCGTCCCATTCACTCCCCCGCCCAGATGCAACTCGTAGTGGGGGGCCGTATGCTCGCCGATCCGCTTGCCTACGCCATGGAGTCCGACCGTCGCAATATGATGCTGGGCGCAGGAATTGTGGCACCCGCTCACTTTGATGCTCACGCCCTTGAGGTCCTCGGGCACGCGGCCGGGAGGGAAGACGTCGGCCAGCGCGCGGGCCAAGCCTTTGGAGGACGTGATGCCGAGGCCGCAAGTGTCGGTGCCCGGGCAGGCGACGATGTCCTCGATCAGCTCCGCTCCGGGTTCGCCCAAGCCGGCGGCCTTGAGTCGGTCATACAACTCCAGCAGTCGGACCTCCGGCACGTGACGAATGATCAGATTCTGGCTGATGGTAGTCCGGAGGTTTCCGTTGGAAAAGGTTTCGGCAAGGTCCGCCAGGACATACATCTGGGCGGACGTGAGATCCCCCATGGGCAATTTGACGAAGACGGCCGCATAACCGGATTGCTTTTGGGCCAGCACATTGGTTCGGTGCCATGCTGCATAGGCCTCCGACAATGGAACGGGAGACGTCGCATGACCGTTCCCATGCGCCCCATGCCCATTTCCCTCGGGTGCGACTCGAGTCGGCATGATCAAAGGCACCGGCTTGTCGTCATGCTCCAGGAGAGCGAGCGGTGTGGCGGGGGGAATCTCGTAGCCCAAGGCTCGATAGGCCTGCTCCCAGCGCCGCTTGAACTCGTCGAATCCGAGCTTATCGATGACGAATTTCATCCGTGCCTTGTTGCGATTCTTTCGATTCCCCAAGCTATCGAAGACCTTAATGACGGCCTCGATGGACGGAAGGAGTTCGCTCATCGGCACGAAGTCCCTCAACACTTGGGCGATCCTGGGAGTCGATCCGAGCCCTCCGCCTGCCACCATCCGAAAGCCGATCGACCCGCTCGCCTCGCGAACCGCCAGCAGGCCGATGTCATGGATCGGAGTCAAGGCGCAATCGTGTGCGCAGCCTGAAAAGGCGATCTTGAACTTGCGCGGGAGACTCTGATTCAGTGAGTTGCGCAGCAGGTGGTAGGCCACCGTCTTCGCATAGGGGGTGACGTCAAAGACCTCGCCCTGGCAGACTCCGGCCAGGTGACAGGCGGTGACATTGCGCACTGTATTCGCGCACGCTTCCCGCGTCGTCAGGCCGACCTCGGCCAGGGCGCGCATCATGGTGCCGACGTGCTGAAGTTCCACGTAGTGCAATTGAATATCCTGCCGCGTGGTGACATGACCGACCCCGGTGGCATACCGATCGGCTAATTCCGCAACCCGTCGCAATTGGTTGCCCGTGAGCCCGCCGAAGGGCACCTTGATGCGAAACATCTGCACGCCCGGCTGGCGCTGTCCGTAAATACCGTGCTGTAACCGGAAGGGCTTGAAGAGGTCGCTTGACAGATCCCCTTCGATGGCACGCCGGGCCTCCGATTCAAACGCTTCGATTTCCTCCCGAATGGCGAGGGGAATCGGTTCCATGCGGATGGGGGGGGGATCAACTTTCGTGATCGTCATGGCGTGCCTCGTAAAATATGGTCGAATTGAGATCGAACCGGTCAGAAACCGGCTATGGCGCCGTCGCTTAAATGTGATACATGGGGCTGCCGCGCTGGAACAACGCCCGGTAGTTCTCCACCAACTCCGTCAAGGTGATGCGATTGAGCAGGTCAATTTCCGCCTGCCGCAGTCGCTCCCAAATACCGTTCAAGAGCAGCTGTTGCTCAAGACCGCGACGAGGCTGAACCGCCGCATGCGAAGCCGCCAGTGGTACCACAATGGGGCCGTCCAACGCCTCAACTATTTGCGCCAACGATAACTCCGCCGGCCGTTTGCGCAACAGGTATCCACCCTGTGCGCCACGAACACTCTCGACGAGACCCGCCCGTTTCATGGCATTCAACACCTGTTCGAGCACGCGAAGAGGAATCGATCGCCGCTTGGCAATCTCTCGCGCTTGAACGGGCTCAGGAGTCGCTTGCAGTGCCAAGTCGAGGGCCACCAGAATCCCGTAATCAATCCGCTTATTGGAGAGCCTCATTTAATCTACACTATTCCGATAGGAATTAAATTCTCCCACCTTTGCACTCCGAGAGTCAAGCCCAGACTCGACGATCGAAATATTAACCCCATATGCCCACCGGAGGAATGCGCACGCGGATCGTGCATCGAACAACTCATGTGTTGCCCTGACGTTCTTTTCCGGACCGGAATTAGAGGATTCGCTCCGCGTTCGCCTTCGGCTCTCCTACAGCTCGTTTCACACCACGCGATCACGTCGCCCTCCTGCATGGCGGTTTCTCCATCGTTGACCGCATCCGTCGTTCCAAACATTCTCGGCAGCGCAGATGCGCCACGTCGATTGTGCACGCCACAGCGAAAACCAAGATCACGGGAAACTTAGGGCCCATCGGCCCCAGCGGGCATCAAGAAATATGATCCTATTTTGGTTCTCGAATTTTCAGAATTGACATCACCTAGAAGCTGGGACATAATCGCGCCCTCTTCTTCCCCGGGACCTCCGCAATGCAACGTTCGTCACCCCTGAGTCTCTTGCTCATCAGTGCCGACTCCGACCTGCAAGTGCAAGTCAGACAGGCTTTCCGAGGGGCCTCGTTGACGGTCGCCAAAAACGCGGCGTCCCTTCCGAGGCAGTTGGGAAAGAAGGAGTTCGATGCCGTCCTGATCGAATCCAAACGAAGCTCGCTCACAGACCTGGACCTACTCAAGACGACGGGAGAGAGTCATAACACGGTGTTCGTGGCTGGGTCCCGTCGATCCCTCCGACAGGCCATTACGTTCTTGCAAGCCATGGCGGAAGCGGAGCCGCCGGCAAAGGCGAGCGGAACCGATCCCTCGCTGGAAGATCTCATTCAATCGAAAGTCAGCGACTTCGTCAAAGGGATGCGCAATGGGTCGGCGCGCAATCTATACCCGATGCTGATTTCCGCCGTTGAACGCCCCTTGCTGTCCTCCACTCTCAGAGAAACACAGGGCAACCAGATTCAGGCGGCCCGGTTATTGGGGATGAATCGCAACACCCTCCGCAAGAAAATTGCGGAGCTCCATATTCCGCTGGATCGAACCAAGTCCGCGCACAAGATCGCCCTCTAAGCGCCTCTGCCGAGGGCAGGAGGTCGGTACCGCCACTCATAACCAGCCCGGAGAAGCTCCACGCCGAATCTGGAGCGCCCTCCGCGGCATCAAAGGAGGAACGCGCAATGACCAAAGAGGAACTGATTGCCAGAATGGCGGCCACGGCGGGCATCACGAAAGTGGCCGCTGGGACCGCGCTTGAAGCGTTCACCGGCGCCGTCACGACCTCTCTCAAGAAGGGCCAGCGGGTCAGCCTCGTGAATTTCGGCACGTTTACTGTCAGCAAACGGAAAGCCCGGACCGGTCGGAATCCTCGCACCGGCGAACCGTTGAAGATCCCGGCCGCTCGAGTTCCCAAGTTTTCGGCAGGGAAAGAACTGAAGGCCGCAGTGAAATAGCTGATTTCCTTCCCGACCTTGGCCCGGCCGGTCCCGAGTCGCCTCGCGCCGCCGGGCCAATTCTTGACACTCCTCAAGAACTTGTAATAGCATCGGAGCTTGATTTTTAGGCGCGTAGCTCAGGGGGAGAGCGCTACCTTGACACGGTAGAGGTCGACGGTTCAAGACCGTCCGCGCCTACCACGTCGTTGAGGCATCGAACCGACGGTGGCGGTTCCGGTGCCTTTCTTTTTCCAGGGTCCTGTTGAGCGCAGTGCTGATCACAATTACCCTCCCAGACGGGTCACGTCGACAGGTTCCGACTGGTAGCACGGTTGAGGAAGCCCTCACATCGGCCGGATGCGCCATTGGTCCGGAGGTGTTGGCGGCCAAGGTCAACGGGCGACCCGTCGATCTCTCAACCAAGCTGATCCAGGATGCCGCCGTCGAGCCCCTGACGTTCGACTCACCGGACGGCCGGGAGGTCTATCGGCACAGCAGCACCCACATCATGGCGCAGGCGGTCAAGGAGGTGTTCCCTTCGGCGCAGCTGACGATTGGGCCCGCTCTGGAGGACAGCTTCTATTACGACTTCGCGTACGAGCGTCCCTTTACCCCCGACGACCTGGCCAAAATAGAGGCGAGGGCCATCGAGATCACCAAGCGGAACTATCCGATCAGCCGCATGGAATGGCCCCGCGAGGAGGCCATGCGTTTCTTTCGCGAGCAGGGCGAGCAGTTCAAGGCGGAAATCATCGCGAGCCTGCCTGATCCGGTGGTCTCCCTCTACAAACAAGGGAACTTCATCGATCTCTGCCGAGGTCCCCATCTTCCGTCGACCGGCCACGTGAAGGCCTTCAAGTTGCTTTCCACAGGCGGCGCGTACTGGCGGGGCGACGAGCGTAATCCGATGTTGCAGCGCATCTACGGGACTTCGTTTCCGACTCAGCAGGCGCTCGACGCGCATCTCCAGCGCCTCGAGGAGATCAAGCGTCGCGACCACCGCAAGCTCGGCAAAGAACTGGACCTGGTGACGATTCAGGACGAGATCGGGCCCGGACTGGTCCTCTGGCACCCGAAAGGAGCGGCCCTTCGACTGTTGATCGAGAATTTTTGGCGCGAGCAGCATATCAAGGACGGGTACGAACTCGTCTACTCGCCCCACGTCGCCCGGCTCGATCTCTGGAAGACCAGCGGGCACGTCGACTATTACAAAGAGAACATGTTCGCGGCGATGAAAGTGGAGAACAGCGAGTATCAGCTCAAGCCGATGAACTGTCCCTACCATATTATGATTTACAAGTCGCACCTGCGGAGCTATCGCGACCTGCCGATCCGCTACGGCGAACTCGGGACGGTCTACCGGTATGAGCGAACCGGCGTTCTGCACGGGCTCCTGCGGGTCCGGGGGTTTACCCAGGACGACGCGCACCTATTTTGCCGACCGGACCAAATGGAAGGGGAGGTCCGCCGCGTGCTGGACTTCACCTTCTTCATGCTGCGGACCTTTGGATTTGCCGAATTCGAGGTGTTTCTCTCGACTCGGCCGAGAGAATCCGTCGGGACCGAAGAAGGCTGGGCGCTGGCGACCCAGGCCCTGGAGGCCGCGCTCAAGAGCCGCGGGATCGCGTTCGGGATCGATGCCGGGGGAGGCGCCTTCTACGGTCCGAAGATCGACATTAAGATCAAGGATGCCCTCGGGCGTTCCTGGCAATGCTCGACCGTTCAGGTCGATTTCAACAATCCGGAGCGCTTCGACTTGAGTTACATCTCCGAAGACGGCAAGCCGCACCGACCGATCATGATTCACCGGGCCCTCCTCGGGTCCATCGAGCGATTTATCGGCATCCTGATCGAGCATTACGCCGGCGCTTTTCCCACCTGGTTGGCCCCGGTCCAAGCGAAGCTCTTGCCGATTTCAGAAAAGCATCATGCCTATGCCCGGTCGGTCCACGCTCAACTGACGCAGGCGGGGTACCGGGTCGAGCTGGATCTCCGGAATGAAAAAATCGGCCTCAAGATCCGGGAAGCCGAAATGGCAAAAATCCCCTATATGCTGGTGGTGGGAGAGCGGGAGGTTCAGAATGGCACCGTCTCGGTCAGGGGCCGGAGCAAGGCCGACCTCGGGGCGGTCCCCGTCAGCGGGGTGCTTGACATGCTGAGGGCAGACGTGACACAAGCGACCCGCCAATCGTCATCTATAACCCACGAGGTGGCTTATCGTCCCTAAACTGCGCGTCAATCGTGAGATCCGAGTCCGTGAGGTTCGCGTCATCGGCCCGGAGGGGGAGCAGTTCGGAATCCTACCCACCCCGGAGGCCTATCGAAAAGCTCAGGAACTGGGTTATGACCTGGTCGAAGTGGCCCCGACGTCGATGCCCCCCGTGTGTCGCATCATGGACTACGGGAAATACAAATACGAACTCAGCAAGAAGGAGCATCAGAGTCGACGCCACCAGAAATCGACCCAGGTCAAGGAGATCAAGCTCCGACCTCGGACGGACCGGCACGATTTGGAGATCAAGATCCGCCAGATCCGAGGGTTCTTGTCCGAAGGCAACAAGACGAAAATCAGCGTCAATTTTCGTGGACGCGAGATGGCCAATCAGGAAATGGGCCGGACCATGATGCAGACGGTGGTCGAACAGCTCAGCGACGCCGGGACGATCGAATACGCGCCACGCATGGAAGGGCGCAGCTTGATCATGGTGGTCGCTCCGAAGAATTGAAACCGCCCCCTACGTATATAAGAGGCTCAATCATGGCAGGTCGTAAGATGAAAACACACTCGGGCGCGAGCAAGCGGTTCAAGAAAACCGGGTCGAACCGGGTCATGTTCAAACCGGCCGGTCGGCGACATCTGCTCACGTCCAAAAGTCGCAACCGGAAGCGCAGGCTGTCTGGGTACAGGGAAGTGGCGCCAGGACAGCAGCAGATGATGTCTCGCCTCCTTCCAAACTGAGGCGGACTGGCGCGATGTTTCCCCGCGCGAGACCGGGGGTGCGACGGTCGCCGTATTACTCTCGTACGAAACAACGAAGGAGCACAGCACCATGCCACGCGTAAAAGGCGGGCCGAAGACCCGCGCACGAAGAAAGAAACGGCTCAAACTCGCCAAGGGCCAATACGGAGCCAAGAGCCGGCTTTTTCGCTCGGCGACCGAGTCGGTCGATAAGGGCCAAACTTATGCGTACCGAGAGCGGAAGAAGCGGAAGCGGAATTTTCGGCAGTTGTGGATCACTCGGATCAGCGCGGCGGTCCGTCGGCATGGACTGACGTACGCCCGATTCATGAACGCCCTGAAAAAAGCCAACATCGCCCTGGATCGCAAGGCACTGTCCGACATCGCCATCAAGGATCCAGGGGGATTCGAGCAACTGATCAACGTCGCGCGGCAGCACGTCGCGGCGGCTTAACGGGCGGGATCGTCTGCGCGGCCGCGGGGAAACCGTTCCTACCCGGCCGCGCTCCGTCCCCGCCCGAATCAGTCCAGCTCCGGTAGTTCGGTCAGGTCCAGTTCAAAGGCCGCGGCCGGCACCGTGATCTGCCACTGCTCGAGCACCTCGGGGTGCACCTCCCCAATGTAACCCACCGCCAGTCCGTTGATGACGACCGCGCCCGCGCGGCCCTCCAGAAAGGACGGATGCGCCAGCGGTTTCAATTCGTAGGCATACCCCAGATAATACAACAACAGATCGAGCGCGGAATGCGCCTCGGAGAACGTCACCCCGGCGTGCACCGCCAGCACACCGAGCGCGAGACGTGTCTCCGATCCGACGGCGACCGATGGATTGAGCCTGGCCACTTCGCCGGCCTCGAACAGCCGGTGAGGGTAAAACGCGCGTCCTGACCCGGCTTCCACCCGCAACAGCGACGGCAGCAGAGAGGGTCGAAGGCACGCATAACTGAGGGACATCACGTTATCGACCTCGACGACCTTCCCCCACTCGGTCCCGCCCACGCGCATGCGCTCCACGTACTCCTGGCGTGAACCCAGGATGTTCGAGATGACCTCCTGGTACCCCAGGCCGACCATGAGATCCCGCACGCGGTCCGACCGCTCCTCAAGCCGGGACAGTCCCCCGACGGTGAATTGTTCGGGCATCTCCGGAGTGAAACTCTCGTAGCCGCGGCAGATGGCTACGTCCTCGACGACATCCACCGCATGCATGAAATCGTTCCGGTACGGCGGGAGTTTCACCTTCACTTGCGTCCCTGTGCCCGACACTTCGTACCCATAGGCCTGTAAGGTCCGGCGCACCTCCGTGGGACTCAAGGTTTCGCCCAAAGCCGTCTCGATGGCCGAAATAGGGATCACCCGGGCCCGCCCGAAGTCATACGGCGTGCGAATGCGCTTTCCGAGCGGCGTGGTGGAGGGATAGACCGTCTCCACCCTCTCGATCCGCGCGCCCCGGTCCGCCAAATTCACCGCGAAGATGTTCAAGGCCAGCACGACCATATGCAGATCGGTGCCGGTCACCTCCACGAAAAGATCGCGATCGCCCACTCGGACCTCGCCGATCTCCCGGCTATTGATGATGGGGGGGAAACTCAACACCTGTCCGGCCTGATCGCGCAGCACAGGGAGTCGATCCTGCCCGCTCACGATCGCCCCATACTCGAGCCCCTTGGGATGCACCATCAGGATCTCGCCGAGCGTCATCGCCGTATCCATCCCCAGGGGGGTAAAGCGCACGGCTTCCGGACTCGCCAACTCGTAGGTGATGGGAAACCGAATGGCCGGCAGACGGTAGACGCCGATGGACACCGTCTTGCGCTTGCGCCCGAAAATATCCGCGAGTTTCTCTTGTGTCTGAATCAGCTGAGCAAGACCGGTCTGCGTGACCTCATAACCCAACGCCGCACAGGCCGCCACGTAGGGGCGGACCTTGTCCATTCCCCGTGCCACGACCACTCGACGCGTCGGAGCCTGCCTCCCGGAGAAAAAATGGTACGCGGTGGCGCGGCCGGCCCGTTTGATTCTGATCTGCCGGGCGATGCCCTCGCAGCACCAGAGATCGGGCCGATTGCTGTCTTGCAGTTCCACCCGCCACTCGCCGGTTTCCGAATCCTGGCCTTTGAATTCACCCTTCACCAAGGGCAACAGCGCCTCGAGCTGGACTGCGGTCAGCGTGGAGGATTTCCCGCGGGGCGGCGCCAGCAACCGTTGTAGATCCGTCGGGTGAAAGGTAATCGTGGGCATGCTCGTCCCCGCCTAGAATCGGCCGCGCGTGGTTCGGATCAATTCCAGATCCCCCGTGAACAGATCGCGAATGTCGTGAATGCCGAGCGCCACCATGGCCATGCGGTCCAAGCCCAGCCCCCACGCGATCACGGGCACATCCACCCCCAACGGCCTCGTGACCTCCGGCCTGAACAGGCCGGCTCCGCCGAGTTCCATCCAACCGAGTTTCGGATGCCGGACATGCAGCTCGACGGACGGCTCCGTAAAAGGAAAATACGCCGGGAGGAACTTGCTCTCCCGAGCCTGCGCCACCTCACGTGCGAAAAGGTTCAGCAACCCGAGCAGGGTCCGGAACGTGATGTCCGGACCGAGCACGATCCCCTCGATCTGAAAAAAATCCGTCGCATGGGTGGCATCGACCTGGTCGTAGCGAAAACACCGCGCGATGGAGAAATATTTGCCGGGAATGCGGGGGCCGCTTGCCAAACAGTGGGCGGACACCGCCGTGCCTTGGCTGCGGAGAATCAGCCGCTTCGTACGCGTCTCGTCGAACTCGTACCCCCAACCGGTGGATCCGGTCTTGCCGCCGTTCCGGTGGGTCGCGTGCACGCGCGACAGGAAGGGCTGGGCGATCGCTGTGGCGTGGCTGGGCTCCTTGACGAAGTACACGTCGTGAATATCGCGGGCCGGATGGAACTGCGGCATGTACAGCGCGTCCATCCCCCAGAATTCGGTCTCCACCAGCTCCCCACGCATTTCTTGAAAGCCCATGCTGACCAGCTTAATCTTGACGGTATCCAAGAACTGCCGGTAGGCGTGCCGCTTGCCCGGCGCGACCCTGGGCGGTCGAAGACTGATCGTATACTTGCGGAACCGCTTGCTCCTCCAGGATCCATCCTTCAACATCTCGGGCGTCAACTGCGACACTTCCTCAGCCTGCCCGGCATGGGCGAGCTGCGCCACTGCCTCGCGCCCCGCATCGGTCAACGCAAAATCCCGCATCACGCGCTCATCGACGCGAAAGGGTTCCTGCGCGTTTCCGCGTCGCACCGCATGTTGGCGTATCACCGCCTGCTGGGCGTCCGACAACGTGGTCAGTTCCACCGAACCGCCCCGGATTTGATCCAGAAGCAACCGGAGCGTGTCGGCCGTCGGGCTTGAACGGCCCGTGGCCTGGATGTATCCTCCCTGCACGATCAGGATGGCCCCTTCCTTCTTGAGCGTGCCGATGACTCCGCTGATTTGGGAGGGTTCGAGTTGCGCCTTGGCCTGAAGATCTTGAATCGTATAGCTGTGTCCCGCATCGGCCCCCGCTCGCACCGTGGCAAGGACCCGTTCGATCGGGGTGTGTTCCGTCTGGTAGTGCTCGCCGATCGCCGTCAAGGACACGAGGGGCATGACGGTTTCGGTCTCCACGCGAATCAGCCCCTTGGCCAGCAGCCACTCCACGGCCATATTCAACTGTGAAGGTTCGAGCTGCGTCGCCTGCCTGACGGAGTCCAGGGAGAGCGGGCGCGACGCCGCCTCACCCGCCAGCGTGGCGAGGACCTTGATTTCGAGTGGATGGAGGCTGTCGATCAATGACGCTCGGTCCACACGCCCTCGCTACCGCGACCGAGACATCGTCTGAGCAGGAGCGGTGCGCCCGGCCACGGTTCGACCTGCGTCGCGCATCGCCTTGATGGTGTTGGCATAGTCGGCACTGGTGAAGATGGCGGAACCGGAGACCAGCACGTCGGCCCCGGCATCGACGATTACCCCCGCATTCTCGACCTTGACGCCGCCATCGACTTCCAACAAGGCCCGGCTTCGCGTTCGGTCGATCATCTCGCGAACTTTCCCGATCTTCTCGAGAACGGAAGGAATGAACTGTTGGCCGCCGAAACCGGGATTCACGCTCATCACCAGGATTAAATCGGCCTCGGCGACGATCTCCTCCAGCGTCGTGATCGAGGTGGCCGGATTCAACGTGATGCCGGCTTTGACCCCTCGTTCCTTGATGAACTGCACCGTCCGATGCAGGTGCGGACACGCTTCGACGTGCACCGTCAGATAGTCCGCGCCCGCATCGGCAAATGCGCCGATATAGGCATCGGGATGGGTGATCATCAAATGGACGTCGAGCGGCAGTTGGGTGACTTTGCGGAGCGCCTCCACGATCGGCGGCCCGACCGTGAGATTCGGCACGAAATGTCCGTCCATCACATCGACGTGAATCCAGTCGGCACCGGCCTGCTCGACTTTACCGGCTTCGTCGGCCAGCCGCGCGAAATCGGCGGACAAGATCGACGGGGCAATTTTGACGGGCGATCGGCTCATGCGTCCACTCGTTTCAATCTCGCGGCGAAGAAGGCATCCATTCCATCTGCGGACCGTGGTCCATGCCCCGGCTTGGACCCGGTCTCCTGCCCAGTCGGCACCGAACAGAATTCCCCTCGACCGGTGACGAAGGGCAGGGCTGCGGGAGGGAGCCAGGGCGCCACGGATTCGCGCACAAACTCCGGATGCGCCTCGCAGAAGTGGTCGAGAACCTGAAGAGTTTCCTCGGGTTCCGTCGAGCACGTACTATAGACGATCACCCCGCCGGGCCGCAAGAGACGGCTCACCGCCTCGAGGAGGCGTCGCTGTCTCGCTTGGTGGGCCAGGAGGTCCTCCGGCTGTTTCTGCCACTTGCCCTCCGGGTGCCGGCGCAGAATGCCGATCGCGCTGCAGGGCGCATCGAGCAGAATCCGATCGAACGGAAGCCGAAGCGGACCTGGGAGCCTTGCCGGATCGACGCCCTCGGACTCGACCCAGTCGAAGCACACTGGATGGACGTGCGTCGCTCCCAACCGCTCGATGTTCTCTCGCAGCAGGCGAATCCGCGGCTCACTCCGGTCGACCGCCACCACCTCACCGCGACCGCCCATAAGCTCGGCACAATGCAGCGCCTTGCCACCGGGGGCAGCGCAGGCATCCAACACACGCTCTCCCGGTCGCGGACTCAGGATCATCGGAATCAACTGAGCCGCTTCATCCTCCACGGCGAAACCGCCCTCGACGTAGTGGGGGAGCTGCATGGGACGCCCGCATTTTTCCACCTGAATGCCCACCGGGCTCACCGTAGTCAGCGACGTCGCGACCCCGGCGGCGTTCAGCGCGTCTTGCATCGCCTTGCGCGTGAGTTTGGCCGTATTGACCCGGAGAGTGAGTGGAGGCTCCTCGCAGGTCTGGCGACAGGCCTGCTCGGCTGCCGCGACTCCCAGGCGGTCCACCCACCGCGCCACCAGCCAAGGCGGACAGGAATAGAGAATGGAGAGATGTCGAACGGGGTCCTCGCAGATGCTCGGAAGGGTCGGCGGGAGAGTCCGAAGCAGGGCCCGAAGCACGGCATTCACATACCTTGGCCAATGTGGGGATCGGAGTCGTCGGCGCACCAAGGCCACGGCTTCATGAACGGCGGCCGAATGCGGGATCTTGGTCAAGCGCAACACTTGATATGCGGCCAAGCGCAGCACAGAGGCCACAGGCGCGGGCAATCGCTCCATCCGCCGATCCGCAACATGATCGAGCCGCCAGTCCAACTCCAAACGCCGGCGCAGCACGCCGTACACCAGTTCCAGCATCAGCGCGCGATCCCTCGGATCGAGCGACCGGCCCGCGGTCAGTCGATCCATCGCGTCGTCGGCGTGACACTGCTCTCGCTCGACCGTCTCCAAGACGGATAACGCCAGGCTCCGGACCGTCTCACGACGAGCCGGGGACGAGGCCTCTTTCCCAGGCGGCGATGTGCGGGAAGTACCAGATGGTGGGGAACGACGAGTCATGAAGGGGCCCTGTGGCCGGGTGGCGATCCCAGCGTCAGCCCTACGGCCACCGGATGCCCGGCCAGGTACTCACCGGTTGCCATCCGTCGCCCACCGGCGGGCTGCAGCAGCGTGACGGCCAGGAGTCCGCTGCCCGTGCAGACGACGATCGCCTCCTTGGTCGCGCGAACGATGGTGCCCGGCGCGGATGGAGGGGCCGCCTCGGTCAAGGGTTCGGCTTTCCAGATGGTCCAACGATCTGGGCCAGCGAACGTGTAGGCGCCGGGCCAGGGGGTGAAGCCCCGGACTCGATTGGCAATGGCCTGGGCGCTTGCGGTCCAATCAATCAGCCCGTCTTCCTTCTTGATGATGGGCGCCAGCGTCGCCTGGCTGTGGTCTTGGGCTATGGGATGGAGCTGCCCGGCCTTGAGCCGTCGCAACGTCTCGATCAGGAGCCGCGCTCCCACCTGAGCCAACCGTTCGGCGAGCGTCCCGCTCGTGTCAGCGGGGTCGATCGGCACAGGCTCGCGCAGCAACATCGCCCCGGTATCCATGCCTTCATCCATCAACATCGTCGTAATGCCGGTTTCCCGCTCACCGTTCACAATGGCCCACTGGATCGGCGCGGCACCCCGGTACTTCGGCAAGAGCGAGCCGTGCACATTGATGCAGCCCTTGGGTGGAAGCGCCAGAATGGCCGGTGGAAGGATTCGTCCGAAGGCGGCCACCGCGATCACCTCCGGCTGCCAGGCCTTCAACGCCTCGAGAAAGGCGGGGTCTTTCATCTTGGTCGGTTGAATGACCGGCTTGCCCGCTCGCAGCGCTAATTCTTTGACCGGCGGCGGAGTCAGTGTTTGGCCGCGCCCCTTGGGACGATCAGGCTGGGTCACCACGCCGACGACCTCGTCCTCGGACTCGAGCAGCGCTTGAAGGGACGGCACGGCGAATTCCGGCGTGCCCATGAAAATGATTCGCATGGCGTCGCTTTACCATTCTTGTCGAAGCAACGCAACGTGGCCAAGCAATTCCTTGACTGTCGAAACACTCGTTTGCTACAGTCCGTTTGCGGGGTGGAGCAGCTCGGTAGCTCGTTGGGCTCATAACCCAAAGGTCGCAGGTTCAAATCCTGCCCCCGCAACCAAATCCACGACGCATCGAAATGGCGGGCTAGTCGGGTAACCGGCTAGCCCGTTGTGTTTCTGGGCCTCAGCGTTGCCTCTGCACTCTCCGGGCATAATTCTGGAGCCCCCTACCGGCGCCAGAGACCCCAGGTCCAACCCATCCTGCACCGGGCAGGCATCTGAGTTTGCATTCATGCACTGCCTTGGTGCCGGTGCCTCAAGTGGCCGCTCACCGTTGCCTGGTCAGACCCGGAAATGTGTCGATCTCGGCCGGCTGAGACCCGTACTGGTGATCCGACGCATGAACCGACGTGACCACGGCAACGCTAAGCCCATTTGTTCAAAAACCTCCATCGATAGTTGACTCGTTCTCCGCTAGTGCGCCCGGAGGACCTGATCACGGACAGGAGTCCTTCTTCCCTGCTGTCGTATTCATTGCTGAATAGGCGCCTCCGCGTGGGACTCGGCGCCAGCTTACATTTCCAACCGCTGGATCGAAGGAGACAGCAGCGGGGGGGGGGGGTGAAGGAATATGGGAGCAAAGGAGTGCGGAGTCTACCCCTGGCCCACAGATCTACTTCAGGCGCAATGAGTGATGCGTGGGCCAATATCGCCTATGGTAAGACGAATTCTTCCCCACAACTGTGAGCTTCCATCCTATTGATAACGCTTGACGTTACGAGTCTCACGACGTTTGGCTCCTTACAGTGATCAAGAGCTTCCGAGACAAGGATACTGCTCGGATTTGGAACCGCGATCCGTCGAAGCAGTTGTCGGTCGAGCTTCAGAGGATTGCTTTGCGAAAGCTCGTCGCTATAGACGGCGCAGAAACGCTACAAGACTTACGGGTACCGCCAGGGAACCGCCTGGAAAAGCTATCAGGACCCCGTCACAGTCAAATGAGCATTCGGATTAATGATCACATGAAGCGTCAAAAGAAAATGCCGCCCATTCACCCAGGCGAAGTCTTGCTCGAAGACTTTCTCAAGCCATTGGGCATCAGCCAGTACCGCCTCGCGAAAGACCTTCGCATACCGCTTCGACGCATCAACGAGATCGTCCACGGTACTCGGTCCGTCACGGCCGATACCGCCTTGCGATTGTCGAGGTACTTCGGGACTAGCGACCGGCTCTGGCTGAACCTGCAAGCGCGATTTGATTTGGAAGTTGAGAAGGATCGCCTCGGTGATCGGATCGAAAAGGAAGTCCCGGTGCTCGCACGCGCGAGGTGAAGAACCGGCTGCTGCGGTCACCCATCGCCTCACTGGAACGAGCGGCAGCCACGTATGGAGGCGCCCGAGGGGGGAAGCGCGGAGGCGACAGAAACAAGGTGATCGCCCCCCTGAAATTCCACTCTGACCCCAAAATTTTCTGGTATCGGCTAAAAAGATATGCCTCCTCGTGAGCGAGTGCGGTCTAGTTGGGCTCCCACTGCCAACATCAACCGTGCACCACTCCTTATTCATGGGTTTTGATCACTCATGCACCACAACCTCGTCGCCTTCCAGTGCAGGACCGTCCCGAGGTGCAAGAGCTGTGATACCGGGAAAACGTGCGCACTGGCGGAAACCCAGAAAAGGTGTCAAACCCAGAAAAGGTGTCAGGAACCATTTCCCACCATGGACGCAGCAGCTCGCCCCACCTCACCGGGGGCAATTCCTGGCGATGGTGTAGCCCGCCTCTTCTGCTTCTTCCATCGTTGTAAACTGGACAGCGTTCCTTTCTGATACCTTGTCGTAACCAGGACAACCAGGGCGATGGTACAGGCGGCTTTTCCTGTTCCCAATAATCGGGGGCGACGCGCCATCGGTTTGAGCACTAGAATGTGGCGACTTCCGTGGTGGCTCAAAATCGGCTACCTCTGGGACCTGCTTCTTCTGCATTTTGCGGAACACCCACGGCGGAATCGGCGTCCGGTCTCGCCACAGGCCCCGCTTTGCCGCGCGCGCCTCGTCCTCGAGCTCACGCAGGGACTTGTCCTGCGAGTGTTTCCAGGACCACCAGGCCAACCCCTCTTGTAGGAGCTGTCGATTGAGGACCCTTCCGTCCGGAAGGGTCACGTCCCCGATCGTCCGCCCCCGGTCGTCCTGACCATGCTCCGTCACATGGACTGCCTTTCCAAGGGCGGCGTCCTTCGTAAACTGTTTGGCCTTTCGGCCGAACGCCTGGGTCTTCTCCAGGGCATCGATGCCGTGCAGTCTGACCTGTTCCTCTCGTCCGTCATGAGCGATCGTCAGGGTATCCCCATCATCAACCGACTTCACCGTACCCGTGAAATCCGCCAGCACGACATGCACATTGAGGAGCAGGCCGAGGAGGGGAGCGTGCAGAAGCATCATGCCCTTCATAAGACCGATGGTAGCATACCCCCGCCACCGGAAGCCCCTCAGTGGCGGCTTCCAGATTCTCCGGTTTTCTTTGGCAACCACGCCCTGAGAGGCTACACTTACTCGGTACGAATAGGATCGGCTTCGTCTGAGCTCCGGCGAGCCTCCAGCATCGCGCACATCTCCATGGTCAAAATCCTGCTCGTCGAAGACAACGCGGTGGATGCCCAGTTGGCCCAGGACATCTTGTCCGACTGGAATGCGGACCAGTTCGAGGTCGTCCACGTCACGGATTTGAAGCAGGCCTTGGCCGCGCTGGGACGCGACCGGTTTCAGGCCGTGCTCCTCGACCTCTCCCTGCCGGACGGGCATGGTCTCGCCACGCTCCAAGAAGTGCAGGGCACGAGCCCGGGCATTCCGATCGTGGTGCTGAGCGGCTTCGCCGACCAGGCGGCGGCCCTGCAGGCCGTGCAGCAGGGCGCGCAAGACTACCTGGTCAAGGGACAGATTCAGGGTGACCTGTTGGCCCGGTCGATTCGCTACGCGATCGAGCGTAAGCGGACGGAAGAACGGCTGACGTACCTGGCCCAGTACGATCAACTCACCGGCCTCGTCAACCGCGCGCTATTCCGCGACCGGCTGGAACAGGCCGTCGTCCGCGCCAGACGGACGAACCAAGGCTTCGCCCTCCTGCTCCTGGATCTGGATCGGTTCAAAGCGGTGAACGATACGCTGGGGCACGACGCCGGTGATGCTGTGCTCAAAATCGTCGCGGAACGACTGAAAAGCTGTGTACGCGAGGTGGACACCGTTGCCCGTATGGGCGGCGACGAGTTCACCGTGATTCTGGAAGGGACGGCCTCGGAGGCGGGCGCCGAGACCGTCGCCAAGCGGATCGTCCAGACGCTGGCGCAGCCCTGCGCCGTGTCGGACCGGCAGGTCTCGATCGGCACGAGCATCGGCGGGACGCTCTTTCCCCAGGACCAATCCGACCTCGACGACCTCCTCAAGCACGCCGACTCAGCCATGTACCAGGCCAAGCATCGGGGCGGGGATACCTTCGTGTTGTTCGCCCCCGTTCAAACCCCCTTCCCCTCGACCTCCTCTTGGCCGCCCGCAGCCTAGCTCCACCGACCGGCAGGCCTCCCGTCCCCTCGGCGGTCTGCCTCCCATTGCAGCCTGCCTTGGGACAGGGTAGAGTGAGCCCCGCTGACCGGACCCCTCGCGGAGCCGACGAACCGTGGCCGAGCCCACTCCCTCCCCAGCCGACCTCACGAAGCCCAAGACCAAACGGCGTCGTTCACGAAAGGCTGGGCTTCCTCCCGGCACCTTGGTTCCCGTCGGGGAAGCGCGCAGCGGCCCTATCTCGCTGACACTGACGCAGTTCAATGCCGACACCCATCAGGAACACTCGATCCACAACATCGAGGACATTCCCTCCCTCCACAACGACAACGTCGTGTCGTGGCTGAACGTGAGCGGAATTCATGATCTCGGCCTCATCGAGAAGATCGGCACGGCGTTTCAATTGCACCCCCTCGTGCTGGAGGACATCGTCAACACGGAGCAACGCCCGAAAGGGGACGACTACGGCACCTACGCGTTCCTGGTGGCCAAGTCCCTGGTCTACACGGTGGCGACCCGGCAGTTGGCCACCGAGCAAATCAGCATCGTCTTCGGCCAAGGATTTGTGCTCACGTTCCAGGAAAACGGCACCGACCCGTTCAGCCCGGTCCGCGAACGATTGCGTACCGGACGCGGACGGCTGCGCACAGCGCGGGCGGATTATCTCGTCTACGCACTGATGGATGCGATCGTCGACAATTACTTCGGCATTTTGGAAGGGATCGGCGAAGTCACGGAGCAGGTTGAAGAGCAGCTCTTATCGGACCCGAAGCCCGACGTGTTGAGGGAGCTCTATCAGCTCCGGCGGTGCATTTTATTCGTGCGCCGCGCCGTCTGGCCGCTGCGCGAAGTCATCGGAACCTTGCAACGCGGTCAGTCTCAGCTCGTCACCGAGTTCACACGCACCTACCTGGCGGACGTCTACGACCACACGATTCAATTGATCGACGCCATCGAAACCTTTCGCGACATTATCGCCGGCATGTTGGAGCTGTACCTGTCGAGCGCCAGCAACCGCATGACCGCCGTCATGAAAGTGCTGACGGTGATCACGACGATTTTCATGCCCTTGAGCTTCATTGCCGGGATCTACGGGATGAACTTCGAGCACATGCCGGAACTCCGGTCGCCCTGGGGCTACCCCATGACGCTGCTCGCGATGGTGGGGATTGCGAGCGGGATGCTCTGGTTTTTCCACCGCAAGGGGTGGCTCTAGGCGGAGCGGGAAGCACCCGCCGCGAAGGAGGCCTCCCCTCGAGTTCATCGGCGACCCTCGGGTGAGACGGACAGTCAGCGGCCGATCTCCGCCAGCGGCTGATCCGTCACTTGCAGGGCGCCGCGCGGATTCCCGGCAAGGTCGTTCGCCCTCATGAGTTCGTCGACGCCCGGCGTCGTCCGACATTCGGGCGTGATGACCAGACCCCAGTGGTGGTTGTCGCGGCACGTATTGTCCAGCACCATCGCTTCTGTCTCTCCGAAGAGCAATATCCCGCTCAACCAGTTGTCCCGCGACAGGTTCCTGACGAATTCCGGATGCGTCCCGGAATCCCGCGCCGCCAGCCCAAAATGATGATTGCCGAAACACACGTTGTTCGCGACCCGCGGCGACGCCCCTCCGAACACAAAGACGCCTGATTCGCGGTTGTAGCTGACTTCGTTCTCGACTAAGGTCGGGCGACAGTCCGGCCCGTACAGCACCATACCGGACAGCACGGCCTCGGTTGCGCGACAATGCGCGATCCGACAGGTGGAATCGAGGATGTTCATCGCCGAATGCTGATCACTCCCGATGTATCGGAAGGTGATCCCGGTGATGTGTCCCGACGGGACGCGCTGCAAGTAGAGCGGGCCGGCGCGCCGGCCGACGATCTGGACGGCATCACGCCCGGCTCCGATCAGCAGCACCGGTCGCTCGGCGATGAAGATTTTGTCCTCATAGAGTCCGGGACGCACGAACACCATGTCCTCCGGTCCCGCATCGTGGAGTGCCGCGCTGGGACGCGGATAGGCCTGGGTGTCTTGGGGGTCGACGATCAGAGTCTTGCCGCCGGAGGGATTGGGCGGCGGGTCGGAATGGACGACCGTCGGGGGAATTGAAGGGTGCATCAAAGGCCGAGCGCAACCGGCGCAGCGACGATCGTCCGGTTCCGAATTATTTCGGTGCGACTGCGCAGAAGTCAAGGCGTGCGGGCGTGCGAATCCGCCGAGCACGATACGGCTCAACGATCGTGAATTCAAACGCGGACCCAGGGCACAGAGTTGGCCCTTCGCTGCCGTATTTGGCCGTTCGGTGACGTTCACCGTCTTCGACTGTCCGACCGCATCCCTCCCAATCTCTTGAGATGTCAGGAGGTTGTCCGCCTGCCGACAAATCTTGCCATCCCGCCGAATCCCGGTCAGGTGGCATACCACTTGCCTTCTTGGCAGCCTGGTGCGTGCGAACCAGACCCGCATCCGAATGAGGCAACCATGAAGTCGGCGCGATTCATCCACGTCCTGCTGGCAGTCATAGCCGTCGGGCTGACAACTCCCGTCTTTGCCGCTCCAGGGCAAACGCAGGATGCGGCACGACGGCTCTATGATCGAGTCATGGACGAGTATCGCCAGCGGGATTATCATGCGGCCTTGGCTGGGTTCCGATTTTTCCTGGAGCTACACGGAAAGTCCGGCCTGGCTCCAAGCGCTCGATACTGGCTTGGTGAATGCCAGTACCGACTGGGTCGTTACGAGGATGCCATGAGGACGTTCTCGGACCTCGTTTCGTACTACCCCTCGAATCCGAAGCTCGCGGCCACGACACTCAAGATCGGAATGACCCACATCAAGCTCGGCCAAACCGATGAAGCGAGGATCACGTTTCAACGGGTCCTCGAGGAATGGCCCGATAGTATGGAAGCGGACGTCGCGCGGAAAGAGCTCGCCAAATACAGCCCGACCAGAGAGCGCGATTGGGGCCAGGGGGAACCGGGGCCGGGTCAGTAAGCGCCGGCTTCGTCGTTGGAGAATTCGAGTTCCAGCGCGTCCGCCAATGCCGCGACCGAATACTGTCGGGTCGGATCGAGCCGGACCGACCTGATACCTGCCGACTGCAAAACCGCGCCAACAAGTTGCTCCCGGCGGCGCTGCGACTCCGTGAGCCCGTCAGGCCTCTCCAGCGTCACAACGACGCGGGCTGTGCGCGTGCCCGGATGAACCAGCGCGAAGTCAACTCGTCGAAGCGCGAGCTTGCGAAGCAGGCGCGATCGCGCCGATTGATCGGCAGACTCGACCGCCAGCAGCGCCCGTACGGGAATTTGCGCAAAGACCAGATACCGTTCCTGTACGGCCAGTTTGATGAGATTGTAGAGCGACAGCTCCGCATCGGAGAGTACCGGACGGGGGGTGAGTGAGACACCGTCGAAGCCATCCGACTCGTCCGTCATTGGGAGAACGGACCGCCGGGACATGACCCACATCAAAAGCCCGACCCCCACAAGGACCACCCCAGCCGCAATCAGGTAGAGGTTGTCGATAGCCAACTCGTTCATGATCGTCACGCTCGGCGGACCAAGCCGACGGTCCCGGGAACGATGTGTCCCAGCACCACGGGGTGCGCCGCCCCCGTCACGCTCGGCACATTGGCGCAGACGCCGTGAACCGTCTGATAGGCCAATATCGCGAACGCGATGGCCTCCACGGCCTGACTGTTCCACCCGAGATCCTCGAGGCCTCGCACCGGGACCGGTGCGAACACCTCTCGCAACGCCTCCATCACCGCTGCGTTACGCACCCCGCCCCCGCAGACCAGCACCTCTCCAATCGGCCCGGGCAGCCAGTTCCGTGCCCGTCCCACGGCTTCCGCGGTGAATCGTGCCGCCGTGGCGAGGAGATCCTCGATCGAGAGCCCGATTCTCCTCCGCTCACGGAACACCCGCTCCAGAAACCGACCGCCGAACTCCTCGCGGCCCGTCGATTTGGGAGGAGGGCGCCGGATAAACGGGTGTCGCATCATCAGCCGCAGCAACCCCGCATGCGCGACGCCGCGGAGCGCCCGCCGGCCTCCGCAATCCAGACGCTCCCGTCCTCCCGTCACCTGCTGCATGATTCCGTCCAGAATCATATTCCCGGGACCGGTGTCGAAGGCGCGCACGACCCCGAGGTCTCCCTTCGGAGGAAGGTACGTGATGTTGCTGATTCCTCCAAGATTGGCAACCAGGCGCGCCTGTGTCGGGTGGTTGAAGAGGAGGGCATGGGCATAGGGAGCGAGCGGAGCCCCCTCTCCCCCGGCGGCGATATCGCGCGGACGAAAATTCGCCACAGTTGTCAGACCGGTCCGCTCGGCAATCACTGCGGCCTCGGCAATCTGCAACGTCGAACGGATCCGCCCGAGGCCCGGCTCCACGATACCTCGGGGCAGATGATGCACCGTCTGCCCATGTGAGCCGATCAACGACACGGCCGTCCGCCGCACCCCGGCCTTCTTGATGACCTTGAGGGCGGCCCGAGCAAAGACCTCTCCAAGGGCGGCGTTCAAGTGGCAGACCTCCCGCACGGTCCCGGTCAGGCCGGCGGCGAGTATGCGGCGCTGGAGCGAGGATGGGTAGGGGACGCTGCTAAACCCAAGCGGCGTCACACGTAGCGCATGTCCTCGGCCTCGAATCTCGACCAGCGCGGCGTCGACTCCATCGCCGGAGGTGCCCGACATCAAGCCCACGACCTTCATCGATACTCCACCCGCGTAGCCTCCATCTGATGGCGCCGTTTTCGCCGTACCCTACCATGACGGACGCCCACTGACCATTCGATTCTGTCCTCTGATCGCCGCCGATCCCTGCCGGCCGACGTACCCCGCTCACTCGCGTTGACTTGCCCCAACCTCGATGTTAGGGTCCGTCGGTGAGTACCGTTCCGCCAGCATCCACCGCCGGACGCACCCTGGCAACGCTTCTCCTTGCCTTTGCATGGTTGTGGGGCCTCGGTGTCCCGGCGACGGTCTGTGCGGATGAGCCGATCGCCGTCGTGGCCACCATCCCGGTGCTTCGGGATTTGGTTCAGCAAATCGGACAGCCCTATGTGCGCGTGACCTCGCTGTTGACGGGCCTGGAGAACGAACACTCGTATTCGCCCAAACCAAGCGATCTCCTCGCCGTCCGGAAAGCCCGTCTCCTCGTCGAAATCGGAGCGGGATTGGAGGTCTGGGTTTCCGGACTGATTCGGAGCGCGGGGAATCGCGACCTGGCCGTGGTGACGACCTCGCACGGGATCGACTTGCTCCAGACCGACGACATCGAGCCCAAGGTCCCGCATGGGGCCTCGCATCGGCATGCCACCGGAAACCCTCATATCTGGTTGGATCCCGACAATGTCGTGAAGATCGTCAGCCGTATTACCGAGGCCCTCACGAGCCTGGATCCCGCCCATGCCTCAGCCTACGCACACAATCAGGCGACCTACCTCGAGACGTTGCGGCGCACGACAGGTGAGTTGCTCGAGCGTCTTCGCGTGATACCGGATCGGAGGATCGTCACCCATCACCCAGCTTGGCCCTATTTCGCCAGACGCTTCAATCTGACGATTGCCGGTGAAATTCAGACTCAATCGGGCGCGGAGCCGTCTCCACGACGCTTGCAAGTCTTGATCGAGCAGATCCGCCGCGAGCGCATCAAGGTGATCGTGTCGGAGCCCCAACTGAACCAAAAGCTGCCCCGTCTCCTGGCGCAAGAGAGCGGAGCCAGGGTGGCCGTCTTGACTCCGATGCCAGGTGGCGTTCCCGGCACCGAGACCTACCTCGACATGTTGCGGTACAATGTGCTCCAATTAGTTCGGGCCTTCGAGCACGCCTGAACGGACGGTGCGATCGAATCATCACCCCTGCGCGGACCGACAGCCTCGCCGAGGCTAGGTCGCCGCTTCGTATGCCTAAACCCATCATCCGTTTTACTTCCGCGTCATTCGGCTTTCCCGGCGTGATGGCGCTGGAGAACGTTTCCCTCGACATCCTAGAGGGCGAGTTCATCGGGGTGATCGGCCCCAATGGCTCCGGGAAGACCACCCTGTGCCGAGCCATGCTCGGATTACTCCCGCCCCTGACCGGCACCCTGAAAATTTTCGATTGTTCCTGCGAGGAGCTGCGCTGTCATCATCGCGCCAAGATCGGGTACCTGCCTCAAAAGGGCGTGTTGGATCGAAATTTCCCCGTGACGGTCTTCGAGACGGTCATGATGGGGCGCTACGGGGCTTTGGGTCTGTTCGCGCGGCCAAAGGCGCGCGATCGGGACATCGCGCTCGATGCACTGACGAAGGTCGGGATGGAGGCCTATCGGAACCATGCCTTGGGCCTCCTGTCCGGAGGGCAACAGCAACGGGTCATGATCGCGCGAACGCTGGCTCAGGAGCCACAGGTGTTGCTGCTCGATGAGCCGACGACCGGGATCGATATCGCGACACAACACAACGTGCTGGATCTTGTGCGGCAACTGCATCGCGATATGGGGCTTACGATCCTGTTCGTCACCCACGACATCAACCTCATCAGTCCGCACGTCGATCGCTTGGTGCTGCTCAAGGGTCGCGTCGTGGCGGCCGGTCCCCCGGACGAGGTCCTGAAACCCGACATCCTGCAACAGGTGTACGAAAAGGACCTCGTCATCTCCGATCACGGGACCGTCGTCGTACGCGATTACCACCATCACCATGCCTCGTGAACGGGGCCGGGCGGCTGGCCCGATTCGAGCGGCACCGAATTCGCCGCTCACCGCTTGATTCGGACAGGGGAGATTGCCTACTCTTCCGCCGCACGATTCCCATGATTGAACTTCTCGCCTACGACTTCATGCAGCGGTCGCTTCTGGCGGCGGCCTTGGTAGGTGCGCTCTGCTCGCTGATCGGCGTCTTCGTGGTGCTCCGGGGGCTCGCCTTCATCGCGGCTGGCACGGCCCATGCGGCGTTTGCCGGCGTGGCCCTGGCCTACCTGATCGGACTCCCACCGCTCCCCCTGGCGATCGTCTTTGGGCTCGGCACGGTTTGGATCGTCGGGTTCCTGGAAGAGGCCGGCCGCATGAAACTCGACGTCTCCATCGGCATCCTGTACACGGCGACGATGGCCCTCGCGATTCTGTTCATCGGACTCATGAAGGCCTACAACGCCGAGGTGTACGGCTACTTGTTCGGCAGCGTCCTCGGGGTGACGCCCGAAGAACTCATGGCCATCTCATTCCTCGGGTGCTTGGTCCTGGCGGCCGTCCTCCTCTTCTCAAAGGAGCTGTACTTCATCGCCTTCGACCAGGACATGGCCGAGGCCTCGGGCGTGCCCGCGCGCACCATCTATTATCTGTTGCTGAGCCTGATCGCGCTGACCATCGTCGTGTCATTGAAAACCGTCGGCGCCATTTTGGTATTCGCGATGGTCTTGATTCCCCCCAGCACCGCCTACCAGTGGACCCATAGCCTCTCCCACTTGACGCTGTTGTCCGTCGTCATCGGCACCCTCTGCGCCACCGGCGGCGTGCTCCTGTCCTATCTCTGGGATCTTCCCAGCGGTCCCACCATCGTGCTCCTCGCCACCACGGTGTTCTTTCTCTCGGTGTGGCGCTCCCCGAAACGCGTTCGTCGCCTTCGCGCCGCGTGAGGCACCTCCTGCCTCCTTTCTCACCATCTCGCGCAGGGTCGCTTCGCATATCGGCGAATCCTTGCAACTCACGAAGGAGTCGGCTAGATTGCCCCAATCAGGATCCCGTCAACATTCGGAGGAAATGGATGCATAGGGTACGCACACAGTTATGGGTAGGTGTGTTGCTGGTCGCCTGTGCGGCAATCGGACTGTTCGCTTTCCAGGCGGTCGCCGCCGATTGGGGGTGGGTGTACGAGGGGATGGCGGAGGAGGACAAGGTGGTGATCGGAATTCGAACGGGTCCCAGTTTCATGACCCAGAGCTCGGGCACCACCACCGCCGGACCGACCCTGAACTTTCATGGCATGTACTCCATCAACAAATGGTTCCGCACCGGCATGATGCTGGAATGGGAAAACCATAGCTTCAACGGCCCCCGCACCGACTCGCTTGACACGGTGACCCTGCTCCCGGCCATGTTGGAGTTTCGGCCCGGCCATTTCGGCACGATCATTCCCTATGCCTCGACAGGCATCGGGGTGAACATCAATGACAGCAATGTGTCCGACAGCTTTGCGTGGCGGCTTGCCGGCGGCCTCGACTACGCGTTGACGAACTGGTTTCCCAACGGCCCTCCTGGACTGCTCCTCAATACCGAGGTTGCCTGGAAGAGAAACCGAGTCGATCGGGTTGACGTTTCAACGTTGAATTGGCTTTTTGGAGTTCGCTTGGCATTCTAGGATGAAGCCGTTGTCCGCCGTGTCTACCCTGCAAGAGGAGAAACCTATGATCATCATGAGCCTCAGACGAGTTCTCGTGCCGGCGCTCTTGTGGATTGCGTTCGTGGTCTTGAGCATTCCTTCGCCAAGCCACGCGCAATGGGTTCACGAAGGGCAGGCCCAGGAAGGCAAACTGACCGCGGGCTTTCGAGCCGGTTTCTCAGTCCCCACTCAAGAGGCGATCGTCAATACCGATGGCGGAATCGGCCCGGCCTTGAATTTTCAAATCCAATACGGCTTGAACAAGTTCTTTGCGGTCGGGTTCATGCTCGAGTGGGAGCACATGGGCTATGAGCAGGAGAGGCCCAACGTGGACATAGGCTCACGGAATACCGTCTCGCTGCTGCCGACCTTGGAGTTTCGACCCGGACGTTTCGGAGACAAGCTCATGCCCTATGTATCGACGGGTATCGGCGTCAACGTCAACTCGTTCAGTGAGGAAAACGGCATTCCCAAGACCAGCTTTGCCAATACGTTTGCGTTCCGGCTTGCCGGAGGCCTGGACTATGCGCTCTCGGAGCGCCTCATGCTGAACGCGGAATTGGCTTGGAAACGCAACCGCGGCGGGCTCGAGGTTGCGAATCAGAACGTGGGCAGTTTCGACGCCTCGAGCGCGAACCTGTTGTTCGGAGTGAAATACACGTTCTAGCGCGGGCAGAGCCGTCAGGCGTCTGACCTGGCGGCTCTGCCTCCCCATGAGTTTCCCATTCAGCTTTCCGCGGGAACCCGTCCTGGCCGTTACTCCAGGCGTCCCTCGCCTGGCCGTGCCCACACCATGCCGGTCTGCGTCTTGGACGTGAAACCGAGACGCTCGTAAAATCCCGGCCTCCGCGTGCATAACCAGAATAACTCGACCCGGGCAAGCTTCGGGTGGTGGAGAATCCGCCGCACGAGTTCAGTCCCAATTTGCCGCCCCTGGTAGCGCTTGTCGACGATCACGTCCCAAATTGAGGCTCGATACACGTAGTCGGTCAGGACTCGCCCGAAGCCCACCAGGCGCGGCCCGTCCCAGGCGGTGATGGCCAGGTCCGTGTGCTGAAGCATCTCCCCGGCTCCTTCCGGTGTTCGCTCTTTGGCCCAGGGCGCCTGACGATACAAGGCCACGAGCTGCCCGGGGTCGATATCCAGATCATCTCGATAGAGCACCCCCGCTTCTCTTGTTGGCCTGCGTCGCCTGCTGCTGGCTTTGGTCTTGAGGGACATGGGGCCTCTATATTAGAGTAGCCGCCGAATGGTCGTGCAGGGATTCGGTCTTTTGGGAAGGCAAAGATAGACGGTCATGGCAACACAGGTACGCTCGTGTCCCAAGTGTTTTCGGTTGATGTGGCTGAAGGATGATCAAGTGGAGGTTCTCGACGAGAACACGGTGCGAACCACCTGCCCTCACTGTCAGTCGACCGTTCGGTTCAGTCTCGTTTCACAAGGGGCCAATGCCATCGGCCCCAAGATGGGCCACTGACGCTCGCACGCATGTTTGCCGGACCACGGACGAACGGTATCCGTCCCCGCGAGCCCCGCGCACATCGTTTCACGGCCGCCCTCGTCTCTGGCCACTACAGACCTTTTCCTGCCCCTTCCAGCTCGGGTTGATTGCCGGGTAACATCTTGTTGAGCCCCGTTCGATACTCACCCATGCGCTTGGCATCGGCCCCCGTGACGGCAATCTCCTTTTCCCGATACATTTGATCGAGGTAGTCCAGTACGGCCAACAACGGTTGCACGGTCGCCAGCACCTTCCCGGCCTCGAACGCTTCCAACGCATCCATGAACAAATCGATGAGACGCCTGAAGGGGGAGGCACCGACTTGGGTTCGTAAGCGAGACACGGTCTGCTCGAAGACGTCCACCGCTTCCGGTTTGGGGCGTAGCCCACCCGGAAGGGCTCCCAGATGGACCACGGGCGGCAGCTTGGCCGTATAGCCTTTCAGCTGCGTGACCAGCGTGCCCATGACGTCCAAGACCTGACTTGTTTCCACCGGCGTTCCTTTGCCCCAGGGCAGCAGACTGATACGCCCCCGCTTCGTGACTGTCAAGCCTGTTTGGCCTGACGGGCCAGCTCCGTGAGGGCCTCGATCGCCGCCGTCATGTCTGCGGGAGCCGCAGCCGAAAACTGGTGATAACGGGCGCTGGTCGGATGGACGAACCCGAGGACTCGCGCATGCAGCATCACACGCGGGAGGTCAACTCCGTCCAACCGCATGACCTTGCGCCCCCCGTAGGTGAGGTCGCCCAGGACCGGATGGCCGATCGAGCTCAAGTGCACCCGAATTTGGTGGGTACGGCCCGTCCTGGGATACAACACAACGTGAGAGGCACGGAGGCCGAAACGCGTCAGCACCTGGTATTCCGTCACCGAGTCCTTGGGACGGGCGGTGCGCGCCGAAAACTTCTTACGCTCCTTGCGGTCGCGCCCAATCGCGAGTTCGATCACCCCTCGCGGCTTCTGAACGCGCCCCCAAACCAACGCTTCATATTCCCGGGTGATGCTGTGCAGCTTGAATTGCGCGGTGAGCCCTGCATGGGCCCGATCTGTCTTCGCGACCACCATTACGCCGGACGTCTCCTTGTCCAGACGGTGGACCAGCCCGGGTCGTTCTTTCCCACCGATACTCGACAGGGAACCGCCAGGTCGCTGGAAATGATGCAAGAGGGCGTTGACGAGCGTCCCAGCCCAGTGACCGGGAGCCGGATGCACGACCAGCCCCGGGGGTTTATTTAGGACGAGCAGCGCCTCATCTTCGTAGAGCACCGCGATGGGAATGGCCTCAGGTTTCAGTTCCAGTGGCTCGGCACGCGGGACTTCCAGCGTAATTCGGTCACCCGGTCTGATCTTGTAACTCGCTTTGACCGGCTGATCGTTGAGCCGAATCCGTCCTTCCTCGATCAGCCGCTGGATGGCCGACCGAGAGAGATCGGGGTCCCGGTTCGCGAGAAACGCATCGATCCGCTTCGCGGTTTCGCCGGCCGTGACCACCAGCTCACTGACCGTGGGAATCCATCTCATGGATTGCAATGCCTTGCCGCAGACTCCTGAGGCGGACGACTAACCGAACGGGGCGACTGGCTGGCACCGTACCGTGGGCACCCGCGGATTTCAAGCAGGGGGCCTCGCGCGAAGGGGCGTCGGTCCGACTCCAGTGGCCCCACGCACACATGGGCACCGAACGTGGACCCCGCGCCACGACTTGTGCGGATTGCCTTTCCCGTTCAAAGTACGGTACCAGAGCACATTCACCACTTGCCCTCCTGAACAGACCGATCGCATAAATCACCATTGTGAGTCGATTCGATTGCTCGCTTGCGCCCGCGCCCTCTCCCTCACGGTCAGCGTGCTCTTGCCTTCCGAAGTGACGGGCAATGGGGAACTTGCCGGGCCGGATCACGTGGTGCTCGTGATTCTTGAGAATCACGGATACTCCAGCATCATCGGGTCGCCCGATGCCCCTTTTATCAACGCCCTCGCGGAGCAAGGAGCCAGTTTGACTCGCTCCTTTGCCGTCATCCGCTCCAGCCAGCCCAACTATCTCGCCGTTTTTTTCGGCTCCTTGCAGAACATCGACGGGAACGCCTGCCTCAATCACTACACCACCCCGAACCTGGCGAGCGCGTTGTTCCAATCGGGACTTTCGTTCCCCGGGTACTCCGAAGACCTACCCGAGCCAGGCGCCATCATCTGTCGGACAGGTCATTCCACACGCAAGCACAGCCCTTGGGTGAATTGGCAAAGGACCGAACCAAACGGCATTCCGCCTCAGGCCAATCTTCCGTGGACCAGCTTTCCGACCGATTATTCGGCGCTTCCGACGGTGAGTATCGTGATTCCGAACAACGCACAGTGTGGACGACGGGCAAGACCCTCCAACCGCTGGCTACAGCAGCACCTGGCGGGCTATGTGGAATGGACCAAATCGCACAACAGCTTGTTCATCCTGACGTGGGACGAGGATAACGGGCGCGAAGTGAATCGGATCGCCCCGCTCTTCGTCGTCCCAATGGTGCGTTCTGGTCGCGTCCCCAGGCCTTTTACGCATTTCAACGTCCTGCGCACGATCGAGGACTTGTATGGACTCCGACACAGTGGCCGGGTGGCCCCCTCAGACCCCTTGCTTGACATCTGGGTGTCCTCCCTCTCGCGGCCACGGGGGTAGGGCCCAACGGCCCGGCCTGCAGTCGGGACGTATCCGCTAGGTACGCCAACCGTTTCCCACGAATAATGCAGAAGAGAGTAATGCAGGTCCAGCGCCCCGAGCGGCCGCGAGAGGGAGGAAACCAGCCCGCCGTTTGGCGAAGCCGGCTCAATTCACGCTGGACCTGCCGGAGAACTGGTCGACGAGCAGCTCGCTGCAACGATCGGCCAGATGATTGAGGGTGTTGCTGACCAGTACGCCCTTTGTAATGGCAGCGCCCTTGTCACTCGGCATACCGATTGAATTATCGGCCTCCAAGTCGCAGGTCCCTTGCCAGAGCAGCTTCCCCTCGGGGAATTTCAAGAGTCGGGCGCGGGCACGATACAAAACCAAATCAAACGGCTGGAATGGGATCGGCGCGACCCCCCAGTACGTCGTGGCAAAATCGAGTACGGGACCTTGCTGAAAGATACCTTTGAGCTTGTCGACCGTCAATTCCTGCATGGGAGTGGGTATGGAAGTCAGGTTATTCGACTCCAGAATTTTTGTGAGCGATGCGGCGACCTGGGATTTGATGCGAACCACCGGGTCCTGCATCGCCAGCTCTTGAGCCTGCTGAGTCTGGGCCTGCGCCTGGATTGCCGCCGCGGCGCCGGCACTGGCTCCATACCCAACCAGTGACGCGCCTTTCACTTGGAAGTCAGGAGGGAGATAGTGGACGATCTTGATCTCCTCCGCGCGGCGAAGGGAATCGCGAGTAGCCTGGTCGATTTTGACGATTTCCGGAGCACAGGCCAGGAGAGTCATCCCGAGTGAGAATGTCGCGGTACGGGCGATCCGGATATCCATAGTCCTGCCCTCCTTCGACAGCCGCATGATTTCTTCCCTCGGCTCCGCGCCGGGGGAGCATACACGAACCGAAGGGCTTTTGGCCATCGGGGAAAACCCACCCCGACGCGATTCTCCGGAGCATGGCGGATCGCCCACGGAGGCCCCTCGGTTACCAGCGATCGCGGCCGCCCTCGCGCCCACCCCCGAACCCACCGCCTGAGCGAGCCTCGCGCGGGCGTGCCTCATTGACCGTGAGGGTCCTGCCTCCGAATTGTGTTCCGTTCAGCGCGGCGATGGCCGCCTGGGCCTCGGCCGGAGAGCTCATCTCGACGAACCCGAACCCTCTTGATTGTCCGGTAAAGCGGTCGGTGACGATTTGGGCCGAATCGACCGCGCCGTGCTGAGCGAACAAATCGCGCAATTCCTGTTCCGTTGCTGCATAGGGTAACCCGCCAACGAAGATTTTCGAACTCATGAGGAGTTCCTCCCTGTGAAGAATGATTGTGTCTTGCAGGAGGATTCTTGGGGACGGGATTACCTGAAGTCGCGATCTCGGTGCGGCCTCGGCTCGATTTCCACCAGCACCCCGAACAAGACAACTGAGATGGCGGGCCCTTCTATTTTCAGAAACCACCGCCAGGCCCGCTGGGGCGGCGATTTGCCCGTACCCTACCACAGGCGGACAACCCGGACAACCCTGAATGGCATACGGTGTGAGCGACCTTACCGCGGATCAACGAGGATGGAAGTAGGGCGCCTATCGCCGCAGGCATCGTCTGCGTCGTGCCCGGACTCGCCGTCGTTGAACCTTGCGCCGAGCGACGGCGGAACGACCGGAGGGGAGGTGATCGTTCCGCGCCATGGTCGACCCCCACGACAATGCATAGGGGGGTCCTCGAACTCGTCAGCGCGAATAGAGCCCGGTGAGTGTGGCCTTGGCGATCCGATTCGCATTGATCATGTATCCGATCAACGCCGCCGTGGCGTCGGCGGGGATATCCAGTTTTTCCACTTTCAGGGCATGGACCGTGAAATGGTAATGATGCGTCCCATGCCCCTGCGGAGGACAGGGTCCGCCATAGCCGATTGTGCCGTAATCCGTTCGACCCTGAACAGCGCCAGACGGCAACTGAGCTCCATCCATCGCGCCGGCCCCCGTCTTCAACTCCGTAACATCCGCCGGAATATTGTAGACCAGCCAATGCCACCACCCGCTTCCAGTCGGCGCATCCGGGTCATAGGCCGTGATGGCAAAGCTTTTGGTTTCTGGCGGGGCCTCACTCCACATCAAGGCCGGCGAAAGATTCCCTCCTTCGCACCCGAATCCCTTGTAGACATGCTTCAAACTGATTTTGGTATTGGGCACCAGATCAGGGCTGGTGACTCGAAACCCGCTCTGCTCCCTCTTCTTATCTCTTGTTTTGTTTTTGGCTTCTGCAGGCCACGGCATTATCAATATCACCGCCACCAGGCTCCACAGGATCTTCCTTACCATACCTGCCTCCTTCACGGCTTTCCGCGCTCCCCCCGGCGACGCTCATCCAATCCAGACAATTCAGAGGTTTCCCAACTAAGGCGGAATACGGGCTAGAGTAATGGGTTTCCGTCGCCCGCGCAAGAGGGCGGCACCAGGCCCTCACGTGGAACCGCCCGGCGACTCACGCCCTTCCGGCTCTTCGTAGTCGAGTGTCGGACGGT
Source organism: Candidatus Inralta sp. (assembly GCA_039794185.1). Taxonomy (GTDB): domain Bacteria; phylum Nitrospirota; class Nitrospiria; order Nitrospirales; family Nitrospiraceae; genus BQWY01. Next base: position 52,021 of record JBDIVW010000003.1, on the reverse strand, counting down.
TGCCGCAGGAATATCGCCCGTTCACCGGTTGGCCTCTCCCTGCCTGCCACCCCCCTCGGCATGGGATCGCCGGCCTCCCAGCCCGGTCGTGGCAAACTGGTCGATGGTGTACCGGATTCGCTGGTTCTGTGTGCGTGATTGCTTGTGGCTGCCAGCTGACACCGGACTCCCACCGCCCAGACGTCATGGTCATCCCGGCCGGCGCCGGCTTCTCGGTGGCGACACCGCGGCCGGACGTCACACTTGGTCGGGATGGACCGCCACCCCATTGGCCCTAGGGTTTCCGGCCAGCCAAGGCCTCGCGTCCATGCGGAGCATGCAGATCCTGCAGCGGGCCCAGGGGAACGATCCGGGTGGGATTGATCTCCTCGTGGGTCATGTAGTAGTGCCGTTTGATGTGATCAAAGTTCACGGTTTCGGCCACTCCCTCCACTTGATAAAGATCTTTGAGATAGGCGAACAGATTCGGATAATCGACGATACGCCGAAGATTGCACTTGAAGTGTCCGTGATACACGACATCGAACCGTACGAGGGTGACGAACAGCCGCCAGTCGCTCTCCACGACACGATGGCCGAAGAGATACCGCGCCCGACACAAACGAACCTCCAGTCGATCGAGGGCGTCGAATAATCGCTGGACCGCGGCTTCATAGACGCGCTGATTGGTCGCAAACCCCGCGCGATAGACCCCGTCGTTGACGTGTTCGTAGAGAAAATCGTTCATCGCGTCGATCTCAGGCCGCAAGTCCTGGGGGTACAATTCCAGGCGACTCGGGGTCAGCGCATCGAATGCCATGCCGAACATGCGCATGAGGTCGTCATCCGAGTTGCTCACAATCCGACCAGTCACGGTATCCCACAACACCGGCACCGTCACCCGGCCGGAGAAGGAGGGGTCCGTGGCCCGATAGGCCTCGCTTAAGAACGAGAACCCGTTGATGGGATCCCGACCGTGGCCATCGCCTTCGCGGAACGCCCACCCCCGCTCGTCCCTGATCGGGTCCACCACCGTCATCCCCACCAGCGATTCCAGCTGTTTCAGCTTGCGGACGATGATCGTGCGGTGCGCCCATGGGCAAGCCCATGACACGTAGAGGTGGTAGCGCCCCTTTGCGGCGGGGTAGCCGGAGCGACCGTCCGCAGTGACCCATTCCCGAAAAGCATCGGGCTGGCGGCGGAACTCCCCCTGTGCGCTTTGCTCGGAAGGAAACTGGGAGGATGCCATGATGCGTCTTGCTCTAGCCCGGCGTCAGAGCGAGTGAGCCAATGGGGCAGTGTACGAGAGACAGGCAGGAAAAGCGAGAAGCTTCGGACCCCGCAGGGGAGGGATACACACTCAAACACAAAAACACGAAGGGGGCCGTGGCATCGCCACGGCCCCCTTCTCTATTGTGTCATGCTAGTGAATTACCAGCGGTCGCGCTTACCGCCACGGCCCCCGCCACCAAACCCGCCGCCACCGCTGCGGTCCGCGCGAGGTTCACGCGGTTTGGCTTCGTTCACCGTGAGGGAACGACCGCCGAACTGCGAGCCGTTGAGGGCGTTGATCGCCGCCTGGGCCTCAGCAGGGCTAGCCATCTCCACAAACCCAAATCCACGCGACTGACCGGTGAACTTGTCTGTGACGATCTGTGCGGACGAGACAGCACCATGCTGTCCGAACAGTTCGGTTAATTCCTGCTCCGTTGCCGCATAGGGCAACCCACCAACGAAAAGTTTTGAACCCATGAGGGGTCCTCCTCTGAATGTAGTGATAGTGATATTGTCTTGTGGGAGGAAAAGAGCAGGGAGAGATTGGCCGAAGACGCTGAACACCTGGCGACTTGGGTCGAACTTCCTAACAGATTTCCGAACAAAACAACATCGATGGCGAGCCCTGTTATATCTCGCTTCACCGTCGGGCCCCTACGGCGAAACGAGATTACTCTAGCACGCCCTTCCCCTCATTACAACCCTGAGCAAGAAACCCTCCTCGCCGGGACCGCCGAGACCACGAGAGACCTGTCGCCGTTACCGGGTGGTGGGGCCATCCTCTCGGGTTTTCCCGAGTCCCTCAGACTTCTGCAAAGAGGTCTGCAAGGCGAGCAGCTCCTCAGGGAACTCGGCCCTGTGCTCATGATAGCGACCGGACGCCGGGTGGCGATATCCGAGTGAATCGGCATGGAGCATTACGCGCGCGAGGGGAGGTCGGTCGGGACCAACCCGCGTCGCTCCTCCATACAACACATCCCCCAGGATCGGGTGTCCGATCGACGTGAGATGGGCACGAATCTGATGCGTGCGGCCTGTGTGCGGACGGACGGACAGACAGGCAGCGACCTCGCCGTAGCGTTCCGTCACCTCGTAGCACGTCCGGGCCGTTTTCGGCATGGCGGTATCCCCCGATACCGCACCGGAATTATGCCGATCCCGACCGATCGATAGATCGACCTGCCCACGATCTTGCAGCGGTGACCCTGACACAAAAGCTACGTAGCGTCGCTGGACCGTATGCCGCTCAAACTGCAGGGAGAGGCTTCGGTGCGCCGCAGTGGTCTTGGCGATGACCACCACCCCTGACGTCTGGCTGTCCAGGCGATGCACTAACCCCGGTCGAAGCCCGCTTGACCCCGAGCCGACGAAGTAATGCAGCACCGCATTCACCAAGGTATCCGACCAATGCCCGGGGCCCGGATGCATGGCAACCCCGGCAGGTTTGTTGAGGACCAGCAGGCAATCGTCCTCGAAAAGGACATCGACGAGACGCCCCACTCCCTCCTGTTCCCATTGGGCAGGCGGCGGCCCCTCGAGCATGATCTGATCCCCGGCGCGGACCAGCCGGCTTGCCTTCGTCTGCAGGCCGTTGACCCGAATGCGTCCAAGAGCGATCAATCGCTGCGCCCGGGCACGAGAGATATCGCGCTGGTGGAGTACGAAGTACTGGTCCAGCCGTTTAGGCCGTTCACCAGACGATACCGTGAGTTCGGTTTTCATTCGGGGCTCCCTCCGAACGTCTACCTTACCGCTCCGGTAATGGGACTCGCAATAAGTCCGAGATCATTGCTCAAGCGACCAAAGCGGCTTATCCTGGCGAGTGGAGGCCGGTCCACGCCGACAAAGGAGGTAGGGCCATGACGTCACGAATCATCCGCGTATCTCTCCCGTTCGGTCTACTCCTCTGCCTCGTCGGACCATCGGAGGCGGCCGACAGAGCCGGAATCCCCCCCGAGACGGTGGCCGACTATATCCACGCCGTGATCGAGGCCGATCGGACCTTTTATACGATCCACGTCGTCGAGCGGCTGCAGAAGGATGGCAGCACGAAGGCGGCCGAGGATTGGCGGGCAAAGACCAATGTGTTGCCTCTTCCGGCGCAATTCCTTCTTGAGGCCGGGGACTTAGCGGCGAAAACCGGCACCCCGATCCGGTACCGCCTCATTAGCCTATCGCCGATCAACCCCCAGAACTCGCCTCACAGCGAGACGGAAAGGCAAGGGCTGCAATTCGTCGGACAACACCCCGAGAGGGCCGCTACCAGCACCGTGAGGATCGGCGAGCAGACCTATTTTCAGGCCGTCTACGCCGATCGCGCCGTAAGCCAGGCTTGCGTTGGCTGTCACAATAGCCATCCTCGAAGTATGAAGAAGGATTACAAGCTGCACGATGTGATGGGCGGGTTGGTCATAGAAATTCCGCTGGAGAAATAGTGGACCAGCGCAATCGGGAACGAGGGCGTCCACCATTGTGGGAACGTCGGGGCGATGCAGAGGAGTGCCTGAGCCCCCAGCCCATCCGGGGGTCAGATCTTGTTGCGGCGGTGGCCGCATATCTTGGCGTGGAACGGAGACAACGCAACGCGCTCCGACCGGCGAGAGCTCTACCGTCACAGGCAAGGAGCGCCCCGCGACTCCCGATGCCTTTCCATCTCCACGACTTCAAAACATCGGGCAGGAATGCGTCCACCAACACTGCACCGAATCAACCGTGACGGCTCTCGACAAGGGGCGGCTCACGTCATCCCATTCTGGTGGAGCCTGTGGCCTTCTGACCATCCGTGCCCTGCGGCCCTGCCGTCTGCAGAGCATCGCCCAGCCCCTCGTTCAGATCCCTCGACCCGGAAGGCCCGACCCTGCGGGCATCCCTCGCCCGTATCTATTCAGATAACGGCGGTTTGATTGGAAGGATACCGCTCCGATCCGAGGCTCCGTACCGATTTATCATGTGCGACCCATCGATGAAGGCAGTGACAAACCGGCTGGAAAGGGTCTACTGGTTGGAAGATTGCAGCGGCTTCAAATTTATTGACCCCATTGATTTGGAGGCCGAAGGGTGAAGGAAGTGTGGGCATGCCGTCGCTAGGAAAACCCACCTAGACGAAGGCCGGCTTCGAACGAATCAAGCGAATGGCTCAAACCGCACTGGGCCATGAAGAACTGGCCCTTGATGCTGCACACTCGAATGCGGCCAGAGACTCACAGGCCGTGTTGCAAGCGCGGCCGATGGTCGAGCATTTCCGGGTCGAGCAGTTGGCCAGTCGCCAACCGGGGTTCACGGCCAATCTCTGCGATCGCTGCACGCTGACAGACCATGCGCCGCCGGAGCAACTGCTCAGCGGTCCGACCCGAGTGTTGGAGCGACTCGCCACGACGATCCGCTTTGGGGCCTTCGCGACCAGCGCCCATCCCAACCGGGACCAGTACCTGGCATGAGAATGGTCGATGCAAGCGTTGGAGGCGCTGAGTGAGCAATTTCGGCTGGTGGAGTGGGACGCAACGCCGGGCTGATGACTCGGCCGAGTCCCGCTACCGGTGGCATGCCGTCTTCAATCTCGGCCCAGAAGGAGCCAGCCTCCGCACGTCGCATGAGGTGGGCGCATGGATCGGGATGCGCCTGGACAATGTCGGGTCGTGTTCAGGCCGGGCGGAAACGAGCGACTATCAGGGGCCGCGGCGAGCGCGTTCGGCAATCTTCTTTCGCAAACGGGCTTTTTCCAAACTGATTTCCGCTTCTTTGACCTCGGAAGGGAGCCCTCCGGCCTTGAGGCGCTGCTCGGCCTTCTCGACAGCAGCCTGGGCTCGATTGACATCGATGTCTTCGGCCTTCTCCGCGATCTCCGCCATGATTGTGACCTTCGTGGGTGTGACTTCCGCATAGCCCCAGAGCACCGCCATATGGTTGGTCTGGTCTCCACTGCGATACCGCAGGTCGCCGATGCGGAGGGATGACAGGAAATGGCAATGCCCTGGCAACACCCCGAACTCTCCCTCGGAACCAGGTGCGATGACTTCGTCCACTTGCTGACTCAGGAGTTGCTTCTCCGGGGTCACGACCTCGAGTAAAATTTTCCCTGCCATGTATTGTCTTACGCTCCCTCACGCGGCGCGCGTCGCGCCCAGCCGGCAGACACGTCCAAGCCGTCACTCCCGGAGTCCACATCACACGAACGTCGACCCGGAATCGGCTTTGATCGCTAGACCTTCACGCCCATCTTCTCCGCCTTCGCCACGGCTTCCTCGATCGGGCCGACCATGTAAAAGGCCTGTTCGGGGAGGTGATCGTACTTGCCGTCGAGAATCTCCTTGAAGCTACGCACCGTATCTTTGAGCTTCACATACTTGCCCGGCGCCCCCGTAAACGCCTCGGCCACATGAAACGGCTGCGAGAGGAAGCGCTGAATCTTTCTGGCTCGTGCAACGACCATCTTGTCGTCCTCGGACAGTTCGTCCATTCCGAGAATCGCGATGATGTCCTGCAGGTCCTTGTACCGTTGCAGAACCGATTGAACCCCGCGCGCGATCTTATAGTGCTCTTCCCCGATAATCTGCGGATCGAGAATACGGGACGTTGAATCCAACGGGTCGACCGCCGGATAGATGCCCAATTCGGCCAACTGGCGCGACAGCACGGTGGTCGCGTCCAAGTGGGCGAAGGCCGTCGCCGGAGCGGGATCGGTCAAGTCATCGGCGGGAACGTAAATCGCCTGCACGGAGGTGATCGACCCTCGCTTGGTCGAAGTAATGCGCTCTTGAAGCGCGCCCATCTCGGTCGACAGATTGGGTTGATAGCCGACGGCCGACGGCATGCGGCCGAGCAAAGCGGACACTTCCGATCCGGCCTGCGTAAAGCGGAAAATGTTATCGATAAAGAGAAGCACGTCCTGATTTTCCTCGTCACGGAAAAACTCCGCGACTGCAAGGCCGGTCAGCGCCACACGCAGGCGCGCCCCGGGCGGCTCGTTCATCTGTCCATAGACCAAGGAGGCCTTTGACTTGGTGAAGTCATTCGGATCGATGACTTTGGACTCCTGCATTTCATGCCAGAGGTCGTTGCCTTCGCGCGTCCGCTCGCCCACGCCCGCGAATACGGAGAACCCGCCATGGTGCAGCGCGATGTTGTTGATCAATTCCATGATAATGACGGTCTTGCCCACGCCGGCCCCGCCGAAGAGGCCAACCTTGCCGCCCTTGCTGTACGGCTCAAGTAAGTCGACCACCTTGATACCGGTCTCGAGCACTTCGGTCTTCGTATCCTGATCCTCCAACCGAGGAGCGGGTCGGTGAATCGGATAGAACTTCTTGGCCGTGATGGGCCCCTTCTCGTCGACCGGTTCACCCAGGACGTTGATCAGGCGCCCAAGCGTTTCTCGTCCCACGGGAACCGAGATCGGTGCTCCGGTATTCTGGACAGGCATGCCCCGCGTGAGACCATCCGTGGACGACATGGCAATGCCACGAACACGGTTTTCGCCGAGGTGCGACGCAACCTCGAGCGTGAGGCGAACGGCGGGCTTCCCTGCGGCCGCGTCTTCCTCCTGGGTCACTTTGAGGGCGTTATAGATATTGGGAAGGTGGCCGGGGGGAAACTCCACGTCCACCACAGGACCGATGACTTGGATCACTGTACCGGTTGCTGTCGCCACGGGGTGCTCCTTTCAACGAAACGGAGTCGGCTACTTCAGCGCTTCGGCGCCGCCGACGATATCCATGAGCTCTTTGGTGATGGCCGCTTGCCTGGTCTTGTTGTAGTAGAGAGTGGTTTTCTTGATGAGCTGACCGGCATTGCGTGTCGCGCCATCCATCGCCGCCATCCGGGCGCCGTGCTCGGCCGCGCCGGATTCCAGCAGAATCCGGTAGGCTTGGACCTGGAAGTGCTTCGGCACCAGGACGTCCAGGAGCTCGGTTTCACCCGGTTCGTAGAGGTAGCTGCCGCCGGTGGGTCCCTCCGCTTGATTTCCGCCGAACTCCGCGGCCGCGTCCACTGGGAACAGTTTCTCCACGATCACCCGTTGTTGGATGGCAGATTTGAACTCGTTGTAGACGACGTAGAGTTCGTCGAAGGTGCCCTTGACGAAGTTGTCGGTCAAATCTCCACCGATGTCGATCGCATGCTCAAAGCTGAGCTTGTCGAACACGCCGGTCCACTCTTGGCGGATCGGCCAGGCACGGCGGCGAAAGTAATCTCGGCCCTTGCGCCCGACAAGGCTGATTCCGACCCGAAGCCCGCGCGACTCGCACTGGCGAATGAACTCCACGCTCTTGCGAACGATATTGCCGTTGAAGGCGCCGCAGAGGCCGCGGTCGCTCGTGACCACCAGGACCTCCACGATCCTCCCCTCGCGCTTTTGAAGGAGCGGGTGGGAAGCCCGGTTGACCCGCTGGCTCAGATTGCTCAAGACCCCGCGCATCTTGTGGGCATAGGGACGCGCCGCCAGAATGCGGTCCTGCGACCGCTTCAACTTGGCTGCGGCCACCATCTTCATGGCCTTGGTGATTTTTTGGGTGTTCTTAAACGCCGCGATCTTGCGGCGCAGGCTTTGCAAACTCGGCATGGCTTTTCATCGGGACTCGGTGCTGAGCGCTCAGGAGAGCGGGCCAGATCCGGCCCTCGTCCTTCGCAGTCCTGTGAACCCTTGTGACTGCGGTTTATGTTTAAGGCTTGGCCCCGTAACCCATCTTTTGTTTGAAGGTGGTCAAGATCTCCTTCAACCGGCCGCCGACCTTGTCATCGATCTTCGGAATGGTCGTGATTTCCTTCTTCAGTTCCGGATGATGCTGCGCGACATGATGCAGGAAGTCCGATTCGAACTGCTGGACCTGATCCACCGGAACATCGTCGAGGTACCCATTCACACCGGCGTAGATGGACAACACTTGATCGGCAACGGGCATCGGCTTGTACTGCCCCTGCTTCAGCAATTCGACCATCCGGACTCCGCGAGCCAGCTGCATCTGAGTGGCCTTGTCGAGTTCGCTCCCGAACTGGGCGAACGCCGCCATCTCCCGATACTGAGCCAAATCCAACCGGAGCGTCCCGGCTACTTGCTTCATGGTCTTGATTTGCGCCGACCCGCCGACACGCGAAACCGATAACCCAACATTAATGGCGGGGCGGATGCCGGAGTAGAACAAGTCGCTCCCCAGGTAGATCTGGCCGTCGGTAATCGAAATCACGTTGGTGGGGATGTATGCCGAGACGTCACCCGCTTGCGTTTCGATAATCGGTAGCGCCGTGAGACTGCCGCCGCCGAGCTCGTCATTCAGTTTCGCCGCGCGCTCCAGCAATCGGGAGTGCAGGTAAAACACGTCCCCTGGATAGGCCTCACGTCCCGGGGGACGGCGGAGCAGGAGGGACAGCTGTCGATAAGCGACGGCATGCTTCGAGAGGTCGTCATAAACGATCAGCGCGTGCTTCCCGTTGTCGCGAAAGTATTCCCCGATCGCGGCGCCGGCGAAGGGGGCCAAGAACTGCATGGGGGCCGCGTCGCTAGCCGTTGCGGACACGACCATGCTGTAGTCCATGGCATGGTGTTCCTCCAACGTCTTGACGACCCGCGCCACCGTGGAACGCTTTTGCCCGATCGCGACATAGATACAGAAGACGCCCAGGCCCTTCTGATTGATGATCGTGTCAACGGCGATCGCGGTCTTGCCGGTCTGCCGGTCGCCAATGATCAATTCGCGCTGGCCGCGTCCGATCGGGATCATGGCGTCGATCGCCTTGATGCCAGTCTGAAGCGGTTCGCGGACCGACTGACGGGTAATCACGCCCGGGGCCACCACTTCGATCCGACGTGTCTGGTCCGACTTGATCGGCCCTTTGCCGTCGATGGGTTGGCCGATGGCGTTGACGACACGGCCGACCAGTGCGTCTCCCACCGGTACCTCGGCAATGCGGCCGGTTCGCTTGACCGGATCGCCCTCTTTGATGTTGACGTCATCGCCCATCAACACCGCGCCCACGTTGTCTTCCTCGAGGTTGAGCGCAAGGCCGTAGATGCCGCCGGGGAACTCCAGCATTTCGCCCGCCATGGCACCATCCAACCCGTAGACCTTGGCGATGCCGTCTCCGACCTGGATGACGGAGCCGCGCTCGCTGACGTCGACGGCCTTGTCGAAGCCTTTGATCTTCTCTTTGATGATCGAACTGATTTCTTCCGCCTTGATCTGCATACGTGCTCCTTGCTTGGCTACTCGCGCGTCAGTAGCGACTGCATCGCATTCAATCGATTTCGGACCGAACTGTCATAGACGGTGCTGCCGATGCGGATTTGGAGGCCCGCGACCAAGGCAGGGTCTACGCGCATGGCGATATCGATATCCCGTTTGAGCGAGGCCTTCAACTTCGATTTCAGTTCTTCTTGGGTCCCTGCATCAAGAGGAACGGCGGAAAGCACCTCCACCTGCTGGGTGCCTTTAAATTGGTCGACGAAATTCCCGAACGCCTGAGCGATCTCCGGCAGGACGAGGGCACGATTGGTTTTCACCAATTGGCTGAGAAAATTTCGTCCGATAGTCGGCGCGCCGGCCTGCTCCCCCAACGCGGTGAGGACGCCGATTTTTTCTTCCGTGCTGAAGGCGGGCGATGCCATCACATGTTGCAGGGCTGTCGACTCTGTCATGGCCCTGGCCAACTCCGTCAAGGCCACGCGCATGGGCGCCAGACTGCTTGAGTCGACGAGTTCGAACAAGGCTTTTGCGTAGCGGCGAGCAACCGAGGACTTCTTCACGGTGTACCCTGTAAGAGTGAATCGGCAGACCTATGACGCGCAGGCGTACTGCATGCGGGAAGGCCCGACAGAAAGCGGCGCAGGGTAGCATCCCGTGGCGAGAACTGTCAAGCTGTGAGGCGAGAAAATCCCTGTGTTGTCGAGATGTTGACCAAGGCAGGCGTAAAAGCAGGCGGCGGGTTCATTCAATGATCCCGCCGCCGAGTACCCGTGTGCCTTCATAGAAGACGGCGGACTGTCCAGGGGTAAGCGCTCGCTGGGGACGATCGAATCGGACACGGAGACTGGCCCCTGTTGCGGGTTCTAGCGTAGCAGGTGAAGAAGGGGTGGCATACCGGATCTTGACGTCGGCAGCGATGACCGCATCCAGCAACCGATTGTCGAAAAGATTGAGTTCGCCCACCACACATTCGGCACGATAGAGGTCCTGGTCGGCCCCCAATACCACCAGATTGCTTCCGGCTTCGATTCGCTGTACGTAGAGGCGCTCACCGGTCGCGACTCCCAAGCCTCGGCGTTGCCCGGGAGTATAGAAGGCGATTCCGGTGTGCGTGCCTAGCGTTCGCCCTCTTTGATCGATCAATTTCCCGGGTTTGTGTGCTTGCGGAGCCTCCTGTTCGAGGAAGGTGCGATAGTCACCCTGGCTCACGAAACAGATCTCCTGGCTTTCCTTGAGTTCGTCCGCCGGCAACTCAAGGGCCTCGGCCTCCTTCCAAACGTCGGCTTTCTGCATGCCCCCCACGGGAAACAGGAGTCGGGGCAACCAAGCCGATTGTATCCGGTACAGAAAGTAGCTTTGGTCCTTTTTTTGATCGACAGCCTGGTGCAAGGCCCACGGTCCATGGTCCTGAACAATGCGCGCATAATGGCCCGTTGCGACATAGTCGATCCTGCGCCGATCCGCGATGTCCACCAGGGATCTGAGCTTGACCCGTTCGTTACATCGAACGCAGGGATTGGGGGTCTTCCCATCCAAATATCCGCGCACGAAGTCATCGATCACCTGGCGTCGGAATCCCTCGCGGGTATCGATGACCTCGTGGGGAATTCCAAGGCGCTGGGCCACGAACCGCGCAATGCCGATCTTGCAGCAGCCCCGTTCCTGCCAACGCTTCGAGACGACCACCGATTCGTCTTCGTGTTCCCAAACCTGAAGAGTGATCCCGTGAACCGCATAGCCCTGGGCGACCAGGAGCGAGGCGGCGACGGAGCTATCCACTCCTCCGCTCATGCCGAGGAGGACTGTCGGGCGAGCCATGATGAGGTGGATTATACTTCTGCGGCGCGCGCTTTGCCACGATGGACGGTCAGGTCATGGACGTTGGACGGGAATCCGGCCTCATCCTCAACCCATTTATCGCCCATGTCGCTCGTACCGTGAAAATGGGCTCCATCTTCGATGGACAGATTCGGCGTGCGAATATCGCCGACCAGTATCCCATTTTTCAGGAGTTGGATCTTCTCCGTGACCGTAATCGTCCCCTTGATCTTCCCGCTGGTCATGAGCGTCCCCGCCGTCACGATTCCTTTAATGACGGCGCTGTCCCCGATGACCAACGTCCCCGTCGTATGAACTTCGCCTTCCAATCGGCCATCAATGCGGACGGTCCCCTCAAAATGCACCACGCCCTTGAAGTTTGCCCCCTTCCCGAGGAAGGTAAAGTTTTCGTCTTCCGCGGCGGTTGCTCCCGGTGCTTTTTTGTCGGCGAGTGACCACATCGTCAGAGCCTCCTGTCAGACAGTTCATACGACGGTGCCGCAAAGGCACCCCAGACTATTTTCGTTCTCCGAGGAGCGCTTCCGAGGTGACATCAAGCGCCGCCGCCTTCACGACTTCACCGCGTGACTTGGAAGCCATTTCAATGGTCCCATTGAAGACGACTCCGTCTTCCATGGACATCATCGGCGTTTCGATGCCGGCGTTAATCACGGCTGGCGCCCGCAGAGTGATTTTCTCCCGGGCGACGATATCGCCGGTAATCTGTCCTTTACAGACGATCGTCCCCGCAGTGACCTTGGCATTCAGGACGGCCTCTTCACCGACGAGCAACGTCCCCTCGGTATGAATTTCACCATCCAACGTGCCGTCGATACGCACGGTTCCGTGGTAGGAAATCACGCCTTTGAATGAGACTCCCTTACCGACGAAGGCATTGATGCCATCAAGGTCCGGCGTGTTTTCTCCTCCGGCCATCTGCCCGTTCGCCGGAGCGATGTCATCAGATTGGGCCGGCGGACGCTTCAGTTCGCTCTTCTCTTTGTTCCACATGCTTCACCTCCGTTGGAGTATAACAAAGCGTTTCGCGATCACCAGAAAAAAGTAAAGACTCGACACGACTGCCGTCGACTTTGCATCCCTACTCGCAACCACCAATGGCCCTTCGACCATCTCTTAGCCAAGAAGAATCTCCAACAAGCGCTCCTGTTCCTCCGTGGAAAAAAAGTGAAGGACAATTCTTCCGCCGCTGGGGCCTCGCTCAATCGTCACTTTAGTCCCCAGCCGCTTCTGGAGTCGATCCTCCACCTCGTGATATGGCCCGTGATGCCCTCGTACCTTCTTCCCGCGCCGTGCGAAGCGGTCGGCTTGCAGATGTTTCTCCAGTTCTCGAACAGAGAGCTGTCGTGTCACGATCTCGCGCGCCAATCGAAGCTGTGTATCGCTTCCCGGCACACCGAGCAGCACCTTGGCATGTCCCGTGGAGACCTCCCCGGTCGCCACCAAATGCTGGACCTCATCCGGCAAATTGAGCAGGCGCAGCTGATTGGCAACCGACGATCGCTCTCGCCCGACCCGCTGCGCGATCACGTCCTGCGTCATGCCGAATTCCGCCATCATCCGCTGGTAGGCGTGAGCCGTATCGATCGGGTTGAGATCGTTGCGCTGGATGTTTTCCACCAACGCAAGGACAATGGCCTCATCATCGGTACAATTACGTACGTATGCCGCTATTTTAGCAAGCCCGGCACGCTGGGCAGCCCGCCACCGTCGCTCCCCGGCGATCAGTTCATAGAGGCCATCCCCCTTTCTGCGAACCACGATCGGCTGCAATAGTCCGTTCAGCTTGATAGAGTCGGATAGCTCTTGTAGTCCTGCCTCAGGGAAGTCATGCCGTGGTTGGAAACGGTTTGGAATGATGTGGTCGAGCTCGAGTTCAAGGACATCCGGTCCTCGTTCGGGCGCGGCCTTGGGCTGTCCCGAATCAGGCAGTAACGCATCCAATCCTCTACCCAGTGCTTTCTTTTCCATGTTGGATCAGCTCCTTGGCCAGTTCTAGATAGGCTTGGGCTCCTGCCGAACTGGCATTGTAAAGGACTGCCGGTCTGCCATAGCTCGGAGCCTCTGCTAACGTCACATTGCGAGGAATAACGGCCTTGAAGACCTTTTCTCCAAAATGCGCCCTCACCTCGTCTGCCACCTGCTTGGACAGCGTGTTTCTGGAATCATACATCGTCAGGACAATACCCTCGAGATCGAGGGAAGAATTCAAGGTTCTCCGAACCCGATCCACACTCGCCATCAGACGCCCAAGCCCCTCCATGGCATAATATTCACACTGCATGGGAATCAGAACGGATGAAGCACAGGCCATTGCATTGATAGTGAGTAATCCAAAGGCCGGAGGGCAATCCAAGAGGACGTAGGAATAGTGCCTCAAAATCTGGTCGATGGTTCGCTTGAGCGCGAGTTCACGCGCCTCGATATGGACGAGTTCCACCTCTGCACCGGCCAAATCTGCCGTTGCCGGAAGAATGCTGAGGTTTTCGAGACTGGATTTCACAATGGCCCTATCTGCATCAAGGCCGTGTATCAGACATTGATAGACTGAATTAACAAGATCCTTGGCTCGTACGCCAAGACCACTGGTAGCATTGGCTTGCGGATCGATATCAACTAGAAGGGTACTTCTGCCATTAATCGCCAGCGAGGCGGCCACATTGATCGATGTGGTTGTTTTCCCGACTCCTCCCTTTTGATTTGCGATGGCGATGACTTTAGCGGTATCCATAGGTCCAATACTCAAGCAAGCGTTCCACGTAGAACATTGGTCCGAAGCTTTGAGGAGTCCATTCGCTCAAGGACAGTTAATGTTCTTTGGCCATAACCCAGCGGCAAATCAAACTGAAGTTGATTGACTGACACCAACGAGTTGGGCAAAGAAAAGCGTTCCAAGGCCTCTCCTCTATACAGAATTATGCGGCCAGCCGGAGCCAGCAACACCGTCAACTGCTCAATAAATTTGTCAATATTGAGTGCTCGAATGACGATATTTCCGAACTTCGAATGCAATGAGGGATCTCTGGCAACCTCCTCGATGGTCTTTGCCCAAACCTTGACCCCTTGAAGCTTGAGCTTACCAACTAAATTGACAAGAAAAGACACTTTTTTCTTATTAGCATCAATGAGATACAGTTCTACATCTGGCACGAGTATTTTCAGCGGGATGCCAGGAAAACCTGCCCCTGATCCAATATCCAAAATATTCGAGCTATCGTTCCCGCTCATGACCTTGAGGCCAAGGAATGAGTCCAAGAAATGTTTGATTGCCACCTCACGCGGCTCAATCACGGAAGTGAGATTGGTTTTCTCATTCCAAGTACGGAGTTCATTTGCATACATCGTGATTTGATCGAGTTGCCCAGGTGAAAGTGGGAGATCAATATCAGCGACGTGTCGCGCAACTTCCGAAGACACCAGGCGTCCATACTGTTCCACGTGGAACATCTACGCGATTGTGAAGCCGACGGTCAAGGGATCACGAACCAGATTCGAGAAATATTATGGGGGACGAGAAGACCAGATAGAAATGTTAAGCTGCTGGCGTGAAAAGGTAGGCAACCATAATCCTGCTATCACATAGAGTCGACGCGTCGATTTTTCTCCAGGGAGACGAGAAGCAGCGAAATCGCCGCTGGAGTGATGCCCGATATTCGAGATGCTTGCCCAATGGTTGTTGGCCTAAATTTGTTCAACTTTTCAATAACTTCCATAGAAAATCCTTTTATTTCATCATAATTGAAGTCCGCTGGGATACCTTTTCTCTCGAACTTTTTGAATTGCTCCACTTGGCGAAGCTGCCGGCTAATGTATCCGGCGTATTTCACTTCCATCTCAATGGCATCAGCCACTTCTCCTGATTCTCCTTCATCCTCACCGAGGATCCTCAATATACTTTGATAGCTGACACCAGGACGCCTAAGCAGTTGTGCAAGGGTGTACGTCGGCAGGACACCATTGATATTTTCCAGCGAGAGTCTCTTTTGAACTTCTGTGGTCCAGGGCACACGCTGCTCGGCCAGTCTCTTTACACCTGAATCAATTCGACTCCTCTTGGATTCAAATCGCCTGTACAAACCATCGTCCACGAGACCGAGGCGTCGTCCGTATTCCATGAGGCGCAGATCGGCATTGTCATGCCGAAGGACCAGTCTGTACTCCGCCCTCGAGGTGAACATTCGATACGGTTCCGCAACGTCCTTGGTAATCAGATCGTCGATCAAGACACCAATATAGGCCTCGGCACGGTTGAGCAACAGTGGCGGTTCCTCGCGTAATTTCAGTATAGCGTTGATACCCGCGACAATACCCTGAGCGGCCGCTTCTTCATAACCAGATGTGCCGTTAATCTGGCCGGCATGATAGAGACCATTCACCAGTTTCGTTTCAAGAGTGGGGTGAATCTGACGAGGGGGGAAATAGTCATATTCAATAGCATAACCAGGTTTCAGCATTCGGGCCCGTTCGAGCCCGGGAATTGTTCCCAGGATCTTGGCCTGGACATCGACCGGCAGACAGGTCGAGATACCGTTCGGGTAGAAGGAGTCCGTGTCCAACCCTTCTGGTTCGACAAAAATCTGATGCCGCTCCTTCTGCGCAAATCGCACCACCTTGTCTTCAATCGACGGACAATAACGTGGCCCCACCGCTTCAATCACACCCGTATACAGGGGCGATCGGTCCAGGTTGTCCTGAATGATGCGATGTGTCGTTGCATTGGTATGGGTGAGATAGCAAGGTAGCTGGGGTTGTGCAATCCGGTCGGTACGATAGGAAAAGGGCGGTGGAGGATCATCGCCGGGCTGGAGAACCATCCGGTCAAAATCAATCGTGGCACGGTCCAGGCGAGGCGGGGTGCCCGTCTTCAGTCGTCCGAGCTCGAACCCAAAATCGCGCATGCAATCCGACAGGTGCTCGGCGGCACTCTCGCCGGCACGTCCCGCCGGAAAATGATTCAGTCCTATATGGATAATACCCCTAAGGAATGTACCCGATGTCAGTACGACCGCACCGGTCGCAATGTGCTCCTCCGTGTTGGTCCGGACGCCGGTGACACGGCCGCCCACCGTCATGATCCGGTCCACGGTGCCGTCAGCCACGCACAAACCTGGGACGGCATCGAGGGTCTCCCGCATGAACCGCCGATACAAGGCCTTATCGCATTGCGCACGCAGCGCGCGGACCGCCGGCCCCTTACTGGTATTGATCATCCGAAATTGAATTCCGGCCCGATCGGTATTGCGTGCCATTTCGCCGCCGAGTGCGTCGATCTCCTTGACCAGATGACCCTTCGCGACCCCTCCGATCGCGGGATTGCAGGACATCTGACCGATCTTTTCGCTATCCATCGTCAGCAGCAGCACACGGCCTCCCATCCGCGCCGCCGCCAGGGCGGCCTCGCAACCCGCATGCCCCCCTCCGACCACGATGACGTCAAATCCTCGCGTCATATCCCCCATCACTTCCCGATGCAAAATTCGGAGAAAATTCGATCGAGCAGATCATCCGTCGTGACCTCCCCTAGGAGTTCCCCCAATGTGCTCACCGCCGCGCGCAGATCCATCGCCACAAATTCCGAGGACAACCGATCTGCGACAGCATCCTGCGCGTGAAGTAAGGCCTCTCGGGCTCGTCCCAATGCCTCTCGGTGCCGGAGTCGGGTCACGAAGACTTCTTGGGCAGCTTCCATCCCTCGAGGCAACGATTGGACAATCGCGCGACGGAGCACCTCGATTCCCAGTCCCGTACGCGCAGATGTCGTGACGATCGCAGCCTGTGGTGGGTCGGATTGCAGAACTGTGCGAGCCTCGTCCGACCATCGGTGGGCGCAATCCGCCTTGTTCATCACGAACACACGGCGCCTGGTCCCGGACTGCTCGACTACCCTCCGATCGTCATCGTCCAACGGAGCGGATCCGTCCAGCACCACCAGCACCACGTCCGCATCATCGATGCTCTGCCGAGTTCGACGTACACCTTCCAATTCCACCGGATCAAGCGTTTCCCGAACGCCGGCCGTATCCACCAGACGAATCGGAATCCCCTCGATCGCAATGGTCTCCTCCAGCACATCGCGAGTCGTTCCGGGAATCGGCGTCACGATCGCACGGTCCGCCTTGAGCAACGCATTGAGCAAACTGGATTTCCCAACGTTGGGTTTGCCGACGAGAACGACTTTCGTCCCTTCGCGAAGGAGACGACCCGCCTCCCAGGAATCCAAAAGTTTGTTCACCCCGCGCAGCGCAGCGGCCAGCGCGTTGGTAACCTCCTCGGGCGTCACGAATGCGATGTCTTCCTCGACAAAATCAATCCCCGCCTCGATCTGTGCCAGCAGTCGAATCAGGCTTGCCTGCACGACCTCCACCTCGGACGATAACCTCCCGCGCATCAATTCTTGGGCGACGCGAAGACTCGCCTCCGTCCGTGCCTGGATGGTATCGAGCACTCCCTCCGCCTGGGTCAAGTCCAGACGCCCATTCAGGAAGGCTCGCTTTGTGAACTCGCCCGGCTCGGCCAGCCGGACACCGATGGCCATGAGACTCTCACAGATGCGACGCAAAAGGAGGGGACCGCCGTGACACTGGAGTTCCACCACGTCTTCGCCGGTATAGGAATGAGGCCCTCGCATCACCGTAACCAGCCCCGTGTCGAGCGGGCTCGGTGTCAGCCTAGAAACCCCGGGACGACCTGATTCTGAGCCACGGGCGGCCTGAGGATCGGCACATCCGAAAATATCCGCAAGCTGCAGGCGATGCGATCGGACCTGGGCCAGCGTCCCGCCGCAACGGAGCCGAACGAGCCGCTCACACAGTGGGACGGCCGAAGGTCCGCTGACTCGGACAATGCCGATCCCCCCTGGGCCTGGCGGCGTGGCGATGGCACAAATGGTGTCCTCGTGCACCATAAACCATATGCCCGGAACCGGCCCCCTCGCCCTGGCTCATACTCAAGCGACAGAGGCGGACTCCGTCCCGGGTCAACCTGGAGCGACCGTCGGCTTCTTGAAGAGGTACCGGTCGGTGACGAACTGTTGCGTAATCGTCAAGGCATTGTTGGTCAGCCAGTAGAGAACCAGGCCGGCGGGGAAGGTCAGGAAGAGAAAGGTCAACATGACGGGCAGGATCAACATGACCTTCGCCTGCGTGGGATCCATCGTCGTCGGGGTGATTTTCTGCTGAATGACCATCGTCGCGCCCATGATGATCGGGAGCACATAGAACGGATCCGGCACCGAGAGGTCCTTCACCCAAAGCATAAAGGGCGCCTGCCGGAGGTCAATGGTCATGTACAGAATATTGAACAACGCCACAAAGACGGGCATCTGCAACAGCATAGGCAAACAGCCCCCAACCGGATTGACTTTGTGGTCCCGGTACAGCTTGATGAGCTCCTTGTTCAATCGATCCCGATCGTCCTTGAATTTCTCTTGAAGGGCCTGGACCTTCGGCTGAATCAACTGCATGTCCTTCATGGACTTGTAGCTCTTATACTGCAAGGGGGAGAACAGCAGCTTCAGGCCCACCGTGAGCAGCACGATCGTCAGTCCATAGTTGTGCGTGACCTCATTGATCGTGCGCAAGACCGCAAAGAGCGGCTTGGCAACCATCTTCACAAACCCCCAACTCCCATAAATAAACCAGCCGAAATCAATGGTGTCCTCAAGCCCGATATTGAACTCCCGCAACGTGTCGTATTCCTTCGGGCCGGCGTACAGCCGAGCCTCGATCGGGCCACCGGACGCGGGCAGCGGCATACGCACCTGCGCGGAGACGACTTTGTCGATCTCCTTTTTCACCCACACCGCGGTCCCCTCTCGAGGAATGAGCACGCTCATGAAATACTTGTCCTGTAACGCCGCCCACTTGACATTGCCCGTTCGCTCGCTCTCGGACGACGGAGTGTCTTTCTCGAGCTTCTCGTCCACCAGCGAGGCCGGTCCGATCAAGCCGATGAATCCTTCTCCCCACTCCACGACTCCGAAATTCGCGCCCAGGCCGAGATCGATCGGCCCGGACACGCCCTGAATCTTCAGGGCGATATCGACTACGTATGTGTCGTGATGAAACGTCAGGACCTTCTCCACGTCCAATCCGGACCGCCTATTGCGGTAGCGAAAGGTGATCCGGCCCATGGGCCGGCTCGCATCGAGACGAGTAAAGTCCTGCTCAACCTGATAGACACCCTCCTGAAGCTCCTTGGTCGCTGCCGCATCGGGCACCCGGAGCGACAGGGGACCGGGGAATTGGGCTGCCTTGTAAACGAGTTGAACCGGCGGCGACCCGGGGTCGACCTCGGTGGTGTACCGCTTGAGTTCCCAAGTCCGTACCACGCCGCCGCGGGCCGTCAATTCGGCCCGATACAGATCGGTTTCGACCTTCACGACATGGTCCGCTCCCGCCTGGGAACTGAGAGCGCTGCCGGCAGCCCCCTCGGGAGAAGGCGGTGCCGCCACCTCGTGCTCGGTACGCACGGCAACCGATGCCGATTGCTCCGGTTTCACCTCCGCAACCGGATCCATTCCGGACTCCACACGCTGCTCCTCCGTCGAATCCGACGGCAACCACCCCATCTCCTTCATGAGGTAATCGTAGCCGACGATAATCAGCAACGACAGCAGCAGAAATGCGATGACTCGGTTATCCATGCCGGTCGAACCTAGACACCCTCTGGGGGAGCACAATTATCGCCGTGGCGGCCGGAAGGTCGTCGCTTGACCACCCTCGGTCGAGGAAAGGGGACTGGGTCAAGCCCACCGGGGTGAAGGGGATGGCATTTTAAGAGGCGCCACCCCGACAACCCGCACCCGCGCAGAACCCCATGCCGCGAAATCGCTTCAATCGCATAGTGCGAACATGAGGGGTGGAAACGACATCGTCGCCCCAACCAGGGGGAAACGAGATATTGGTAGATGCGAATTGGCCAAATCGCAAGACGCCGCCCGAATCTCCTATTCACGCAGCAATCCCTCACGATGCAAAGCCCGCTCCCATATTTGCGTCAATTCCGAATACCCCATGGTGACAACCGGTGCCTTTGGAAAAACCAACACATGATAGTGATCCACCAGGCGGTCTTCAACCGAGCGCGCGAGTTCACGGACCCGGCGCTTGCCTCGGTTTCGAACGACCGCTGAACCAAACTTCCTCCCCACAATGACCGCGATCTTCGCGGGCTCAGAAAGCGCCGGTGCAATCACTAAATTAAAATAGGGCGTCGATATCCGGCGGCCCGTTCGCTTGGCGCGCTCGATGTCCACGCCGCGGCGGAGAAACACCTGCTTGTCGCTCCACCGTCTCATGCGAAGGTATCGCCCCTCTCCAGGACAGACACATCACCGTGAGGCCGCGGTTCCGCACATATTACTGGCCCCACATGACGGAACCTGCCCGTGGGATCATTCCCATCACCCGATCCCGGCGCGTGTGCCCCCGCGACGACCTGAGCTGGTTGGAGAGAAATCTCGACGACTCGTATGCGGAGATCAACCCCGTAGGGAGATCCGACAAGACTAGACGCTAAGCCGAACCCGCCCCTTGGCCCGTCTCCGCGCAAGCACCTTGCGGCCCCCTTTGGTGCTCATGCGTTTTCGGAACCCGTGCTCGCGCTTGCGTTTGAGATTGGAGGGTTGTTGGTATGTAAAGGACATTGCAGGCTCCTTATATAGACTGGCAAGAGGGCGATTATAGGGGTCGCTCCCAATCGTGTCAACGAACTTGGGTGCCCTGAGCGACTCGGTGTCGACCGGACAGGCTCTTGCCCCGAATCCCCTCGGCCCTCCTCAACAAGAAGGGCCTCTGGAGAGGGACGGGCCGAGGACGGGAGACCCCGTCTGGCACGGACGGGATTCAATTCCTGAGGCACTTTTGCCCCAAATCAAGCCATCACGCCACAGGTGACTGCTCTCCTAACACACCAAATCAGGTTTCCCTGGTAATAATGCAAGCTGATTCAATATGATAAGAGAGGCTTGAGTGGCTCGTGGATTGCAACCAAACTGTTGGGGCGTCGCGCTGTCCCGCACGTTGAGGTCCGCGGGATGAGAAGTACCGATTTCAGCCATGACGAAACCAGAGGTTGGGCTCTGAGTCCTGACCACCCTGGTCTGCCCCTTCCCCTTGGTCACCCGGGCGGCTTCCCTGTAGGCAGCGCAGTCGTCTGCGTAGCACCCCAAAGGAACGGCGGGAACGACGCCGACAGCCTCGTCATTCGTGCAGGACTCGAACTCGGCCACGTCTTGATCCCGGGAGATCGCGGGGTTCCGGGTTCTGGAGTAGGAATGATCGCACTGCACCTGGAGGACCTTCAAGGAGATTGGGAGCCCCCGTGCTGTCCGAGATCGCGCAAAACAGGGGTCTTTCGCGCAGAACCGTTTCGACCCAGAAATTATCTCGCGGCCCATATGGAAATCCTCGCGCTACAAGGTCGCCCATCGTGAATCGCCGGCCACGCCATCTCTTCTGCCTTATGGGCTTCGCCGTGATCTCGGCCCTTGGCTGCACTGAACGGCCGACGGAACAGATCGAGGCCGCGGAGCGCCTGGTTGCAGAAGCCAAGGCCGGATACCCGGCAATATACGCGAGCGAGGATGTCAGACGGCTCGAGCGCGTCCTCAACACCCTCAGCGCCACCGTTGAACAACAAGATCGTGCGGCGGGTCTCCTGCGCGATTACACCCATGCCGCTATGATCTCTGCCGGCATCGTTCGAGACGCTGATCAGGTCATCGCTCGGGCAAGGCAGCGACACGCGGAGGCCAAGGCGGCGGCCATGGCCGCACTCGAAGAAGCGGAAGAGGCGCTCGGGGCGTCCAGACGCCTGATCGCGGCCGTGCAAACGCGGCACGGCCTTGGACGAATTCGCCGCCAAGCCCTCGATGCCGAGGCGTTGACCCGGTCTCTCACGTCGGTCCGGGGGTCCATGGTGGAGGAGGACTTCCTTTCTGCCGAGGCGCGTTCACGAGCCATCACGGCCCAGTCGGGAATCGTGGCCGGTCAGGTAGAATCCATCGCCGTTCGCATGGGCGACGCAGCCACAACCAGACTGGCACAATATTAAATTAGACAGCACGATGCTACGTGACGATCCTACCAAGCAACGGCCCTCTGCAATTCGGGCGACCCGTCCGACGCGCTGGCTGGCCTGTTTCCTCATCTTGACCGTCGGGTTGACCGGCTGTCTACAGACAGCACCACCTGATCTCGTGCAGGATGTGGAAGCCATCGACCGCGAATTGCACGAAGTCGGCGGGGCGGAGTTTGCTCCAGCGGAATACAATGCGTTCGTCGAACAGTGGGTGGCCCTCAAGTCACGCCTGGAGGAGGACGACGATCTGATTCGGCTGCCATGGGAACCCAACCGGGTGGCGGCGGAAGTCGCGCGGGTCGCCGAGCAGGCGCGCAAGACTCTGTCACTGACCAAAGAACGACGCGAGGCCCAACGCAAGGCCGCCGACGATCAAGTGAAACTCGCCACGCAACGGCTCAGCACGCTCAAGCAGCACGTCGAAGAGCTCGGAGGACGGGCCGTGGTCGGTCAGCAGGTGGTCGAGACCGAACTGCTCCTCCACCAAGCGAAGACCTTCTATGATCACGCCAGATACGGGCGCGCGAAGGAGCAGGCGCGGCTCGCGCTCAAGGCCATCGGCGCCCAAACCGTCAAGCTGACTCGTGAACTCGGACGCTATGCGGACGGGGAGAAAATCGACGCCTGGCAGCAGATGGCGCGACACACGGTGGACTGGTCGCGCCGGGCACGGGCCCATGCCATCATCGTGAACAAGGCCAATCGCGAATTGAAGCTCTACCGCAGCGGTAAACTCCTCGCCACGCATCCGATCCTGTTAGGCGCCGACGGCATTTTGGAGAAACATGCCTATGGCGACGGGGCAACCCCCGAGGGCTACTATCACGTCGTCCGGAAGCGCGGCCCGCGGCAAACCCAATTTCACCGCGCCCTGATCCTCGACTATCCCAATGGGGAAGACCGCCGAAGTTTCCACATCGACCGAGCCACGAAGGTCCCCATCGCGCAAGAAGGCCTCCCCACAACGATTGCCATCCACGGGATGGACGAGCGCCAGCTCGCCCTGGGCTCCAGCGGCGTCATCCTGGACAATCGTCGAATGGAGCGACTCTTCCAGCGCATCGAACCGGGGACGCCGGTGACGATCGTCGGCGCGTTGGAACCCGACAATCCGGTTTCCCGTGTGCTTCCCGAACTCGCCGAGTTCGCCGCCGACTGAACCCCGCCAGCTCGGACCACCACGGACACCGCGCTCCCCGCGACCAGCGACGTTTGCCTTTTTTCATCCGACTACCTAAGATACCCCTCGTACTTGGCCTCTATCCTTCGCTCACGCTCGGACGACCTAATGGCCGGCCTCCTGACAACGGCACATCTCGGCTCCGCGGCCCAGGCCGTCGAGGCGGCACTTTCACAGGCCTCGAGCGAACGCCTGGTCTCCCGGCTTTGGGCCAAAGACCACACCCTCTGGAAACCCGACCCAACTGAGATTGCCAATCGTCTAGGCTGGCTCACCGTGACTCAGCCGTCGGCGCTCGGGGCTGAGGGGGCGATCCGGGAGCTGACCGACCTTCGGGACGAGGTGCGGGGCGAGGGGTATCGTGATGTCGTCCTCCTAGGCATGGGCGGAAGCAGCCTCGGTCCAGAGGTGCTGCGCCTCACCTTCGGATCTGCCAGAGGGTATCCCAGACTCTGGGTCTTGGACACCACGGTGCCCAGTGCGGTGCGTGCGGCGACGAAGGCCATCAATCCCGCAAGAACTCTCTTTTTGGTCGCGAGCAAGTCAGGCGGGACCATCGAGGTGATGTCGCTCTTCGCCCACTTCGAATCCCTCGTCCAGAAGGCCAAAGGCAATCGCGGCGGAGCGCAGTTCATCGCCATCACCGACCCCGGCACCAGCCTGATCGATCTCGCCCAGCAAAAGGGATTCAGGAAGGTCTTCCACAATCCGCCGGATATCGGCGGCCGTTATTCCGTCCTGTCGTACTTCGGGCTTGTCCCTGCCGCGCTCATTGGCGTCGATGTTCCACGATTGTTGGGGCGCGCCGAGGCCATGAGCGCCGCCTGCCGGCAGGAGCAACCCTTGACCCAGAACCCCGGGGTCTACCTGGGCACGATTTTTGGCACACTGCTTCGGCAGGGGAGAGACAAGGTTACCGTGATCGCGTCGCCAGGCATCGGTTCCTTCGGCCTGTGGGCGGAACAGCTCTTGGCCGAAAGCACGGGGAAAGAAGGCACGGGACTGATTCCCGTCGCGGAGGAACCGCTGGTCGCGCCCTCCGCATATGGCGACGATCGGGTGTTTGTGTACCTCCGTCTCAGGGGGGATGCCAATGCGGCTCTCGACAAACAGGCCAAGGCGCTCGTGAAGGCCGGACACCCGCTGGTCGAACTCGCCCTCCAGGATCGATATGATCTGGGTGCGGAGTTTTTCCGGTGGGAGTTTGCCACGGCGGTGGCCGGCCATGTGATCGGCATCCACCCCTTCGATCAGCCCAATGTGCAGGAAAGCAAGAACAACACCGGCCGGATCCTGAAGGAGGTTCAAGCCACAGGCCGCCTCCCAGCGGTCACCACCGTTAATCCGCGCGCGGCGCTCTCTCGACTCATGGACCAGTGTGAACCCGGAACCTACGTCGGCATTCTGGCTTATATGCAGCCCTCTCGGCAGGCGGACCGGGCTCTGCGGCGCCTTCGGCACCTGCTCGTGACACGAACCCACGTCGCCACCACCGCCGGGTATGGGCCGCGTTATCTGCATTCGACGGGACAAGTGCATAAAGGTGGGCCGCCCAAGGGACTGTTCCTCCAGCTCATCGAGACGCCGAAGGCCGACATTCCGATCCCCGGCCAATCCTACACCTTCGGAACATTGGCGCAGGCGCAGGCGATCGGAGATCTGCAATCGCTCCTCTCCAGACAACGCCCGGTTATCCAGGTGCGGCTTGGCGCCCGACCGTTGGTGACCCTCCGCGCGTTGGGCGCCCCGTCCTCGTCTCGCCCGAGAACGCCCCGTCGTGCGATCCCTCGCGGAGTCCGCAAGACAGTTTCCGGACGCCGACGCCCTCGTTGACGGGATGGCTTCGCCCGCGCACATTCACGTCCTCGAAAACGACACCTCGCTCGCCAACGAAGTGGCCGACTTCCTAGCGTGGACGGTGGAGCAAACGCTCCGCGACCGTGCCCAGTTTCGTCTGGTGCTCTCGGGCGGCTCGACCCCTCGGACTCTGTACCGAACCCTTTCCACACCTCCCTGGTCCTCTCGAATCACCTGGCCGCGGGTTCGGTTCTTTTTCGGAGACGAGCGTGCGGTCCCCCCCGCTCACCCCGACAGTAACTATGCCATGGCGAAGGCGACGCTCTTCGACCCGCTGCGCATTGCGGATCACCAGGTCGCACGAATGCGCGGCGAAATGAATCCCGTCGAGGCGGCAGCCGCCTATGAACAGACGCTCCGGCAAGAGTTCACGGGAGAACTGGGCCCCGTTCCCGTGTTCGATGCCGTCTTACTCGGACTGGGAAACGACGGGCACACCGCCTCTCTGTTCCCCGACAGTCCCGCACTTGAGGAGCGCGACCGCTTGGTCGTCGCGGCCCCTGCACCGGTCGGAATCTCACACCGCATCACCATGACCTACCCCCTGCTGAACGCAGCCGGCGTCATCGTGTTTCTCGTGACCGGCAGCAAGAAGGCCGGCATCGTCCGGCAAATTCTGGAATCCCCCGGCACGGCTTCGACTTTCCCCGCCGCCAGAATTCGCCCCAACGGAGGACGCCTCTTGTGGTATCTTGACGAGGCGGCCGCGGCCGAACTCTCGTCGCGACGTCAACGCCTGCCGCAGGACGAGGAATAAATGATTCTTGCAGGGGACATCGGCGGCACGAAAACGAATCTGGCTCTCTTCGACTGGACCACCGAGCGCGTGGAGCCCGTTCGAGCCCAGACCTTCTACAGCGGCGACTACGCCAACCTGGAGGAGGTCATCGAGGAATTCTTGACACTCTCCGACGCGCCGTCGGTCGAGGCGGACGCGACCCCGGCGGAGCCTGCTCCCCAGCCCGATGAGACTTCGAAACCCCACGCCGGCCTCACGAGCGTCGATGCCGCATGTTTCGGGGTGGCCGGCCCGGTCATCGACAATCGATGCCAAACGACGAATCTCCCCTGGGTGGTCTCGGGGAAAGAGCTCGCGGGGCGATTCGCGATTCCCCACGTCCGGCTCCTGAACGATCTCGAAGCCACCGCATATGGGTTGCTCCGGCTGCGTCCCGATGAAACCGTGGTGCTGAACGCCGGGCATCCACCGAAAGCCAAGCACTGTATCGGATTGATTGCAGCCGGCACGGGGCTCGGGGAAGCCGTGCTCGTCTGGACCGGCGCGGGCTACCAGCCCTTCGCATCCGAAGGCGGGCATTGCGACTTCGCGCCGAACAGCGACTTGGAGATCGATCTCCTACGGCATCTCCGCAGCCAATATCTACACGTGAGTTACGAGCGCCTGCTCTCGGGCCCCGGCATCCATGCCATCTATGAATTCGTGCGCGACACGAAGAAGAACGAGCCAACCTGGCTCGCCGAAAAGATCAGGGCGGGCGACGCCCCCGCGGTGATCGCCGAGGCCGGGCTCGCCGGGCAGGCCGAGATCGCCAAGCAAACCCTGGACATCTTCGCCGGCGTCTACGGCGCCGAGGCCGGGAATCTCGCGTTGAAAGTGATGGCCCTGGACGGCATCTACATCGGCGGCGGGATCGCACCGAAGCTCTTGCCCAAAATCCAAGACGGCACCTTCATGCGCGCCTTCACCAACAAGGGACGATACAAGCGACTGATGAGCGCCATTCCCGTCCGGGTCATCATGAATCAGCAAACGGCATTGCTTGGGGCCGCGTCCGTCGCAGCCCAACTCGCCCGCTCCACCACCCCATGACCTCCCTCGATTTGGACCATCTCAAACGTCAGGCGGCCTTGAAGGCGCTCGACTATGTCCAGGACGGCATGATCGTCGGTCTAGGCACGGGGTCAACCGCCAAACACGTCGTGGCCGGTCTTGGTGAGCGCGTTCGTGCCGGTCTCAACATCCGGGGCATCCCGACATCCCACGAAACGGCCGCCCTCGCCAAACAGATCGGGATCCCCCTCATCGAAACCGAG
Organism: Candidatus Inralta sp.; assembly: GCA_039794185.1. Classification (GTDB taxonomy): domain Bacteria; phylum Nitrospirota; class Nitrospiria; order Nitrospirales; family Nitrospiraceae; genus BQWY01. The sequence goes on along the minus strand of JBDIVW010000003.1, from coordinate 24,583 downwards.
GACGCGTGGGTCATCGACGTGGCGATCGACGGCGCGGACCAAGTCGACCCGCAGTTGAACCTGATGAAGGGAGGAGGCGGAGCGCTGCTCAAGGAAAAAATCGTGGCCGCCTCGGCCCGACGGTTCATCGTCGTGGTCGATTACACCAAACAGGTGCCGCATCTCGGCAACTCGTTCCCGCTCCCGATCGAAGTCATCCCCTTCGGATGGGGTAGCACCGCGCGGCAGCTCGAGGCCGTGGGTGGCAAGGCTCTGTTGCGGGAACGGAACGGTGAGGTGTTTCGAACCGAGGCCGGCCACTACATTGTCGACCTTCGTTTAGGCGCCATTCACCATCCGGCCGCGCTCGAAACGCAGCTCAACCAAATACCCGGGGTCGTTGAGACCGGCCTGTTCGTTGGCCGGACCAGTCTCCTGATCGTGGCGAGTCCGGACGGAGTCGTCGTCCGTTCCGCATCCTAGACCTCATGGGCGGATCGTCTGGATCGGGGCAGTCCGAGTCGTACGATGCTGCCGAGCGCCCGCCGCGCGTGGCCCGCTCCAGACGGGAAGCCGCGCGAGCGCTGGGGGCGGCCGTTCTTTCCCTGATCGGCGCGCTGGCCGGCGCACCACTTCGGTATCCCGGGGTCCGATCATTCATTGCGTCGACAGGTCTCTTGCAGGGACTCGCGGAGGGTCAGGTTTCCATGATCGCGACACGATCCGCCTCGGGTGCAAAACCGTCCTCTGACGGCGGCCGGCTCCCCCGCCACGTACGACCGGCCCGGTACGACCTCTCCATCACCCCGGATCTCCTGGCAGGCACGTTCGAGGGTGAGGCGCTCATCACACTGACCGTGTCCCAATCCACTCGCGAGCTCGTCCTGAACGCCGTCGAACTCGAGCTGGACCAAGCGACCGTCGGACGGCCGAGCCAACCTGTGCAGCCGGCGCGCATTCGAATGCTGCCGGAGCTCGAACGATGCCGGTTGACGGTGTCCCGACCAATCGGACCGGGCAGTTGGGACCTCCGCATGCGATTCCGGGGACGATTGAACGATCAGCTGCGCGGCTTTTACCGCAGCACCTTTACCGACGAGCAGAGGGCGACGCAAACCCTGGCCGTGACGCAGTTCGAGGCAGCGGACGCGCGCCGGGCCTTCCCATGTTGGGATGAACCTGATTTCAAAGCGGTATTCTCCCTGAAGCTGACCGTGGATTCCTCCTTCACCGCCCTCTCCAACACACAGGTCGTCGCCGAGGAACAGGCGGACGGAAAGAAGGTGGTCCAATTCGCGGACACCATCATGATGTCGACCTACCTCCTCGCCTTCGTCGTGGGACCACTGGAGGGCACACCGGCGACCTACGTCGGCCGCACTCCGATCCGCGTCTGGACGATCCCCGGCAAGACGCACTTGGCCGCCTACGGCCAGGAGCTGGCCACGTTCTCGCTCCGATTCTTCGAGGAGTACTACGGGCTTCCTTACCCGGGGGACAAGCTCGATTTGATCGCCATTCCCGATTTCTCGCATGGCGCCATGGAAAACTTTGGCGCGATCACCTTCCGCCAGAGCGCCTTGCTGGTCGATCCCAAGCGAGCGACCCATGGCGAGTTGGAAGGCCTCGCGGACGTGGTCTGTCATGAAATCGCCCATATGTGGTTCGGCGATCTGGTCACGATGTCGTGGTGGAACGGGCTGTGGTTGAACGAGGCATTCGCCACTTTTTTGGAAGTGGTCGCCGTGGATGCGTGGAAACCGGAATGGAAACGCTGGGATGCCTTTGCCCTCGCCCGCGCCGCCGCCCTCTCGACCGACGGCCTCTACGCCTCCCGCCCGATTGAGTTTCCTGTTCGGGCCGTCAAGGATCTAGGGGCGATGTTCGACGTCCTGACCTACCAGAAAGGGGCGGCCGTCCTGCGGATGTTGGAGCAATTCCTCGGCCCGACCGTCTTTCGAGACGGCGTACGGCGGTACTTGCAGACCCACGCCTTCGCCAACGCGGAGACCGGCGATCTCTGGAACGCTCTCGGAGCGGTTTCGGAACGCCCGATTGCCAGCGTCATGAATCGATGGGTCTTTGCTCCTGGGTATCCCCTGCTGACCGTTTCGCTGAACCGACGACATCAGTTGGTGGTGCGGCAGCAACGCTTCACTTATCTGAAGCAGCCCGTCACGACGGCCGCGGCCACGCGCTGGCAGGTCCCGCTCCAGCTCTCCATCACAACACCCCACGACACGCTCGTCCATAGCCGGCTGCTGGACACCGTCGAATCTTCGCTGCCGGTCCCAGCGGATTTCCAGACCATCCTGCTCAATCCCGGCGGGCACGGCTATTATCGCGTCCATTACGCACCCGAATTGCTCCGGCGGCTGATCGACGCTCTCCCGGACGGTCTGCGCCCCATCGAGCGGTTCAATCTGATCAACGACGCGTGGGCCGTCTGTCTCGCCGGCATCATGCCTATTCGAGATTACCTGGACCTCACGGCCCGGTTCGTCCGAGACCGCAGCCCTCACGTGTGGTCCATCCTCCTCTCCTCCTTTGAGCGGATCGACACCCTCGTCGAGTCACGCGACCGACCGGCATTCGAAACGTTCCTCCGAGGCCGGCTCGAGGCTATCCTCGCGGACCTGGGCTGGACGCCGCATCCGGACGAAGACGACCTGACACGAGAGCTGCGCGCGGACCTCATCGGCACCCTCGGCACCATCGGGAACGACGCCGCCATCCAATCCACGGCCCGAGCGCGCTATGCGGAATACCTCCAGCGTCCGGAAACCGTCGACCCGAACCTCGTGCCGGCGCTCATCAACATCGTCGCGTTTACGGGGGAGGAATCCGACTATCAAGACTTTTTCGACCGATTCCGACAGGCTCGGACACCGCAGGAAGAGCGCCGTTATCTATTTGGACTCACGGCCTTTCGCGCTCCCTCGCTGGTCGCCAGGACACTCGCGCACACCCTGCGCGACGAAATTCGCACCCACGAGGGGGCGGCCGTCATCGGCGCACTGTTGTCCACAAGACACGGCCGCGATCTCGCCTGGACCTTTGTGAAGGAGCACTGGAAGACGATCGAACAACGATTCCCCGCCAACGGCCTGCGGCGACTCTTCGGCCATCTTCCTGCCCTCTCCACCGCGACTCTGGAGCGTGACGTCCATCAGTTTCTCAAGCGGCAGCGCATCGATCTCGGGGGCAAAGTCCTGGCCCAACATCTCGAGCAACTGCGCGTCGCCGTGACGTTCCGTGAACGGGAGGGCGCCGCCCTCCACGCCTATTTCTCCCCCGGTCGGCAATCCACGTAAACCGCCACCCGCCGCCGTCCGCGCGTTGCCCTCGTTCGTAGCCTAGTTTATGATGACCGAAGACATTCGGGCTCCTTTATCAACCTTCGATGTCCAGGCGCGCCAAATGGGGAGTGGGCATGGCTGCGGCCTTGCTCGCCTATGCCATCGGCGGATTTCTCGTCCTGCCGGCGGTCTGCAAATCGCAACTCGAAGCCAAGCTTCCGCTCCTCCTGCATCGCGACGTCACGATCGAAAAAATCGCCTTCAATCCCTTCACGCTGACCCTCGTCGTCACCGGCTTCCGCGCCACTGAACCCACCGGGGCCGAGTTCGCCTCCTTCAAGGAATTTCTGGCGAATCTCCAGGCTTCCTCGGTCTACGAGGGCAGCGTGAACCTGAGGGAAGTGTCCCTCACGCAGCCGTCGCTGGCGATCGACATCCTGGAGGACGGCCGGACGAACTTCAGCAACCTGCTGGATACGCTGAAGGCCGACGTCGAGCCGGCCCCGGAGGACGTGCCTTCCAAACCGCTCCTCGTTCGCATCGCCAAGTTGACTCTCCACGGGGGCCGTCTTGCGTTTGAGGACCATTCGCGTAACGAACCGTATGCGACGACCGTCGGCCCGATCGATTTCGAGGTCACCAATTTCAAGACCGATCCCGACTGGAGCCACCCCCATCGCTTTACGGCTCGAATGGACCCCAACACCGCGTTGTCCTGGTCGGGGCACTTCTCGGTCTCCCCATTGTGGTCGGACGGCCATATCCAACTGACGGGGGTCCAACTGAAAAGCTTTGCACCGTACTATCCGTCCCGTTTTCGGGGGCGAGTCCTGGACGGGAAGGCCGGGCTCCGATTGGACTACCGACTCGACACCGCGGGCGGCCGCGTGGCGCTCTGGATTCAGCACGGAGCGCTGGAGGTGACAGATTTCATTTTAGCGGGCCCGGACTCCGAGGATCCGCTCGTCACGCTGCCCGAGCTTGCCGTCCATGATATCGCGGCAAATTTCGAGAAGACGACGGCGTCGATCGGCTCTCTCTCGCTGAGCGACGCCGTGGTGTCCGCCGTCCGAGACAAGCGGGGTCATCTCAATTTCGAATCGTTGATCGCCCCGCCGCCTTCCGAAGCGCCAACTCCACAGCCCGAGGCGATTGCGGCACCCCAGCAGGATGCGAGGCAGCCTCCCTGGCATCTCACCCTCCACGAACTCCAGCTCAAGAATATGAGCCTTTCCTTGGTCGACCAGGTGCCCGAACGTCCGGCCCGGTTTCTCCTGGACGATCTCTCGGTCACCTTGAAGGACGCCAGTTACCCCGAGACCCATCCCATCACGACCGACATTTCCTTCCGATGGAATCAGCAGGGGACGCTGCGCCTGTCGGGACTGGTCCACCATAGCCCCTTCGCCGCCGACCTGGATGCCCAGATCAAGGATTTCGTGTTGACGCCGTTCCAACCCTATCTGAGTGAACGCCTCCACGTGGAGATGAGCAGCGGCGGAGTCGATCTCCGCGGGCACCTGACCTACGGACAGCCCGGTCCCCTCACCGGTAAATCCGGGCCGATGGCCCGCTATCGAGGCGAGGTCGCCGTGAATGCACTTTCCGCCGAGGACTCGCGGACCTCGGAGCTGTTGGCCAAGTGGGATGCCCTGCGATTGACCGGAATCGACGCCCAGGTGGCGCCGACCCGGATCGCCGTCGATCAGATTCATCTCAAGCACTTTCTCGGCCGTGCCTCCATCAGCGAGGACGGGCGCATGAATCTGACCTCTCTCGCACGGTCGGAGCCGGAACAGGACGCCGCCGATTCGGCCGGCACGAGCACAGACCGATCGACGGAGGCCGCTTCTCTGTCAGTCAAGAACGTCGTGATCGAGAACGCGGGCCTATCTTTGACGGACCGTTCGGTCCGACCACCGCTCGCAACCGGCATGACCCAACTCACCGGACGGATCCAGAACGTCACCTACCCGGGGCTGTCCAAGATGACCTTCGACATGTCCGCCAAAGTCGACAAGCGAGCCCCATTCAGGATAACCGGACAGGCGCAGCCCAGAGGGAAGGATTCGCTCCTGGACATGATCCTGGCTCTGAAAGGATACGACGTGCCGGCCTGGACGGGCTACAGCGCCAAGTATGTGGGGTATCCCATTGAAAAAGGAACGCTATCGCTCGATCTGAAATACGGGATCGCCGATCGCAAGCTGACCGGGGACTACATGGTCCTGGTCGATCAACTGACGTTGGGGAACAAGACGGACAGTCCCGAGGCCACTTCGCTGCCCGTGAAACTGGCCCTGGCCATCCTGACAGACCGCCAGGGTCAGATTCATCTGAACGTGCCGGTCGGCGGGAGTCTCGACGATCCGGAGTTCACGTTAGGCCGCGTGATCCTTCGGGCGTTCCTCAACATTCTGGAGAAGGTGGCGACGTCCCCGTTTGCGCTGCTTGGAGCGGTGGTGGGCGGGGGCGGAGAGGAACTTCAGGACATCGTGTTCGAGGCCGGCCGGGCGGATCTATCGGAAACGGAAGCCACCAAACTGGCCAAACTGGCTCATGCCCTGACGGAGCGACCGGCCCTCCGACTTGAAGTCAGCGCCGCGATTGATCCGGTGGAGGACCGCGCGGCCCTGGCGAAGATCAAGCTTCGCCGCCTCCTCAAGCAGAAAAAGCTTGCGGCCATGGGACCCGCCGCTCAACCCGAGATGACTCCCGACCAGGTCTCTCTGGACGAAGTGGAGTACGAAACCATGGTCCGCAATCTCCACGCCGCGCTCCTGACGGTTGAACAAGGCGCGTCGCCTAAGGAGGAGGTAGCATTGGAGGACCTGCCGCCGCCCCCTCCAGCACCCTCCGGATTTTGGGCCTTTCTAAAGAAACTCAATCCGTTTGGAAGCGCCGAAGAGGAAACAGTCAAACCCCGGGCCGAGTGGCGACCTCATGGCGAGGCGCCCGACCCCGGAGCGCCATCTCAGGCGCCGTTCGCCGAAATCGAGCAGGCGATCCTCGCCAAGCAAACCGTGACGGACGAGGACCTGGGGGCCCTGCGTCGCAATCGCATGGAGGCAGTGATGCATTACCTCATCGATCAAGGACAGCTCGGTCCCGACCGGGTCTTTGCCTCATCAACCTCGGCGAGCACTCCGGAAGCCCCTCCCTCAACCCATGCGACCCTCCAGCTCAATTGAGCCGCCATGTCTCGGCGCGCGCTCCCAGACATGAGCCACGGCTTTCGAGGAGGCGGCAGCGCTCGAACGGGACGGTCCCGTAGCGGACATTCGGAGGACGGGACAACGCGGGATGCCATTACGCCGGCTCGCAGACCCCCTCGAGGCTGCCCACGCCGAAACTCTCCCGATTCAACGAACGCGGGATCGCTCGCCCGGTGGATGCCCACCTGTCGGACGCGACCAACGACCTTCTGGCGCCCTCACTGTCCGCCCCGGCGGCAATGCCACCGCCCGCGCTCCGACACGGTCGAATCTATTCGTATCGCAGCACCGCCAAGGGCCGCCGTCCGAGGATGCCGTACGTCCCGAAGAAACCCACGACCACGGTGAGCAGGATCGTCAGGAGCAGGCTCGCAACCAACAGCGACGGCTGAAACGACCAGGACAGATCGAACAGATATTCCAAGAGCCCCCAGGAGAGCACGTTGGCCAGCCCGATCCCGATGACCCCCGCAATCAGGCCGAGGAGGGCATATTCCGACGCATAGGAGCGGGCGATGGTGCTCCGTGTCGCTCCCAACGCTTTCAGGATGACTGATTCGTACAGACGTCGATAGCGGGTGGCAGACAGCGCCGTCGCCATGACCAACACCCCTGAGATCAAGCTGAAGAACGCCACGGCGTGGATGGCCATGGAGAGGCGATCAAGCATGCGCGCAAATCCGTCCAGCACGTCCCCGATGTGAATCCCGGTCACGTTCGGGAACTGCACCACCATGTCTTGCAGCAGGGGCAGATCCTGTCCCGGCTCAGTATGCACGGTGGCCACGTAGGTGAACGGGGCACCCTCCAAGCTACCCGGCGAGAAAATCATGTAAAAGTTGGTCGAGAAATTGCTCCACTCGACCTTGCGAATGCTGCGGACCTTGGCCGACACGACGGTCCCTTGAACATCCAGTGAGAGGGTCGAGCCGACTTCCACCCCCAAGGACCGGGCCGCTTCCTCTTCGATCGAGACCCATGGCGTTTCGGACGGCTCCCCCGGCGTCCACCACGTCCCGCTCACCACGACATTGTCCTTGGGAAGGTTCTCGAGGACCGTCACCACGTACTCCCTGGTTTGATACCAGGCCCGCCTCCGCTCGTCGGGTCTGTCGTTGGGAAGTTCCTGCTCGGCTTCTAACTTGATCGCCTCTCCATCCACCGCAGCCAGGCGCGAGCGGAGCAACGGGAGGGCCTCCAAGCCGGACGTACCTGTATGACGGTGCAGCAACTCCAAGACTCCTTCCCGTTGATCGGGTTGGATGTCGATGAAGAAATAGGTTGGTGCATCGGTCGGACGGGTCGTCGTCACCTGCTCGACCAGCGCCCGTTCGAGCAGCGACACCGAGACAATGACCATGAGGGCCAGTCCGATGGCCATCATCACCCCGACCGCTTGGCTGCCGGGGCGATGGATATTTCCGAGTGCGTAGCGCAGCACCAGCGATCGCACGGGTGGCAAGGCGCGGAGGCCTCGGATCAACCATCGTGCGGCCTGGTGCAGCACCAGCACGGCGCCAAGCAACCCCCCCAGGTAGAGCGATCCCACCCGCCACGACCCGGCCTGCCACATGGCTAAGCCCGTCAATCCCACGAGGATGACGGCACTCGCCGACACCCGGAGCGGATCGAGCGTGGGCCGCCGTCGCCACGCAGGGAAGCGGGTCTTTCCGGGAGAACCCGAATCCGGGGTCTGGACGGTGAGGCGCCGCAAAATCACAGAGGGGCGGATATCTCGGATGGCCAAGACAGGCCACAGGGTGAACAGCAACGCGGTCAGGACGCCGAGCGCGAGGCCCTTCGCGACGACGAGGAACCCGCTCCAGTCCCCCCACCGCCCCGAGAACTCAAGCTGATCGAGCAGATCCATGCCGAAGGTCGTCCGCAGGAGGCTCGGCAGGGCTCCTTGGACACTCAAGCCGAAGAGAGCGCCGGCCGCACTGCCCACCAGCGCGAGCACGAGGGCTTGGACGACATAGATCTGAACCACAAGCGGCGTCGTCGCCCCCAGTGTCTTCAGAACGGCGATGCTTTGGAGCTTTTCTCGCACAAAGGCGTGCACCGTCGTCGCAACCCCGATGCCCCCGACGAACAACGCGGTCAGTCCGACCAATCCCAGATAGCGCGTCAACTGTTCGAGGAATCGCTTCAACTGAGGCTGCGCCTCACGGTAAGTCGAGACTCGCGCGGACTCCGCGGCCAGGCGCCCCCTCAATTCGTGGACCAATGGCAGGAGAACCGGGTCGCCCCCGGCTCGCAGCAGATACCGCTCCCGCACGCGACTGCCTGGTTTGACCAACTCGGCGGCTTGCAGTCCCGCTTGTGAAATCACGACGCGCGGACCCAGACTGAACGCATTCGCCATGCGATCCGGTTCCTTGGTAATGACCCCTCGAATCGAGAACGTGGCCTGACCGATCTTGATTTCGTCCCCCGGCCGCAATCCCAGCCGGATCAAAAGCGACTCCTGAACCACTGCGCCAGGACAAGGCTGCGACCGGCATCCATCGCGCACGCCAAGCAGGGCGGCCAGTGATTGCGCGGGCTCGACTCCCACGGCCCCATAAAGGGGATACGCCGGATCCACCGCCTTCAACTCGACGACCTGGGTGGTGTGACCGGCGGGCGCGCCTTGGGCGTCTCCCGGCACCGCGGCCATGGCAATAAGCTCACTCACGTGGGTCATCCGATAACCGCGCGACTGCACCTCCGAGAGGACAGCCTGTCCTTCAGCGCTCAGCGGCCGCGACGTTCGAATCTCGATGTCGCCGCCAAGGAGACTCCGCGCTTCGCGGGTCACCGTCCGCTCCACGCTGGTGGCGAAGGCGGACACCGTCACGAGTGCACCCACTCCAACGGCCACACTGACGACGAAGTAGACAAAGTGCCGCCATCCCGCGCGCGTTTCCCGCCACGCCATCGTCCAGGCAAACAGGTTCACGGCGGTCCCCCTGCGGCGCCCTCCGGGCGCAGGAACCGGTCGGACTCGATACGACCGTCCTTCAACGTAATGACACGCTCCATGGTGTGGGCGATCTCCAGCTCATGGGTCACCAACACCAGGGTGGCACCGACATCGCGATGAAGATCGAGCAGCAGCGCCAAGACCTGCCGGCCGGCGGCCGAATCGAGATTGCCCGTCGGCTCATCCGCCAGCAGAATCGGTGGGCGGCAAGCGAAGGCCCTGGCGATCGCCACCCGCTGCTGCTCGCCGCCGGAGAGCTGCACCGGGTAATGCTGTCGTCGGTCGCCGAGACCCACCGCCATCAGGAGTTCGGCCGCGCGGCTGTGAGCGCGGGGATCTGCCTGCAACTCGAGCGGAACGGCGACGTTTTCAAGGGCGGTGAGCGTCGGAATGAGATGAAACGCCTGGAAGACATACCCGATCGTGTCCCGTCGAAACTCCGCCAAGGCGCTTTCGGACATCGAGGACAGCTCCACCCCGTTGATCTCGATCGTTCCGGACGTTGGTCGGTCCAACCCCGCCATCAGACCCAGAAGCGTGGACTTCCCGCTCCCGGACGGCCCAACGATGGCCACGGTTTGCTTATCGGGGATCTCCAGGGACACATGGTCCAGGACCGTGAGCGTATGTCCTCCACCGGCCAGTTGCATCACCACGTCTCGGACTCGAATCATGCGCGCCTCATGAGCTTCGACTGTTCCCGCCTCTCTTCACATATTATACTGAGACCATGAGCCTCCGCCTGAGATTTCTCGGCTTGGTCGTGGCGCTGGTCGGCCTGGGGCCGACACCCGCGTGGGCGGCACCGGTTCAACCGGAACGCCCCAAGATCGTCGCCTTCGGCGACAGTCTCACGGCGGGCTTGGGAGTGCCGATTGAGCGCGCCTATCCGGCGCAATTGCAAAAGCGGTTGGAGGCGGAGGGCTATCGCTACCAGGTCGTCAACGCGGGTGTGAGCGGAGACACGACGGCGGGCGGGCTCAGGCGGGTCGGGTGGGTCCTCAACAGCCGACCGAACATCGTGATTCTTGAACTGGGAGCGAACGACGGGTTACGTGGTTTGAACTTGGATCAAACTCGACAGAACCTCGAGGCCATCATTCAGCGTCTGACGCAGGCAGGAGTTCGGGTCGTGCTGGCGGGAATGAAACTTCCCCCGAACTATGGCGAGGATTACACAGCCGGATTTGAACGGGTCTATACAGGGCTCGCCCGGCAGTACCGCCTGCCGTTCATCCCCTTTCTCCTGGATGGGGTGGCGGCGAAACCCTCCTTGAATCAGGCCGACGGGATTCACCCGACCGAGGAGGGATACCATATCGTCGCAGACACGGTGTACGAGGCGCTTCGGCCCATGCTGGATCCGACCACCCCGCCGTCGTCCACACAGTGACGCTCTACGCCGCACACTCGCCACCCCCGGCGCTCCACCGGACTGCCCGTATCGCCCAACCCCGGGTTCGGAACGGTTACGATGATTTCTTGAAAAACGTATCGTAGACGCCGTAGGCGAGAATCAGGCCGATCAGGGTGTAGTACATCCCCGTGATGCCACTGTAATCCGGCGGCCCTTCCGACACGTTCGCCAACGCAACGGAGACATTCATGAGCAATATGGTGGTGATCCCGAGCATCCGCTGAAACATACCCGTTCCTCCTCTTAATGGTGACTGAGCATCAATCGGCATCGAGCAGAGAATTTTACAGAAGGGCTCCATGCCCTTGCAAGGGGGAGGGGGCCGGGTCAGGGGGCAGGCACGAACCGGGGGCAACGGACGGATCGAATCACGAACGGTTGGACTGTTCGGTCGCGGGATCGTCTGGCTGGGCGGAACGTTGCTGCTTGGCGAGATCCTGCAGGGCAAGAGAGACATCCCGAAAGGATTGGGCCAGCCGCTCGAGCCGGCCTTGGCTCTGAGACAGGTCGCCCGCCACGGCTTTGACGTCCGAATCGGACCGCGCGAGATGTTCGGATAGGTCCTTCAGTGTTCCGATCACCCCCTGATAGTTGGCCACCTCTCGCTCCAGACGCTGCGACGCGTCGCGGGCCGACTGCAGCTCTTTCCTCATGACGTCGAGCTGCCGATGCAACTGCTGTATTTGCAACTCCCGCTGTGCCAGGTCCGCGTGCAGGGTCTGCTGCTGATCTTCCTGCTCTCGATTGCGGCGCCCCAGGGCGCAAATGGTCTCCGCCCACTCCGTTGCGAGGCCTGCGGGCAGCGACGGGGTATCGGGAAGGGACTCGTTCTTCGCCAACAGCTTCATGGCCGGTTGCGCCCACTGGACGAAGGCGACCAAATCGCTGAGGCGAAGGTCCTGGTCGACCGCATCGGCCGACTTTCCGTTCGAACTCGCGCGAGCGGCCCGGAGCTCCTGCGAGGCGCCCGTTCCCTTCGGCGAGGTTGTCTCCCGGTGCCCCCGCTGCGAGGACCATCGGTGAAACTCCAAAAGCACGGCCACACAATGCCGGCACATCGGCTGCTCGATCAACGAACAGGAGCAGGCGGCGACAAGGCTCCCGTCCCGCAATCGGATGGTTTGCTCGTAGACACCCGAATTCCCCAGGACCGTCGCGACGATGTCCCGGTCATCCGCTTCCAGGAGTCGGACCCGGCTCTCTTTGAAGTACTCATGACCCCGCTGGAAGGCCCGCTGCTCCACGATCGCCTGAATCATGGCGGGCTCCAGAAGCGCGATGCGACCGGCGGTACAGGGAATCGTATTCCGCATAGGTATGCAACCTCGCGATCAATCGACAAGATCCGGCTTCTCAGCGGTTGTACCGCCGGCCTGACGACCTGTCAAGGAATGTGGGCAATACGGACACGCGGGTCCGATCGATGGGGCACCGTACGCCCCCTGAGATGCGATGGAGCCCGGAGCGCGGCGCTCAGACTGTTTGATGGAGGGCTCGGGTGCGCGGAGCACCGGAAACATCCGTGACGATAGGTGGACTCCTGGTCGAAGTGGACGGAGGAACACATCCCAGACGTCGACCCCGGACGGGCCGAAGCGCGGCCTATCGGCAGCGCCGTGGAGGCCCATGGGCGCCCAGAGGAGTCAGCCAGATGAAATCGGCAATCTGTTGGTCGAGCCATTCGTGAATTTCTTCGGTCCGCCCAGGCTCGTAGGAGGCGAGATAGATGGTGATCTGCGTGACGCGTTCTCCGAGCCGCCTCTCCACCCGCTGGGGGATCGGCAGTCGGTATTGAATGTGCCCGCCGCCCGTATAGCTCACGACCGGCCCCGCGACCCGATCTCCCCGAGCCATGATTGCCGCCGCCTCCTGCGCCACGGTCTTCGCCATGGCTTCATCCCGAAACAACGAGGCCTCGTACATCGGCTCGTAGTCGCGATCCTCCCCGCCGCCATGGCACGCCTTCAATTGCCCGATCATCGCGCGTCGATACGCGACATCGTCCACGATGTCCTCCTGGCGCATCCCCCACTCCTGCGCCTCGGCCGAACCGACGACCCGGAGCACCCCCTCCTTCGCGACCTTCCGCACAAGAGGCCGAGGCGCATTGAGCGCTCGTAGCCGTAGTTGGTGCTCGCGAGCGAAGCGCACGAGGGGCTGGTAATCCTCATACGATCCGCCCCAGTTCTGAGTCCATTTCGCCGCCGCGAGGAACTCCTCGACCGGGAGCGGGGGCCCCGACACCTGCCGATCCAGGGCTGCCTGTCCGTCCCATGAGAACATTTCGAGCCCCAGCACCGGCCGGCGACCGGCGGCGACCAGGGCTTGCAGCACTCGGAGCGCCGCGTCGACGTGCTCGCGATTGTGATGCTCTTCGCCCAGATACACGACGTCGGCGCGCGCCGCACTCTTGAGCCACTCCGGCATCGACACCGGTCGGCGAGTCCGAACGTCGAGGATGGTTCCGGCCTGCCACGCTGCCTCAACGGAACTCGGGTGTTCGGTCGAGGAAGGGTCCGAATCCGAAGACCGGGGGGAGGCGCAGGCAGTCGACACGAGGACCGACACGATCCCAAGACACCATCCGACCCGTTTCACACAGAAGCTCTTGAGATCCATGAATCATCCCTACCACCCGCTCCCCTCGCCAGGCAACCCCTCGCCTTGACGGATCGAACCTGCGCTTCCTATCCTGCATGGCTCCGAAACCCAGCGAGGCACTTCCCTCATGCCCTCCCCCATGATCCCGAACGCCATGCCGCCCGAGGAGCTGCGCCGCCGGCTCAAGGACCTCCGTACGACCGCCCCTCGCGAGTGGGAGGCCTCACGCCGTTTGGTGGCGGGCGAGGAAATCTCGACGACGTTCGACAGGCTGCGCGACGCCATCGTCCAGGCACTTCCGGCAAGTACGTGGCGCGATGAGCTTCTGACGGCGCTGTCTCCGCAGCACGCCGGAAAAGGACCGGATGGCCCGGGCGAGACGCTGAGGCGTCTCACCGGCCTGCCGACCACCAAAGCCTTGCGTGCGCTCTGCATCTTTTTCGGCTTGCTCGGCGGAGCGCAGCCCGGCCTCTCCGCGGGGATGGTCGTGGACGACTCGGTTCTGGCCCACCTGGCAGTGGAGCCGAGCCCATTTGATCTCCTGCTCGACAGCGACCGTCCCTCGTTGCTCGACTTGGGGGCAGGAGATCTGTCGTTCATCGACGAGCTGGCGGCCCGCTATGTGCCCCCTCTTCGAGCACAAGGACGCACGCTGATCGCCCATGGACTCGACCGCGTCGATCCCCGATCGTCGCTCGGAGGCGCCTATCAGGCCCCGCCCGAGCGAGTTCGCCGGCTTCAATCCACACCCGGGCTGAGCTTCCACTACTGGGGGGACGCAGATATGTTCACCTTAGCCGGCCCGACCCATCCCCGTGCCTTCTTGCCACGTTACGACCTGGTCACCTGCTGGGCTCCGGCCAATCCGACGTTCGCCTACGAGCCAACCCGTCTCTCGCAGGCGGTGATACGCGAGGACCTCGAGCGGACGCGGGGGACCTTTCGACACGTGCGCACGGACGGACAGCCGGCATTGGAGGTCCGCCATCGCGGTCGCGCGCTGTTGTTCCCTTCGTGGAAGTTCGACATCCGCGGTCCGATCGCACTACTCGATTTGATGACGCGGCGCGGCGCCGTGGCGGTGCTGGGCGCCGTGGATGATACCGTCTTTTGGGAACTCCTCGGGCAACTGGTGGCCGACCCGCGCATGCGGCCTCGCGACGTCATTCTGACCGACGCGACCCGTCGGACCGTGTTCGGAGATCTGTACGTTACGCTGACGGCGCTCCCGATCGGAGGACGACTATCCTTGGCGGCCGTCGCGCCGCTGCGGGAAGACCTGCCGCGCGTCCTGCCGGGATCGAATCGCACGACGCCGACCGTTGGATTCCGATTCGTGGAAATCCGTCGAGGCGCGACGTTCTCCGACATGCCCGCGAGCCTGACCGCCCGGCGCTATCGGGACATGACGGAAGAAGTTCCTCCCTGGTTCGTCGTCTTCGTCGCCGCGTGTTCCTGATCGACTCCACGCCGCGTGAATCGGCTTCAGATGCCGCTTCGCTCCTGCTCGCAATACGCGGATAAAATTGACGGTCCGGGGACCCTCTGTTAGACTTTTTTCATTACCCAATCCATCCGAGCGGGGCCACGACGACACGGTGATGACCAACACCACCACGGCGATCCGCGCCATTCAGGACAACATCGAGCGCATCATCAAGGGCAAAGGCGCGGTCGTGGAAATGGCGGTCGTCTGCCTGCTCGCGCGCGGGCACCTATTGATCGAGGATGTCCCCGGCGTCGGGAAAACCACCCTGGCGCACAGCCTCGCGCGCACGATCGACTGCGCCTTCAAACGCATTCAGTTCACCAGCGATCTCTTGCCGTCCGATATCGTGGGGGTCTCCATCTTCAACCGCCAGAAGCAGGCGTTTGAGTTCATGCGCGGCCCCATCTTCGCGAACATCGTCTTGGCCGATGAGATCAACCGCACTACGCCCAAGACTCAAAGCAGTTTGCTGGAAGCGATGAGCGAAGCGCAGATTTCGGTCGACAACCAGACCTACCCGTTGCAGCAACCCTTCATGGTCATCGCCACCCAAAATCCCGCCGAGTATCACGGCACGTTTCCCCTGCCGGAGTCCCAACTGGACCGCTTCCTGATGCGCCTGACGATCGGCTACCCGTCGGCGGAGGAAGAACGCAAGGTCCTCGATCGACCGCAATCGCTGCATCCGGCCGAAGACCTCCAGCCGGTCGTCACCGCGCAGCAAGTCTTGGATCTTCAGGAAGAGGTCGAGAAGGTCCGGATGGAGCCGAGCCTCATGGATTACCTCCTCGCCATCGTGGCGGCCACCAGACAGACCGAGTTGTTGAGCCTCGGCGTCAGCACACGCGGCGCCCTGGCTCTCTGCAAGGCCGCCAAGGCATTGGCGCTGGTGAGGGGACGCAGCTACTGCCTTCCGGACGACATCAAGACGCTTGCCCCGGTCGTGCTCCCGCATCGCATCATGCTGAACCGTGCGCACACGGGACAGGGCCGCCACGTCGAGCAAACCGAACGCGTCATTCGTGATCTCCTCAACACCGTGCCCGTTCCTCTCTAGGGATCGACGGGGCGACGCCCGCGAGTCATCCGTGGATTCGGACCGTTCTCTCCAGCCTCCCTTGCCACCCGCCCCTCTGAGTCCGTTCCCTCGGTTCCTACGCTCCTGGAGGCGGTTTCGACGTGCGCGTTCCGGCAAACTCCGCCGCCGCTCCGCGACCTTCACCACCGAAGGCACCCGGTTCGTTCTGTTCACGCTGGCCGTCGGCGTGGCGGCGATCAACACCGGGAACAATCTGTTCTATCTGTTGGTGGCCATGATGTTGAGCCTCATCACCATGTCCGGTCTCCTCTCGGAAGTGTGTCTCCGGAAGCTTCAGGTCTCGTGCCACGCCCCCGAGTTCGCGTATGCCGGGTCCGATGTGACGCTCACACTCGTCCTCACCAATCCCAAAACGCGCTTTCCCAGCTTCTCACTCCGTCTGGCGGAGGTCGTGGGTGGTCGGGCCAACGAGCGATCCATCCACGTGAAGTATCTCCCGCCGGGCGGGACCGTGCTCGTGGCCTGTCCCCTTCACGTCACCGGCCGCGGACGGTACGACATCGACGGGATTCAGATCGCGACACCCTTTCCGTTCGGCCTGTTCCTCAAACGATCGTTCCTGCCGCACAGGATGTCGGTGCTGATTGTCCCCAAACCGCAGCCTCTGCCTCCGGGTCTGCTCACGAGCGTCTCGGCACTGGGAATCGATCGCGCGGCGGCGCGACGCGGACCCGGTGCCGATCTCTACAATCTTCGGCTCTATCAGCCCGGCGACGATTCGCGTCTGATCCACTGGATGAGCACGGCGAGGACCTCCCAACTCATCGTTCGGGAAACCGAGGCCGAGAGCCATCCGCGGGTGACGATCAGCCTGTCGACCACCGCTCCCGAGGAGGCCCGCGCAAGCTTCGAACGGGCCGTCACCCTGACGGCGTCACTGACGGCTCACTTTCACGCGCAAGGCTTTCGCGTGCGCCTCCGCGTCGGCCCGACCGATCATCCTGCGCCTGCCGGCGAGTACACCCTCATGCGCCTCCTGGCCCCGCTGGCTCTGTGCGAACCCTCTTGGCCGGAGCCTCCCGAGCCTCCACCCTTGCCGGACACGCAGGCCCCGGATCGGGCGGGCCAGACGGAGCCCGAATTCGCCGTGGTGCCCTGGTCCTCTCCGACGATTGTGGCGCGCGGCGCATGCTCGTCCGCCAGTTTCGATACGTCCGACGACGCCCTGATCGGAGTGCACGATGGGATTGGACCGGGCATTCCAACTTAGCACCATCCTGCTGGCGGCGATCGCCTTCCTCGGTTTGGCCTTGACCGCGGGCCTGCCGGTGGGCTTCCAGGTCCTTGGCTTCTCCGGTCTGCTGCTCAGCTTGATGCAGGCCCTTCGTCCCACCAGCCCGGCGCATGCTCACCAGTCGCCGCTCTCGACTCAGTTCTGGAACGCCGTCATCGTGCTCGCCTTCGGGTGGTTTTGGATCGATTTCATGTGGTTCGCGCAGGATCTCCTGGCGGCCGGGGTGCATTTCCTCATCGCCCTCATGGTCAACAAGCTGTTCAATCTTCAGTTGCGTCGCGACTACCTCCAACTCTACGCCATCAGCCTCATGATGATCTTGGCATCGGCGGGGATGACCGCCGACCTCTGGTACGGTACGATCATCGTCGCCTACCTCATGGTGGGCGTGTGGACATTGCTGCTCTATCACCTCTTCATGGAGGCCCGGCCCGGCTCCGCAGGACCGGGAGCGCTCCGGCAGGAGGTCGGGGGGTCGGTCCGATTCATCGACGCGCGGTTTTTCTGGACGACGAACGCCTTCGCGCTGGCGGCGTTCGGTCTGACCCTGCTGATCTTTTTCAGCATTCCGCGGATCGGCGCCGGGTTCTTCCAAAAAGGCCGTTCGGAGGGACTCCGCACCGCCGGATTCTCGGAAAAGGTCGATCTGGGGGCCATCGGCGCCATCAAGCTGGACGACAGCATCGTGATGCGGGTGGAGTTCCCGGACGGCAACACCAAACCGAGCGAGCCCTTCTACCTTCGGGGGATGGCCTACGATTGGTATAACGGGCGAGCGTGGGTCAACACCTCCCGGCGACGCCGCCTGCCCACCGATGCGGCCACCAAGCTGTTCCACCTGCCCGCCGGACGCAAGCCAGGCGCCTCGCCCCAGCCCCGCACGCGGCTGATGGCGCACGACATCCTGCTCGAACCGCTCGATACCACCGTGCTGTTTGGCGCCTCGATGCCCAGATCCATCGAAGGCGAATTCTCCAGTCTCCAGGTAGACGCGATGGGCGGGATGTATCTACCGGTTCCGGTCCACGGCCGGACGCAATACCGTGTCTGGTCGTCGCCGATTCGGCTGCAGGAACAGGACCGGCACGCCGCGCAACCCGCCTATCCGGAGGACATTCGCCGGCATTATCTGCAACTCCCGGCGCTCAGCGCCGAGGTGGCGGCGCTCGGAGAAGAACAGACCCGCCATGCCAGAACCCCCCATGAAAAAGTCAGGGCCCTCTACGCCCTGCTGCAATCGCAATATCGCTACAGCCTCGACGTCGGCCGCTCCGGAACCGCCCCGCCCCTTGAGGAGTTCCTCTTCGCCCGCAAGACAGGCTATTGCGAGCACTATGCGACGGCGCTGGTCGTCCTCCTGCGAACGGTCGGAGTCCCGGCCCGCTTGGTCACCGGATTCATGCCCACCGAGTGGAACGAGTACGGCAAGTACTTTACCGTTCGGCAGCGGGACGCCCATGCGTGGGTCGAGGTGTACTTCCCGTCGTCGGGATGGGTGACCATCGATCCGACGCCGAGTGTGACCGGCCCGGCGTCGCGCGGCATGTGGGCCGATTGGTCGAGCTTCCTCGACTCCGTGCGCCTCCAGTGGGACCGCCTGATCGTCCAATACAGCGCCACCGATCAGTTGGCCGTCGTGCAGACCCTGCGGGACGGGACGGATTCGGTGCGAACGCGGGTCTCGGAGGCCTGGCACGCGTGGACGGAACCATGGTTGGTTCGCCTATCCACCCTGATCGCCGTGCTGAGACGCTCCAACACCTACGGCCTCCTGGCCCTGCTGGGGTTGCTGCTGATTGGATGGGGGCTCGTGCGGCTGATCGGCGTGGTCCGACGCCGGCTGACCGCGGCGGCAGCCGCGCTCCCGGGGCGCGAAGAAGCGGCGGCGCAACAGCTCTACGGGCAAATGCTCAAGATCTTGGCCAAGCGGGGATTCGAGAAGCCACCCTCCGCGACTCCGCAGGAGTTTCTCCACGCCGTGAGCGGAACCTGGCGGGAGGCCGCACCCGCGTTACAGGCGTTGACACAGCTCTACTATGGAATCCGGTTCGGCGGCCAGGCCTATACCGCCGAGGAGTTTCAGTTGGCGGACGAGTGGCTCGCTCGACTGCGCACCCTTCCTCGTCACGCGGACTCCGCCGAAGTCGCATGAAGGGCCGTCCGGAACCCCGGGCCTCGGCCCGGGCGTCGGATTGCCGGCGGCCCGAGTCGGGGTGGTCCCCACAGGCCCGCTCGGTCGCGCGCAGGCCCGACCGTGTGGGGCCCTCCGTGTCCAATCGGCTACTAAAAAGAGGAACGGCGCATTCTACGGGCCGGGCGTCGGGGCCTCCGGCCAAGACCCACGCGGATCGACGCGCACGTTGCCGCCCGTCAGGATCACCCCGACTCGCTTTCCCCGCAGGACGGGCTCGCCGCGCAACAGCGGCGCCAGCGCGACCGCACTCGACGGCTCGATCACGAGAGAGAGTCGCTCGAGCGCGAACCGCAAAGCGTCCTCGATTTCCCGCTCCTCGACGGTAAAAAATCCCGCCAGGTGTTGGTGGAGGATTTCGAGGGTCAGCGGCCCCAGACTGGAGCGCAGTCCGTCCGCCATCGTGTTCGGGGCGAGCATCGGCACCACCCGATGCTCCCGCACCGAATAATATGCATCCAACGCCCCGACCGGCTCACACGCATAGATGCGAATGTCGGGATTGAGGCCGTGGGCCGCCACACAGGTCCCGGAGAGCAGTCCGCCGCCGCCCACGGGCGCCAGGACGACGTCCAAATCGAGGACGTGAGCGAGCAACTCGACCGCACAGGTGCCCTGCCCGGCGATCACCTGGCGGTCGTTGAACGGATGCACCAGGATGGCCTCTCCTCGCTCCACCCATGCCCGGGCCTCTCGCTCGGCCGCGTCCCGCGTGGGTGCCTCGATAATCGCGCCGCCTTGCGCCAGAATCGCCGCCCGCTTCACCTCGCTGATGGCGCCGGGTGCCACGACAGAGACACGGCGGTCATGCAAGCGCGCGGCTAACGCCAAGGCCTGCCCATGGTTGCCCGACGACACGGTGACGAGCGGCTTGCCGGCCGTGTCCGGAAGAAGCGACGCGACGGCATTGTAGGCGCCGCGGAATTTGAACGAGCCCGTTCGTTGTCGCTGTTCGCATTTCAAGAAGACCGTGGCCTGCGCCCGCGCGTCCAATTCTGCAGCGGTCACGACGGGAGTGATCAGCGCCACATCACGGAGCCGGTCCACGGCCTGAAGAATATCTGCGAACGTGGGGATCGACATGCCGGTCGAGCCACCGTAGCACGATAGGCAGCGCGGAACTAGAACCTATACCAAATTTGTTTGAGGAGCTGGAGCAGCTTGCCCCTCGCCACCCGGCTTTTCAACACTGATAGCCAACTTCCGTCCCGGTTGACCGAACCATTTTGAGAGAGATTCTCGCCACACTTCTGTCACACGACCTCCCACACGATTTCGAAACGGTCCGGCTATCGTCTGCTCCCGTGTATCTTCACCTCGCTGGAGGATATCGATGGCCATCATCAAGCCCAGGTCACCAACACATCCCTCGTTGAACCCGTTACTGCCCCCAAGGGACGTATGCCAGCTGTTGGGGCTAAGCCGGGCCTTCGTCTACAAAGCGGTCAAGAAGGGGAAGCCTCCCCTGCGTCCGCTTCGGTCGAGCGATCCGTTTTGATCCAGCCGACGCGCAAGCCTACGCGGTCCGATTAAAGAAGTGGACCTGGCGGGGCCTCGGCACCCGTCTGTCAAACCTGTACACAGGCGCCGCAATCGGTTCGCCAAGCTGAGGAGGGTTTAGGACCGAGGTAAACATGCCAGAACTCTATTGAGCCGATATAGAACATAATCGGCTCACCTAATGCGGCATAAATGAGCCGCATGCGGGTTATAATCGGCTCATGACGTATAACTGGCAGCAAGATGACTGGCCGAAGTTCCGCTACGATCTCTCGGGGTCGAGGACATCCTGCTGGCGTTCGCCGAAAGAACAGGCCGTGCAACCGGAATCTTGAAGGGTCTCACGGCCGATGCACAGACAGAGGCGGCCATCGAGATGATGGTGGCGGAGGCCATCAAAACCTCGGCGATTGAAGGTGAATTCCTTAGCCGCAGGGACGTCATGTCTTTCATCCGCAAGAACCTCGGCATGGACGAGGGGGCCGCGGCCGGAGATCGCCGGGCCGAAGGGGCTGGGGCGCTCATGATTGACGTCCGGAACACCTTCGCCGAGCCGCTTTCCGAAGGAAAGCTGTACGAGTGGCACCGCATGATCATGGCTGGCCACCGGCGCATCGCGGGCGGCCAGTGGCGAACACATGCTGAACCGATGCAGGTCATTACAGGACCGATCGGCCATGAAACGGTGCATTTTGAGGCACCGCCGTCATCCCAAGTTCCGGGCGAAATGAAACGCTTCATTGAGTGGTTCAATGACACGGCGCCAGGCGGACAGCAGGACCTTAAAAAGGCGGTGGTGCGCTCGGCCGTTGCTCATCTCTATTTTGAGTCGATCCACCCCTTTGAAGACGGGAATGGACGGATCGGACGGGCCATTTCTGAAAAGGCGATTTCTCAGGGTCTAGCTCGTCCAGCCCTGCTAAGCCTGTCACGCGCCATTGAGGGGAACCGCACCAGCTATTACGAGGCGCTGAAGGAGGGCCAGCGATCGAATGAAATCACCCGGTGGGTGACCTGGTTTGCCCGGATCGCCCTGGAAGCCCAGATCCAGGCGGAAGAGCAGATTGAGTTCACGCTCAAGAAAACCAGGCTGTTTGACCGTTTCAAGGATCAGCTCAACAAGCGCCAACTGCAGATCCTTCGGCGGATGCTGGAGGAAGGCCCGCAGGGGTTCGAGGGCGGCATGAGCGCCAAGAAATACATGACGATCACGGGCGCGTCAAAGGCGACGGCGACGCGTGATCTGCAGGATCTCGCCGAGAAAGGAATCTTCACTGCTGTCGGTGGCGGGCGCAGCACGCGCTATCAGATCCATCTTTAGCGCCTCCCTCCGACTAATCGCACCTCACATCTACATGGTCGGGCTCCAAGGGATTGAACGGGGCCCGAGCCATCCGCGGAGACCCAGTTTTCTATAAGCTCCATGGTGTCCGATATCACCCTATCGGCTCCTGGAGGTCGATTCGCGTGCCGTGGTGCGTGACGCCGTCCTATCCCGTCCCACAAATCCACTGGCTGCGTGCCCTTCATCGCGGAAGAGTTCCACTACCAGGAAACTGGGGGTCAGAGTGTGATTTCGCCCGGGTTGGACGGACATCTCAAAAGAAGCCCGGATGTCGTCGATACACGTGGGAGTTCAAACCCCAAGCGGTTCGACCCCGCCTGATTCCTCGCTGCCAGACCGAGGTCAGACTAAGGGATTTCTCCGGTCGATCAGATTGCGAAAAGGCGACGAAGCGCCGATCGCTTTCCCCAAGCAAGCGATCGGGGTTGCGCCTCACAGGCCGAGGCCGCATGAAATCCCTTGTCGCATTTCTCCAGCGGTGAAGAGAGACGGTTTCCCGCGAGGAGCCACCGCCACTAGCAAGCACACCAACGAGAATTAGGTCGAAGGGGGTTCTCCGGCCGCGCAAGGAAGAGGGCTGTGCCCGAATAGCGGCCGGTACTCACGAAGTGCGGTCTGGAGCGGGAAACGGGATTTGAACCCGCGACCCTCGCCTTGGCAAGGCGATGCTCTACCACTGAGCTATTCCCGCTCCCGAGCTGACGCGTGGCGAGTGGGCGATTCTACTGAGCCATCCTGAACGTGTCAACCCGCCTCGGCGTTAGCTCTGAGAATCTCGAGCAAAACGCCCGCTCCAGCCATCGCACCATGCAGCGCAGCCGCGCTCGGCAGCTCCGCCGTTACGAATTGGGAATTCGGAGCGCTGCGATCATGAAATCGTAACCTTCGCAACCCGTTGACTTATCGACACTCCTGGTCGCGTCTCTCCGTCGCAGGCCTCGGCGATTACGGAAAGGTAACGCTCTCTCCTCCGGCCTCCTCGATGGCCATCCTCGCGCATCACCATTTCTCCTTTTGTTCCCACCAGTTATGAGAACCGTTCCAATCCACGCGAACTGGTTTGTGTATTGCTCTCTGGAAGGCCTGACATGCGGCCCGGGTTTGTCATGCGCAAGAGTCCCATCCGAGAAAGCCGGTGCGCCGGCTCCGTCATGCGCATCACCGGGCAGAGAGGGGGTGATTGGCACACAAGCAGGGCATAGTTGGTGGATGGTTCGAGCTGCATCGTGCAGCTCTCAACTGAGGAGGTGTTCGCGATGTTTCTTTCACGAAGACAGTTTTTGAAGGTCACGGCGGGCACGGTGGCGGCCGCGGCCATCGCCGACAAGGCGCTGGCGCTGACCGCCCTGCAGCCGGTCATCGAGGTGGGCAACCCCCTCGGCGACTACCCGGACCGGTCGTGGGAGCGCGTCTATCACGATCAGTACCGGTATGACTCGTCCTTTACGTGGTGCTGCTCGCCCAACGACACCCACGGCTGCCGCATCCGCGCCTTCGTGCGCAACGGCGTCGTCATGCGCGTCGAGCAGAACTACGACCACCAGACCTATGAAGACCTTTACGGCAACCGCGGGACGTTCGCGCACAATCCCCGCATGTGCTTGAAGGGGTTCACCTTCCATCGCCGCGTGTACGGCCCGTATCGGTTGAAGGGGCCGTTGATGCGCAAGGGCTGGAAGGAATGGATGGACGCGGGGTCCCCGGAGCTCACGCCGGAGACGAAGCACAAGTACAAATTCGACAGCCGCTACCTCGACGACATGATGCGCGTGTCCTGGGACACGGCGTTTACCTACGTCGCCAAGGGCATGATCACCATCGCGACGCGGTACAGCGGCGAGACGGGCGCGCGGCGGTTGCGCGAGCAGGGCTATCCGCCGGAGATGATCGAGATGATGAAGGGCGCGGGCACCCGCTGCTTCAAGCATCGCGCGGGCATGCCGGTCCTGGGCATCATCGGCAAGATGGGCAACACCCGGATGAACGGCGGGGTCAACGCCTTGCTGGACACCTGGATCCGCAAGGTCGGCCCGGAGCAGGCACAGGGCGGCCGCTATTGGTCGAACTACACCTGGCACGGCGACCAGAACCCGTCCCACCCGTTTTGGTCGGGGGCACAGGGCTCCGACATCGACCTCTCCGACATGCGCTTCTCCAAGCTGAACACCAGTTGGGGCAAGAACTTCGTCGAGAACAAGATGCCGGAAGCGCACTGGAAGCTCGAGTCGATCGAGCGCGGGGCCCGCATC
>JBDIVW010000002.1:0-173891 GCA_039794185.1 Candidatus Inralta sp. | reverse complement strand
CACGCAGCGTGGCCCACGGCGGCCACGGGGAGGCCACCCCCTCACGGATGAGCGTCGACGGCTCATGCGAGTGGTTTTGGGGCGCATCGGTCTCATTCAACCCGGGTTTTTCCGCAGCCTGCTAGAGGCACGGTCCACCTGGCAAGGGCTGCAAGGGAAGCCGAAGCGAGAAGGTGGTGCCGACCCCGAGCTCGCTGGTCACGGAAATGGCCCCTCCATGCGCATCCACCACATCCTTGACGATCTTGGTGCCCAGCCCGGTTCCTCCCGACTTGGTGCTCCGCACGCGAGTGGTAAAAAGACTATCCCGCACCTCCGGCACCATGCCGCGACCCGTGTCTCGGAATTCGAGCAGGACCGAGTCCGCCTCCGGAGCCGGCCGCCCCGTCACGGTCACGGACCCGCCTGGCGGAACCTCCGGGATGGCGTTATTCACAAGATTGTAAAAGGCATTAAACAACCGATGTTCGTCCGCCAAGATGGTCGGAAGTTGATCGAGTCCCTCACACCGAAGCGCCACTCTTTTCTCATCGGCAACCCAATTCAGCGTTTCAAAGACGACCTTGATCACCTGCCGGATTTCGCAGGGGGCGAAATTCGGCGGCGAGCTCCGTCCTTTCACGCACTCGGCGATCTCTTTCATGCGATCCTGAATCCGCCGCGTCGAGTGCCGCACCATCAGCGTCACTTCGGCAGTCAAGTCCGTCATCGCCTGCGCTTTGTCCGGCGGTAACGGTTCGGTGCGAAGCAGGTCTTGCACCTCGCTTTCCAGGAGCCCTGTCCCGCAGATAATCGGCATCAGCATGTTCTTGATGTCGTGCCCAATGTCGCCGACCAGCCGGGCAATTTCAGCGAGCTTCGCCTCCTGAAAGAGGCGTGCCCGCTCGATCGCGATGGCCGTGAGAGCCGAAATAATGGACAACAGGCTAAGGTCTTCCTGGTCAAACTGTCCCTCTCGCTTGTTCACGACCTCCAACACCCCGATGGGCTCTCCTTCCCACCGCTTGAGTGGTAGCGCCATCAGATCGTGGGTCTGGTACCCTGTCAGTTCATCGATCCCTTTATAATGCCGCAGGTCGGCGCTCACATCATGAATGATGATCGGGAGATTGGAATGGAACACCTCTCCCGCGAGACCCTGATCCCAGGGCATGGCCGTCCCCCAAGCCACGGGCTTGGGACCAACGAAATGATGGAAAATCAGTTCCTCGGTCTCGTGGCTCGCCAGGAGGATGGATCCACCCTCGGCGCCGACCACGTCCAACACGGTGAGAATCGCCCGCTCGACGAGGGCATCGATCGTCAGATGTTGGCCAAGCGCCTCGGTAATCCGGCGAGCCGCCTCTAACTCACGATCCCGTCTTGCAAAACGACGATCGTCACGTCGCCGCAGACCAAGCCGTCGCTCAGCTCCCAGCGAGGACATCCACGCTGGCGTGTCTTGCGATAACATCGCCGCGCCCTCCCATCAGCCATCCATCGCGACACCGGACACCACGCAAGGAGCACGAAGGCCTGATCAGGCCCCATACCGCTCCTTATACACGCGATCCTTGGCCACCTTGTTGATCACTGCCGTGAGGTGTGCCGGGTCGACGGGTTTCACCAAGTAATCCACGGCCCCTTGCTTCATCAAAGAAGTCACCCCCGCGACATCCGGATGCCCGGTCATGACGACGATGGGCACGGAGGGAAACTGCGACTGAAACCACACCATCGCCTCGATCCCATTCATCTTCGGCATGCGAATGTCGCAAAGAATGGCATCGACGGCGATGGGATTGTCGCCCGTTCGCATTTCGTTAATGGCCTCCTCACCATCTGCGGCCTCCACCACCTCATAGCCAGCCTTGGTGAGGGTCATCCGAACAGACTTCCGCACATCAGGCTCATCATCGACCACCAAGATTCTCCCGAATGACATGGCTCCCTCCTTGGACTACAAGTTTGCTCACTCACCCGGCCCAGGCGCACACCGAATCGTCGGGCCTGGTCCAACCCCGGAAACCGTCCCCTCCCTACCTGCTGTCGACCACGTGGCGCGGGCGGCAGGTCCCCATCGTGGGGATGGCCTTTGGCCCTTAAGATTTGGCGGAAAGGAAAGTGGACTGGGCTGGAACTAAGAGTAGAACCGTCAAGCAGGACGAGGGCGCAGGGGCTAGCAGGCACTTCCGAGGAGGTCGGAATCGCACCACGGTGCATGTGCGCTCCTCCAAGACTGGAAATAGGAGTATTTTCTTATTCTCACTCCCGAACGGGGAGCGCTTTTATACCTTCTCCTCCATGCTGTCAACCTGCCGTTCATACGTACGTTCTTCTACACCTTCGCCAAAGCTCGCCGGGCACAGCCGACATGGAGGAAGCTGACACAGGTCCCGACCGGGTCCGTCCCTTTGGGCAGACTCCGCAGTACGTCCGGGGTGGAATGCGCGAGGCGCGGCCTTTGCGACAGACTTCTTCCAGTGACAGTGACCTCCCGGCTGAGGGTTCATAAAGGAGGGCACCATGGCGATTGCCGTGCCGATCCCCTTGCGATCGGCCTCTTCCTTCGCGGTATGCCCTGGAGTAACGCGCCCAGGGCCTTCCGGCGATTGCACCAGCAGCGGACGAGAGGTCGTTCACCGAAACCAAGCAACGGGGGAGATATGGGCCGGCGTTTTGTACCTCGAGCCGAGCCCCGATTCCCGGTTCGATTCTCTGCCTTTTACACGGAGGAGGAGTATATCGGGCACCTCGAATCTCGAGAGCCCCATGCGACCTCAAGGTAAGCACGCGTATCCGACGGTCGACACAGTTCAGGCACCACCAGGGATCCTGATTGTGGATGACGATCCCGAATTTGCGCCGCTCTAGAAAATGACGTTAACGCGTCACGGCTATCGGGTCGTCGCGCCGGTAGCGTGGGGGCATGGCCTTTGCCCAGGCCAATCCTGGTATGATGGCAGTCTATCTGATCGACCTGAGACTCACGCCGTTGCGACTCCGTCTTGCACCGGTCCCCTGATCATGACCGCGGATGCATGGCGACCGAGTAGCTCGAAGCAGGCCTGATGCACACCTTGCGGAAGGTTCTCGCTGGAACAACCACCGGATCTACCCAGGACTCGGTGCCTGTCCCCGGTTGAAGACCACGCTGGTGCCGGGTTATCTCATGAGGAAGGGCCGTCCGCCCCTCTGCCCTCTTTGCCTAGTGCTCTTGACGAGGCAGTCGCGAAACGGCGGTCCAATACCGTTCGAATTCCTGCATGGTGCTGGCAAACTGGGAATAGGTGATGGGCTTCCGAAGAAATGAGCACGCCCCACTGGCGTAGGAATGGACAATGTCCTCCTCCCGGTCACTGGAGGTGAGGATGATCACCGGCAGTGCCTGAAGGCGCGGATCTGCTCTCATCGCCTCCAAAAGTTCAAACCCGTCTCTTTTCGGGAGATTGATGTCTAGTAGGACCAAGTCCGGCCGTCGTGCGGTCTTGTATGGGCCTTCCCCGCGGAGGTATACCAGGGCCTCCTCGCCGTCCTGAACCCTCAACATCACGTTCATCAATCCGGCCTCAGCGAAGACCTCTTCGATCAAGATCGCGTCGTCGTGATTATCCTCCACTAACAACAGGTCCACCGATTCACGCATCATGGGCAACGCCCTTCTAGCGTAGACCCTTCAGATGAGCACGATCCACTACTGCGAACCACGGGCCGTTCGGACAGTCTGCGCCGTGAGTGAACGCCCTGCTGAGAGCCTTCTGACCGCCGTCCGGCACAGACCCTCCACAGCCCGCATTAATCACGATGCCTTCTACTGCAACCGCCGATCCGCTGCTGCGACAAGCCTGGATGCGGCCTGTTGGCATCCAGGCGGGCAGGCTCGCCGCTCGGTCCCCCGACAGACTGTTTCAAGTATGCCCCGGGCTCTCGCGACTCCGCATGCCCGTCTCGCCTGGCGTCTCCGCGCTTTCGTCCCTCGGCTGGGTTCGGGACCCTGAGTATGTCGAAGGGTCACGAATTCTCGTGAATAATGCCGGTTAGGCACTTCGCTTCCATCCGCCTGATAGACGGCGGGCTGGCCCCGAAGCGGACTTGCTCAGCACCAGATTGAGAGCGGATCCGAGTTCATGGAGCGAAAAACCTTTGGCGAGAAATTCGGTGACGCCCAGTTGGCGTGCTTGTTCTTCCCGCTCCACCGTTCCTGTTCCGGTGAGCATGATGACCGGAGCATGGAGATCACGGGTTCGGATCTCTTTGAGCACCTCCAGCCCATCGAGGTCCGGCATCTCAAAGTCCAGAATGGTCACCGCGGGGTGTCCGTTGCGAAAGAGCTCGATCCCTGCCTGCCCACACCGTGCCGTCAACACCTGGTGCCCCTTCCGCGTGAGAATCTCCTGCAGCAAGCCGCGAATCTTATCGTCATCGTCCACTATCAGGATGGTGGCCATGGGATTTCTGCGTGTCTCAGCGCAGCCAGCCTCCGTGCTAGGCGGCTCGCCCCGCATGCTTGGACTGCCGCACCGCCAGGACCTCGCGTACCTTGTGCGCCAGTTTCTGCGGCGTAAAGGGCTTTTGAAGGAATGGGGTCTCCGGTTTGCCGATCGTCGTTGAAGAAAGCTCCCGGTCCGTATAGCCCGACATGAGCAGCACTTTAATGTCCGGCCGCAGCGCGACCACACGTTCGGCAAGTACTGGACCGCTCATGTTTGGCATGATGGCATCGGTGAGTAACAAGTGAATAGGCTCGGGGCGCTCTTGGGCAAAACAGAGCGCATCCTGGGCGTTCCTCGCGGCGAGCACCCGGTAGCCGTTCCGTTCGAGGATCGCCTGGGCCAAAGCTCGGACCATCTCCTCGTCTTCGACGAGGAGGATCGTTTCCGAAGCCGGCAGCACTCTTGCTGGGGCAACCGTCGGTTCAAGCCGCTCGGGCACCCCTTGGACGCGGGGGAAATAGATGCGGAACGTAGTCCCACTGCCCACGGCGCTCGCCACGGCAATGCTCCCGCCGCTCTGCTTGACAATGCCCTGAACCGTTGCCAGGCCCAGCCCCGTGCCCTTGCCGGCTCCTTTCGTTGTGAAGAAGGGATCGTACATCCGCATCTGTGTTTCGGCGTCCATCCCACAGCCGGTGTCCGCCACCGTCAACATCACATACGCACCCGGAGCAAGGCCGTGGTCGGCAGCCGCCGCGACATCCAGATCGACGTTACAGGTGTCGATGGTCAACTCCCCTCCCTCGGGCATCGCATCGCGTGCATTCACGGCGAGGTTCATCACGATTTGTTCAACCTGCCCGGGATCGGCCTTCACTTGCCCTAGCGTGGGATCAGGGCACAACAGTAAAGTGATGTCCTCGCCGATCAGTCGACGTAACAGCTTGGCCATGTTGGAGACGACCTCATTGAGATCCAAGACCTTCGGCTCCAAGACCTGCCGGCGGCTGAACGCGAGCAACTGGCGGGTTAGGGACGCCGCACGATGCCCGGCTTCCTTAATCTGGTCGAGTCCATTTCGGAGACTCGGATTATCAAAGCCGATCTCCCCCAACATCAGTTCGCTGTAACTGTTGATGACCGTGAGGAGGTTATTGAAGTCGTGGGCGATGCCTCCGGCGAGTTGGCCGATCCCCTCCATTTTCTGGGATTGGCGCAATTGCGCCTCACTCTCGCGCAGTGCCTGCTCTGCTTGTTTGCGTTCGACGGCATAACGGGTGGCGCGGGTGAGCAGATACCCGTCCAGCCGGCCTTTCACGAGATAATCCTGAGCACCGTTGCGGACCGCGCGACCAGCGGTGTCCTCGTCATCGAACCCGGTCAACACCACGATGGGAAGGTCCGGCACGCGGGCCTGAACTCGATCGAATGTGTCCAGGCCTTGGCTGTCCGGCAGTGAGAGGTCCAGCAGGATCAAGTCAAACCGCCCCCCGCCCAACTGCTGCAAGCCTTCGCTTAACCGGTCCGCCCACACCAGTTCATGCGTAGCCACGGGCTTGTTTGTAAACATCTCCCGGATGAGACAGGCGTCGTCCTCGTTATCTTCGATTAAGAGCACCCGCATGCGTTACCCCCTGGAGTTGGGAATGCGTGCGATCAGAGTCCAGTACAACTCGAATTGCTTGATCATTTGGATGAACTGCGCGAGATCCACGGGCTTGCGGATGTACGAACAGGCCCCGCTTTTGTAACACCGCACGATGTCCTCTTCGCGGTCGCTCGTCGTGAGCATGATGACGGGGAGGGAACGGAGCACGGGATCCCGTTTGATCGCCTCAAGCACCTCAAAGCCGTTCTTCTTCGGCATGTTGATGTCCAGCAGTACCAGCCCTGGCAAGCGGACACGTGTGTAGCGCCCCTCCCGCCGCAAATAGTTGAGGGCGTCTTCTCCGTCGCGAACCGTGATCATAATATTTACCAGCTTGGCATCGGCGAACGCCTCTTGGACGATGACAATGTCATCTTCGTTGTCCTCTGCCAGCAGGATCTCGACCGGGTCCCGATTCACGATCGCGTCCTTTCTGATCCGGGCATGGTCCCAAACGTGAGGACGAACTCCGCCCCCCCGCCGGGGCGTGCCTGCACCCACGCCCGCCCGCCGTGGCGCTCGGCGACTTGTCGGACAATCGCCAGCCCGGCCCCGGTCCCTTCAACTTCTCGCCCGACCGCGCGTTGGAACAGCTGGAAAATGCGCTCCGCGTGCTCCGGCGCCACCCCCGATCCCCGATCGCGAATGACCACACCGGCCTCCCCACTTTCTTCGCCTGCCGGTGGATAGGCGGCAATCTCGATGTCCGGGACTTCCCCGGGCCGAACGAATTTCAGTGCGTTAGCGACGAGATTGTAGACGCCTTGCGTGGCCCACGTGTAGTTCGCTCGGAATCGGGGCAGTGGCCCGATCACACGCACAGTCGCGTGGGTCTCCTTGATTTTCTCAGCCAGGCGCCGTAAGGCCTCCTCGACAATCTGTTCACCCTCGACGATCTCCTCGGGGCAGTCCATCCGCTGCACCCGAGATAACGCCAGAATGTCGGTCATCAGTTGGTCCATCCGCTGAGCTCCACGCACCACCCGGCGAAGAAAGTCTTTCCCCTTGTCGTCGAGACGCTCGGCATACCGGTCATGGACCATGCGGGAGAAGTTCTCGATGGAGCGCAACGGTTCCCGGAGATCATGCGACGTGACATACAGGAGCGTTTCCAGATCGCGCGTCTTCTTCGACAACTCCGCGGTCCGTTCCTCCACCCGCCGTTCAAGATCGGCACGGGCCTGCCGGAGCGCCTCCTCGACCCGCTTGCGATCAGTAATATCATGTGCGACCGCATAGATGAGCTGCCGCTCGGGACACGGCATGGCACTCCAGAGGAACCATCGGTAGGAGCCGTCCTTGCAGCGATAGCGATTTTCAAACGAGAAGGTCTGGCCGCCAGCCTCGTTACGCTCGGCTTCGGCTCCGGTGCTGGGGCGATCGTCGGGATGGATGAAGTCGAGATAGGGTTGACTGAGCAATTCCTCGGTCGTGTACCCCAGAACTCGTTCCCAGGAGGGGTTCACCCGTTTGAAGTAGCCGTCGAAGCCGGCAATACACAGCAGATCGAGCGACAGGGCGAAGAAGCGATCCCGCTCCTCCTCCGCCAAGTGACGCGCCTCCAGCTCTCGGCGCAGTTGACCATTGACCTCTTGGATTTGTTGGGCTCGACGGAGGACTTCGGCCTCCATTTCACCGGTGCGCGTGCGCAGGAGGTCCGTGAGCTGCTGTTGCTCGCTCGTGGCCGCCTTGAGCCGAACGAAGTCGGTGACATCATCCACGCGGTGAATGAGGTACGTGACCTCGCCCATGGCCCCAAGAACGGGCGCATTCACGGGGCTCCAATACCGTTCCTCAAAGCCGCCCCCTTCCGAGGCCGGCCGGCGGATGTCGTACTTCTGGACAGCCATGGCGTCCGGCACCCGCTCCCGCAACACTCGAGTGAGTGATCGTCGCAAATTCGCGACGCCGGTCGCCGTGGCGTCATTCGGGTTGTCGGGGAACACGTCAAAGAGCGGTCGACCCAGGATGTCCTCACGGCGCGTCTTGGTGGCCTGGAGATAGGCATCGCTCACTGCGACGATGGTGAAGGTGGGACTCAGCACGAGGTAGGCACCGGGGGCCGACTCAAAGAGAGCCCGAAAATCAGGGTTGAGGAGCACCGCCTCTGATTCGATCATCGCGCCCGCTCCATGTCGAGCGACCTTCCTTCCTGGGAGGGCGGTCCGCGTGGCCGCACGCGCTGGGTCGGGCTTACGACCAGGGGCACACTCGGGACTTGGCATTCAGCATACCGATGGGGTGCGCAATGACAACCGTTTTCACTTTTTCGTGCAACTACGTACTCTGACGTGCTTGCGTCCACCCCCGGCGAACCGGGGTCCGTCGTGAGGATGTTTCCTTTTACGGGGTACCTTCAACGGATCTACCGGTCTCTTGTTTGACCATTGTTATCCTTGAAGCATGGACCCGAGGAGTCCGGCCGGTATGTACTGAGGGACGTTCGATATGAACTTGTTCGCGATGTCAGGGTCTATGGTCGGGGACTACCTGCCGGACCTTCAGGAGTCCATGGGACCGCCCTGGGTGACGGGACGTCGTTGCATGAACTGTGGAAACGTGACCGATCCCATCACCACGCAGAATCGCTTGCGGACGGGCTCCAGATACGAATTTCGTGGGACGGCGGCGCTGGGGCGTTGACAGGACGTGCAAAAGATGTGGTGTCCCCAACGGGATTCGAACCCGTGTTGCCGGCTTGAAAGGCCGGCGTCCTAGGCCAGGCTAGACGATGGGGACGGTCCGGTGCGCGAGGCCGCATACTATCGGAAGGGCTTCCGCCGAGTCAACGGCGCCGGCGGCCCGCCGCTTGAGCGGGCCGCCGGTTCCAGGCTATCCTGCGCCACCGGGCCTGCGTTCGATCGATACCGCTCCCATGCGCCAAACCGTTCGTACGAGATTCGCCACCATCCTCCTTGCCGGGCTCGCGGCCGCAGTCGCGCCCGCGGCACCGGCGCGCGGAGAGACGCCCACCGCCGTGGACCGCGCCAAACGCGCCACGGTGGGCGTGCTCCAGCCCGGCGAGGATCGCGAGAGCCCTGCGAGCAAGACCCATTTCACCATGCGCGGCACCGGCGTGCACCTGTCCGACGGATACCTCGTGACGGCCCGGCATGTCGTGGAGCGAGACGAAGAGGGTCGCAAGGTCGTCCCGAAGCAGATCACCGTCATGACGACGGACCTCGAAGAGGCCGACGCGACGCTCGTCGGGGGCAGCGCGTTCTTGGACGTCGTCATTTACCGCATGCCGGCGGACCTGGCGGCGCGGCTTCCGTCGACCTCGTTTGCCGCCCCGGAGGCCGTCGCGGGACATCCCGTCTTCACGATCGGGTATCCGATGGGCTGGGGACCCGCGATCATGTTCGGGCGCATCGGGAACCCGAACACGTTTCTGCCCACTGCCGACACCCGGCTGCTGCAACTCGACCTGGGAGCCTGCAGCGGGAATTCCGGTGGCGGGGTTTTCAATGACGCCGGAGAACTCGTGGGGATCATGCACGCGATCATCCAAACGGACACGGCCCAGTCAGGCGACCAGCGCTGCAGCCGGTTCGGGTTTGCCGTCCCCGGCTCGCTGGCGCAGAAGGTCGCGACGGCCGTCATCGCCGGCGGCCAACCGCGTTTTTCTCGGTTAGGCGTCGGACTGGCCGCGGTACGCGTCGGCAGCGCCTGGCGCATGGCGGCTTCCGAGGTGTCGGGCCCCGCTCGGGACGGCGGCATGCGCAAGGGCGACATCATCCTGGCCATCGACGGCACCGCCATTACCGACGGCGCCCAGCTCAAGAATTACCTGATCGAGCGCACGAGCCCGGGGCAGCGCGTGTCGATCACGGTCCTGCGCGGATCGCAGGAAGAATCGCTGGCGATCACGCTGGGCCAATCGTAGCCGCGACGCCCCGCAACCCACGATCGGAGACGACGCACTCATGAACTCGACCAGGCCATCACGCCCGCATCCGGCCGACCGCATTACGACCCTGACGGGGGCCGCGAAAAAACTGCAGACGCGGCTGTGCCGCGCCGTCGGTCAAGCCGTCGCGGATTTCGGCATGATCGAGGCCGGCGACCGCATCATGGTGTGCCTGTCGGGCGGCAAGGACAGCTACGCGCTGCTGGACATTCTCCTCTTGCTCCAGAGCCGGGCACCGATCCCCTATGAGATCATCGCCCTCAATCTGGATCAGAAGCAACCGGGCTTTCCCGCGCACGTGCTGCCGGACTATTTGACGCGACTCGGCGTGCCCTACCGGATCGTCGAACGCGACACCTACTCGACGGTGAAACGGGTCATCCCGGACGGCGAGACCATGTGCTCGCTCTGCTCGAGACTGCGCCGCGCGATTCTCTATCAGGCCGCCTCGGAGTTGGGCGCCACGAAGGTCGCCCTCGGCCATCATCGTGACGACGTGCTGGAAACGTTTCTGCTCAACGCCTTCTACAACGGCGCGCTGAAGACGATGCCGCCCAAGCTGCGCTCGGACGACCACCGACACGTCGTCATCCGCCCGCTCGTCTACGTGGCCGAGGCGGACCTGGCCCGGTACGCGGAGACGCGGCGATTTCCGATCATCCCCTGCGACCTCTGCGGCTCCCAGGAACATCTTCAGCGCAAGCGGGTCAAGGCGATGCTATGCGAATGGGAACGGGAGTCGCCCGGCCGAACCGACAGCATGTTGGCCGCGCTGGGCAATATCGTCCCGTCCCACCTCTTGGATCGGCGGGCCTTCGACTTTTCCACCCTCCGCTCCGGCGAGTCGGAGGAACCCTGCGCGCCCCCGCCCCAGCGGCTGATCTCGCTCTGAGCCCGGGCCGTTCTCCCTTCGCACGGCCGGAAACTGAACGGGCGCGGCCCCCCTCAGGGGACCGCGCCCGTTCAGTTTCACCCGATCGTGCCGCCGCCTTGACGGGCGGGGCTCAGGCTTACGAGGAGGCTTTCTCGTACTGCACGGCCAGCAGCTTGAGCATCTCGTCCACGCTGTCGCGCATCTCCGCCCCCCACTTGGAACCATCCGGCTTGTTCTGCACCTTGTAGACCTCCCGAACGACGTTATCGCGGGTCATCATCAAATCGGACACGAGCGCAAACTTGGACGGATCGCCTTTCAGCTTGCCGATCAACTGATCCACCTTGGCGATGATCTCGTCCACCTTGGCCTTGTAGGCCGCCGGCTCCTTCGGGAGTCCTTCGACGTTCAGCTCATTCGCCCAACTCATCGACGGCCCCATCCAGGCAAACGCCGCGGCTGCCAGCACCCCGGCCAGGACCCACCGACCAACTCCCTTACACATGCACGCCTCCTTTCATCTCATCGACCGCAACTCGACTGGTTCACCGTTGGTGACACCACTGATTGATTCAGCGCCTTTCGAACGTCCAAGCCCACAGCAGCAGGCTCTTCTACGAACCCGCCGACGGGCGTCTATATCGCAAGCGGTCACCAAAAGGCAACCCCCCTCGGACCGGGCAGGCGTGGGCCACCATTGGCGCCCTACTCGGTAACTCCTCAGGGGCTTTCGCCCCCATTCGCTAGGGTCGAACGAATAGGAGCCGGTCACGACCATGGCCTCTACCGGCAACGGGCCGGATCCGGCTAGGCTATGCGCCCACGGGATCTCCCGGGAATAGAGTTGAAGGGTGGCAGCCATCGACGATCGGCCGATTCCGGCGCCCCTCAGCCCTCACCAGGATTGCCCAAGCCTTATGCGAAAATCATCGTCGGCCCGAGTACGCCCCGAGGTCGTGAAGCTCACGCCCCGCCAGCAGGAAATCCTGTCGATGGTGTGGGACGGGTTCACCACTGCGGAAATTGCCGAGCGATTGAAGGTCAGCGCGCGCACCGTCGAGGTACACCGGTTTCACATGATGAAGAAGTTGCGAGTCTCGAACCTGGCACAGCTCCTTCGAGCAGGGCTGGAGCGCGGAATGATCAAAGTCAAGCGAACCTGACGGGCCCAGGCGCTGCGGGGTTGCTTCGCCCTCGAACCAGCCACTGATTTCGCCCGGCCAATCCTCGCGCCTGGTCGATCATATCTGTCTCCGCGCCACACCACGCGATCCACCCCTCCAGGAAGCGCACAAATCACCGGACCGCCTTGACCCGGGACGCAAAGACCTTTCTGAACTTGGCCACCTTCGGAGCAACGACATACGAGCAATACGGCTGCAGCGGATTCCTGGCGAAGTACTCCTGATGGTAGTCCTCGGCCACGTAAAAGGGGCCGGCGGGGACGACCTCCGTGACGATGGGGTTGGAAAACACCCGCTCGTTCGTGAGGGCCGCGATCACCGCCCCCGCCTCGGCCTGTTGCTCCGGCAAATGATAGAAGATCACGGAACGATATTGCGTCCCGACGTCGCTGCCCTGCCGGTTCAACGTCGTCGGATCGTGGATGGCGAAGAAGACGTGCAGAAGGTCCCGAAACGAAACGACCGCAGGGTCGAATCGGACCTGCACCACTTCGGCATGGCCGGTTCGGCCGGAACAGACGGCTTCATAACTGGGGTTGGCCACCTGCCCGCCCATGTAGCCGGATTCCACGGATCGAACGCCGTCGAGCTGGTCGAAGACAGCTTCGAGACACCAGAAACAGCCGCCTCCCAACGTGGCCACCTCCTCGGTCGTCGTCATACAGTCCTCGCTTTCAGACGTGATCGTGATGCGCGTCCCGACAGAGTCGGTCGAAACCACGGCATCTTACACCGCCGGCCGCTCTCCCCGCATCCTCGCGAGAGGACCGCTGCGCCCGGTCGGACAAGCCGCTTTGACGCTCACGCCCGCTCGCCTTCACCCGGCCGCTTCGCCCGCCGCGTCGGAGGCGCGGCAAGCGGGTCCTCCGGCCAATGATGTTTCGGGTAGCGTCCGCGAAGATCCTTGCGAACGGCAAAGTAGGACGAGGCCCAAAACCCGGCCAGGTCCTGCGTCACTTGCACCGGCCGGCCGGCGGGAGACAACAGATGAATCACGACCGCGACCTGGCCCCCGGCCACGCGCGGCGTCTCCCGGCACCCGAACAGTTCCTGCAAGCGCACGGCCAGCACGGGACGATCGCCGGCCGTATAGTCGAGCCGCACCCGCGACCCGGTGGGCACCATGAGGTGCGTGGGGACCAAGCGATCGAGATCCTGCCGCTCCTTCCAGGACAGCAGAGCGAACAAGGCTCCCGCCACGTCCAGGCGGCCGACCTGGTCGAGCCTGGTGAGCCCGTCGAGCGAGGGCCCCAGCCAGTCTTCGAGTTTGGCCATCAGGGCCTCGTCCGACACATCGGGCCACGGGGAATCCGCACCGTACACGCGGCGAAGCAAACCGACGCGCGAGCGCCACTGTTCGCATTCCGGCGTCAGCCGAAGACAGGCGACGCCCGCCTGTCGGATCCCCCGGATCAACGCGGCGCGTACGGCCTCCGGATCCGGATCCGGCAAACCATGATCGCGCAAGACCAGCTCTCCCAGTCGCTGCTGTCGCCGAGCCAGCACACACCGGGCCCGGTCGTCCCATTCAATCAGATCGACCGGCCGCAGCAGCGGGCCACAGTAGGCGTCGAGCTCGTCCGACCCGATGGGCGCGGCCAGCGCGATGCGCGCCCACTCGCCGGCTCCCTCCAGATCGGCGACCACCAGATACTCTTCCACGCCGAGGGTATCCGGAGTAGGAAAGCACGCGCCGCGTCCGTTGGAAAGCCGATAGCGGACGGGGTCTCCCTTTGCGCCGGGGAGCCGCTGGGCGATGCGATCCGGATAGGCGAACGCGAGCAACACGCCCACAGACGGCCCGCGTCCTTTCACGCCGCCTGTCGATGCTCCGCTCAATGAGCTCGCGGGCAACCGGAGTTGGCGACGCCACTGTTCCGCAGCCCGCCGCGCGCGTTCGACTGCGCCTCGGTCCCCCATGCCGTCTCCGGATTCCGCGCTTTTCCCGCGCAACAGATCTAATCGGCTGCGCAGGTCGGCGCCGCGCGCCCCCGCCGCCGGGCGCACAATAATGTCGCGTTCGCTCAGTAGCGCGGCCACCTCGCACGCCTCGGAACCGCGATGCCACGACATGGCGGACAGAATCATATGAGCCAGGCGCGGATGCAGGCCGAGCTCGGCCATGCGACGCCCATGCGCCGTGACGCGTCCGGCCGCATCCAGCGCACCCAACTGCTCCAGCAGCCGACGGGCGCGGGCGAGGGCCCCCGCGGGAGGCGGATCCAGCCACGAGAGCGCCGCGGGATCGCCGGCTCCCCACACGGCCAGCTCCAACAGGCACAGCGCAAGGTCCGCATCCAGAATCTCCGGCGGACGCCTGGGCAGCAGGCTCTGATGATCGACGGACGTCCACATCCGCAGGCACAGGCCGGGAGCCAGCCGCCCGGCTCGGCCGCACCGTTGGTCGGCCGAATCCCTGGTCACGCGAATGGTGTCGAGCCTGGTCAACCCGGTGCGAGGGTCATAGCGCGGCACGCGCAAGAGCCCGGCATCGACGACCACACGGACATCCTCGATCGTGAGACTGGTCTCCGCGATCGACGTCGCGAGTACCACCTTGCGGTAGCCGGGCGGCGCCGGCGCGATGGCGCGGTCCTGGTCTTCTTGAGGGAGTTCCCCGTGCAACGGCGCGATGAGCACCTCCGCGCCCACCTCGGCCTCCTGCAACCGGCGCTCGACACGGCGGATCTCTCCCATCCCCGGCAGGAAGACGAGCAGACTCCCGGACTCCTCCCGTAACGCCCGGCGGACGACCGCGGCCACGTCCTGATCGAGCGAACCGGATCGTGATCGTTCGAGGTGGCGCACCGCCACGGGGAAACTCCGTCCCGCGCCGGTCACAATCGGCGCATCCCCGAGCAAGGTGGCGACGCCCGCGCAATCCAACGTCGCCGACATGACGACGACGCGGAGGTCCGGACGAAAAAGCCGCCGCGCGTCCAGACACAGAGCCAGCCCCACATCGGCATGCAGTGATCGCTCATGAAACTCGTCGAAGACGACGCAGCCGTATTCGCTCAAGGACGGGTCGTGCTGGAGCAGCCGCGTCAGGATCCCTTCGGTGACCACCTCCACCCGCGTGGACGGGCCGATCTTCGTCTCGTGACGGATGCGATACCCGACGGTCTGGCCGACCGATTCCCCCAACGACCCTGCCATGCGCGCCGCGGCGGCGCGGGCCGCCAATCGACGAGGCTCCAGCATGACGATACGGCGACCACCGAGCCACGGCGCTCCCATCAGCGCCAGCGGCACGCGTGTGGTTTTTCCCGCCCCCGGCGGCGCCGTGAGTAACGCGGAGACCCCCTCCGCGAGCGCGCGGGCGAGTTCGGGAAGCACGTCATCGATGGGGAGTGGAGACAGAGAGACCCTCATGGGTGTGATCTCGGACTCTACCAAATAGGAGAGATTTTCGCCCGTGCCTGCAGACGAGCGCCGCGACATCGGCGTATAATTGGATCCGACGTCATGGCCATCCGTAAAGAGAAATCCTCCGCGGCGGTTC
This sequence comes from Candidatus Inralta sp., assembly GCA_039794185.1. Taxonomy (GTDB): domain Bacteria; phylum Nitrospirota; class Nitrospiria; order Nitrospirales; family Nitrospiraceae; genus BQWY01. The sequence continues at coordinate 158,358 of JBDIVW010000002.1, read as the reverse complement.
GTTTGCGTTGGAGCGTCGAGCGGCCGGCGAAAGCCGGGTGGTATTGGTACCGGGGACTCGGCGAAGACAGCGATCCGCTCGTGGTGCAGGTGGACGAGGCGGGGTATCTTCAATGGCCGGACGGGGGCTTCAGCGAAGCGCAGCAGACGGACGGCCAATGGGCCGGCCCCCTCGACCCTCCGGAAGAGCCCTTCTGAGCCAACGAAGACCTGTCCACTCGACCGGCGTGCCGCGATCGGGTCGGCGTCGGCGTTTGGCGGCGGGAACCGTCGGAAGGGCGATCACCAAAGGGCCGGAGCCGCCCTGCTGGCAGCGCCGGCCATTAGCGCGCGAATCGGCAACAGTGACCGTACACCGAGACTACTTGTTGAATCGCACGACGATGGCGCCCAGCATATCGCCTTCTTTCCAGTCCTTTTTGGCGCTGCTGGGATGCGCGTTGTGGCAGTCGGCACAGGACTTCGTGATGGCGACATCCGCGGCCATGCCCTTGAATTGATTGCCGTCCGCGAACGTCACGACCTGCCCCGCCTTCAGTTTCTTTAAGGCCTCGGCCTCGGCCGGCGTCTTGGGAGCGTTCTCCTTGTAGAGCGGCTGGAGTCCGATCAACCCCAATTCAAAATCCTTTAATTCCCCGCCTGCGGCCTTGAGAAACTGCGCAGGCAGCATGATGGCATGGTCGTCCTTGCTCCAGTTTTCGTTGGGCTTCACCCCGGCCTTCTTCGCCTGCTCCACGATACTCTTGGCATACACGGTCCGAAACGCCTTCGCCGTGGCCAGAATATATTTCGCCATGGTCTCCTGCGAGACGTCGGCGGCCATGACCATTGGCGCCGCCACCGCCACGATCACCGCGGTAGCGCCCAGCTTCTTCCAGTTGGGGCATTTCATCGAAGCCTCCTGGGTTGTAGGGGAGTGAGTCGACCGACTCGCGCACGGGCTAAGCGGTACTCCTTTCATCGGATGAAGTCAAGGAAAGTCCAGGCGAGCCGCTTGGTTTGTACTTAACGAGTTCCCAGGATGTGACCGCGATGGCCGTTACTCGAGGAACGCGGGAGGAAGGACCGGCCCGGTCGAGGAATGATGCCAGCGGATGAGTTCATGGGACGACGCGTGCGAGATCGAGCGGGTTGGACTACCCTTCACACACCACAGTCCTGCTTGCATGGTTTTCTCCCGTGTGGCGACATCCCCCGCAAGGAAATCCACCACATAGGCGAGACCGGGATCCTGCTCGGTCGTCTCGCTCGACCAATACACCCCGACCACGAGGTGGTTGAAGGGATGCCCGGTCGGCAGCAGCGGGGTACCGGTTTGGCCTGCAAACGAGGGTTCGACGAGGGTCATAAGCTCGAAGAAGGAGGGCAGTCGCCACCCCCGGTGGCTGCCGATTATCTTCACCCCACATTGGCTCTTTGCACGGGACCAAGCCGCCCGCCCCTGAGTGGGGGATTGTTCCCAAATCAACCCCGTCTGAGTGTCCAGCACCGCCTCTCCCTCGTACTCCTGCAGCGCATGGAACCGGGACCAACCGCCAGAGCCGATTCCGACCGAGTCTTGGCCGGCAGCCGAGATCCCAGCTCCGCTCCAGAGGGCGGCGAGGGCCAGGAAGGCCACTAACGAGCCCCTGATATCAGGTCTTCGTCTCTGATCCTCCATGCCCCCCTCCCGCCGGCACGCTCGGCCCGAAATGACGAAGGGATCAGCAACTTTCGGACCAATCGGAGCTGAGCGTGAAGGGGCTGGAATCGGAGTCCCTGTCCTCCCCTCCCCCACGCAGGGCTTCGCCCGGAGCCGGCGTCTGCTCTCGCTCGGAACCAATCGTGTGCGCTGGATCGGTTCAAGGAGGATCACGCTCCAGGGCGGGATTCCTGTTCTGGTTTGTGCACGCGAGCGACAAAAACTGTCAGCACGGAACGAGTGGGCCGGGCAGGGAGGAGGAAGTCCGAGAAGGAGATCTGCGGCGGATCGATCGGCTTACCGCCCGGCGACCGGGAGAGCGGCCTGGTAGGACCGAGGCACGTCGAACAAGAAATCGTCGTGATGGGTCACGCGCAGTCGCGGATACTCGACCAGCCAATCGCTGTTCTTGCGGATCACCCGGAGCGGCACGTGGAGGTCGGTCGCCAACCATTGGTAATAGACTTGAATGGATCCGTCCGGCTCCCGCACCGAAAGCCGGTAGACCGTCGCTGGATGCCCGAACAGCGTATCAGCGGCGATCACTTCCCGCAAAACCTCGCCGGCCGAGCGTTCGCTGACAAGGATCTCCTCCGCGGGATCGTAGCGCCGGGTCATGAATTGCCGGCGCCCCGACTGGAGCAACCACATCACACCCTTGTCTTTCCGCACGATCGTCGCGTCGACCGAGCCGATGTCGTTCGTTTCCACACGCCACATGCCATCACGGTAAAATACGTATGATCGCCTCGTGTGTCCGTCGATTTTCGCGACACGTTCGGCGGCAAACTCGAGCGCCGATCCGGGATCGCCGTTCCCCGCCAGGATGGCCGCCGCCAGGAGCACGGTTTTCAGCGCGCCGTTCGTCATGACAAGGTCCCTCTCGACCTTGGTCGATGAAACCCACCTCGCACCAGTCCTGGCGAGAAGAATCAAGATCCGTACCAGCGACTCGACGAAATGGGACCGGCTGAGAGAGGGAGTCGAGGAATGGTGGAAGTACCGGGCCGGCTCTCAGGACGAGGAGGAGTTGAAGGAGCCGTTGACCGAGGGCAGCAACCCCAGTTCCATCAGTCCGCCCTCGATCGAGGCAAGAATGTCGACACGCAGGACGTCCCGATAAGGAGCCAGCGATTCATCGCCAAGATACCGATCGAGCGTGCGCGGCAACTTGCGCCACCAGGCCCGCGCCGAAGCCCGCGCGCACGGCACCGATCCATCGTCCCGTCCGACGAGCCGGCGGAGTTCCCGCTCGAAAAACCCCACGTGCACCTCCTCATCCCGCACGATGTCGGCCAGGTCCGGGCGAAGGGTCGCGAGCAACTTGGCGAATTGCAGCCCGAGCGCCTCGTATCCATAGAGATGCACGGCGAGCGCGCACCACTGCCTGGGGACCGCCGGAAGCGTGGCGCGCCCCCAGGAACGCACTCCGAGCATCTCTTCGAAGTGGCGGAGATGGCGGGCTTCATCCGCCTCGTGGTGCCGGAGAAACGCGAGCACTGTCGGCGGCACCTCCTGGCTCTGGGCCGCCTGGACCGCCCACATGGCCATGGCCTCGGCTTTCAGAAACCGCTCGAGCAGGGCCCGTTCGCAGGAGCGGGGAAGGGACGGGGCGATCTGTCGAGCGGACTCGGGCATCACCGGGAGTCTATCGGATGCGCCGGCGCGATTGCGACCCCAATCCGCGTCGCGCGGTGCGGCCCGCCTCCCGGCCGCGCAGGATGGATTCCATCGCTCTCACTCGAATCGAGGCCCCAAATTCATCCTCGGCTGGTGTCCCAGTGGAATCACGACCGGAGGAGTGAATATAATAAAAAATGTTCGTGAGCTGCCCAACCTGCAAGTCGGCTACGGCCTGGGAAGGCAACCCCACCCGCCCTTTCTGCTCCGAGCGCTGCAAGCTCATCGACCTCGGCCGCTGGGCTTCCGGCAGCTACCGCATTCCGGGGGAAAGCCTCTCGGTCGCCTCGACGGACCAGACTCCTCCATCGGATCCTACCGAACCGACCGCATAGTCTCTCTCGATCGAATCTACGATCTCCCCGACCGAGTCGCGCCCAACCTCAGAAAATGACTTGATCGTTGCGCTCTCCAACGAGCGTGGTAGGGTACTGCCGTAACCCACGTTATTCATGACTGCTTCGACTGCAACCGCCCAAACGCCGCTACGACAAGCCGGCATCGAGCCTGCTCGTCTCGCGTGGTGTCTGGGCAGTTTCGTCACGAACCGTCATGAATAAGGTGGGCTAAGAGGTTCTGCGCTGAGGGTCTCCCCAACCCGCTGGAAAGGAGATGGGCATGGAGCTTCGCCACACCGATCGCGTTCCCGTCGATTACCAAGTTTGGTACACGGCCCCGAATCAGACCGTGCAAAAGGGCACGATGTACGACCTCTCTCCGGGCGGGTGCGCCGTGGCGACCCTCGGGAACGTCGCACGCGGCACGCGGTTGGCCCTGACGATTCTCGCACCGGACCAGCCCATCCCGATCACGGTCGAGTCGGCCGCCGTGCGCTGGACCGTGCTAGGGGAGTTCGGCGTGGAGTTCGAAGGCCTGAACGAGGAAGACCGCAGCAGGCTCGCACGGCTGCTCACCCGGGCGACGGAACAACGTTTGCCGCGCCGGCCGTAGGCTACGCTGGTTCGCACGACGCGGGGGTCACGGCTTCCGCGGTAGCTTGAGGAAGACGCTCAGCACCCAATCCTGTCCCCGATCCGACAGGATGCGCTTCAAGAACGCCCGAAACTTCGCATCGGTCCCCACCAAATAACGCGTCTTGGGCCTGCGCGCCATGAGCGCCTGCGCCACCACTTTGGCCACTTCTTCCGCAGGAATGGCCCGGGCCGCGGCCTTCCGAACGACCTCGCGCATACGCGCGAGCGGCTCCTGATACAGCGCGAGTGTCTTCGGATCCGCGGCCCGCGTCAAGTCGTCGGCGGTCGTGGCGGAGCGAGCCCAAATCGGCGTGGCGATGGCGCCCGGTTCCACGCTCGACACCTCGATGCCCCAGGGCCGCAGCTCCAAGCGCAGGGCATCGGTCAGGGCCTCCAAGGCGAATTTGGACGCGCCGTACCAGCCGAGAAACGGCGTCGCCGCCACTCCGGCGATCGAGCTCATGTTGACGATCCGCCCGCAGCCCCGACGCAGCAAGGGCACCAGAGCTTGCGTGACCGCCATCTGCCCCAACACGTTGACCTCGAGTTGGCGACGCGCCTGCTCGATCGGAACCGCCTCGATCGGACCGGGCACGGCGATCCCTGCGTTGTTCACCAAACCGCTCAAACCGAGCGAACCGACCCTGTCCTCCACGAACCTGGCCGCGGAGGCGATCGACGCCCCGTCCGTGACGTCGAGGTGCAGCGGGACCAACCTGCCCGACGCGGAGGCGGCCAGCGCCTCGCCGTCGCCCGGTTTCCGAACGCCGGCGAACACCCGAAACCCCAAGGCATCGAGGTGCCAGGCGCAGGCGGCCCCGATGCCGGTCGAGGTCCCGGTTATCAACACGCTTCGCTGCCCGTCCATCGAATCCACGGGCGGACAGTAGCATGACGCCCCCCCGCGACGATAGCCGGCCCTGGTGCCCGCCGCCTCGCCCGACGGATCCGGGAACCGGCCCCCGCGCCGCCGGTTCGCCGCCGAATAATTCTATTGAGGTACGCCGCTGCATCGCCTATCCTAATCCTGTGCGCAGGATCCCCCGGTCGAGTTCAGCCTTCCCGTCTGGCTCACCGTCACCCTCAGGAAAGGATATCTCCATGAGAAGTTTGGCGGTATTGCTGTCCGGTTATCTCACGCTTGTCGGCGCCATGGCCATGGCCGCCGGCCCCGAACCCGTCACCGAGGAGCAGAAGACCCTCTATGCCTTGGGCCTCGCCCTGAGCCAGGGCTTGGCGTCCTTTTCGCTCAGCGAGGCGGAACTGGAACAGGTGAAGGTGGGACTGACCGACGGCGTCTTGAAACGAGCGCCCAAAGCCGATCTGAAAACCTACGGACCCAAGATCCAGCAACTGGCGGACTCGCGCGCGGCCGTGCTCGCGGAGGCGGAGAAGAAGGCGGGCGCGGCCTATTTGGCCAAAGCTGCGGCGGAATCCGGCGCGAAGAAGACCGAATCCGGCGCGCTGGTCACGGCGATCAAGGCCGGCAGCGGCGCATCCCCCAAGGCCACCGATACGGTGAAGGTCCACTACCACGGAACTCTGCTCGATGGCAGCGTCTTCGACAGCTCCGTGCAACGGGGCGAGCCGGCACAGTTTCCGCTCGGGAACGTGATCAAGTGTTGGACGGAAGGGCTTCAGCAGATGAAGGTGGGCGGCAAGAGCAAACTGGTGTGTCCCTCCAACGTCGCCTACGGCGATAGCGGGCGCCCGCCCGTCATCAAGCCGGGAGCCACCTTGGTGTTCGAAGTCGAGTTGCTGGAAATCGTGAAGTAGGCCTCGGCGCGGTCGGGCGGACCCTCTGCGGTGGCGCTGCCCGCCGCAGAGGCGCCCCTCTCACACCCAGCCCATGGCGTCGGATCACTTGGACTCCGGGGTCATCGTCAGCGTGACCGACGTATCGTGCCCCGGCTTCAGCGTGATCTTCGCCTCCTGATACCCGAGCACAGGATGCCAGGCCCCGATCGTGTGCATGCCCGGCGGAATGTCGGTCAGGCTGAAGCGGCCCTGCTCATCGGTCACCGTCGCGTAAGGATTGGCGGTCACAAGCACCCACCCCTCCATGAATCGGTGCTGATCGCAGCTCAACTGGAGGATGCTGCTCCGCTTGATTTGCAGCGGGATCGCCTGCTCGGATCCGGGGTTCATCGCGGAAGACATGAAGGCCGGAATCCGCTTGTTTCCCACCATCTCCCAACCCCTGACCTGATGCAGGATCGAGTCCCGGCTGGCGACTTTGAGGACTTGCCCCATGGACCCGGTGAGCACGCGCGGGCCGAATCGGCAGCGGTCGATCGTCACTCGCGGTCCGTCCTTGGGAAGAGGCTTCCCCTTCGTCACTTCCTGTAGGAACACAACGACGTCCGCCAGTTCCCTGCCGACGGACACACGGGCGCGTGGGACGATCACGTCGCCGTTCGCCCCGGCGATCGCCTGGCAAAACTCCGGATTGGAGCCCATTTTCACATTGAACCGCTGGGCATCCGGTACCGTGCCGCTGAACTTCACCACGCCGGTGACCGTAGCCCCCTGCTCGACAGTCACTTCCTCGTACGCCCAAGCGGACACCACAGGTCCGCTCAGAACGACTGCCGCGAGCCCCCATGCCGGCACGCCTCGCCATGCCCGCCTGCGATCCCCCGCCTCCCCTCGTCGAATCATGTTCGGATCCTTTTCGATGTTTGTGAGAATGTCACTTCCATCCCCAGCCCTTCCCACCGAGTGCGCCGCGTCGTCGGCCGGCGCAGGGCCGGCCCACGCTGGCCTGCAGGAGCACCTCTCATTCATGATACGGGTCGACTCCCCTCGGCATCAAGGATGCCGAGCCCACACGGCTCCATCGGGCTCGCGCTTGGCTTCGCCCTCCGACATCCGTATACTGCCTGCGTATCGATGATGGAACTCTTTGCGCAGCCGACTTTTGCCGGTTTTCGCTGCCAGATGCTCGTTCGCCTGATCCCGTCCGCCCTGTTGGCCGTCCTGGCCCTCGGTCCGACGACGGCCAACAGGGCGGACGCGGCACGTTCCACTCCCGTCGTGAACGTCGAGGTGGTCACCCCCGCGACCGAACGCCCACTGCTTCCAGGTGAACGCCTGACCGTGAAGGTCCGTCTTGACGTGAAGGGAAACGGCCCGGTCGAGGACCTCGTGGCCATCATGTCCAGTCCGTATCTCCCTACCCGCTTGCAACCCTTCGAGCACGACCCGGCGACGCAGGAGACGGTCACCGAGCTCGACATCCAGACCCCGGCGGCCGAGGACTTCCCGGCGCACCGCCGCTTCCTGCCGCTCATGTTCAGCGTGGCCCAACGAAAGAACGGCCGGCTCGTGACGCTGGCCAAGCACACGCTCACGCTGACCGTCGATCTCGACTCATCGAACGGACAGGCTCCGACCGCGCGCCAGTCCGAATCCGGAACCGAGCCGACGTTGACCGATGCGCCGCCGGCCGATCCGGTAGGCATCGTCGAGCTCCCAGCGCAGGCGATCGCGCTCGAACCGCCGCGGATCGACGAGCATTCGCTCCTGCCGGAGGCGTCGGCCAAGCCGAGTCCGGCCTACTGGCAACGCGTAAAGGGACGAATCGCCGATCGAATGCGAGCCCACCGCCGTTCCGACTTGGACACACGCCTGCTCACGACCCCGACGGTGCATTTCCGTCTCTTCGCCAACGGCAGGGCGGAGTCGATTCGTCTGGACCCCGGATCGGGCGACTCGACCTTCGATCAAACCCTTCTCGACTCGGTGGCCGACGCCCAACCCTTTCCGCCGTTTCCCGAGAACGTGACGGATCCCCACTTGGACGTCCATCTCACCATACCTGCGATTCCCGCCCGACCTGGCGCACCCAGCCTACCGCAATAGGAACGGCCCCGCCGGCGCGGAGGCCCGTCTCGACCAAGCATCGACACTCGTTAACGCGTTGCGAAAATGACACGGGCGGCAGGAGGCATGTTGATTGCGGTGGGAGGCTATCGATTGGGTCGGCCCAACATCAGTCCCAGGGCCGCCCCGAGAGTCATGGCGCCGAGACACAGAGCCAGGACCTCGCCCTGCGACCAGAACCGGCTGAGCTTCGGCCCAGGAGCCTCTCGGTACCCGGACCCGAGAAACGCCTCGCCTCCGAGCCATTGCTCGGAGGCTGCGCGGATTCGACTTCCGGACTCCTCCGACGCGTCAAGCGGTTCACTCATGGGGCCGTCCTCCGGGACTGGGGGACCGACGGAAACGCCGCAGCACCCAGCCCCAACCGTTCTTGCGACGCCGCGACGAGGCGGGGCCGAACCTGAGCGGCTGCGGAGATCGGGACACGGGCGCCGCGGGAGGAAGTCCTACTCATCGTCTTCCGCTTCTTCGATGTCCTCGATCCCCTCATAACTGATATCGCCTTCTGGGACCGAGCCGGCCGCCTTCTCGCACACGGATTCGATAAGCTCTTCTGCCTCCTCCGGCGAGTCGGCACTGATCAAAAATTTCACGATAACCCCGTAACGCTGAGTCACAAGCCACTCCTTCTCTGCAGAAGATCGACGACGAACGCGCATCATGGTATCTGCTCAGATACCACATGCATGACGCTCGTGTCACCAGGAACCGGGAACGGGAACATCCCGCGGCGCGCGAAGACGCACCCTACCGGTCTGGCCCGCAGATAGTCTCACACGACCTGCGTCATTCGTCATTCGCCACTGTCGTCTCTACCCGTTTGACGCATGACGCTTGACGATTGGCGCAGCACTTCCGCGGCGAGTGACGGTCGTCGATTGACGAGGCATCCGAGCGAGAGGAGAATCGAACCAGACTTCACATGCGGGGTGAGGGGTCGGGCGGATGCAACCAGGGAGGCGGCGCACGGTCTCCGGGCCCGTCCGGTCCGCGCCGCGGCCCGGACGGGCCGGCATCCCCACGCGAGCTACTTGGAACTGAGAAGGAAATGGCCTCGGCGATTCTGGCGGTAGCACGATTCATCGTGTTCTGCGCAGAAGGGTCGATTCTTCCCGAACGACACCGTCCTAATTTGAGCCGGACTCACGCCCAGATCGACCAAGTACCGCTTCACGGCCTTGGCCCGCTTGTCGCCGAGCACCAAATTGTAATCGTGAGTTCCGCGCTCGTCGCAATGACCGGAGACTTTGACTCTCGCCTCAGGATGACTCTTGATCCAGACGGCGTTGCTCGACAAGGCCTCGCGCGTGGCACCCTCAATGGAGGTCTGGTCGAAGCCGAAAAACGCGTCCTGGAAGCCGGCGGTGATGGCCGCCTCTTCCTCCCGCCGGAGCTCCGCCATGCGCTTATCCGAGGCATCCGACGACAGCATCCGCGAGGAGATCGTCCCTTCGGTGATCCGTTCCTCCGAAGGCGTATCCCCCAAGGCCAAGCGATCCAACCCGCTGAGCGCCCCGCCGTCCGGCGAGGAGCCGACCTCGCTGCCGGAGGCGCCCTCCATCGACAGACGCGGGATGTTGTGATCTTGGTCGTAGGGCGACGGCCCGGACGAGAACGGGCTGCCGTCGGCGTTCGTCGTCGACAGTTCCGATTCCAAACCGGAGTCCAATCCGGCATCCGAGGCTACGCTCGACGCGGGCTCCCTGCCGGCATTGGCCGTCGGGGACTCGCCGCTCGGAAATTCGCTTTCGGCTCCACCGGACAGCATCTTGGTGCTGCAAGCCGGGAGCGCCAGCAATATTACGCCGGCCGCAGCCGCGACCCATTGTGCGCAGGTTCGGTTCGTCATGGCCAATCACTCCTTGTTGAGATTCGTCGATTCCAGGGTCCTGAGGAGGCGGGCCCGCTGGCCGACTCGCCGAGAAGGACGGAGGCCGTTGTGGTCCCTCCCCTCAAGTGCAAGAACCCATGCCACACCAACACCATCGACCATCCGGACGAGGCCATCTCCCGAACCGATTGATTTGTCAGGAGTCCGGCCCATATCGGCCATACAGGGCGCAGGGGCGAAATTCGAGGCAGTGGAAAGTCTTGCACACTCGAGGCCAATATTTGCTGGCAGGTGGAAGGAGCGGCGAGCAGCGGCTAGCCAAACAGCTCGGGTGCGCTATACTTGCCACCGGTTGCGGACAACCTCGATCGCGGAGTCATGCCGCGGACGCATTACCACGGGAAGGACGTGCGATGTTTTCAGCCTGGAATTTCTCCGAGTGGATTCAAAGCATCCTGTCGTTTGCGTTCATCCTCAGCGTCTCGACGGGTCTGGGCATCCTCCTCACCAAGACCCTCATCCGGCATTTCCGCGACGAACCCGCTTCGCTCATCCCTTTTCCAAACAGCGGTCGAGAATCTGTCTCGCTCTTGAAGAAGGCCGCCTAACGCACCGGGTGCCCCTCGCGCGCCGACATCCCATGCCGGCGAGGCCGATGCTCCGACATGGGACGAGCCGGCTCGCCCCAATGGGCTGGCCCCAGAGGAATAGTCCCGCGGCCTTCTCCTTCGCACGGCGACCGCTTGCCGGCCGCCTATCCTCAGGTCCGGCCTGCCGCCCGGGCGGGGCGCAGGCCGCCCTGGCCTTGCAGTATTCCCCAGAAAGGAGTATGCGGAACCCATGTCCTATCCGCGATTCCGCCCCGTGGCGATCTGCCTGGGGCTCCTCACGCTGACCGTCGGCGCGTCGGCGCAGGCCGAGGACGAGCAGGGCCACGACGTCGCAGCCGGTCGGGCCGTCGTGGTGCCGGCCGGACGCACGATCGATCGGGATTACTTCGCCGTGGCCGAGCGAGTCGACATCGCCGGCACCATCAATGGGGATGCGCATGTGCTGGCCCGACACGTGCGCATCAACGGCACCGTCAACGGCGATCTCATCGCGTCCGGCGCCACAGTCGAGATCGACGGCACCGTCGCGCAGGACGCCCGCCTCTTCGCCGGACGAGTAACCGTGCGCGGCACGATCGGACGCAATCTGAGCGCGGCTTCGGCCAAGATCGATCTGGCTCCCTCGGCCGTGATCAACGGCGCGGTCGTGGCCGCCGGCCTTACCGTCCGTGTGGACGCCCCGATCACGCGCAACGTGACCGTCGCAGGCAGGCAGGTCACGTTGGCCGGTCCGGTCGGCGGCAATGTGAATGCCGCCGCGCCCGACCTGGAAATCGCCTCGACCGCCAACATCACCGGACACCTCAACTACCTGGGACACCGTCCGCCGGCGATCCGCGACCAGGCGCAGATCGGCGGACCGGTGACCAGGCGCACCTTCCCGACCCTACGTCTTCCTCTGCCGGAGCAACTCGAAGAGTCGGTCAGGTGGATCGGGCTGGGAATGCTGCTCACGAGCGCCATTTCCACACTGGTCTTGGGCCTCGTGATGATCGGCTTGTTTCCCGGCTCGGTGGACCGCACGGTCCGCCAGCTCGCCCGTCGGCCCTGGGGAGCCGGCGGTATAGGCCTAGTCGTCTGCGTCGCCGCCCCGCTGGTGACGGCGGCACTGGCCCTGAGTCTGGTCGGTCTGCCGTTGGCGGTGGTGCTGGTCGGGGTGTCGGTGGTGATGCTTTATGCGGCGCGCATCTTCACCATGACGTGGGTCGGCCAGTCGATTCAGGCGCAGTTCGGATCGGGAACGCGGCCGCGCGCGGCCTTTCTCATCGGACTCGTTCTCTACTATCTGCTCCGGCTGATTCCGGTGCTCGGCGCGATCGTGGGCATTACGGCGACGCTCTTCGGGCTCGGCGCTGCCTGTCGAACCGTACTAGCACGGGAGCCGTCCTCGCCTCCCGCTCCGGCCGGACCTCGGCTCCTGGCTCAAGACTTCGAGTAAGGACGGGGGCGATTCGGGCTCCACCCCGTCTCGTTACTCACAGGGGGTCGCAGGCGTTTTCAGACAGCGGGCCGCCCAGACGCTCAGTTCGTCCAGCACCTTGCCCACCGCCCGGTTGGCGGCGATCGCGCCGCCATAGGCGTCTTCGGTGGGAGCCGCCTCTTCGACCTCGAACAGCCGCGACCCCACGACCGTGGACTCGGGTAATTTCACGAGCCGGGCGCGCAAACCCATCCGGAGTCGACTGGGTTGCTCCAGAAACTCCTGCACCATCGCCACCTGATCCACGTCCAACCTGATATCGCCGCGCACGGACGTCGGCAACGCAACGACGGCATGCGCCATGCCGCGCCCCTCTAGCGCTCGGACCAACAGCGGGACCAGCATCCGGGTCGGGGGATCGGCCCACTGATTGACCGCATAGTATTGCACTTCATAGGGACGCCGCATGTAGGCCATCCGGGTCGAGTCGAATCCCGGCTGAGCCTGCGGGACCCCGATCAACAGCACCCCCACCCCCGGCGCGCCACGGCGGATCCCGGCGGCGGCCGGATCGTCCGGCTCCCGAGGCTGGCTCAAGAGGAACGTGCGCATCGGCTGCGACTCCTCGCGAGGGAGCGACACGCAACCTGTGACCAAGGCCGACGCGCCCGTCAGGAACACCGTCGCCGCCATGACCGCGGCGCGCCCCCATCCGGCCCGGATCGCCTGTGCCGATTTCGTCATCCCGCTCACTCTCCCGGTCCGCGCGGACCGGCTCGTCGCCCGAAGACGAGCGCATTGGGTTCCTGTTCCAATTGCCGGGCCACCTGCTGCAAGGAGTTCGTCAACTGCCGCAGTTCGACGACGAGCTGCCCGGTTTCGCTCAACGTCTGCCGCGTAAACTGCTGGATCTCGGGCCGGCTCTCCCGCACGACCTGCCCCACCGCCTGGCTGGTGCCGGCCAACTCCTCCGTCATGACTTGCACCGCTGCCGCGCTCTTGTTGATGCGGGCAACGAGCGACGGGAGGTCGCGGCTCAGGCTCTCGCTCATTTTGGCCAGGTGTTCGGCCGCCTTCGTGGCGCCGACCAGACCCCGATCGAGCTCCTCGTTGCGGCGGGCGACGGTGTGGGTGATGTCGGACAGATCCTTGAGCATCTGTTTGATGGCCGCGCGGTTGTCCTCGCCCAGCACCGACGTGGCATTCTGACTCAAGGCGGACAAATTGGTCAGCAATTGCGTCACCCCTTGATCGGACAACAGCCGCGTGATCGCTACGTCCAATCGCCCATACAGCGAGGGCTCGCTCGGGATGACCGGATAGGGCTGCCCGGGCTTGGCCGTGAGCAGGGGGGCATCCCGGCTGCCGCCCGTCAAATTCATCGTCACCAACCCGGTCAGTCCCTGCGTGACGAGGGTGGCCACGGTGTCGGTCTTCACCGGCGTGCCGCTGAGAATATCCAACGTCACCCGCACTTCCTGCGGATCGTCCGGATTCAAGACGATGTCCTTGACTCGCCCGACCTCCACGCCGCGGTATCGCACGGTGGAATTCACGCTCAGCCCGGAGACCGAATCCTCCGTGTAGACGTAGTAGCGCTCATAGGCGCCCCGATAGTCGGACTTGGCCAGCCACATGACCACGCCCAGAATCGATGCGCCCAGAAGCACGACAAACGCCCCTACAAGGACGTAGTTGACTTTTGGTTCCATCCGTAATGTCCCGCCGCCGCGCGCCCTCTCGGCCCGTGGAAATAGTCCCGCACGCCGGGTTCCTGCGAGCCGGCGAGCTCCGCCATCGTCCCCACGCCCAACACGCGTCCCTGTCCCAGCACCGCGACGCGATCCGCCACCCGCCACAACAGGTCCAGATCGTGGGTAACCATGACGACGGTCAACCCGAGAAGGGTTTTCAACTTGACGATGAGTTCGTCGATGCCGGCCGAACTCATCGGGTCGAGGCCCGCGGTCGGTTCGTCGAGGAACAGGAGTTCGGGGTCCATCGCGAGCGCGCGGGCCAGCGCCCCGCGCTTGCGCATCCCGCCGCTCAGCTCGGACGGATATTTGGCTCCGCTGTCGGCCGGCAATCCGACGGACGCGATCTTCACGGCGACGATCTGGTCGATCGTGCTTTCGGTCAGCTCGGTGTGTTCCCGCAAGGGCACCGCCACGTTCTCGGCCAGCGTCATCGAGCTGAACAGCGCCCCATGCTGAAACATGACCCCGAAGCGACGATAGACCCTGTGCGCGTGCCCGCCTCGAAATGCGCCGCTGTCCACCCCGAACAGGCGCAGGGTCCCGGCCGTCGGGGCCTGCAACCCGATGATCTCCCGGAGCAGCACCGATTTCCCGCAGCCGCTCCCGCCGGCGATCGCAAAGATCTCCCCCCGTCGAATGGTCAAACTCACGTCCTCGTGCACCACCGCGTCGTCGAACTGCGTGCGCACGTGGCTGACCTCGATCACAGGCGCGTCCGGTTGGGATGGAACGTTCTTGGACATGGGCGACTCAAGCGCCTCCTCATTCTGAGGCTTTCATCATTCGTCGAGCGTCAGTCGTTCATCGTTGAGCCAGGCCACGGCCCATGCCGCCCCTTGTTCCCGGTTGACCATCGACGATCGGCATGAAGCCCCCGTCGCACGAGCTAGAGGTCCCACCAATTCAAGAGAATGCTGCAAAAGGCATCGAAGATGATGACGAGAAAAATGCTTTGGACCACGCTCAACGTCGTCCGGCGCCCCACCTGATCGACACCGCCCTCGATCTGAAATCCCTGATAACAGCCGACGAGCGCAATGATCATCGCGAAGAACGGGGCCTTCGCCAGCCCGATCAGAAAATGCCGCAGCGCCACGGCCTCGTCGAAGCGCGACATGAACTCCGTGAAACTGATGCTCAACTCGCTGGCCGCGATCAGCATGCCGCCGAACACGCCCAGGGCGTCGGCGTAGACGGTCAGCAGCGGCACCGCGATCATCAGGGCCAGCGCCCGCGGCATCACCAGCAGGTTGACGGGGGACAGGCCCAGCGTGCGGATCGCATCCAGTTCTTCGGTCACCTTCATCGTGCCGATCTCCGCCGCGTAGGCCGAGCCGGAGCGGCCCGCCAGGAGAATCGCGACGATGATCGGGGCGATTTCCCTCAACAGCGAAATCCCCACGAGATCCACGACGAAAATGTTGGCGCCGAAATGCCGGAGCTGTTCGGCCCCTTGATAGGCGATCACGACCCCCATCAGGAACGTGAGCAGTCCCACGATCGGCAACGCCTGCACGCCGTCGAGTTCGAGGCTGTGCAGCATCAGACGCCACCGCACCTCCGACGGGGCGATCAGGTGCCGGCTCCACGCCGTCGCGCTTTCCCCGATGAACGACAAGCCGGCCACGATCCGCCTCGCCCGTTCGGTCAGGCGCCGTCCCAGTCGGCGCCCGAGCGGAGGCCGCCCGGTCTTGCCGGCAATGGCCCGGCCGGCGGCCGCCTCGACGCGGCTCAGCAGCTCTGTGAATTCGCTCCGAAGGCCCTCGACGTCGACTCGGCGCCCTTCCCGGCGAAGCCCCTCCACGGCGCAATGAAACACGACCGCCCCGCCGGTGTCCATCGCGGTCACGCCGCTGGCGTCCAGGCGCAGATCCGTTCCGCTCGGCCAGACAAGCTCTCCCAGCTGTCGTTCGATTCTGGACAGATGCGACAGGGTCCAAGGCCCCACGCAGCGAGCCTGCCCTCGATCGTTCAGCACGATGCCGGCACTCCGGGCGGACATAGGAAGGGCCAGACCTCCGGTGAGCGAATGTGCGTATGTTTAGATTAATCTGCTACAGCATACAGAACCTGGATGGAGAGCGCAAAAAGAAGGGGCAATTCCGCCTGGTGGAGGGACACGGATCGGAGACCGCGGGACGGCGTGAGGAAACCGGCCGTGGCGGCGCCCTTCGTCCCCGGCGGCGTGAACGCGCACCATCATGCCGGTCGCGCCGAGCGCGATTAGACCTCGTCGGATTTCTTCAGGCGCCGGTCCAGCGCAAAACGAGTGAGCCCGAGGTATTTGGCCGCCAGCGTCTTGTTGTAGTCCGCGAGACGAAGCACCTCGTCGATCAGCGCCGCTTCGATGTCGGCCAACGTCTGCTGTCCCAGCTTCATCTCGACCCGCACGATCGGCTCGGTCTTGGTCCCGGCGGTCACGGCCGGCGGCACGACCCGTTCTCGGAGCTCCGCCGGCAGACAGCCGGAGGTCAATGTTCGCCCCTGGCAAAAAATCAAGGCGCGTTCGAGAATATTCTGCAGCTCTCGAATGTTCCCCGGATAATCATACCGTTCCAAGATGGCGCCGGCCTCCGGATCCAGGGCGGGGACGTCTTTTCCAAAATCCTGCGCGAAGCGGACCAACGCCCGCCGGCACAGCGGCAGAATATCCTCGACTCGCTTGCGCAGGGGCGGCAACTCGAACGCGACGACGTTCAACCGAAAATACAGGTCCTCGCGAAACGCGCCGCGGCCGACCTCCTTCTTCAGATCCCGGTTGGTGGCCGTGATCAGCCGAAAATCCACGCCGATATCGTCGGTGCCGCCGATGCGCCGGAAGGACCGTTCCTGAATCACGCGCAGGAGCTTGGCCTGCATGGACAGGTCGAGGTCCCCGATTTCGTCGAGGAAGAGCGTCCCGCCTTCCGCTTTCTCGAGCAGGCCGAACTTCCGCTGATTGGCGCCGGTGAACGCGCCGCGCTCAAACCCGAAGAACTCGCTTTCGAACAGCTCCTTGGGAATCGCGGTGCAGTTGATGCCGACGAACGGCCCCGCGGCCCGCGGTCCATTGTGGTGAATGACCCGCGCAAGGAACTCCTTGCCCGTGCCGGTTTCTCCGAGCAGCAGCACGGACGACTTCGGGTTTTCGGCCACCTCGCGCACTTGCTCGATCAACTGCTTCATCGCGTGGCTGTGGGCCTCCAAATTGCGCAGATGGTACTGGCTGCCGCTGCGGTCCTGTTCCGACTCGAGCCGGCGCCGGAGCGTCAGGAGATCCAGGGCCCGCGCGATCACCGGATCGACCCCCTCGAGATCGACGGACTTGATCACGAAATCGTACGCTCCAAGTTTCATAGCCTCCACCGCGTCCTGAACCGTTCCGTACGCGGTGAGCATGATCACGAGCGCGGAGGGGGCCGAAACACGAAGCCGCTTCAGAGCGTCCAGGCCCGTGAGACCGGGCATTTTGAGGTCGAGCAGGACCAGATCGGGCAGATCGTGCTGAGCGGCTTCCAGCAGGGCGTCGCCGGATTCATACCCGGCGACGCGATGGCCCAACCGGGTCAACCGTTTGACGATGGCGGCACGAATCGCGGGCTCGTCGTCGGCGACAAAAATTACGGCGCGCATGGCTCCCCTTTCAGCGGTTGGCGGCGGCCCACGGGCAGCCAAATCCTCACGGTGGTGCCGATGCCCGGTTGGCTCGTCATGTGAATGTCGCCCCCGTGACTCTCGATGATGTTTCGGCAAATGGCCAGGCCCAAGCCCGTGCCGTGGCGCTTGCCCGTCGTGAAGAACGGCTCGAAGACGTGGGCCAGGGCTTCGGGGGCGATCCCGGCGCCCTTGTCCACGACCTTCGTCAAGATTCCCGGTCGCTCCCCCCTGGCCAGCTCGAAGGCGGTCACTTCGATGGCCTCGCCGTGCATCGGCGTCGCGTCGATCGCATTGTGCAACACATTGAGCAGCACTTGCTTGAGCTGATCCCGATCCGCGTACAGTTCGCTGCCCGGAGTGGAAAACGACGCCCGCACCTGCAGGTTTTTGGCGTGCAAGGGCGCGTCCAACACCTTGACCACTTCGTCGAGCAAGTCCGACACGGGGAATTCCACCGGGGTCAGCTCTCGAGGCCGCGCATACTCCACGATTTGATTGACGATGCGGTCCAAGCGCTTCGTCTCTTTCAGAATCACGTCGAGGTCCGCGCGTTTGGGATCGGTCGGAGGAAAGTCCTCCAACAGCAACGCCGCGGTGGACCCGATACCGACCAACGGATTGCGCAACTCATGGGCGATACCGGCCGAGACCTGCCCCAGGGTCGCGAGCTGTTCCGCCCGATTCAATCGGGCCTGGAGATCATCCAGGGCGGTGATATCGATATTGAAACCGATATACCGATAGGGCGGCTGCTCGCTCGCCTCGATCGGCATGCGACGGCTCAGGACCTTTCGCACGCTCCCGTCGTCGTGAAGAAACCGAAACACGGTTTCATACGGCCGCCCGGCGGCCGTGGCCCGTTCGTATCCGGAGAGGACCCGGTCTCGATCTTCGGGATGGATCCGTTCCCTGAACGCGGCCGGATCGAGGGGTTCGTCGGGATCCAATCCGGCCAGAACCTGGTTGTATCGATTGCTGAACGTCACCCGCGGCCCTGTGGTCGTAAAGATTCCGAATGGAGCGTGATCCACCAACCCCCGATATTTGGACTCGGACTGCGTGAGATGCTCGTTCAGAAGACGCAGCGCGGCCTCCGACTTTTCCATCTGGTCCAGATGACCCCGGATCTGCATTCCCATCTCGCGCATGCCGCGCGTGAGATCACCGATCTCGTCGCGGCGCTCCAGGACCGGAATCTCGGGCACGCCCCCGACCGGCGTCGACCGCACGGCGCCCGCCAGGTTCACGAGCGGCCCCGCGATCGAGCGAGCGATGAGATAGAGCGCGGACACCATGAATCCCAGCGTCAGCACCCCGCCGCCCAGAATCACGAACAACGTCGAGGTGCGATCTTGGCCGAGTTGAGCCAGTTCTTCCATCGTCCGCTGCTGTTCGGATTGATCGATGTGCGCCATGTAGGTCCGGATCCCCGCCATGAGCAATCGGCCGCGGCCCTCCTCGATATATTCGAGGGCCCGCTCCTTCTTCCCCGACTTCACGGCTTGGATCAGCCGTTCTTTCTCCTCGATGAGCTGCGCCACCAGGCGTTGCACCTCGCGGAACCGCTCAAGCTCTCCCCCCCCGATGTGCTGCTCGAGATCCTGCCCCACCGGCAGCAACGCGTCCTGCGCGACGCGCGCGGGGAGCAGATAGCGCTCCTGCTCGGTCAGCACGTACCCGCGGAAGCCGGTTTCGACGTCCACGACCAGCCGCATGTACTGAGCCGCCGTTTTTTGAATCTGGTAGAGGTTGTTCAGTCGTTCTTCGTCCAACGAAAAGGTCTCGACGCTCCGGTAGGTCAAGACGCTCAAGAGCACCAAAGCTGTGGACGGGATCGCGGACACCAGCAGCAGCTTGCGGTGGATGGGAAGGTTGTTGAAGAGACGAGCGACGCGCTCTCGCATGGAGACTCTCTCTCGCGATGAAACATCGTAGGGTTCACAGCCGGAGCATGTCAAACTTGACCCCGGAGTGTCCCCCCGACTCCACCCGCAGCGGCTTCCCCCGCACCAATCAGGAACTGCGCCAGTTCAGTGAACGGAAGGCTTGGTCAAATCGTTATTGATCCAGTTGTTGCCCGCATTGACGTCGATGCCCCCGACTTGCGGCGGCTTGTCCAGATTGACATATTGGAAGGTTTCGAACGGCTGGATCTCTTCGTCAGACGGCAATTGTTTGCGGCTCCAACCGCCGCCAAGGGCGCGGATGAGGGCGACCGACGCTCTGAGCAGTTCCATCTTGATCTGCACCGAATCGATCCGCGCCTGAAGCGTGGCCACCTGCGCGTAGATAAGTTCAAGGCTGGAGGCCAGCCCACCTTGATAGAGCTCCGTGGTGAGATTTTGTGTTTTGAGCGTGGCCCCGACCGCGGCGTCTTGCCGATCGGCCGCGGTAGTCAACCGGTCGGTGAGGCTTAAATTGTTCTCGACTTCGCGAAAGACATTGAGCACCGTCGAACGGTACCGATCTTCCGTCTCACGATAGGCCGACCAGGCCTGTTGCAATTGCGCGCGACGATACCCCCCCTGGAACAGCGGCAACTCGATGGCGGAGCCGTAAGACCAAAAACTATTGGCAAGCCTCATCAAATTGAACCCCTCATCTTCAAATCCACCACCTGCCAGAAATGTCACATTAGGGTAAAAGGCGGCACGGGCGATACCGATGGCGCGGTTCGCCTGCGCCATCTGTCGCTCCATCCCCGCAATATCGGGCCGCCGCTCAAGCAGGGTGGAGGGAATAGTCCGGGGAATCGTGAACTTGGCCACCCGAAGATCGTCGACCGGCTTGATTGTGAATCCGGCCGGAGCCATGTTGACCAGGATTGCGATCGCGTGTTCCGCCACTTGGCGTTGCCCTTGGACCTGGGCCAGCCTGGTTTCAGTGTTAAACAGAAGAGATTCGACACGGGCAACATCGAGAGCCGATGCAATCGCGCCAGCAAACTGAGTCTTGACGATATCGAGTGATCGTCTATAAAGAGCGATCGATTGGGAATACGTGGCAATTTGGGCGTCGTACCCCCGCAGCGTGAAATAGTTCCAGGCAATTTCTGCCTGCAGGCTGAGACGCGCAAGGCCGAAGTCGGCTGCGCGCTCTTGAGCTCGGTACGTCTCCACGCGCGTCGCATTGCGGAGCGCCGACCAGAAGTCGGGCTCCCAAGAGGCAATTCCTCCGATGGACACTGCGCTTTCCTGGATCGGAATATTGGGCGGGCGAAAGAGTGCATTCTCCGATTGCCTATTATTCGATGCGCCAAGGCCAAGGCCGGCTTGCGGAAGGTATTGCGACCTGGCCTTCATCATGATGTCGCGGGCCTGAACAAACCGCTCAGCGGCTGCCTGCAGATCGGGATTGGCCGCCATGGCCTGCTGTTCGAGCCGGTCCAAAATCGGGTCATCAAACAGCCTCCACCAATCCGGGCGCAATTCGTCGTCGGACGGCTTGGCCTCGACGAAGGGACTCGCTCCATGCCACGAAGCCGGCACGACATAGTGAGGGGGCTGATAGGACGGCGCCAGATCGACGTGCGGCAACCAATCGCCACTGCAGGCCGACACACAGAACGCCAGCAGCAAGCCGCCGGAGCACGCGCGGCGCTGGAGAGTGATCGCGAGTTCTCGTTTCATTCGTCAGCGCGTCCAGTCAATGGAGAGGGTGTCTCATTGTGAAACCCGCTCTTGTGACGCAGGCTCTTGATTCGTAAGCAGGTCATACCCCGGCGCCGGCGTGACGACGCGTACCTTCTCGCCTTCGAGCAACGCGGCGCTGGGATTGTTGATGACGCGGTCGTCCGGAGAGATCCCCTCTCCCACTTCGACGACTTGGTCCATGAGTTTGCTGACAGTGATCGGTTTCAAGTGCACCCGGTCGTCCTCCGTCACCAACGCCACCTGCGTGCCGTGCTCCTGAAATACCAACGCGGTGGAAGGGATCGTGAATGCTTGCCGATCCACCGGCGCCGTGAGCCGGACTTCAGCGTAGGAACCCGGCCAGAGCGCACGATCTTCGTTCTCGATCGTGAAGACGGTGACCGCGGTCCGGGTCCCGACGTCGAAGCCCTTGGCCACGGTCAGGAACTTCGCGGAGAAACGCCGATTGGGCAATTGCGGAACCGTCACCTCAGCCGTCATGCCCGGGTGGAGGAAGGGCCCGAACGACTCCGGCACGTTGACAAACAAACGCAGCATATCGACGACGGCCACCGTAAACAGGTTGTTTTTCGCATTCGGAGTGGCGAGATTGCCGTCCTTACTGACCAAGTCACCGACGTTGATGTTGCGCTGGGTCACCACCCCGTCGAACGGCGCAAGGATGTTCTTGAACCCGATGAACGCCTCGATGTTTTTGACCTTTTGCTCCGCCGCATTGACCGATGCGGCTTGGGCTTCCATGTTTTTTTCTTGAACCGTGATGGACTGTTCGGACACCGCATGGCTCTTCCGCATTGCCTGGTAGCGTTTCGCCGTCACTTCGGCGAGTGCATATTTCGCTCGCTCGGATTCAAGATCCGCTCTGGCCTGCCGATATTCGGCGTCGAGATCCGGCGTGCTGACTTCGGCGAGGATGTCGCCTTTCTTCACCTCGTCGCCGTAATCCCTGTACCACATCTTCACGTATCCGGTGACGCGCGCGTAGATCGGCGCCTCGTACCACCCGACGATGTTACCCGGAAGCGTCACGGACTCGGTTGCGGGCAACGGTGTGGGGTGAACGACGGCCACCGTGGGAACGGCGCTTTCGAGCGTGTGCTCGCGCAGTAAAGCAGCATCGCCTCTGCTTTCATAAATGCGATAGCCGACATAGAGCACACACAGCAGGATCCCCGAAAGGGCCATGAGTCTTCCGCCGGGTGGTTTCATGATGAGGCCCGTTCCCCTTGCCGCATGCTTCGCCGGCCGTAAACCATCGCGTACACGCAAGGCACGACAAAGAGGGTGAAGACGGTGGCCACGAGCAAGCCGCCGATGACGGCGCGCCCCAGCGGCGCATTCTGGGAATAGCCCGTCGCCATGGGGACCATCCCGATGATCATGGCGGAGGCCGTCATGAGGACCGCACGGAAACGGGTCGTTCCGGCTTCGATCGCGGCCCGAAGCGCGTCGCCGTGCTCTTGGAGCCGCTCGCGCGCATAGGACACGACGAGGATCGCATTGGCGGTCCCCGTGCCCATGGTCATGATGGCGCCCGTCAGCGCGGGCTCCGACAGCCGCGTGTGGGTCAAGAACAACGCCCACGCGATGCCCGCCAGCGCGCCGGGCAAGGCCGTAATGATGATGAAGGGATCCAGCCAGGATTGAAAATTGACGACAATCAGCAGATAGACCAGTACGACCGCGGCAAGCAGTCCGAAGATCAGCTCGGCATAGGCGTCGTACATCAGCGCGGCCTGCCCACGGATTTCGATCGCGGCGCCGCGGGGCAACTCGGGCTCCATGCTGCGGGCTGCCTTTTGGACGTCTGCAAGCACGCTCCCGAGATCGCGCCCTTCGGCGGACACATACAGATCGAACAACGGCATGAGGTTTCCGTGCGTGATCACGCCCGGCGTTCCCTCCGCTGAAATGTTGGCCAGGTTGCCGAGCAACTGCACATCACCATCCTTCGAAGCATGGTCCACGGAAGCGATCGGAACGGTCTTGAGACTGTTGACGCTGTTGACCTGCGGCTGCGGCGTATAGACGTTGACGAGGTACGACATACCGGTCTTGGGATCGAGCCAATAAATCTGGTCGATTTGTTGGCTCCCGGCGGTCGTCATCAGCAGATTAGTGGCGATGTCCTTCTCGGTCTTATTGACCCCGAGTCCGAACGTGCGGTCGCCTTCGACCATGAGCGTCGGCGTGCGCATCGTCTGATGGATCACTACGTCCGTGGCACCGGGGACTTGGCGCAATTGGCCTGCCAATTCACGGGCGAACTCGAAATTGGCGTAGATGTCCGGGCCATTGATCTGCACGTCGATCGGCGCTGGCGCGCCGAAGTTGAGAATCTTGGCGGTCAGATCGGACGGCTGGAACGTGAACTCGGTGCCCGGGTAGCGCTCCGTCAAGCCCTTGCGTAGCGTGCGCCGGTAATCCCACACCGGCGACTTTTCGTCCTTTAAAAGGATCGTCAGATCGCAATCCTGGGGGCCGATCGTCGGCGTCGGAATGAAGGCGAGGTTATGCGGTCCAACCGGCAGGCCGCAATTGCTGACGATGTTTTCCACCTGACCGGGCAACAACTGCTCGATGCTGTTGGAGACCAGAGTCGCCAGGCGTCCCGACACCTCGATGCGCGTCCCGAGCGGCGCCCGCATATGCATCTGAATGACCCCCGACCTGATCTCAGGGAAGTAATCGCGCCCAAGGAAGACAAAGAGGGACAGAGAACCCACCGCAATCGCCAGCGAGATCGTGACGAAGGCACGGCGACGGGCGATCACCCGTTCGAGAAGCGCACCGTAGCGCTCGCGGACCCGATTGAAGCGGCGCTCGAACCCCTGCTGAAAGCGGACGAAGACATTCCGCGAGGGTCCCGCCCCCGATGGCCCGTGATTAGGCGTCTGCGGTTCGTGATGACTCGTCATGATGGTGACTCTTCAACATATATTTGGCCATCGTCGGCACCAGCGTGCGCGACAGGACGAAGGAAGCGAGCATGGCGATGATCACCGCTTCGGCCATGGGCTTGAACAGATGGCCGGCGACGCCGCCCAGCCAAAAGAGCGGGAGCCAGACGATCGCAATGCACAGGGTGGCGACCAGCGTCGGCACGACGATCTGATTGGCCGCATCGACGATGGCCTGCTCGACCGGCTTGCCCATTTCGAGGTGGCGATCGATATTCTCGATCATCACGGTTGCATCATCGACCAGAATGCCGACGGCCAGCGCCAATCCGCCCAAGGTCATGACATTGACGGTCTCGTTGAGCCAATGCAGGCCGATGAGCGCGGTCAGAATGGAGAGCGGGATCGCGGTCCACACGATGACCGTGGCTCTCCACGAGCCGAGCAGCAGCAGCACGATGAGGCCGACCAGCGCCCCGGCCGTTGCCATTTCGTGCACGACGTCCGAGATCGAATCCTTCACAAAGGTCGAGGCGTCGTCGAGCAATCTGATCTTCACGCCATTCGGGACGACTTGCTCAACGCGCGGGATCATCTTCTTGATCCCATCGACCACATCCAAGGTCGAGGCCTCCGTGCTCTTCATCGCGACGATGATGACGGTCTGTTTGCCTTTCACCAGCACCGCGTTCTGCTGCACACGGCCCATGAGGTGCACCGTGGCGACGTCACGCAGATAGATGAACGCGTTGCCTTCCCGCTTGATGGGGATCGTGGCAAAATCCTCCACCTGCATCGGTGACGCATTCGTCTGGACGATCCAGTCGGTCGACTTGATCTTGATGTCGCCGGCGGGAAGCACGAGATACTGCCGCATGAGAACATCGTGAATGTCCGCTGGAGTGAGGTGACGGGCGAGCAATTTCTGTTGATCGAGGTTGACCATGACCTGCATGTCCTGGCCTCCATACGGGTGCGGCAGAATCACGCCCGGTACCGTCACGAGCAGGGGGCGGATTCGCATGTAGGCGACATTATAGAGCTCCGCGGGCGTCATCTCGTCTGAGCTGACTTCGAGCATGGCCACCGGTATGGAGGATGGCGCTAGACGCATGATCATGGGCGGCGAAATATCCGGCGGCAACGCCTTGACAACGGTCTGTGCAATAGCGGTGATGTCCGCTTCGGCCCTGCCCACATCCACTCCGTCCTGAAGAAAAATATTGGTGATACTGCTGCCGAAATAGGAATGACTGTGGATGTACTTGATGCCTTCCACCGTCGTGGTCAGGAAGCGCTCGAACAGATAGGTGATGCGACCTTCCACCTGCTGCGGCAGCAGACCGTTGTAGACCCAGACCACGGAGGTCACGGGAATCGTGATATTCGGGAAGACGTCGGTCGGCATCTCGTGCACCGTGAGCCCTCCAAACAACACGATGAGGATCGACATGACGACGAAGGTGTAGGGCTTGCGCAGGGCGATGATGACGATCTGGTTCATAGCTAGAGGCCAATCATAAAGTGAGCAAAGTTCGTGCCGATCGGTCCGGCCGTCTCCAGACAGTAATGGCACAGACACGAACCCATGAAAATGAGTAGGCCGCTCCCTTTGCAACTCGTTCTGATCCTCGCACGTGGAGGCAGCATGATTGCGGTTGTGCGCTAGCGCCGCGAGCGGCCAGTGCGAAAACGAACAGGATCACCGACTACGCAGACCCTCCCGCCCTGCAGGCATGCGCGCAGAATTCATAGGAAATGGGCAAGTTATCGTCCTTGTCCCAGACCCATGTCAGGTGTTCGCCGGTTGGTATTGATCTTGCGATTGTCCTCAACCAGTCCGTCTCTTCACCCTTGTGGGGCATGCTCGAGACTTGCTCCGGCCCATTCATGTACGGATCAGGAAGAGGAGGTTCAGAGTGAGCATTCCGACTCTCAAGGCAATGATCGCGGTTTTTGGGGCACTCGCGGCCAGTGTTGGGGCGTGGAAGCCAGCACAAGCCGAGCCCCTGACGATCGGGGCGCCGCCCAGTTTGAGGGCCACACTCGGCGAAATCCTGCCGATGTTCGAGAGAGAATATGGGACGTCGGTGCGCGTGGTGTATGGTCCCTCAAAGACGCTTCGCCAGCAAATCGAAAAGGGGGCGCCGATCGATGTGTTCCTTGCTGCCGGGGTGGAAGAGGTCGAACAACTGCATCGAAGAGGACTGACGCTCAACCGCAGTCCTCGGATCTACGCCCAGACGTCTCTCGTCCTAGTGATGCCGGCGGACTCCCCAGCCACATTGGTATCCTTTCGCGATGCGCTACCAAGTCGAACCACCCGCATTGCCCTCGGCGATCCTCGGACATCCTCATTGGGAGCCATCACCGCTCGGGCGCTCTCAAAACTCACTCCGGCGTACACAAGCCGTTCTCGCATCCTCCATGCCCCACATAGCGAAGACATCATGACTCTGCTTCAGACGGGCAAGGCCGATGTAGGTCTCGTCTATCGCGTCGATGCAATGAACCGCGGGCAAGTGCGCATCAGCGACGAATCGCCCATCGGAGCGTCAGTGTCGGTACAGTTCGGGCAAGCGGTCGTGTGGACCTGTCGGGACGAATCTCTCCCGCTTGCGGAAGCATTCTTCGATTTCATCATGAGCCCGCGTATACAAAAGCTGCTGCTCAAATACGGCTTTGAACCCGTGTCATCGAACGGATGATCTCGCCTCACGCCAATAGGCGTGTTCCTTCGCGGCTCAGGCCCCGCACGGTGGGCCTGGGCCCATCGCCACGTCGTGAAGGAGATCCTCACCTGACCTCGGAAGGAAGAAGCCTTTGAGGCCCCGGAGTCGCGCCTGTCGCCCTCTGTAGAAGGACACTGGTGCACCATGGCGCCGCGCAGCCATTGAGGGGATTGTGGCACGGGCCCTCCAGCAACGCAGACACCGAGTATGACCGGCGGCGCAGCCCGCCCGACACGCTGCCGCCTCCACGGATAGCACCTTCCCGTCGTGAAACGACCCCGCTCGCCTTTCGCATGACCCTGCTCGGCTATGACTCCCCTTTTCACGCCCTTTGCACAGCATCTCTTCAACGCGCGGGACCAACCTCCGCCAGAAATTCTGCTGGCTTGTCGCACTGCGCGGGCAGTGCGAAACCGCACGTCCCACTCAGGGCAGAGCATCGAATTGGAGTTTTCCCCGCCTTATTCACGCCTCGTGCCTGGCACTGCTGTTGCTTCAGTATGTCTCTGACTGCGCTCGTCGCGACACGATCGATGAGCCGGGCCGATGGTGGTTCGAACTCACACGATGGGAGGACGACCGCGATGGACTACGTGAAGCCAGCCGGCATCGTCGACAGTATGGTGGCCGGCGGTGTGTTGAAGCTGAGCCTCCCGCCTCGACATCTGATCATTCGAGGGATGCTGGCCGGCGCCTACCTGGGCATCGCGACCAGTATGGCGGTGTCGGCGGCGGTCGAAACCGGCTTCTGGATCGTGGGCAGCCTCCTCTTCCCCGTCGGTCTGGCCTTATCCATCCTGCTCGGCACGGAAATCATCACGGGCAGCTTCGCGCTCCTGCCCTGCGCGGCGGCCGACAGCCGGGAACGCGTGGGTCTCGGTCGGATCCTGGCCAACTGGGGCTGGGTCTTTCTCGGCAACCTGTTGGGAGCGACGCTCTATGCAATCCTCTTTGCGCTCTGCCTGACGACGGCTTGGGAGACGGCGGTCGGTTCCGTCGGGGCGAAATTGGCGGCGATGGCCGAAGCCAAGACCAATCACTATGCGGTGCACGGGGTGGCCGGACTGCTCACGGTCTTTACGAAGGCCGTGCTCTGCAACTGGATGGTGAGCTTGGCCGTCGTCCTCGCGTTCGCCTCCACGTCGTTTGCGGGCAAAATGGTCGCCATCTGGGGACCGACCGTCCTCTTTTTCTCCCAAGGATTCGAGCACGCCGTCGTCAACATGTTCGTGATCCCGGTCGGCATACTGCTCGGCGCGGACGTCGCGGTGCCGGCCTGGTGGCTCTGGAACCAGATCCCGGTGACGGCGGGCAACCTGGTCGGCGGGATGTGCTTCACCGGGCTCGCGATCTACGCCACCCACGGTCGCGTCTCGCCGGACATCTCGTCGGCCCTCGCGCCGGACGCGGCCGACGGCATTCCGATTCCGGCTCCGGTGCCGGCTCTTCAGCCTGAGGCGACGCCCGAACGTCGAGGATATTGGCCAGCGTTCTGAAAAGGAGACGTTTCCCCCGCGATGGCAGTCGTGTATCTCAGGCGGTTGCGTGGCTGGCGTTTCGTGTTGTTCAATGCCGTCCTCGGCCTCGCGCACATCGTCGTGCTGTTCAACGCCGGATCGTACATCGCCCTGTTGCCGCACGTCTCGGGCGACCTCGGCGGCGTCCTGCCGAGTTTCCTCACGTGGGCGCAGACCGATTTCATGATCGGGTTGGCGCTCGGATTTCCCCTTGCGCGCTACCTGTCGGGCCGGATCGGCGACTATCGGCTGCTGATCGCGGCCTTTCTCATGTACAGCGGCGCCTCGTATCTGTGCGGCGCCAGCGAGACGCTCTCCCAGTTCGTCCCCGCACGGATCGTGCAAGGGATCGCCGGCGGTATCACGCTCCCGATCGCGCAATCCATGTTGCTGAACGAGTACCCGAAACGGCTGAGGGCGATCGCCCTGAGCGTCTGGGGTCTCTTCAGCATCACCCCGTTCACGGTGGGGATGCCGGTCGGCGGGTACATCGCCTATCTGTTGGGGTGGCGATTTTTATTCTATCTGGATTTCATTCTGACGATGATCATCGTCGGGACACTCGGCGCCTTGCTCTATGGGCGGGGCTTCCGCCGACATCACGGCCGGTTCGACCTGGTGGGATTTCTTCTCCTGATGGTGCTGCTACTGGGATTGCAGACGCTGCTCAACATGGGGAACGATTTCGATTGGCTCGATTCTCCGCTCCTTCAGGCGGTCGCCGTCGTGCTGGTGATCGCGTTGCCCTGCTTCGTCATCTGGGAACTCGGGGAGCGGCATCCGACGCTCGATCTGCGACTGTTCACGCATCGCAACTTCGTGATCGGCCTCGTCTGTCTGACGGTCGGCTTCTTTTCCATTCAGGGCCTGTTGTCGCTGTTGATCGTCCAGATCCAACTGCTCCTCGGCTACTCGTCGAAACTGGCCGGGCTGGCGCTGCTTCCCTTGGTACTCCTGGGCGCGCCCGCCATCGCCGTGATGCATCTGCTGTGCAAATACATCGACGCCCGCTGGCTGATCATGCTCAACAGCCTCGGGTTCGCCTGGACTTTTTATTGGATCGGGCTGTTCGACGATCCGCACTCGTACGAAGCGCTCTTCTGGCCCATGGTGGTGGAGGGCATTTTCCTGGGATCGTTCTTCACCCCTCTGGTGGTGTTGACTCTGCACGGCCTCTCCGGTCCGCTGGTCATGCGGGCGGCCGAGGTCGCGAACCTCTTGCGTGTCGCCGCCGGATCGCTCGGCATCACGTTCCAGGGGATCGTGCTCTTTCGTCGTGCCCACTTCCACCAACTGCATCTGGCGGATCACTTCGGGGGGCGGCTGTCGATCTCGTACGATCCGCTGGAACGGATGTCGGCCAAGTTGGC
The DNA here is from genome assembly GCA_039794185.1 of Candidatus Inralta sp. Lineage (GTDB taxonomy): Bacteria > Nitrospirota > Nitrospiria > Nitrospirales > Nitrospiraceae > BQWY01. The sequence goes on along the minus strand of JBDIVW010000002.1, from coordinate 128,712 downwards.
CGCGGCCGGGCTGGCGCCCTCGCAGGTGCACGCCCAACTCGGCGCGCTGATCAAGCAGGAATCCGCCATTCTGGGGATGAACGACGCCTTTCTCGTCGCCAGCGCGCTCTTCGTCCTCGTGGGGTTGCTGGTCTGGTTTGCTCACCCGACCTACGTGCCGATGTCGTCGACCCCGGCGGAGGAGCTGAGGGAGCTGCGGGCGGAAGCCCTGATGGAGGAGGTCCCGTGAGCGCGCGCGCGATCGGGCTCGGGCGTGTCCGTCGCGCTGGCCTCGGCGCCCTCGCCGGCCTCGCGCTGAAGGTCGGCGGATGCGCCTGGATTCCGCCGGGCGATCCCCCAGCCCAATTGCTCGAGCCGCCCGAGATGCACGAGACCCTCGCCGAGGTGACGAGCCGGCTGCAGCATTGGCCGGAGGACCACTGGTGGAAGCAGTTCGACAATCCGGAACTGGACGAGTGGATCGAGACGGCGCTCCGCGACAACCCCGGCCTCAAACTCGCCTCCGCAAGATTGCGCGAGGCCGAGGCGCTGGTGAAGGTCGAGGGCGCGAGGCTCCTGCCGTTTCTCGAGGCCGACGCCTCGCTGACGTACGAGCGCATCTCCCAACACGGGGTGTTCGCGGCGCTCAACCCCAAGGTGGCCGGCGACAAGATCCTCCTGGGCATCGTGAATCCATTGAGCTTCCGCTACGAATTCGACTTTTGGGGGAAGAACCGCGCGACGCTCGAAGCGGCGCTCGGGCAGGCGGCCGCCGAGGAAGCGGAACGGGCCGAGGTCCGCCTGCGGCTGACCGCCGGCATCGCGCGGGCGTACTTTCGGGGACAGGCGCTCCGGCAGCAAGTCGCTGTCGTCGAAGCCCTCGTCGGGATCCGCCGCGAATTGCGGGTGTTGGCGGAGACCCGTTTTCGCCTGGGCCTGGACAACGAGCAGCCCGTGAAGATCGCCGTCGCGGACTATGAGGCGGCCGTCACGCGTCTAGCCGGACTCCGCGATCACCTGGACGTCCAACGGCATCTGCTCGCGCGATTGGCCGGGAAAGGCCCGGATGAAGCGCATCATCTATTTGCCAAACCGGCGGCGGCCCTCCCGACCCGGATCACGGCGCCCGATCACCTGTCGATCGGATTGCTGGTCCACCGGCCGGATTTGGCCGCGGCCCTGTACCGGGCCGAATCCGCCGCGCGCTTGGTGACATTCGCCAAGACCCAGTTCTATCCCACCATCGATCTCACGGCGTTCGTGGGATTCAACGCCCTGACGCTGGCGAAGGGGGCAGACAAACTGGCCAACCTGCTCTTCAGGGGCCAGAGCTTTTCGTACGGCATTGCCCCGGGCCTGCGGATGCCCTGGTTCGAAGGCGGCCGGCTGCGCGGCGAACTGGCCGCGCAACGCGCCGAATACGACGCCGCCGTGGAGCTGTACAACGACACGCTCCTCGATGCGATGCGGGACGTCGCCGATAGTCTCAGCGCCTGGCAAACGGCCACCGAGATGATCGCCTCGCACAGACGGTTGCTGGCCTCGCTGAGGGAGGACTGGCGCCTGGCGAAGGTGCGGCTCGTCACCGGCCTAGACGACGACCGTGAAGTTCTGCGGCATCGCCAGCCGGTCCTCGAGCAGGACTATGCCCTAAGAGCGCTGGAAAGCGACGTGCTGGTGGCCGCCGTCGACCTCATCGAAGCCTTGGGCGGGGGCTATACGAATCAGGACATCGAGGCACGACCTGTTCGCGAACCGAGCTGAGCCATGGAACACCCCGAGACTTCGCGATCGCCCGAGACCCCGAATGCGCACCAGGCCCGGGCGGCCCACCCGCCGAGCCCGTCCGAACCGGCGCGTCCGACAGCCGGCGCGGCGGGACGGCTGCGTCCGAAGGAGATTCGAGCCGCACGGAACCGGCGCCTGCTGATGGTGGCGATCCTTGTCTGGCTCGCGGCCGGCGGGTACTTCGTCTACTGGGTGAGCTATGACCGTTTCTGGGTCAGCACGGACAACGCCTACGTAACGGGCAACCTCGTCCCGGTCGCCGCCCAGGCCTCCGGCATCGTCACGCAGGTGCTGGCGGAGGAAACGCAGTTCGTCAATCGGGGCGACGTGGTGATCCGGCTGGACGAGCACCAGGCTTACGCCGCGCGCGGCCGCGCGCGCGGCCGGTTGGGCGAAGAGGTGCGCCGGATCGCCGCCCTTTTCATGACCAGAAAGCAGTTGGCGGAAAAGTTGGCCTCTCGCACGGCCCGCCTGGAGCTGGCCCGACACGATCTGGATCGGTATCGCGCCGCCGCCCCGAGCGGGGCGGTCTCCAAGCAGATCCTCCAGAACACCCTCGACAAGGTGCTCGCGTTGGAGGCCGACGTGAGAGAAACGCAGGCCGAGTTGGAGACGCTCGAGGCGCAGGTCGGAGGGACGACCGTCATGGAGCATCCCGCCGTCGACTTGGCCAAGCACCAGTTGATCGATGCCTACCTGGAATACACGCGGCAGCAGATCAAGGCGCCGGTGTCGGGCTACGTGGCGAAACGCAAGGCCCAGGTCGGCGACCGTGTGCAGCCGGGTGCCCCGCTGATGACGATCGTGCCGCTCGACCACCTGTGGGTCGAAGCCAATCTGCGGGAAACCGAGTTGCAGCACGTGCGCCCCGGACAGTCGGCGCTGGTGAACGTCAGTCTCTATGGAGCGAAACACACCTACCACGGCACGGTCGAAGGCCTGGTGCCGGGGAGCGGCAGCGCGTTCGCCCTTCTGCCGCCCGACAATGCCACCGGCAATTTCATTCACATCGTCGAACGCGTGCCGGTCCGCATCGCCCTGCCGGCGGACGAGATCCTGGAGCACCCGATCCGTCCGGGCCTCTCGACCGTCACGAAGATCCACATCGTGGAATCCGGCCAATCCGTGTGGTCTTCATTCGCGACGCCCTCGACCGCCGAGTATGAGACCGACGTCTATGCCGACGAGTTGCCCACCGCGGAGTCGCTCGCGGAACAGGTGATGGCCAAGAATCTCGTGATCGCGGACGGCGTCGAGCCGGCCCCACGGCTCGCCCGAAGTGAACACGGGTTGCATGGACTCGCCGGACGGGGGCGAAGCCCGAGGGGCGGAGCGAGGGAGCGCCGTGATGGTCCGCCGAGTTCCTTCGTCCCGAGACGCAGCCCCGACCTGGGTGAAGCAACCGCTCCGTTGACACCGTCCATCGGCCCGGGGTCGGGCCTACTCGGTCCGGAGGGAGGCCGGAGTCCGTCCCGCCTGCGATCGGGCCGGCAGGACGACCGGATGGACCGCCGGCCCGACGGTCCGATCGACGAGCGCGCGCCGATCGGCTCGACGCGCCGCTAGGGGTCTGAGGTCAAGCATGAACCGTCGATCACCGGAGCACACCTTCCCGGATCCGACTCCCCTTCCTCCAGAGAAATCGCACCGTGCTCACCGTGCGAAATCGCTCGATTTCGTCTCCTTTCGAGGAGAGACCCGCGAAAAGGCCGCTATTCCCGTCGGCACCGCCCTTGCAGATTCATCCATTAGACTGATTGAACGGGATCCTGGCTAGACAAGGAGGCCGGTCATGAAACGGATCGTCGGATCGATGGGTGATCGAGAGTTGGCTTGGATCATGTTGGCGGTGGCCGGAGTGATGCTCTGGAGCACCTGGGGACTCACCTCCTAACACGACACGCGCCTTCCCCGATCAGTGACGAAGGCCTACGAGAGTGCAGTTGGGGGCAACCGTGCCCTCGATGTGTCCGGGGTTGATCGCGGACGGTCGCTCCGCCTCATACTCGCCGACGACCAGCCGGAGATCCTGACCCTCCTTCAGATCGTCCTCGAGCCCCACTACCGGATCGTGGCGAGCGCCCGAGACGGGCTCACGCTCCTTGCGGTGGCTCGGGCTCTGTATCCGAACATCGTCCTCACCGACATCGACATGCCGCTCCTCAACGGGATCGACGCAGCGAAGCAGCTACGAGAGACGCTGCCGGAGTGCCGCGTGATCTTTCACACCTCCCACTGCGAACCGGAGGTGATGGCGGCGGCCTTCGCAGCGGGCGCGGCGGGCTATCTGATCAAAGGCTCGTCCGAATCGCTGATCTCGGCGATCCGCAACGTGGTCCATCACGTGTGGCACCACGACGAGGAACTGGTCCTCGGTCGGCTGCCGGCCGCTTGCGCGCTTTCCGCCTCGCACGCGCGGGATTCATCCCAGCCCGGCTGACCCCTTTCGAACGTCTTGCTCGGGACTTCGTGTGATTCGTGACGGTGCTCCCGCAGCACTCAGCACGTTCCCACGCGTGACGAATGACGAGCGTCTAGACCTGCCCCAGCTCGCTCGGATGCTCCACCACCCGCTTGAACTCCCGCAGAAACTCCGCAGCCTTCACCCCGTCGACCGCGCGATGATCGCAGGACAGCGTCACGGTCATGCGCTGACCGACGCCCAGGCCGTTCTCCGTCACGACCGGCCTCCGGCGAATGGCGCCCACGGCAATCGTGGCGGCTTGCGGCGGAACCAGCACGGCGATGAAGTTGTCCACGTCGAACATCCCGAGATTGGAGATGGAAAAGGTGGCGCCCGTGTATTCCGCCGGTTGGAGCCGCTTCTGCTTGGCTCGCTCGATGAGCGCGCGCGATTCCGTCGAGATGGCCGCCAGCGATTTTGCACCGCAATCACGCACGACCGGCGTGATAAGGCCGTCTTCCATGCCGACGGCCACTCCGATGTCTACGCTCGCATACCGCCGGAGGGCCTCGCCGACATAGGACACGTTCATCTCCGGATGCCGGGTGAGCGCAAGCGCCGCGGCCTTGATCAGCAGATCGGTGACCGACGGATGCGGTTGGCGGTTCTGTTTGAACTGCTTCCGAAATTGCTCGGCCGGTTCCATGTCGATGTCGATGGTCAGATAGAAGTGCGGCACCGGCGCCTTGCTCTGAACCATGGACCTGGCGATGGCCTTGCGCATCTGACTCAAGGGCTGGTCGGTGCCGGCCGGGAGCGCCGCCGTCGCGGACGCCTGCGCCTTCAGGACGTCGCCTTCGACGATCCGGCCCCCGGGGCCGGTGCCGCTGATCGTGGACAGGTCGATCCCCCGCTCGGCCGCAAGTGCTTTCGCGCGCGGGGAGGCGATCGGACGCGCCACGGCAGCCGCATCCGCGGCAGGAGCAGGAGCACGCGATGGGCCTGCCTTCGTCGCGGCGGTCGCCGGTGCCCCGGCTGGCTTGGCGCCTCCTGGCGCGAGCACGGCGGTTGCGACGTCGGTGAGGGCGGCAGTGATGTCTTCGTCGGGCTCGGCGATCACGGCCAGAAGCGTCCCCGATTGCACGGTCTCGCCGTCGCGGACGAGGATCTTGCGCAGCAGACCGGACGCAAACGCCTCGAGATCCATAACCGCCTTGTCGGTTTCGATTTCGGCCAGGACCTCCCCGGCCTCCACGTGATCCCCCTCGTGTTTCTTCCAGGCCACGAGCACGCCTTCTTCCATCGTATCCGTGAGCTTGGGCATCACCACGCGACTGGCCATGACTCTCCTCCCGTCAGCGAATGGACCGAACCGCCGCGATCACGCGCGGCACGTCCGGGATGGCGGCATCCTCCAGCGGGCGGCTGTAGGGCATCGGCACGTCCTCGCCGGTCACGCGGACAATCGGCGCGTCGAGAAAATCGAAGGCGGCCGTGTAGACGCTCTCGGCGATCTGCGCGCCCAGTCCGCAGAACCGCCAGCCCTCCTCGACGATCACCAGGCGGCCGGTTTTCTGCACGGAGGACACGATCGTATCCAGATCCAGCGGCTTGAGGGTGCGCGGGTCGATCACCTCGACGTCGATCCCCTCTCCGCTCAGCGACTCCGCGGCATCCAAGGCCAGCTGCAGCATCTTGGAATAGGCCACGATCGTGACGTCGAGTCCGGGCCGTTTGACCTCGGCCGTCCCGATGGGAATCGTGTAGTCCCCCTCGGCCACCTCCCCCTTCGTGCCGTACAGCAGTTGCGCCTCGATGAAGATGACCGGGTTCTGGTCCCGAATGGCGCTCTTGAGCAGGCCCTTCGCATCGTGCGGCGTGGCCGGCGCAATCACTTTGAGACCCGGCACGTGGCAGAACCAGGCCTCCAGGCTCTGCGAGTGCTGCGCCCCCAACTGGTGGGCGGCGCTGCCGGGCCCGCGGATCACGAGCGGCACCGACAGTTGGCCGCCCGACATGTACCGGATCTTGGCCGCGTTGTTCACGATCTGATCGAGCGCGACGATGGCGAAGTTCATCGTCATGAGTTCGACGATCGGCCGCAACCCGGCCATGGCGGCGCCGATGGCGAGGCCGGTGAACCCGGCTTCGGTGATGGGCGTGTCGACCACCCGTTTGGGCCCGAACTCCTCGACGAAGCCCTTGCTGACCTTGAAGGCGCCCTGATAGTAGCCGACTTCCTCGCCGATCAAGACGATGCGCGTGTCCCGGCGCATCTCCTCCCGCATGGCCTGATTGAGCGCCTCCCGATACGACAACACCATCGCGTGCCTTACTCCTGTATCACGTCTTCGTACAAGGCGGACGGAGGCGGAAACGGACTTTCCTCCGCGAACGCGACCGCCGCCGCCACCGCCTCGCCCACTTCTCGCTCGACCGTTTTGAAATCGGTCTCCCCGCCGAGCTTGTGGTCGAGGATCGTCTGCTTCAAGATCACCAAGGGATCGCGCCGCCGATGTTCCTCCACCTCCTCTTTCGTCCGATAATGGCCGTGCGCGGGATCCGACATCGAGTGACCCAGGAACCGATAGGTCGTCGCCTCGATGAAATAGGGCCCCCTCCCCGCCCGTACCTGCGGCACCACCCGCTGCATCGCCGACCGCACGGCGAGCACATCCATGCCGTCCACCCGTTCGGCCGCGATGCCGTACGACCGCGCCGTCTCGGCCACGTCGGTATAGAGCGCGATGGCCCGCTCGACCGGCGTGCCCATGCCGTAGCGATTGTTCTCGCACACGAAGATCACGGGGAGCTTCCACAAGGCCGCAAGATTGAACGCCTCGTGGGCCTGCCCGCTGGGCACCGCCCCTTCGCCGAAAAAGCAGACGGTCACCAAGTCCTGTCCCTGATACTGGATCGCGAAGGCCAGGCCGGTGGCCAGCGGAATGTGGCCGCCGACGATCGCGTAGCCGCCCATGAACCGATTCGCCAGGTCCACCAAGTGCATCGACCCGCCCTTGCCCTTGCACAGCCCGGTCGCCTTCCCGAACAGTTCGGCCATCACGCGACCGGGGTCCGACCCGCGTGCGAGACAATGGCCGTGATCGCGATAGGCGCTGATCGCGTAGTCGTCCGGGCACAGTGCGGCGATGGCGCCGACCGCAATGGCCTCCTCGCCGATATAGAGGTGCAGGAAGCCGGCGATCTTCGCCAGCGCGTACATCTCCGCCGACTTCTCTTCGAAACGCCGAATCAACAGCATCTGGCGATAGAGTGCGAACAGATCCGTTGTGTCCATGTTCGCCATTATGCACGGCGACTCGACGACGACTCAACCGCGATCTGCGCGCCGATTCCATCGGACCCAATCCCACGGAGGCGAGCGGTTGTGAGTGTCCGCGCGACCGGCACCGCATCGTGACCGCAGACGACTCGCACCGAAAGAGGCGTCGGAGGCTTCTATAAACACGTAATTGTTTCGACTGAATTGATTATTCGTCACGCCTGGACTAGAGTTGCCCCGTCCGGCCGCCCGAATCGGCTTCTTCGCACGAAAGGAAGTGCTGAATGAAGCAGGGTTCGCATCATTCCACTAAGGCAAGCTTCCCCCCTCCTCAGACCGCTCTCGATTTTCATCTTGTCGATACCTATCGATCATCCCGGTCCTCACGCGTTGAGGCGCGCGAGGTGTCCCGCACCGTAGGGGCATCGTACGCTCAGAGTCCGCGTATCCGGATCGATGACCTTGATAGAGGAGCGGCGGCTCTGTTCTGGTCGGCCGCCGGTGGTCCTCCGACGCGCGGACGGGAGCACGTACCCGGAAGCTAGGAACCGTCGACGGGCGAGAAGGAACCTGGGCGATGGACTGTCGCAAGTGCCCTGCTACCGGCCAAACCGAAGGGCGTTTCTGCAAAGAGTGTGGGGCTCCCCTCCTGGCGATGTGTCCTCAGTGCGGATCCCTCAACGAACTTGCCTCGACCTCCTGCGTAGCCTGTGGTCGGTCCTTCGATCTGCCCGGTTCGATGGGCTCCCTCCACGATACCTCAGGTGGGGAGCGCCGCCAGCTCACCGTCTTGTTCTGTGACCTCGTCCGATCGACGTCGCTTGCGGAGCAACTCGATCCCGAGGATTTCCGAGACGTGGTGCGTGAATACCAACGATTGTGCTCCGACGCCGTGGCCCGCTATGAGGGCCATATTGCCCAATATCTGGGTGACGGGGTGCTCATCTACTTCGGCTACCCGATTGCGCATGAGAACGACGTCCAACGGGCCGTGCGCGTGGCGTTGGCGATTCTGACGGATTTGACCCAGCTGGACCGTCGTCTCAAACGAGAGTACGGAGTCGAACTGTCCGTGCGCATGGGTCTCCACACTGGGCAGGCGGTGATCGGCGAGATGGGCGGCGGAACCTGGCGCGAACAGTTGGCGGTCGGCGAAACCCCAAACGTGGCCGCCAAAGTGCAGAGCGTGGCGGAGCCCAACACCATCCTGATCACGGAAGCGACGCACCGTTTGGTCGCGCCCCACTTCGTCTGTCAGAGTCTGGGTACGCATAGTCTCGAGGGGCTTGGCCGCCCGATTCAGTTATACCGGGTTGTCAGTGAGTCGGAAGTCGAAACGCGCATGCAGGCCATGGGAGGCGCGGGTTTTTCGGCGCTCATCGGCAGAGAGCCGGAAGCCCGTCTCCTGTCCGAATGCTGGCAGCGACTTCAGACGGAGACGACCCAGGTGGTCGTCCTCACCGGAGAACCCGGTATCGGCAAGTCCCGTTTGGTAGAGGAGTTGAAGGCGCACCTGTCCCCGCAGCCGGCCACCGTCTTGGAGTGCTACTGCCAGGCCTTCCAGAGAAACACCGCCTTCGCGCCGATCTCACACCTGCTCCGGCGCGCCCTGGGGTTGCGCCCGGACGACTCACCTCAGGACAAACTGTCGAAACTCCGACTGACACTGGAGCGGGGCGGGCCCAATCCGGATGACGCCGTTCCGCTCCTCGCCCCGCTGGTCTCAATTCCGCCCGAAGCAGGCTACCAGCCACCCGCCGTGGACCCCTTGGTTCAGCGGCAACTGACGTTGGAGACGTTGGCCGCTTGGCTGATGATGACGACCAACCAAGGCCCCGTGCTGTTCGTTTTTGAGGACTTGCATTGGGCCGATCCCTCCAGCCTCGAATGGCTGGGAATCGTACTCGGCCAGCCGCGCACGTATCGCTTGATGATCGTGCTGACCTATCGGACGGATTTCCGACCTCCCTGGCCTCTCTCCGACGACGTCGTTCCGGTTCCGTTGCAACGCCTCACCCACGAACAGGCCGCCGCCCTCGCGGTTCATGTCGCCCACAACCGAACCTTGCCGGAGGAGGTGATGCGCGTCATCGTCACCCGAACCGACGGCATCCCGCTCTTTGTCGAAGAAATGACGAAGATGCTGTTGGAGTCCGGGCTGTTGGTCCCCGTCGACGGCTCCTATACCCTCGCGGGCCCGCTGCCGACCCAGGCCATTCCGACCACCATTCAGGACTCCTTGATGGCGCGCCTGGACCGCCTCGGTTCCGCCAAGGCCCTGGCGCAGGTCGGGGCCACGATCGGCCGCGACTTCCGCCATGATGTGCTCCAGGCCGTCGTGGAGGGTGAGGAAGCGCAGCTGGAGCGCGACCTGAATCGGCTCATCGAAGCCGAGCTGATCCACCGCGATGGATCGCCTCCCCAAGCCACCTATCACTTCAATCATGCGCTGATTCAGGACGCCGCCTATGCCACCATGCTGCGCGAGCGACGGCAGAACATCCACGAGCGCGTGGCATCCGTTCTCGAAACCCAGTTTCCCGATCAGGCCGGCGCCGTGCCTGAGTTGCTGGCTCATCACCTCACGGCGGCCGGCATCGCGCATCGGGCCATTCCCTATTGGCAGCAAGCCGGCCAGCGGGCTGCCGCCCGCGCAGCCCACGCCGAAGCCGACCGGTATTACTCAGCCGGCCTCGACCTCCTGCCGCGGATGTCCGACGACGCGGCGCGTCATGCCTTTGAGCTCGGGCTTCGGGTCCACCATGGGTTGAGCTTGTCGGCGACGCGTGGGTACGCCGCGCCGCAAGTGGAAGCCGCGTATCGCCGTGCCCGCGACCTGTGCGACATCCTCGGCAACACGGCCGCGCTGTATCCTGTACTCAGAGGCTTGTGCACCTTCTACATCGTCCGGGACGACCTTGGGAAGGCAAAGGAACTTGCGACGCAGTGCCTCCGCCTCGGGGAAGAGACCAAGGAGGCCGCCTACCTGATATCAGGGCACACCGCCCTGGGCTATACGCACACGTATCTGGGCGACCTGGAGAGCGGACGCGATCATCTTGCCGGGGCGGTGCGGATCTATCGGTCACGCGACGGCGAAGGGCTCCGGTATCCCGAGGCGCAGGATCCCGCCATGGCGTGTCTGTGCCTGCTGTCCCATGTCGACTGGATGCTCGGGAACGCCCGAGAGGCCGAAGAAACCATCGAGGGGGCATTGCGCCATGCGGAGCACCTGCAGCGTCCTTTCGATCTGGCCTACGCGCACTGCTTCGCCGCCATGTTCGACAATCTCCGTGGAGAGCCTGGGAACGCCATCCAACACGCGACCCTCACGATCGACATTTCGAAACGCCACGGATTCGCCGTCTGGGAGGGTGCGGGCACGCTGCAACTCGGTGTCGCGACGGCACTCGCCGGCGACGCTGACCAAGCAATCGGCCTGCTGACCGCCGTGCTCCCCCTGTGGCAAGCGCGCGGCGCCGACCTCAACCGACCGTATTTTCTCGCCGGCCTCGCACAAGCCTACCGGGGCACCGGACAAACCAACGCGGCCCTGGTGACGATTCAAGAGGCCATCGACCATGCCACCCGGCATCGCGAGCATTGGTTCGACGCCGAGTTGTACCGTCTTCGCGGGGAACTCATGGCCCTTCAGGGAGGAGCCGCCGCCGAGGCCGCCGTCGCAGACCTGGCTCGGGCCGTCGACATCGCCAAGCGCCAGCAGGCCAAGTTGCTCGAACTTCGTGCGGCGCTGGGCTTTCACGCCCATTGTCTCGCCATGGGCCAACCGGGGCGTTCTCGTACCGCTCTGGCCTCCGTCTGCGAAGCCTTCGATCGAAATGGCCTTGCCAGCAGCGAGCTGGAAGAGGCAAAAGCGCATCTCGCCCGGAGCATCGCAACGACGTAGCCGCCAACCATCCATGCAGAACTCTCTTGCAGTTCCACGGCACGCGGACAGACCTGTGGCCCTTTTGCAGGAAGGCGCTCTCCGGAGAGGGCTTTCATGTCCCGAGAACAGAAAGGAGCCACTCGATGCGGTCGACCCGCGCAGCTCTGACATGTCTGGTGGGGTTGCTCCTCCTTCTCTGGTGTGAGCACGCCTACGCCGATGGGTACAGAATCCCCTACCAAGGGGCCGCCGCTGCGGGACAAGGAGAAGCCTTTTCAGCCCAGGCCGACGATCCGTCGGCTCTGCATTACAATCCCGCCGGCCTCACGCAAGTCAGGCGTGTTCAGGTCTATGCGGGCACGAATCTCGTGACCGGGTATACGACCTACACCGGTCCGGCCGGCGAAACCGCCCGTGGAGATCTGGGAGGGACCGTCGCCTTTCCGCCTCCGGGTAACTTGTATGTCACGGCCAATCTCGAAGACCTGGGGATCCGCGCCCTCGGACCCATGACCGTGGGTCTCGGGCTTGCCTCTCCATTCGGGCTCACCATTCGGTGGCCGAACGACGGCCCGTTCTCGAGCGCGGTGACGAGCGCAACCCTGCCGTTGATGGATATTAAACCGACGGTCGCGTACAAAATTGCCGAGTGGCTGTCGATCGGGCTCGGGGCAGACATTTACACGTTCGCCCCGTTCCTCGGGGAGGGCGGCTATGAAGCGAAGAACGTGTTCCCCGGTGTCGGCGCCGCGGAAGTCAACGGGAAGGATACGGCCCTGGGGTTCAACGTCAGTGCGCTGTTCACCCCGCTGCGCATCGACGGCAAACCGCGCGTCAACCTCGGCGTCGTGTACCGGAAAGGCGTGAATCTCGATGTGGACGGCCGATTCCTCGTGAACGGCGCTCACGTCGCCGATGCGACGACCCGGCTCGTCCTCCCCGACGTGGTGACCGGCGCACTCGCGGTCTGGCCGATCCGCGATGACCACCGCGAATGGAAGTTGGAATTCGACATGGACTTCGTGGGATGGAGTGGGTTCCGATCGCTCGATACCCGCCTCTCCAACGGGACCTTCGTCCAGATTCCCCAAAATTGGAAAGACACCTATACGCTGAGCGCCGGCACGGAGTACAAATGGCTCGCGCCGGCCTCGTTACCGCATTGGGACGTCGCCGTGCGCCTGGGCTATCAGCGCTCCAACCACGCCGTGCCAGCAGGCACGTTCAATCCGACGGTGGCGGACGCCAATTGGAACATCTTTGCCGCGGGGCTGGGTTTACTCTGTAAACAGCAGGGGAAATTCCTCGGGCTCCTGAGTTGCGGGTCTGACGACTCGCCGGCGTGGGTGCCCAAAGCCATTGGACTCGATCTGGCCTTTCAAGCCGCCGTCTGGGAATCACGCGCGATCGCCGGCAACATCAACCCGACCGTGAACGGGACATACGACACCAAGTCCTGGTACATTGGGTCGTTCAATATTCGGTTGATGTTCTGACCATCGGCCACCCGCGCGGGCCTTCGCCAGGACGACGGCCGTGCCTTCGCGCCACACGTGAACGGGGCCGTGATGCCGGCCCTGGCTTCGTTCTGTGGTTCGGCATACCGCCACTCATCGGTTCGGCCATTCCCATGCATACCATCCTGATCGCAGACGATGACCAAGACATCAGAGCGGTGATCCGCGCAAAACTAGAAATGCTTGGTTATCGCCTCATCGAGGCATCCCATGGCGACCAAGCGCTAGAACTGGCCAGAGCTGAACGGCCGGATCTCCTTTTGATCGATTGGATGATGCCCGGCATAACTGGCATCGAGGTGGTGCAAAGACTGAGACAAGAGCCCTCCTTGAAACACATCCCCGTGATTATCATGACGGGGAAAGAAGGGCCCTCCTATCGGCGGCAAGCGCTCGAACTGGGGGTCACGGTGATGCTGATGAAGCCCTTCAGCCCGAGCGAGGTGGCGGAAAAGATCCGGAGCGTGTTGAAGTAGTCGACACCTCCCGACATTCTAGAAGCTACTACCTCCTTCGCTGTGAGCCGCTTCTCTTGCGAACGGGACGTGGGCTACCCTTCTTGCGAACGGGAATTGTCTTGACGTTCTTCGGCATGTGAATTTTTACCACTCCATCGTGATGGTCGTACTCGATTTGACTGATTTTCACATCCCGAGGGATCTCGAATCTGCGGGTGAACCGCCCATGTGGACGCTCCACCCTGGTGTGACGAAGCTCCGATCCCCTTTTGCGTTCGCCATAAATACTGATGATGCGTTCATCGTCTTCGGGCACCGTCACCTTAACTTCGCCAACCCTCAACCCCGGCAAGTCGATCGCAATTTCATACTCCCGATCACTCTCGCTCACATCATAGTCAGGGTACCAGTCGATGACGTCACGATACTGGACGCGTTCCACCCTCACAGTCGGGCAGCACGATCTCCCAGTCTCTACCCGCTGCCCACCATAGACCCCGAGCACGTCCGAATAGGCGTCCATGACGCCGTTGAGGAACCCGCTATAGGCCTTGACCGCGGCCCCGGCCGCTCCCGCCGTGAGTTGAACCGTGTTTCCCACCATCTGCCCCACCAGTGCACTCAGGGAGTCATCGTTGGTCATGGCGCCCTCCTTGACGCGAGCCGAGTGAGATGCGGCAGAGCCTACCGCTCTGTTTATTCAAGATCAAGCCGCCCATCAGGGTCGTCTGGTACGGGATGTCGTAAACCACCCGGGCCTGTCGGCACGAGCTTTCCATGAGACCTTGCCGTCCCGCGCAGACCGCCGCAGGGTTGCGCGGCCCCCCCGCCCCTCTTTCCCGGCCGGATCGGCCTGGGCAGGGCGCCGTCCCGGCGCTGGTCCGACGGGCGACGACCTGCGCCTCGGTTACGGACGGACGAAAACGTTCGTCGTGTTCAAGACCTCCATGTCGCAAGTCAAGGCGTACTGCGAGCGCGGCCGCAGCGCCCCGGAGCCGAGTCCCAACTCCTCACTGATGGGCAGACTGTCATATCGAGCAATATTGATTTCCGCGGACGGCAGGAGCCGCGCCGCGCTCATCCTGCTGACTCCGACTTCGGCCTGGACCAAGGCTTGGTAGCACGCACGCTGCGGACTTTCCGCATCACGAATCTGTTTCAGTTGCATGGTGAAGAAGGTGGTGGAACGCAGCGCCGCGTCGAGGACGATCGTCAGTGGCGGCCAGAAACTCTGCAGATCCAGCACGCCCCACGGCCAGGTCGTGACACCCTGGCCTTCCCCCTGCGGTGGGCCAGTCTGGTTGATTTGCACCAGAGGACGCTCGCGTTGAAGTGTGTCGGGTATGTACCGCTCGAACACGTCGGTGGTGATCGTGATGGGATAGGGCCCAGGCTCCCCCAGCACGAACTTGCCGAGCACTTTGGGATAGCCGACGACCTGCCGTCCGCTGATGACGGACCAGGCATTGTCCACGAACAGGTAGGGCATGAAGACGGCCACGCCGACCGGCACCGCATAGCCGGCGACGATCTCGAACCTGCCGACCAGCAGCCGAAAGTACGCCTCGTGCTGCCGGCAATAGCCCATGGCGTAGAAACGGGGATTTCGTGAGACCATGGACGGATAGGTCAATACTTCGAGGTCCACGTAGGGCAGAATCGGGCGATATTCGAAGCCTCGCTCCTGGAAGGTCCCGATGTTGAGCAGCTTGTCGCACAGGACGGTGAGCACTTCCAGATCGGCGGGTAAGCGAAAGCTCCGTATGAAGACGTCCTTGAAAACGTAGGGCGGAGGGATTTGGGGGTCGCCGTCCATTTCGATGAAGTGCGGCAGGGGCATCACCGACTCCTCTCGGAACTGATCCGGAAAGGATCACACGTCGTGAACATAGTCCCTCACATGCTCGCGGCTGACGCCATCGAACCGTAACGGAAAGTCGGCCCCGTAGACCCTGCCCGGCGACTGAAAACCCGGCCTCGCGTCTCGCGCAAGAACCCGCTGAGCGAGCGCCACCGAGGAGGCACGGGTGAAGTCATACCCGTCCGGCGTCCGCATCCTGACATGAACGAGCCGGCGCCACCGATCTTCCGCCTCGGCCACGATGACCCGCCCTCGTGAGGAACGCTCCACCTCCGACGGTCCTTCGGGCCAGAGACGCGCCTGCATGGCCAGCGCAGTCTGCCAAGGAGCAAGCCGGAGGGGCTCGGCGAGCCACGCCCCCAGTTGGTACACGCCGCGCCTCACGGTTCCCGCCTCGGCATAGACTTCGATGTTGGGAATTCCCGTTGTGTAATAGGCGGCCACCACCTCGGCCCCGCTGATCGCGGTGCTGATCCGTCCCCCGTGGCCGTAGTCGAACGATCGTTCCATGCGGCCGACCGGTACGGACACCACGCGCCCTTCACGCCGGATGCTCACACGCTCACGGACCAGACTCACCATGGTTTTGAGCGTGCCCCGCGAGAATCGGTCGGTGCCGGACACCCCCACACGAAGAAACCGGGCCTCCGGAAGCCGAGATGCAATATAGGCCGCAAGACTATCCGCTGCGGCCACGACGAACCCCACTCCCGGCAGGACCATGACCCCGCGCGAACGCGCCTCGGTATCGTAACGCTGAAGCGCCTGAAAGACCGGCAGCTCCCCGGTCACATCCAGGTAGTGAGTCTTGGTACGCAGACAGGCCTCCACCAACGGGCAGGCGGTCTCGCTGAACGGACCGGCGAGATTCAGCACCACCGGGACATCCTCCAGGGCCTTGTCCAACCTCGTCCGCTCCCCGAGGGGCGCAACGCGCCAGGGAACCCCGAGCGACCGCGCCAGCTCGCGCAAGGGACCGGCGCTGCGTCCGGCCAGCACGACGTCCACCCCCTGGCTACAGGCCCAAGCCGAGACGAGTCGACCCGTGTACCCGGTAGCGCCATAGATCAGCAGCGGCCCAGACACGATCACACCTCATCGTAAATGGCCCAAGCCCAGGCCGGCTACGGGCCGACGACGCTCAGACAGGGGGAGATCGCATGCTGAGCGCCTGTCGGACTCGCCAGGCGCTCCTGCCGCATTACTCCGCATCGAGATCCACATACCGCCAAGCCGTGTGGTAACTGCGCAAACGAGGCGACCACTCATCGAAGCCCGCCGGTCCCAAAGAATCCGCGGGGATCACAAAATCCGGCTTTTTGCCATCCTTGTCTTGGTCGCCAGGCGCATCGCCCTCCCGGTATTCCCATTTTTCGCTGAGAATACATTCAATGATGATTTGCGCATCCGGCAGGCTTTCGATGATATGGCTGGCCTCTGGTCGAGAAAGCCTCACGGGGAATACTGACAGAGAGGAGAGTGAGGGTTTCTTCAAAGCCTTTTCCACCTCTCTGAGAAGCCAATACTTCTCCCAATCCCAGCGTAATGATGACGAGAGGAGATCTAAATCGTACCCCTCGTCGCCCGCATGCGCGAGGATCTTATGGTGTGCTGGGCTCAAACACTCGGCCAGTCGTTTCTTGAACTGCTTGAACCACCGTGTGGTTCTCCGTCGTGTTGCGATCTCCTGTGCGATGGGTTCCCATTTTTTCTCAAGCTCACAGTGAAATGCCTTGAGGGCTTCTGCTCGTAGCTGACGACCGTTCTCGGGATCTGTCTTTGATCCGCTACCCTTCCGAAATTCCTGTTTGCCGCGAACTGGCTGGACGTGGGCCCAACGCGAGTGCAGACGGTTCCAGCCCTCCGCCAGCAACTCAGGCGACCATTGCGTCCACACCTCGTCCAGCGCGTCATAAATGTCCTCCGTCGATTTCGAGTCCAGGTCGCCGAACAAATCCGCAGGACCATGCAAGCGACCCTCCTGCCGTTGGGCCGATGCGGCGGCAGCGCGCGCCCTGTCCGGTGCCGGCCTCTTGAGGACCGACTTGATCACGGGCACTTCCATCTCCAGCGCGTCGCGCGTCCATCTGGTGGTCACATCCCGCACCCTTTGCCCCAACGCGCCGGGTTCACCGAGGGATGGGCCCACGTGGGTCAGTCCGGAGCCCTCGAAGAATGGACGATCGGCCGAGGAAGCAGTCCGTACGGACCGTTTATCCAGCCAGGCATGGCTCAGTTTCCACCCTTCTTGTTTGTCCTCCCGCCCGTCCAAGTGCTTGTTCCTCGTACGCCAGCAGAGGACCTCGGCGAGCGGTTCGTCTACGCCGATTTTCATCCAGAATGGGCGAATGGGCTGAAGGACCTGCACCACGCTCTTGCCCGACGAATCCTGATGCTTGACGAGGAGGCCCAACGTCTTGGCAATCGGGATCCCCGGATACTCGTGGATTCGGATGTGCAGGCTCTGTTCGAGTTCCCGTATCTCATGAAGGCTGGAAATGTACCGGCGGATTCTAATCAAGGCCTGGTAGCAGGCCCGGTTGACGTCCATCGCATCACGGTATTGCTTGAGGGCGAGGAAGTTGACCGGAGCATCCAACGCAAGCATCTCCAGAGCCAAGGCCTTGGCATCCCAGACGATGTCTTCGTGAGCGGCCTTATATCTGGTCTTGCGTTCCAGATCGCAGAGGAGCGGCTCGCGCCAGCGCTCGGCGAGAAGCCGCCAGCCCTCCTCGTCATTGTCCCGTAACGGCTTGTATCCATCGATCTCGAGGAGCGTGCGATCTTCGGCCTCTTGCCCCGTGTACGGTCCGGGAAACAGAGCCGTCTCGAGTTTCAGCATCCTGCGCTCGCTGAAGGGGCCCGATTGGCTCAGCCATGCGTCGGGCGGGCACGTGATCGTGGCCTTGACCGCGGGACGGCCGTTCACCTCTCGATCCGTGATCACGCCAAGACTGGTGTTGCCGTAGACGAAGGGAGACACCATCGCGAGGCTGATTAATTCATCCTCCTTTCCCTTGGACTTCGTGCGCCGATAGATCTTGACCGGGATGGAGAAGGCGACTTCCTTGTCTCGCCACGAACCGACGTTATTGCCGGCGGACGACATCCGCCCCTTCTCCTCCCCATAGACCCCGACCATCAAATACACGAACGACCCGAACGGCTCGAATCTCAGGCCGGAGTCCTCGAGCGGCTCATTCAGGTACCCCTGGAGAAATCCCCGCATGGCGACAGGGTCGGCGAGCAACGGATAGACCTGCAGATTGGCTTCGGGAAAGTTGAAGGGTCCCATCATGGGCTGCATGGCCCCGCCACAGGTGGTGTTGTATAAGATCTTGGAGGGGCCGTCGTCCGCATCACGACAACCCGGTTCCACCGCCTCGACGGCAACCGCACGCACGGAGACGACCGGCTCATCCCGGTCGCAACACTCGGCCGTCTCCTGCTCGTCGGTCCACCGCTCGCAGGGACGGCTTTCTTGGCAACAGGCTGCGCGAGAACAGATCACCTCGCCGCGCCCGTAGTACAGATCCACGTCGGTCCAGAAGGGAAACGTCGGCTTGAGAATCGCCACCG
Source organism: Candidatus Inralta sp. (assembly GCA_039794185.1). GTDB lineage: Bacteria > Nitrospirota > Nitrospiria > Nitrospirales > Nitrospiraceae > BQWY01. Next base: position 109,954 of record JBDIVW010000002.1, on the reverse strand, counting down.
GCGCGCCCTTCTCCTCTTCCTCTCGCAGCATTTCCATCCCCAAAGACTCCACGATCGGCACCGCTCGATAGCAATACATCCGGATCGTAAAACCGCCCGAGGGATCGCCGCGCAAGAGATTGACGTCCCCGAGCAGGCCGCTTCGATTGACCCGTTCGATTCCCATGTCGGAGGCAACGAGGGCCTGGTAACAGGCCTCCCTGGGCTTCGCCACGTCACGAAACTGCTTCAGCGTGATCTGTTGGATCTTGAGCCCGGGGATCCGGGGCTCTCCGTGGGCTGGCGCGGCCGGACGCTCCGGCATCAGAAGGCCCGGCAACAGCTCGAACACGTTCTGTCCCGCCTTCTCGAGCATGGCTGCCACGGACCGCCCGTCCCGATGCGACCGATATCCTCTGAGAGGCAGTGCCGTCAGCAGGTCCGCGGCATCCTGCATCAGATTGAGCGTCGATTGGGCGGCGCTAGAAAGGATGGCCAACGGATTCCAGACATCGACGGGGTCCGGCGGGAGTTGCCAGAAGGACCAGGCGGCTTCGCGATCGATATGCATCAACGTGCGAACCTCTTCGCGCGCGCCCTCATACAAGGCCGGGAACACGGGGGCGCTCATGCTCAGGACGCGCGTCGCGGCCCGGGGATCCTGGGTCCACAGCGGAGTCTGCGCATCGATCCTGCACGGCACCTTGGGCCAGCCATAGACCTCCCGCCCGGTGGTGAGGGACATCTCGTCGTCCACGAAGATAAACGGCGAGACGCAGGCCCACCCTTGGAACACCAGCCGTCTCTTCTCTTTCCGCCACCGCTCGAGTGGGACCATGAAGAGCACTTCATGCTGGGCGACCCACCCGATGTTCTGCGCCTCCACCGAAATCGGAGACATTTGCCCATAGTTGAGCACCATCAGGTAGACATACGGCAGCGCGGGACAGAAATGCACAATCTCCTGGGGGATGTCCATATTGAGGTATTGGTCGCAAAAGAGCGTGAGGCGAGCCATGTTCGCCTTGATGGGGAACACACGGGAGGTGACGGCACGAAAGAAAAATGGCGGCTGGGACGGGAGATCCTCCAAATCTACCGCACCCATCGTATTGATGTAGCGAGGCTTGGCGGTCTGGCGCGGCACGATCTTCGCCTCCTTGTCGCTGCCCACGCCGGGTGGGTCGCGAATCGATCTCACGGCACCCCTGAGCCAGAACACTCCCGGTCAGGAATAATAGTTGGAGCGCGGCCGGCGTCACGATCGGAACCGGTGCCCCTCCGGCTCAGGTGCGTTCGAACACCCAGGTCGCCAACCCCCGGATGAAGGCCTTGTCACGGGAGTCCGGCAGAGGATCGAAAATCGCCGTGTATTCGTGCAACGCGGCGCCGGCGAGACCGTGGGCGATTTGCCGCGCATAGCCGATGGAGCCGTACCGGTCCATGAGGCGCCGAATCCAGTCGATCTGCCGAGCAGAGCGCTGTTCGCGCGCCAAGGCCAGGATGTCGCCGATCCGCTGTTGCTCATCAGCCGTGGCCGAGCGGTATACGTGGTTGAGCATCAACGTCCGCTTGCCTTCCCAAATGTCTCCCTGCAGTTCTTTCCCATAGCGCTGGTCGCCCTCCAAGTTCAGGAGGTCATCCTGAATCTGAAACGCGGCGCCCAGAAAGAACCCGAATCGAATGAACGGATCCAGACTCATGCGTCCCCGTGTTCCGATCAGGGCACCGATCCGACAGGGGTAGATACTCGCGAGCCAGCAGGTCTTCTTCAGCACCATGGTGAGGTAGTCGGCATCACTCAGATCATGACAGTTATCGCGACGCCAGCCGAGCTCCATCGCCTGCCCCTCGGCCGACTCCCACGCCATCCGCTGGACCTCTTCCAAAATGTTCATCGTGAGCCGCGGGCCGATCCTGGCCACATTGTCGGTGAGCGGGCGTAAACTGAGCAGGCTTAACGTGTCGCCGGCATTGATCGCGAGGGGGATGCCGTGCAACAGATGGAGGGTCGGCCGGCCTCTCCGTTCCTGGCTTTCGTCCTCGATGTCGTCATGGATGAGCAAGGCGTTGTGCAGCAGCTCGATGGCCACGGCCGACCCCAAGGCATCCTCGAAGCGGGCCCCGAAGGCGCACGCGGTGGCGATACACAGCGTGGATCGCATCATCTTGCCGCCGCGCTCCGGATAATCCGCGAGCAGATCGTAGAGGTAGTTTTGCGGAGTCCCGGACGGGAGATATCGCTTCACCGCCGCCCGCGTAAGCGTCCCGTATTCGTTCAACAACTCCGGGATGAGCTGCGGCGTGAGGATGGCATCCGTTGACGTCTCGTTCAACATGAGTTCCCTCAGGATAGGACCGAGACGGACAAGGTCCCCTGCGGCGCATTGGACTCGCGATCGACGACGGCGCCGGTATACGTGCCCGGAGGCTGGTCGTCCGGAATCCGCACCTGCACGATCGGCACGACCGTGTCCGGCTCCAGCCGCACCGAAACTTCGGTCAACGGGCGGATCGCCGGGTCCGCGGCATGCAGCGCATGGACCCGGGGCTCGAACGGTCCGGATCGGGGCGTGAGTCGGAGGGCCACACGCGCAGGTCGCTTGGAACTGATCTCGACGATCGGAGGGGGAGTGGAAGACGCATCCGCCCTCGATGATCCATCCCTCGGCGGCGGATGGCGATATCCATTTTCCGTACCTGCAAAGCCGGACACGAACAAGGGACTGCGGAGAACCAGCTCAACCCCGTCCATCCACACTGCCCACATATCCTTGTAGAGGTGGATCGTACGCTCCAGCATGTCCTCCATCTCGCCGCCGAGGTCCTTGTACGACCGCCGCACCCGATCCAGCAGGTCATCCACGGAACTCTCAAGGTTCCCGTTGCCGTCCCGCTGCTTGTGGGAGTCGTCTCCCGTTCCGTTGGCGGCCCGGCAGAGGCGCTCGGCCACGCGCTGCCCTTGGCGCAGGTATTCATCGATCACCTTGTACCCAAGTTTGACGCCTTGCGTCACGACGTCTTCCATGGTCTCGCCCGGCCCGCTCCCGTTGGACGCCGCGCCCTCCGCCTGTGGCGCCGCGCTGCCCCAGGACTGCGAGTCCCGCAGATAGTGCGCGCCATCGCGAATGGGTCCCGTCCGGGCAGGATCGGGCCGGCGAAGGCGCTTGCGCTCGGCCATGACGTGCCCACGGTCACCAGATCGAGGCTCGTGAGATCGCTTAGGGGTGGTCATAGCCGATGATGTCCTCCAGCGGCGGCGATTGCGAGATGGCATGCGCGGCCAGCCGGCCGGACATTACGGCCGCTTCCACACACCCTTCGTTGAACCCGCAATCGGTCCAGTCCCCCGAGATGGTCAGGTTGTCGTACGTATTGTCGAGCGGCGAGATACGGTGCTGCAAACTTCCGGGCAGGGCCAGGACGTAACGGTCCGTCGGATTGACGTTGGCCCTCCAGTACTGCGAAGCGAACCGAGTCTCGTCGGCCTGATGCGACGGTCTGGACGAGGCGCGCTCATGTGGATCGACCAGCAACTCCCAACGAAACCGGCCGGGCCCGCTCACCGCCTTCGGCCAGAGGTGGTGCACCTGCTCGTTCAGGAAGGCGATGGCGTTGCGCCGCACCTCTTCGTATCGACGCGACGGATAGCCGACATCGGTCCGAACCGGTTCCACCGCCGGATCCGGCAGCGCGCCGCAGAAGTAGGCCACCGATTTCGGCGGGACCTTCCAGTTCTCCTCCGGCACACACTGGCCCATGTCCGCCCACGTATCGAACGGCTTGGCAAAACCCGAGAGTGTCACAGGAGGCTCGCTCCACCCGAGCTCGGCCATGTCTTCGCGCATCCAGATCTGGAACGACTGAGACGCGACCGTCTTGACGCGGTCCACCATCGTGCGCCAGCGAGGATCCTGAGCGAGGATCTCCTGGCACACAAACGGAATGACGCCGATGCTCACCCCGAGCACGACGAAATCGAAGTCCCGTGTCACTCGCAGGGTGCGCGTGTCGACTTTGCGTCGATCCCAGTGGGACTCGAAGTCCCAGCGCTCACGGCGCAGGCGCGGGCCGTTGACCAGTTGGGGGTAATCGGGATTGGAAGGCCAACAGGGCGTGCCGCGGATCTCGACCAAGGGGCGGTACTCCCCGCCGCCGCGGATGCGCGCCTGGACATCGAACCGCAGCTCTTCCACATATGGGCGCTCGTCGGGCGCCAACGCGGCCGGGTCAGACAGTTTCACGTGTTCCAGCCGGTGGAAGAACTGGAAGGACACTCCTCGTTTCTTCAGGACCTCATAGTAAGGTGCGAACACCACGTCGCCCATCCCGGCGCGCATTTTCCAAAAGAGCGAGCCCCGGTAGGTGAAAAACATGCGGAGCGAGCCGCGCAAGGCCTGCCCGGCCGCGAGACGCGGGCGGCGAGGGTCGCCGTCTTCGTAGGCCAGCGCGAGATCATAGAGGCCCCGCACGAAGGCCGAATTCAGGGAGCGCTCCGAGGCCCCGTTCATTCTCAGCCATTCTCGACACTCATACTCATTGATCGCGTCGAGGCCGCGGGGGTCATAGAGCAGACCGAACCGGACGGCGCCGACGAGAATCGCCACCACCAGGTCGATGATTTCCCACTTGCAACGGATCTCGTCATCTGAAGCGACCACGGCCTCACATTGGCTTCGGATGCTGGCGGCCAGGGTTTCGAGAAATCGCACCAACACGTTCTGCGGAGAGGCGGGAGCCGCCTTGAACATCACCTCGAGGATCGACAAGCCTTCGATGAGCCCCGCCGTAGTCGCCAGCACGCCGTACCGCAACAGCCGCAGCATGCTCGCTGCGAGGGCCTCGGGAGACGTGTCCCGGCTGATTCCCTCGTCGGTCGGCGGGGAAGCAGGTTCGGCTCCTTCGTAGGCCTGCGAACCGCGTGTCGTCCGGGTCTCCACGCCGAGGAGCAACGTGCGCAGGAGATCGACCATCCGCGCGCAGTAACTGCTGATCGAGAACGGGTTATGGGTGGTGAGCGGGTCGCCGGGAAGTCCCTCGCCCGGAGGGAACAGGGCCGTCCACGTCAGCCAATCGCCCTCGGAGGAGCAGTCGGCCATTCCGATGTGGGAATCGGGGACGAAGGCATCACGCCAATCGCTGAACCGGGAGGTTCCTGGAGTGAGACCTAACTCTGCATAACACTCGCGCAGTAATCGGAAGGCATTCTCGTAGAATCCAAGCCAGACGTGCAGTCCATGCTCTTGGATGCGGCCGGCAGGACCGCGACCGGAAGCCCCTTTGCCTCCCAGACGCCATCCCAGCTGGTAGATCGTGACGTGATATCGACCCTTGTGCGCGGGTCTGGTCAGTTCGAAGGCCGTGGCGATCGATGCACAGCCGCCTCCGATTATCGCTACCTCAATCGGCTTCTCGGCTGGCGTTGATCGCCTGCGTCGCATGCAACCTCTTTACTGCACTGGCTCAGCTCTTACGATCGATCCGTGCGGATACGGGGGTGGATCACCTCTCCTATCGGAACCGACGGTTCAAGAACGAACCGAATCGTGCGCTGCAGGGGAGTGCGAGGATAGCACTTCACGCTTGCCGAGTCCACAACAGCACCTCGCCCGAGACTGTAGTTCCACGCGGCTTACCGACGGCATCGGACGCGATCACACATCAGCAGACGCCCACATGGCTTCACATAAATGGTTCCATTTTTCACCCTGCGCGGCGGTATCGCCTCGATAACCGATGACGCGAAACACGAACCATGAGTGGGGTTCGCAGCGACGGCTGATGACGAGGAGGATCGGGATCGAGAAACTATCCTGTGGCGTGACAAAGAGGGGGACGCAAGGGCAAACTCAGGACAAACTTCGTACCGACTCCCTCCTCGCTTTCGACGGTGATATGGCCGCCATGGGCGTCGATGACGTCCTTGACGATTTTGGTGCCCAACCCGGTCCCGCCTTTCTTGAAGCTCTTGACTCGAGGGGTAAACAGATTCTCTTGAATCTCGCGAGGCATGCCTCGCCCTGAATCCGACACCGTGACGACGATGGTCTTCCTCGTCGGGTCCTCGCGACCGGAAATCGTGACGTGGCCTCCTGGCGGAACCTCCGGGATGGCGTTGTTGACGAGATTGTAGAACGCATTGAAGAGTCGGTTCTCATCCGCAACGATCGGCGGAAGCTGCTCCAAGCCGACACAGTTCAGGGAGACACGGCCCTGCTTGGCGGCCCAATTTAACGTCTCGAAGACGGCCTCGACGACCATGGACAATGTACAGGGGGCAAGCTGCAACGGCGTGCACAGTCCCTTCACACATTCGGCGATTTCCTTGACCCGATCCTGGATTCGCCGAGTCGAACAAAGGACGGATTTGATCGCTTGGTTGCACATGTGGAGGCTGGTCTTCGCCTGCTCGGGGGAAATGTTGGACGAAAGATCGTGCATCTTCTCGATCTCTGTCTCCAGCACTTCGGAGCCGCGGAGGACGGGCACCAGCATGTTCTTGATATCATGACCGATATCGCCGAGCAGTCGGGCCACCTCGGCCAGTTTGGCTTCATTGAAGAATTTGGCCTGCTCGATCGACGTGGCGGCCAGGGCCGAGACGATCGTCAGGATCGCCACCTCGTCCTCTCCCAGCTTTCCGTCTCGCTTGTTGATGACCTCGAGGACCCCGATCGGCTCTCCTTCCCACCGTTTCAAGGGAATCGCGATCATGTCCCGCGTCACGTGCTTCGTGAGATGGTCAATGTCCTTGTAGTGTCGTGCATCGAGTTTGACATCTTCGATAATCGCCGAGGTGCCGGATTGAAATACGTGCCCGGCGATACCTTCGTTCCACGGCATGCCGGTGCCCACGGGAACCGGGCAGGAGCCGATCGATTGCTTGAAAATGAGTTGCTTGGTCTCCGGATCAGCCAGGAGAATGGAGCCGCATTCCGCCCCAACGACATCCACCGCCGTTTCGAGAGCCTTCCGGACGAGTTCGTCGGTGGTGATGCGTTGAAATAGCGCTTCGCTGATTTGTCGCGCTGCAAGGAGCTGGCGCTCCCGCTGTTCGAGGCGACGATCATCTCGACGCCGTGGGTGCTCGCGCCTATCGGGTGAAGAAAGAGGTACCACCGTTACAAGTCTCAGCGTAAACCAGCACCGCCGTTTGTCCGCCGAACGTCGGAACAGAGCCCACGCATGGTGTCGGCCGAGGCCTCGTGATAGAACATGCCAGGCGCAAGGCTCTCAGGCCGGCTCTCCGTTCCCGTAGAACAGCCTATGAGGCGCGTGACCCCTGCGGGCTCTGGCACACCGCATCGGAATGCACCGTATGCAACGAGCGCTTCGAGAGTTCGTCAAGTACTGCCTCGAGCTGGCAGGGTCGCACCGGCTTGACCAAATAGTCGGCTACCCCGAGCTTAAACAGTTGACTAGCTTTGGTCGGCTCCAGACTATTCGTAAGGAGAATGATCGGCGAAAATGGAATGTGGGACCGACAATACGTGACGGCCTGCCCACCGCTGGTCATTGGCAGCCGGACGTCACAAATTACGGCATCCACCATAAATAAGTCCCGTCCGCCCGCGACCAGCCGAATGGCTTCTTCCTGAGCGTCCACCTCAATAACATTGTAACTCAAGTGCGAGAGCGTGGCCTTTACCGCCTCTCTCACATCGGCTCCCGCTCCCACAAGGAGGACTGTCCCTCTTGGCATGCCCAATCCCTTTGAGTGGCAAACGTGAGATTCGCCATCAGGTTGGAGCCTGTGCTCGCGGCCTATTGTGGTGAGAGTATATGCCAGGATGGCGGACTTAGCAAACCACTGAAATACGTGCATTTTCTACTTAACGCCGCCGCGGCTCGAGCGGCGTAGACCATTACGGCTTCAGCCTCACCACGATCGCGCCCATCAAGTCGCCCTTCTTGAAATCGGTCTGGACGCCCACCATGAACCAACTCCGTCGCTATGCCTCGCAGGTCCCCGACGGCTTCGAGATGTGTTGCACTGCAGAAGCTTATAGGGCCAGTTCTTGACCTTGCACCTCGAGCTCAAAGTGATCGGTCATCCGTCTGCCCGCTCAGCATGATGCAACGAGCCCGTGCAGGCTCTTTCGCAATACGCATACTTCTCGCCTAGCAATGGGTTGACTTTGTAGACCTCCACGTCTAGGGTGATACGGGCTGAAGCTTAGGAAGAAGCCTCTCCTATCTTTCACCAGGAGCCTGCTCATGAGATCCGAGCCGCTCCACCGCCCTTCCTCTCCTCCGGCCTCGCGCCTCACTCTCCCGGCCCTGGTGGTGCTGCCGTGGCTGCTGGCGTCCTGCGCGTCCCTCGAATTCGATCGCATGACGGGCACGGCGTTTCCGCCCCAGCAGATGATCAACGGCCAGGCGGTCACGCTGGAATCGATCTACACAGGCACGGGCGTCTCGCTGGACGTGCAGGAAGACAACACGGCCATTCAACCGCTCAACCTCGCCACGGACGACTGCATCAGCGACGCCGAATTGACGACGTTGGAGAACGGCCATCGGCATCTGTCGCTGTTTCCGACTTCGGTCTGTCCGTTTCAGTTCTGCAACACGTACCATCTCTATGGGGTCGTCGTGAACCACTATGGCGAGGTGCTGGATGCCTGCATCCCGGAATTCATTCTGGGCAAGATGTGGCAAGGGCATACCCGCTCGGCGTTTGCCATTTTCTATCGCACCACCACAATTCAAACCGACGGCCTCGCCTACCTGCGCACGACCGCGCACGAGGTCGGCCATGCGCTCAACCTGCACCATAGCGACGGGGACGGAACGACCATCATGACGCAGAGCGACGATCTCACCGGGGATCCGGTCTTCGGGTTTTCGCCTCACAGTCTGGACCACCTGGAGAATCACCCCGCGCAATGCAAATTTCCCGGCGCCGTCGGCGGCGCGCCGTTCACCTGGGTGATCGACGAGCACGCGGCCTGGCCACATCCGATGGAGACCTTGACGCTGACGACCTGCGAGTGAGCCGGAAGGCCCCTCATGAACCCGATTCGGCGGTTGCACCGCGGTACGCTTCTGACTGGAGCCGGCACCCTGACCATCCTGCTCATGGTGCTGTTCTCCCCGCCTGCCTTCGCACAGGACTCTCACTCAGGCGAGTCGCTCGAACTTACCTTGGAGATCGACAAGACCACTCTGGTCCTCGGCGAACCGGTCTATGCCAGCGTGCGCCTTACGAATAGGGGAAGCGCGCCGGTGCAGGTCTCCAAGTTGCTCGATCCGCAACTGGGCAACGTCCACATCATCGTGTCGAGCCCTCAGCGGCCCCGCGTCGTCTATTTGCCGTTGTTCGTGAGCGATGCCGCGCACGCGCGGACAACCCTCGCGCCCGGCGAGACCGTGGCCGCCGCCTTTCCCATCTTTTACGGTTCGCTGGGATGGACCTTTCCCAGGCCGGCGTCCTATCGCGTCACCGCCGAGTATCGGTCGTCCGGTCAGGCAGCCCCTGCCCCCGCGTCATCCAGGCCCGTCAGCCTCACGATTGCCGACGACGGCGGGGTCGGCACCCTGCTGCTGAACGGAACTCCGGCGAGCGAGGAGGCGGGGAAATTCCTGTTGTGGCAGCGGGGCGATCATCTGCAGCACGGACAGACCCTCTTGGCCGATGTATTGAAGACCCATCCTGATTCACCGGTGGCGGAATATGCGCGCCTGGCGTTGGGTCATAACCTCAGCCGCGATTTCCGTAACTATGCCGTTGGTCGGATCAGGCCGGCCGACTGTGAGACGGCCCTGACGTATTTGCAGAAAGTACGGGCCGACCAACTCCCAGCCCTGCTGCAGGTCCAGGCCTATCTGGACGAAGCGCGGTGCCTGGCTACCCTATCGCAGGCCACACAGGCATCGGAAGCGCTGGCGCGGGCCAAACAGGCGGCCGGTGAGCGTCCGGAGTTCCAGCTCCTGTTTCAACAAGCAGGACGGCTCGAACCCTCATTGCAGCGGACTCCCTAGAATCTATCCCAAAATTGCTGAGGTCCGCGAGTTCTGGTGGCGCTGGTTCGCTGAGCCACGGCGGGCTGGCGAGGGGCGAGCCGCTCCGGCGTCGCCATGATGCGTTGACGTGCGACGGCCTTCTGGAGCCATCTGGTTGGCCACTCGCCTCGAGCAGATCATCGGATCGGCGAGTGGGCAGTCGGTGCGCCTTGAGCGGGCCATGCCCGCCATGGCGCGCGCCGCCGGGCTCGACCCCTCCAGCCGTAAAGGAAGAGAGCAGGCGGGGACAGCCCGCTTGAAAGGCTGTCCCCGCTCGGAAAGTCCGTGGTCAGGGTGACCATCTCACTGACGGAATTTTGAGATGGGTTCTAGAATCTACCTCAAAATCGATTCGCGAAATGGGAGCAGTGTCAATCGATGCCCCTCACGCACGAACAACTCTCAGAATCCTCGGGAATATCGCGGTCTATGCCTTGGCTTCCTCATGGTGGACGTTCGATGGTACGGCGCTTTTCAATTTTGAGAGAGGTTCTAGGCTCTTCTCTTCTACATTGCGGGACAGGGGCGAAGCGCACGCTGCGCGAATCGATGGTTTCACCCCATGGCAGCGGGGCACCCTCCATCGCCCTATGAGGAACTCTCCTTCCAATTGCGCGAGAAGGCCTCGTCAGAACAGGGCGAGTCATCGTGAGTGGGCCGATTATGGTATCTTGACACGGCTCTCCGGGCGAGCAAGGGCAAGGTGTCCGCCCCTTGACGGCCTTCCTTGTTTCGCCCGGACAGAGCGTCCCCAATCAACCGTCGACCACAGGCCTTTCACTCAGGGAGTCGGCATGGATCCAAGTTTTTGGCACCAACGGTGGCAGACAAGCGAGATTCCGTTCCACGAGCGTGCGGTCAACCCACGGCTCCTCAAACATTTCCCTGCTCTTTCTTTGGCGACAGGCAATCGCGTGTTCGTGCCCTTGTGCGGCAAGTCGCTCGATATCGGTTGGTTGCTTGCCCTCGGCCAGGCTGTAGCCGGCGCCGAATTGAGCGAACTCGCCGTGAAGCAGCTCTTCGTCGAGTTGGGCATGGAACCAAGCATATCGGAACTCGGCGAGGTACGGCATTACGGCGGAAAGAAGCTCGATATCTTTGTCGGTGACATCTTTGAGGTGTCTCGCGAGATACTCGGTCCGGTCGACGGGGTGTACGACAGAGCCGCGTTAGTCGCGCTCCCGGAAGAGATGCGCAAACGATACGCGACGCACCTGACGGCGATCACGGCGCAGGCACCCCAGTTGCTCATTAGCTATGAATACGACCAAGCCATGCTGGAAGGTCCTCCATTTTCAGTCGGTCGCGCGGAGGTCCGTCGACTCTATGGCGAGAGCTATAGCCTCACCCTGCTCGATAGTGCGGACGTCCCTGGTGGATTGAAAGGCAAGTGCCCGGCAAAAGAGTATGTGTGGCTGCTGAAGGAACGGGAGTAGCAGGATTCTTTTTAGACCTCGGAGAAACAAAGCGATCGGAACCTTTCCGGCAAGACCGTTCTTTCAAGGCACACGGACCGGGCTCGATTGTCGAGTTGACAGAGTCGCCCAGGCGGCGCCTATGTGGGCACGCGATCGGATGACAACCCGGCCTGCGCATGATCACTCCCGAGGCTTTCATCCGAGGGCGGCGGGACATAATGGGAAAAGGTGGAGGCATGATTGAAATCTTCACGGACGGCGCTTGCAGCGGCAATCCAGGCCCGGGTGGATGGGGGGTACTGCTGCGCATCAGCGAGATCGAAACGGAGTTGTGCGGCGGTGAGCCGGCGACCACGAACAACCGCATGGAGTTGATTGCCGTCATCGAGGCCTTGCAGTCGCTGACGGAATCGGTGCAAGCGCGCGTCTACACCGATTCGCAGTATGTCCAGAAGGGCATCAGCGAATGGATCCACAACTGGAAGCGGCGCGGCTGGCGAACGGCCGGCAACACGCCGGTGAAGAACGAGGATTTGTGGCGCCGTCTGGATGCCTTGGCGGCCGGCCATACGATCGAATGGCGCTGGGTCAGGGGGCACGCGGGACATCCGGACAACGAACGGGTGGACGCGCTGGCTCGGTCCGGGATGGAGCAGGCGCGCTGCGCCGGCCGCGCGATTCGCCAGGATCGCAGCGCCCGAGGCGAGCGTCTGTTCTGATCTCGGCGTCGTGACATCCCCGCCGCCCCAACATTCCACGATCCCGCCTCGGCCGCCCGCCCGCGGGACCTTCCATCTGGCATGTTGATGGCTTCCGTCTCACATCTGATGTTTCACGTCTCTCGTCTGCTCCATTGACACGGTTCGCTGAGAAAACAAGAACCTGTCTCAAAATGGTTTCGGTCAACCGGGACGGGAGTTGGCTTTCAGTGTAGAAAAGCCGGCTGCCGAGGGGCGAGCCGCTCCCGCCTCGCCATGATGCGGTGATGTCCGACAGCCAGCGTATGCCGTCTGTTTGGTCGCTCGCCTCCGGCAGACCGTCGGATCGGCGACCGACAGTCGGTCTGCCCTGCCATGACCGGCGCCCGCCATGGCGAAGGCTTGCGTGCGCATCCCCTCCAGCCGTGTCACTGTGAAAGTGGGCAGGGACAAATCGCTCGAAGGTTTGTCTCCGCTCGGAATCTGGAGTGAATGTCTCGCGCTCCTCAAACGATTTTGAGAGAGGTTCTAGCCTGGCCGAGGTTCTCCGATCAACTGCGCGTAACCCGGTGCCCGGTGTTCCATCAAGGGCACCGATGCGACCTCGGCACCGTCCAGAGGGAGCAACCACGATGAAGAGATCGATGTCGATCGACCGCCTATCTGCCGGACCCGATCCTTCCACGAACCGGAACGTAACCAGTGACCTGAATCGAACGACCTTGGCGAGACGACTGGAGAGGATGGGTCTTCGCTCCTTGCGCACAAGGACGAGCCGGGCCCCTGTCGTCGCACGTTCTACGCAATGGCTCCGTTCGACCCTTGTGTCCCGGGTCGCACTGACGGCAAGCGTCGGCTGCACGACGGTTGCCGTCGTGCCGGCTGAGCGTTTGCACGGGCAACAATTCGCGGCGGGTGCGGTTCCCATCGCCCATATCCATGCCAACGTGGGGCCGGTATCTCTTCAAGTTCATCCCGTTCGCAACGGGAAACCTGGACAAGCCGGGAGCGCCGCGTTTTCCTTCCTTGTGTACCGACAACGTTCGGATCGATCTCCTCGTGGACCGAGTGGCGCAGGAAGGCCAACGGCAGGGAGGCACGATGCTATCGGACCTGCGTACACGCGACCGGTCGTTCCATCTCCCGTTCACGTTGTTCTTCCGGCCGAATGAGTACGAAGTCTCGGCCAATGTCTCGCGTCCGGAAACGGAGGACGACCGGCTGCCTCGTGGGTCGAGAGCCGAGCGGGAGGCGCGCGGGCCTTCACTTGCCACCGGGAGAAGATTACAATCGATGCATGGCTGCGCTTCGAACGAAAGAGCAGCATGCGGAATTCCTCGCGCACGTGCTCGACGACTTCATCCGCGTGCCGCGTCGCCCCGTGCGACTCGGGATCGACCCGCTCCTTGGGCTCGTGCCCATCGCCGGCGATGCCCTCGCCACCCTGCTGGGGACCGCCATTTTGGTGATCGCACGGCAGCTCCACGTGCCCTGGAACGTGGTGGCGTCGATGGCCTACAACCTGTTGAAGAATGGGTTGATCGGTTCCGTGCCCTTCGTCGGCGACGCCTACTCGTTCTACTTCAAGAGTCACGCGATCAACGCGGCCCTCCTCCTTCGCGCGGTCAGGCACGGCGAGGAGGGCACCTGCGCGCTGGTCCCGCATTCGTTGACGATCGGGGACGTGGCAGGCCTCGCCGCGCTGACCGTGCCGATCCTTGTGCCGATCGGTTACGTAAGCTGGTGGTTCTGGGTGCAGGACATCTCCTACCTATCGCTGCTCTTCTCGACTCCCGCCCACACCCGCTGAAGCAACGTGTTCGTCGTCCGAACACCCTCCGCTCGATCTGCGCGCGCTCGAGGAGACCGGAGGGTCGCAGATCCTGAAGCGCTCCTCGCAAGCCCCAGCCGCTCGCGCGGCCCGCTGGACATCTTCTCAATTTAGTCCGGGGATTTGTCCGGTAAGGCCGGCCCGTCCCTGTGGTAGAAAAACATTGGACAGGAGATACCCGGGCGGAACCACGAATAGAGGAAGGAGTGCATGAATGCGAATTGCCCAAGTCGCCCCGTTATGGGAAAGCGTGCCACCGAAACGCTACGGCGGGACGGAACGTGTCGTGTCCTATCTGACCGAAGAACTGGTCCGACTCGGTCATGACGTCACCTTGTTTGCCAGCGGAGACTCCGAGACGCAGGCGGAGCTGGTCGCCACCTGCCCGGAATCGCTGCGCCTCAACGAGAACTTGCTCAACAGCGATGCACCGATGGTCCTACACTATCAACGTGCCTTTGCATCAGGGCGGGACTTCGATCTCATTCACAATCATCTGGACTTCCACGCGTTTCCGCTCGCGCGGCTCTACTCCGCGCCCGTGGTCACCACGGTCCATGGCCGCCGGGATCTCCCGGAGCTTATGCCCTTGTTTCGTGAGTTTCGTGACCAGCCGCTGATTTCGATCTCCGATGCCCAACGGCAGCCGATGCCGTGGGCAAACTGGATCGGGACCGTCTACCACGGCCTCCCGCGCGACCTCTACCAATTCCAGCCCCGCCAAGGGTCGTACCTGGCGTTCCTGGGCCGGATGGCTCCCGAAAAACGCCCGGATCATGCCATTCGGGTCGCACAGGCCACCGGCATTCCGCTGCGGATGGCCGCCAAGGTGGATCGCGCCAACCGGGAGTATTTCGAACGGGTGATCGAACCCATGCTCGATGATCCTCTGATCGAGTTCATCGGGGAAATCCATGATGGGGAGAAGAACGATTTTCTGGGCGACGCGCTGGCCCTGATCGCGCCGTTCGACTGGCCGGAGCCGTTCGGTCTCGTGCTGATCGAAGCCCTGGCCTGCGGAACCCCGGTGCTGGCCTACCGGCGCGGCTCCATTCCGGAAATCATCGAAGAGGGCGTCACCGGCTTCGTTTGCGAGGGAGTCGCAGACATGGCCGAGATGGTGACCCAAGTATCCGGCCTGGACCGCCGGCTCTGCCGCGAGTCGTTCGAGGAGCGATTCACGGTCGATCGGATGGCGCAGGAATACGTGCTGCTTTACGAGGCGCTGCTCGAGAGCCGGGCGGAGTCGTCCCTCTACGCGGTCAACAGCGCCCCCTGACCTCCACGTCCTTTTCTCGTCCCCGTCGGATCCCAAAGGCCCGGCGGGGACGTGCGGCGGCACGATCGTCCCGCCGCGTCCCGCCCTTCCCCGTCTTATCGTCGATCCGGGCTCCGTCGAGTCGGCCGTTCGTGCCGGGCCCACGAGCGGGAGTCCGACGTAGCCGGACCGACCGCTCTCTTTCACAGATTTGGCGGGCCGGAGGGTCTTGGAACCGCCTCTATTCGGTCAGCGCCCTGACGAGGTCGGACATCGAGAGGACGCCGATGATGGTGCCGTCGGCCGTCACGGGCAGGTGGCGGATGCCCTGCTTTTTCATCAAGGCCATCGCTTCGGAGAGCGGTTCGTCCTCCTCGATCGTCGTCAACGATTTGCTCATGATGGACTTGACGGTCGCGCTGTTCGGATCGAGGCCCCTGGCGACCGCGCGCCGGCTCAGATCCGAGTCCGTGATGATCCCCACGTAGCGGGAGCCGTCGTCGACGATCAAGGACCCGACCTTGTACTTCTGCAACATCTTTCCAGCTTCCTTGATGCTGGCGGCCTGGTGAATGCTGTGGACGTCGTGGGACATGTAGGATTCGACGGTCGCGCATAGGGCGCCGTTGCCGTCCCGCCCCCCCTGCCGCGAGGCCTGCACCTTGCGGCGCAACTGCAGATCGGCCAGACAGCTTTCGAGCACCTGGCGCCGCTGCTGCAGGCTCTCCCGCTCCACATTGTGTGTGCCGCTCTCCTGCGCCTCTTCCGGCAACAGCGCCGATTCGCCGCTCTTGGCGTAAACATACGCCTCCGATTCATCGGACGCGGCCCCGAAGACCTGCGCGATCAGCTCCTCGGCCGTCTCGTCGAAGTCTTCCAGCAACGCCGTGCCGCGCTTCCGCGACAGGAACGGCTGCATCTTCGTCAGCATCTGCGTAAACCGCTCGATATACCGATCGAGGATATCGACTCGTGTCAATCCGGTCCGAACTCGTTTGGGCATCGTGGTACTCCTTTGTTTCGCGCGAGAGAATACCGCAGGCCCATTCATGGCTCAAGACTTTTGAGGGATCCGTCGGCAGTCCTCGGCCAGGCCCGCTCCGTCGGCGGGCGCGGCTCGCCACCTCTGCGGGACTGGCTGGAACTGGTCGGACGACCGGATTAGGACTGAGCCTGAACCGAGACGGCCGGACCTCGCTCCGAGGCTATCGCCGGTTGCGCGACCCGATAGGGACTCGCGAACCAGTACATCACATCCCTCCCACGAACAGCCCGCCCCCGACGAGATTTCCCAGCACGACGAACAGTTGGTTGTGCCAGAACCCCGGCCACCTGACGCTCGCCCCGTGCGGGAGAAAGAGGGCCATTCCCAGAAGCGATTGATTGGCACCGCTGTGCTCGTAGCCCGTCTCGATGAAGGCGCACAGGCACCGGCCGATGAGGAGGATCTTGGCGGTGTCGCTGGAAGTCCGCGCGGACATCCACACCGTCAGACAGATGAGCCAGTTGCAGGGCAGGCCGCGCAGAAACAACTCCCACGCGGGGAGAGCCATCTTTGCGGTCGCGACGGTCTCGATGAATGCGCCCGCCGGCCCCGTGGCATAGACGCCCGATTGCGCCACCAACCAGGCCGGCGCGAGGGAGCCCAGGAGATTGCCGAGCCAGGACGCCATGTTCACGTGGATCGCTTGAGGCCATGACACCGTCCCCGACAGCCCCCCCGATCACCCCGACCATGTCGTTCCCCGTGAACAGTTCGGAGCCCGCGAAGACGACCAGGGTCAACGCGATCCCGAATCCAACGTAGACCCCGACCAAGACCGACAGCAGGAGGTAGCCGCCGGGGGACCCCTCGAGCATGCGCCATTTCGCAGCCGCCATTCGTTCGATCCCGCCACGATGCATGGGCTCCTCCTTTTCGACGTGTGATGGCGTC
The DNA here is from genome assembly GCA_039794185.1 of Candidatus Inralta sp. Taxonomy (GTDB): domain Bacteria; phylum Nitrospirota; class Nitrospiria; order Nitrospirales; family Nitrospiraceae; genus BQWY01. The sequence continues at coordinate 92,829 of JBDIVW010000002.1, read as the reverse complement.
GTACTTCCCGGACCTGAGCCTGTCCCCGCCAGAAGGACGCTCTCGTCCTTCCGACTGCGCAGCCGTTACCTTATGCCACCTTGGGAGCGGGCTCCGGCAGGGGTTCTGCCGGCTTGCGCTCGGCGGTCTTCTTGGCGGATCCGCCTCGGACCCGGTGCATCTTCTCTCTCGTGTGGTAGGGCAGCAGCCCTTCGAGCACCGCCGGCAACTTGTCGCATGGGACATCCTCCATGATCTTGATCGCCGGCTTCGGATCTGGTCCGGACCGCCCGCCGACGTACACGTCCACCGCCTCGACGACTTTGCCGTCGACCTTGGCCTTCTTCCCGAGCAGGCCCACGTCTGCGACCAGATGATTGCCGCAACCGGCGGGGCACCCGGACCAGTGCATAGTGATCGGTTTCAGACTCGCCCCCAGCCGGGCCTCCAACGCCTTGGCGGTTTGCACCGCGCGCGTCTTGGTTTCGATCACCGCGAGGTTGCAATAGTCACTCCCCACGCAGCTCACGAGCCCGCGGTACAGGGCGCTGGGATTGTAGGCGAATTGTTTGAGCAAGGGTTCTTCGGCCAAGTCCCCGACTTTCCGGTCGCCCACGTTCGGAATGATCAGCGCTTGGCTCGGCGTCAAGCGCACCTCCCCATTGCCGTACTTTTCAGCCAGGTCGAGGACCTTCACGAGGTCCCCCGCCGTGACGCGCCCGACGAGGATTTTCAGCCCCGCGTAGTTCATTCCGCGTTGCCGTTGACGAAAGATCCCCACGTGGTCTTGCTCGCCGGGCTTCCGGGCGTCCAGCCCAGCCGGAGCCAGCCGCTTGCCGACCCGGGCCTCGACCTCGGCCCTGAATCGCGCTTCTCCCCACTCCTCGATGAGGAAGGCCAACCGCGCTTGCGTGCGAGTCTCCCGAGGCCCATGGTCGCGATACAGCTCCAGGATCGCCCGGCAGACGTCCAGAGCTTCCTCCGGATTCACGAATACATCCAACGGTGTCGCGATCCGATAGCCGCCCGAACCCAGCTTGCCGCCGACCAACACGTTCAACCCGACGCACCGGTCATGGCCCAGATCGTAATACGCGGGCACTAAGGCCAGGTCTTGTGTCTCCGTGTGCACGCAGTTGTGCGGGCAGCCGGTGATCGCCACGTTCACCTTTCTGGGCAAGTTGGAGAAGGCAGGATTACCGACCACCTCGTCGGTCAACGCCCGCACCAGCGCGGCCGTGTCCACGAGTTCATCCGGGTTCAGTCCGGAGACCGGACAGGTGAGCACGTTCCGGACATTGTCCATGCCGGTTTGCAACGACGTCAGCCCGACGGCGTCCAGACGGGCAAAGACCGCTGGCACGTCTTCGATGCGTAGGTGCCGCAGTTGCACTTGTTGACGCGTCGTCACGTCCAGGACCCCGTTCCCGTAGGTCGACGCCAGATCCGCCAGCGCCCGTAGTTGGTACGTCGACGTCAACCCGCCGGGGATCCGGACGCGGACCATGAAGTACCCCGGGGTCGGATTGCGCAGAAAGAGGCCATGCCACTTGAGGCGCTGGACGTCGTCCTCCGGAATTGCCACCCACCCCGCGGCCGCATAGTGGGCGATCAGGTCCCGTACGAGCAGTCCGTCGCGTTCGCGCTTCAACACCTCGATCTTGTTCATGGCCATCCTTCCTTGGCAGGGCGCTGAAAAAGTCCGCCAGCTTTGCTGGGGTACCCCTTGCTGCTCTTTCTTGGTGCGATGAGTCTCACGCGAAAAGGCTCAACCCTGAAGAGGTTTCTCCGTTCGCCAAGATCGATCCGATGGGCGAACGGTCACACGAAGTGCGGTATGTACCTCGTTGCCTCCACACTCCCTACGCCCTCGCTGGACGGTCTTTTTGAACACCCTGAAGATATCCGGCATCATTCGAGATCGCGTAGCCGGGTCTCTTTCGAGGATACTCAAAGCTTTTTCAACAGCCTATTGGTCATCCGCCCCCGCGCTTCCCTTGCATCTCCTTGTCGTAAAACTCCAGCATCTGCGCAATTTCGTCCTTGGTCATGCCCTTTTCGATCCACCGATGCGTCTCCTGTGCCAGGAGATCCTTGGCCACAGTGGGGGAGAGCTCGCGGACCTTCGGGAGAAATTTGACATAGAAGTGCTTCGCCACCTCGTAAAATCCCTGCCAATGCACGTAATCGGGCGCCATCTTGGACAAGCCGTGACGGGCGCGCCGGCCTTCATGGTGCCAGAGTTCGTAGAACACCCATTCGATTTCCTCGTCGAACGGCGTGGGCGTGATCTTCCCCAGCTCCTTCAGCCGGTCCATGGCGACCTTCGCCGGCTTGCCGAATTTCTCGTTGTACAGCGTGATCCCGCTATCCATCTGCGTAAAGAACCGCTCCACGATCTGCGCGCTGTGGCAGGATGAGCAGACCTGGGTCATGGCCTTTCGCTTGGCTTCATGGTTTTCCAAGCGCGTCGAAACGACCGGCCGCAGGGTCCAACTGATTCGGTCGCCGACATCGTGTGTCACCTCCTGGGTCGTGGTCGCGCTCATATGGCAGGTGGCACAGGTGGGAAATAGATAATCCTTCCCGGGCAACCAGGCCTCCTTCGGGTGGTTGAGCTTCATCTTCTCCTTGTTTGCCGTAAAGAGGACCCCGTGCTTGCTTTCATAGTAGGCCTCGATCTGGGGATGGTCCGGCCCCATATGGCACCGGCCGCAGCTCTCCGGCTCCCGTGCTTGCGCAACGGAGAACCCATGCCGCGCGTGACAGGCGGAACAGGTGCCTTTCGATCCGTCGGGATTCACCCGGCCGATTCCCGAGTTCGGCCAGGTCGACGGATGGAGCTTCCCTTGCTCCATCACCTTGACCACGCTGCCGTGGCAGCCGGCGCACCCGGTTGTGCCGACCTCCGGCCCCTCCACGACGTTGCCGAGAAAATTGTCCAACGAGCCGATGAACTGGGCGGCCTTGGCGTGATGAGACCGTTCGAACTGCGCGGCTTCCTTGTCGTGGCAACGCATACAATCCTTGGGGGTCACCAGCGTGGAGATCAGGAAGCCTTCGTGGTCGTAGGCGTCGCTGTCACCCTTTTCGGCTCGATGGCATTCGACGCAGCCGATCCCTTTCGGCGCGTGGCGGCTGACCTTCCAATCGTTGATCCCGCCCACCGCGACATCCTTCGCCAGGTGGCAATCGATGCACTTTTTATTTTCGGCCGAAACAAACGGCCTGATGCCGCCGTCGCGCCGTTCTTCCACCTGCACATATCCAACCCCCGTCAGGGCCAGAAACAAGATCAGGCACAGCCCACCGATCATGTAACGGGTGAAATTCAGCGCGCCGTTGCTTTCGTGCGCGTGATCCGCTTTGTTATCCAGATCGTCCATCGATTGTCCTCCTGACCTTCCCTTTTGCCCGCCCGTTTCCGGCCGCGATCACATTCTCGTATCCAGATACATCAGGACGATCATCGCCCCGACGACGACCGCCCCCACCATCGCATTGACGAGACCCATTGGCCAGCCCCGCTGCGCCAGCGCACGGTCCACGAACGGATAGATCACGAACAACCCCGCGCCCGCGAGCAGCCCCCACAAGGCGACCGGTCCAGGGAGCAAGGAAATCACCATGTAGGGCGCGGAGAAATACCAAGGCGGCGACACGTCGACCGCGACCTCCTGAAGATTGGCTGGCGGTCCCAGCGTCGGCGGAAAGATCATGACCAGATCCACGATCAACAACAGCAGCCCCACGGCGACCGCGCCCATGAACAGGGTGTGCACCGGATAGAACGAATGGAAGCTGCGGCTCCCGGCCACGTCCGCGAAGCCGATCAACCGCACCGTGATGACATGAACGCCAATCAGGACGACCAGTCCCACCGGCAGCAGCTTGGTGTGCAGGTCATAGAGCCGCAACAGCGTGTTGTCCGAAACCTCTTCACCTCCGCGCAGCAGGTAGAGGAGCGGCGTGCCGACAATCGGCAACGAACCCAGCATGTTGGTAACGACCGTCATGCCCCAATAGGAGACATTGTCGAAAATCAGGGAATAGCCGGTGAACCCCATGGCCAGCGTGACGAACAGGACCGCCGCACCGGTCACCCATTTCAGTTCTCCCGGCGTCCGGTAGGCGCGTGTGAGAAACACACGAATGACGTGGAACAACAGGAACAGGATCATGAGATCCACGGAAAACTTATGGGCGCCCCGCACGAACCAACCCAAGTACACCTCATGCGTGATGTGCTCGACGCTCTCGTACGCCTTCCCGGGCGATGGCACGTAGTAGAAGGTCAACAGGAGCCCGGTCGTCACCAGGAATCCGAACAACGTCAGGGGGATTGCCCCGAGCGTGTACGGCCACCAATCAAGATGCTCGGGCAGGTCCTTCTGGATATAGTCGATCCAGCTCTTCTCTTCGCTCTCAGGCTCGGCTACTTGCGGTGCTGGTGATGTGGTCGATGCCATGGTGCCTCTTTTGGACTGAGCGCTGAGGACTGAGAAAGACGCAGCCAGGTCTCAAATCTCACTCCTCACTCCTCTTCATCGAATCCCTGTCATGTGGTCTGAATGTTGACGTACAACCGTCCGCCCCGTTTGACGATGTCAAAACGGTCCAACGGTCGCGGCGGTGGCCCCGCAATATTGACTCCCCGCTTGTCGTAAATACCCTGGTGGCAAGGACAGACAAACTCCTCGCGCCGCTTGTCCCACGACACGAGACAACCAAGGTCGGTGCAGCGCCTCGAAAAGGCGGCGATCCCCTCGCCGGTTTTCAGCACGAGCAGCTTGTGGCTCCCGAACTCCATCGTGACAGCATCGTCCAACGGCAGGCTGTCTTCGGTTCCCAGCAAGACCGACTCGATCCGTTTCGCCTTGTGCGCCGGCACGAGAAACTGAAAAAACCTCAGACCCAGCAGGCCCATCCCGAACAACAGGCCGAAGCCCATCACCGCCTGGCTCAAAAATCGTCGCCGCCCCACATCATCGTGAATGATGGCCATACGCTCCTATCCCTTCTCTCCATGTTGTGACAGATCCAATCCCATCGCTTCGGCTGATTCGTCCACGCGCGGCGAGACCACCAACGCCAGGCCCTTCAACAGGAGCAGGCTCATCCCTGCGGAGAAGGCCGCCACCGTGACGGCGGCGACCATCTGTGCGAAGAATTGATAGGGATACCCGTAAAACAAGCCGTCGCTCCCGTCTGGATTGACCTCGGTCGAGGCGAACAGACCCGTGGCCACCATGCCCCAGGCGCCGCCGACCCCGTGCATGCCGAACACGTCCAGCGAGTCGTCATAGCCCAGGATGAGCTTGACGTAATTCACGGCCATGTAACAGAGACCCCCGGCCCCGATCCCGATGACCACGGCGGACGAGGGGCTCACATAGGCCGCTCCCGGCGAGATGGCCACCAGACCCGCCACGGCGCCGCTGGCCATGCCCAACGCCGTCGGTTTCTCCCGTTGCAACCATTCCGCCGTCATCCAGACCAGGGCGGCGGCCGCCCCGGACAGTTGGATCGCGACAAAGGCGGTTGTCACGGTGGACATCGGCAGCGGCCCAGAGCCGGCGGATAACCCAAACCAGCCGACCCACATCAGACCGGCCCCCAAGAACGAGAACGGCAAGTGATTGGGAAGAATCTCGACCCGGCCATAGCCACGCCGTTTCCCCATAACGAGGGCCGCGACCAGCGCGGTCATGCCGGCGCTGAGATGGATCACCGCGCCTCCGGCATAATCCAACGAGGCCAGGTTCGCGAGCCACCCTCCGGCCCAGAGCCAGGACACGACCGGTCCATAGACCAGCAGGCTCCAGAACAGCGCGAACAGGAGAAAGAACAGGAAGCGGACCCGCTCCACGATGGCGCCGGCCACCAGGGCCAAGGCCAGCGATGCCATAACGGCGTGAAGGAGCGGACGCAGCGATCCGTCTCCACGTCGTCCGTAGGTCACCCCCTCGCCGAAACAGAGCCACACGAGCGAGACGACCACCAAGGCGCTGAAGGGCATGCCGATCGTGTTGACCACGTTCTTCCTCCGCACCATCCCGCCGTAGAACAGGGCCACCCCAGGGACGACCAGAGTCGCGAGGCTCGTCGCGATCAGCAACCATAGCGTCTGCGCCGCGGTCTGCGTCATCGCATCCCCGTCAGCGAGACGTGGTAGTGGCGTTCTGGCGCGCGCCGCAACGACACTGCTCCCGATCGGCTGAGGTGGTCAATCGCGCCGAACACCTGCACCCAGTCCAGACCGGAGCGCTGCCAAAGACTCTCAAGAGTTTGCGTTCCCTCTTGGCGTAGGATGTCGAAGACCACGGTTTCTGTCGTTGTCATAGCCATGTTCGCCTCCATACCAACCTTTGGTTGAGCTGGCCGCCCTTCGATGGCTCTGGGCGGCCGGAGAAATACCTCAAGGTCTTTCTTTCGTCTTTTTCAATGCCGACCTTTGGTTGAGTCACGGGCTCCTCATGGTTTCTCGGCCAGCTGACGCCCGCGGATCGCCACCTCAAGTGATTCCGTGATCTCCCTCGCTTCTCCCTTGCTCTTCATCAACACATCACAAAAACAAAGGCGCCGCGATGCGAGGGAGGGTGACCCGCCGCCCTTCCCGCTCACCGCCGGCGCCTTTGCCAGCCAATCCGACAACATGGCCGGATCCGTTGTTCTGAACTGCGCTTACGTCCTCACTCCGTTGTGAGGTGCTCCGCGATCTATCTATCCATACCTGTTCATTCCGCCAAACTTGATGCTCAAAACGTCGGTCCCGCAAGGCCGCAGCCGAGCGCGCACCGGAGGCGTACCCTCTGGGGGTACGTTGAGGATGTTTGCGTGGCGAGACTGCAGTGGGACGGCGTTTTCAGCATCAGGAGTAAGCGCGCTCGTTGTGCTGGCTGAGATCCAATCCCATCCGTTCTTCCTCTGCCGTCACGCGCAATCCAACCACCCGATCAACAAATTTCAAAATGACCAGCGTCCCGGCGGCGGAATAAAGACTTACCGAGACCACCGCCAAGATTTGCACTCCGAAGAAATGCAGGTTGCCGCTCCAGAGCCCGTCGGCCCCGGCGGCATTGACGGCTTTGGAGGCCAGCAATCCAGTCATCACCATTCCAAACACTCCAGCTACTCCATGGATGCCGACCACGTCGAGCGCATCGTCGTAGCCGAGCTTGCCCTTCTTCATGATGGCCCAATAGGACAGGACTCCTGCAAGTCCTCCGATCACCAGGGCTGAAACCGGACCGACATAGCCTGCGCCTGGTGTCACCATCGCCAGCCCGGCCACCGCGCCGCTTGCGATCCCCAGCACTGTCGGGGTCCCACGGTGGGCCCATTCCACTGCCAGCCAGGCCAGCGCCCCCGCGGCGGCACCGATATGGGTGGCCGTAAAGGCGATAACCGCAGTTTCGTTCGCGCCCAGTGCACTCCCCGCGTTGAAACCGAACCATCCGAACCACAGCAAGCCGGTCGCGAGCAGCACCATCGGGAGATTGTGCGGCGCGAGGTAATCCGTCCCGTATCCCTGACGCGCTCCGAGAACGAGCGCGCACACGAGCGCGCTCACGCCTGAGCTGAGATGGACCACTGCGCCCCCTGCGAAATCCAATGCTCCTAAGTTGGCCAACCACCCGCCGCCCCAAAGCCAGTGCGCAGTCGGGCAATAGATCGCCAACGACCAAAGTCCCGCGAAGAGGACGAGCGCGCTGAATTTCATGCGCTCCGCAAAGGCCCCGGTGATCAGGGCCGGGGTGATAGCCGCGAACATCATCTGAAAGATCATGAAGGCCTGGTGCGGGATGGTGGGGCCGTAAGCCGCATGCGGCGCCAGCCCGACGCCGTTTAAACCGATCCAGTCCAGATTGCCGACCAGGCCCTCGGTATCGGGACCGAACGCCAGGCTGTAGCCGACGGCCATCCACAAGAGACTGACCAAGCACACGACCACAAAGGTCTGCATGATCGTCCCCAGCACGTTCTTGCTGCGGACCAATCCGCCATAGAACAGCGCCAGGCCCGGCAAGGTCATGGCCAAGACAAAGGCCGACGACACGAGGACCCAGGCGGTGTCGGCCTCGTTGATCGCTCGCGTCGCGGCCGGCACCGGCGCTTGCGCCCATGCGCCCCCTGGCCAGACGACGCCGCAGATTACCAGGAGCCCTCCCACGACCTTGCCCGCTGGATGCATCATGATCACTCCGAGCACACAAATGAATTTCCGGATTTAGAACGTCTTGTACTCGAGCCACTTGCCGTTCAATGTGATCTTGCACCGCGCTTCGCCCTGGCTTCCGATCACCTTCTCCATATCCAGGGTGAAGTCGATGGCGCTCATGATCCCATCGCCGAACAGCTCGTTGGCTTGCTCGCGCAAGGAGTCGCCATAGACGCCGATCACCTCCAGCAACCGATACTTGAACGGGTCGGTCGCGTTGGGAAAATCGGCGCGGACCGGAAACTTGGCCAGCGCGTCCGTCAGCTCCGGCCCCAGCTCCAGCAAATGCCCCACCTTCTTGGCCTCATCCAACGAGAACTTGTGATTGCCATTCAGGGCCGCCGCTACGAACGTGGGGTTCTTGCCCACGACCTTGGCCACCTCGGCAATCGTGACCTTCTTGGCCATACGCTTCTCCTTAATCGCCTTGCGCGCCTCCTCTTTCGTCATCGCGGTGCCCTCCTTCTCGTGTTAGAGACCTCATTGATCGACCGCCGCCGCGCCCACGCCACTACGAAAAGTTCACCAGGACCGGAGCCTCTCCCTCCCGCTCCGCCGTCGTGCTGTCGCCCCGTCCCACATGCGCTCCGTGGCGTATCAAGAAATGAAGCACGTGATTCCGGATCTTGTAGTAGTGCGGATGATCGATGATGGTTTCCCGCGATCGCGGCCGTGGGATCGTCACGTCGACGATTTCCCCGACGCGAGCCGAGGGCCCGTGCGTCATCAATAGAATCCGATCGGACAACAAAATGGCCTCATCGACGTCGTGAGTCACCATGAACACCGTGTTTCTGGACGAGTTCCACATTTGAATGAGTTCTTCCTGGATCACGCCCCGCGTGAGGGCGTCGATCTGCGCGAACGGCTCGTCCAACAGCAACACCTTCGGCTCGATGGAAAAGGCGCGTGCCAGTCCCACTCGTTGTTTCATTCCTCCGGACAAGGCCGCCGGCCGTTTCGTCTCCGCGCCTTTCAGCCCGACCAAGACGATGTACTTGGTCACGTGGGCCGCCACCTGCGCATGGCTCCAGTCCGGGTAGGCCGACCGGACGGCCAGCGCGATGTTGTCGAACACGGTCATCCACGGCATGAGCGAGAAGTTTTGGAAGACGACCATCCGATCGAGCCCCGGCCCGGTCACCTCTTTCCCCTTCAAAATGATCCCGCCCTCGGAGGCCGTTTCCAATCCGGCGATGATGTTCAGCAGGGTGCTCTTCCCGCAGCCCGAATGCCCAACGACCGTCACGAACTCGCCTTGGTCGATCTTGATCGTGACGTCTTTGAAGATGCAGACGTCTGCGCCCCCCGCGTGAGCGGGAAAGTACTTACTGACGTGGTCGATGTCGAGAAATGACATGGGTTACTCCTGATAGGTGACGAACCCGGCCAGTTTGTTGAATCCCGCATCCAGGATGACGCCGACGAATCCGACCACCAGAATCGCGAAGATGACGCCGGAAATATCCAGATTGTTCCATTCGATCCAGCTCAGATACCCGACCCCCAACTCGCCCAGCAGCATTTCGGCCGGCACCACCGCCACCAAGGCGCTGCCGAATGCGATGCGAAGCCCGTTGATGATCGTCGGGGCCGCCCCGGGCAGGATCACCAACAGCAACCGCTTGGACCACGACAACTGCAGGATCGACGCGACGTGCAGGTAGTCCTTGCGGAGCGCGTTCACACCGAACGCCGTGGTCGCCAACGTGGGCCACAGCGCCGCCATGAAGACCACGAGCATGGCGGTCCAGGTGGGATCCTTGACCGTGTAGAGCATCAGGGGCATCCAGGCCAGGGGCGAGATCGGCTTCAGGATTTGAATGAACGGATTGACGGCCCGGAAGAGGACCTTGTTCAACCCAAGGAACACGCCCAGCGCGATCGCCACCACGGACGCGGCGAGAAATCCCGCCCCGAATCGTGCCACCGTATACAGCACGAGATACCCGATGCCATGGTCGTTGGTGCCTTTCTTGACGAACGCTTCGCTGAGCTCTTCCCGGGCCTTCTCCAGCACCGCCAGAGGGCCTGGGATCCCCTTCACTTTCTCCTTTTCCGGATTCCACATGTACGTGCCGTTCGCCGAGCGGATGATGTCGCCGTTGAACTCCATCAACTGCAGCTGCTCCTCGCTCAGTCCCTTGGCCTCAAACGCCCCCCGCAAGGTCGCCACGTGCCACCCCAGGAGGAAGACCACCAAGAGAAATACCGTGATCATCCATGGACTCTCCTTGGCCACACCGGTCATGGTTTTCCCCTTCGTCCTTCCCATCGGCGCGCCGGAACCGAGCGCCTCGACCCTCAGTGCCGAACTTCCCGCTATCGACATCTCCGTCGCCATTCCGACCTCCTATTCGCGGGCCTGCGATCAGCCCATGCTGTTGATGGCAAAGCTCTTGACATAGGCTTCGGGTTGGGAAGGATCGAATTCCTTCCCCATGATCATGTGCTTCATCGTGGTCGCCGCGTGGGTCGGATACCCCAATTCTTTGGCGATCCGGTCGCAGTCGGCCGCGCGATAGACCTGAGCGGCCACCGTCTGATAGTTCACCTCGCCTTTCAGATGCCCCCACCGTTTCATCTGGGTGAGAATCCAGATGGCCATCGAGTGCCAGGGATAGGGGTCGAAGTCGATGCGGTTCGGCTCCTTGCGAATGCCGCCCAATCCGTCGGCATAGGTGCCGGTCAGCACTTGCTCGAGCACCGTGACGGGTTGATTCAGGTAGTTGGTCGGGGCGATCGCCGCCGCGATCTCTTTACGATGCGCGGGGTTCGACGCGTAGTGGGTCGCGTCCACGATGGCTCGAAACAAGGCGTGAAACGTATTCGGATATGTGGTCGCGAACGCCTCCGAGACCGTAAACGCACAGCAGGGATGACGGTCCCAGATGTCCTTCGACAGCTTGAAAATGAAGCCCACGTTTTCATAGACGGCCCGTTGATTGAACGGGTCGGGTGCCAGGTATCCATCCACGTTCCCCGCCTTCAGATTCGCCACCATCTCGGGGGGCGGCACCACGCGAATTTGGACGTCCTTGTCAGGATGCACCCCGCCTTCTGCGAGGTAATACCGCAGCAAATAGTTGTGCATGGAGTAGTCGAACGGCACGCAGAACCGGAAGCCCTTCATGTCCGCGGCGGATTTGACGTGCTTGTGCTTCACATGGAGCGTGATGGCCTGTCCATTGATGTTTTCGACGGCCGGCATGTAGAACGGCTTGGGCATCGATCCGGCCCCCAACGTGATCGCCAAAGGCATCGGCGTCAACATGTGCGCTGCGTCCACATCGCCGTTGATGGCCCAGTCCCGGATCATGGCCCATCCGGCGGCCCGCTTGACCGAGGCGTTCAGCCCGTATTTCTTGTAGAACCCCAGGGGCTCCGCCATGATGATCGGCGTGGCGCACGTGATCGGGATGAACCCGATGGTCAAATCCTTTTTCTCCGGTTTGCCTCCCGCCTCCGCCGCGAACGCCGCCATGCGGCCGAGCGGCAAGAACTCGGTGATCAGCGCGGTCAACGCCGCCGATCCGATTTGCGCAAGGAAGCGACGCCGGGTGGGACCGGCCGCGCGAAGCACGGCCGCCGTCACCGACCGCTCCAACGCGGCTATGTAGTAGTCCTCTCCGGACCCGGTCAGGACGGCCCTCGCCTCATTCACTGCGTCTGAGTCTGGCTTCATGTCGGGCTCCTTGGTTTCGTCAGACGATCCAACTCGTCCGCGTCGCAGTCCGCTGAAAACAAAAAGGCGCCCTCGCTCCCTTGCGGGAACCAGGACGCCTTTGTCCGTGCGTGAGGTGCGCCACACCCCGCGCGAGACCTCTTCGTCTCGCTATGCCCAAAACAGAAAGGCGTCCGCCACTCCCGAAAGAATGACGGACGCCTTTGTCCGTGATCTTGAATGTCGTGGCCGACGGCGAGGCGTCGTTGCCTCGCGTCGACCTATGGTCGGGACGATATCACAGGCCCCCGAACTCCGTCAAGCGACCATTTGCGCCCATGCTCCCTCACACGTCGTAGTACAGGAAGTACTCGTAGGGCACCGGCCGCAATCGCATGGGATCGACTTCCTTGGTCCGCTTATAGCTGATCCAGGCTTCGATCAGATCCTCGCTGAACACCCCTCCCTTGAGGAGGAACTGATGATCCTTTTCCAGATGCTTGAGCGCCTCGTCCAGGCTGCCCGGCATGGTCGGGATCTTGGCCGCTTCCTTGGCTTCGAGATCGTACAAATCCTTTTCCGCCGGCTCGCCCGGGTTGATCTTGTTTTCGATGCCGTCGAGCCCGGCCATCAGCATGGCGGAGAAGGCGAGGTAGGGATTGGCCCCCGGGTCCGGGAAGCGCACTTCGATCCGCTTGGCCTTCGGACTCGGCGAATACATCGGGATACGAATGCCGGCGGATCGATTCCGGCTCGAGTACGCCAACAACACCGGGGCCTCGAACCCGGGGGTCAGCCGTTTATACGAGTTGGTGGTCGGGTTGGTGAAGGCGGCCAAGGCCGGCGCGTGCTTCAGAATGCCTCCGATGTAATAGAGGCAGAGCTGGGACACCCCCGCATATTCCTTGCCGGCGAACAGCGGCTTGCCCTCTTTCCAGATGCTCTGGTGCGTATGCATCCCGGACCCATTATCGCCGAAGATGGGCTTCGGCATGAACGTCGCGGTCTTGCCGTGGCGCCGCGCCACGTTCTTGACCACGTACTTATACATCATCATCTTGTCGGCGGTGCGCAACAGCGAGTCGAACCGGATGTCGATCTCGGCCTGACCGGCCGTGGCCACCTCGTGGTGGTGCTTCTCCACGGCGATACCGGTCTTCTCCATTTCCAAGACCATCTCGGTGCGGATGTCCTGCTGCGTGTCCGTCGGGGCGACCGGGAAGTAGCCTTCCTTATGACGAATCTTGCTGCCCAGGTTTGGCCCTTCCTGCCCGCTGTTCCAAATCCCCTCTTCCGAGTCGACGAAGTAGAAGCCGCTGTGGCTCGTCTGATCGTAACGCACCTGATCAAAGACGAAGAACTCGGCTTCCGGCCCCCAGTAGGACGTATCGCCGATCTTGGTGCTCTGCAGGTGTTTTTCCGCCTTCTGCGCGATGTAGCGGGGATCCCGATCGTAGATTTCCCGCGTGATCGGGTCCAAGACGTTGCCGACCAGACTGAGGGTCGGCACGGCGCAGAAGGGGTCCAGGCAGGCCGTATCAGGGTCGGGCACCAGCAACATGTCGCTGTTGTTGATGGCTTTCCATCCGCGGATGGAGGACCCGTCCAAGCCCGAGCCGTCCTTGAAGAGCCCCTCCGTCAATTCGTTCACGGGGATCGTAAAATGCTGCCACGTCCCGATCAGATCGACGAATTTGAGATCGACCACCTGCACTTTGTTCTTCTTCGCAAACTCCAGGACTTCCTTGACCGTCATCACGCCCCTCCTTTTGCAAACCGTTCGAACCGTCGCGAACTATGTGCTGGCCTGTCTGGATGTGCCGGAAACTCCTAGACGATATTGATCGATCGTGTGCATCAACGTGGCCCGGATGTGCTCCCTCCGTGCCGGATCGTCGACCTTTCCCCCGCTCTCCGCGTCCGTGACATAAAACACGTCGGCCACCTGATCCAACCGCGTCGAGATCCGCGCGGCGTGCACCGACAGCCCCAGCTCGAACATGGCGCGGGTGATGACATAGAGGAGCCCCTGGCGATCGTCGGCAAAAATGTCGATGATGTCGAATCGCTCCGACGACTCGTGATCGAGCTGCACCTCCGTGGCCTGGCGGAAAGCCGGCACGTGACGATCCGCTCCCAACCGCCCCCCGCGGGCCAGGAGCGCGTCGACCGTCTCTTTTCCCCGCAGCACCCGTCGGATCATCTCCGCGATCGCCTCGCTGCGATCCGGGGGCGGAGCATCCTGATAGTCGGGGTCCTGCACCTGAAACGTATCCAACACCAGGTCGTCGCCACGGGTGAGAATTTGCGCGTCGAGGACGCGCAGCCCGTGGGCCGCCAGGACGCCCGCGATCTTGCTGAAGAGGCCGGGCGTCAGCGCATTCCAGGTGATGACCGTATATTCGCAGGTACCGAGCTCGGGGTGGTGTTCGCAGTCCACCAGCACTTCCCCCGGACCGAGGCGTCGGATCGAGGCGAGGTGGGACGCGATCCGCCTCGGCGGTGTGGCATGCATGTATCGAATGGGGAAGCGCGAGAGTTCCTTCGTGATCTGCTCGGCATCGAACCCGTTCTCCCCCTGCTGCAGCAGCGCATCCTGAATGTCGCGGACAAGCTGCAACAGACGCTTCGGGTCGCTGGGCGCTCCCCGCTCCCCCGACACCTCCGGCATCGCCCGAAGGAAGAGCTCGATCAGCAACGACTCCTTCCACTTCGTGAGGACGCCCGGCCCGACGGCGGCGATGTCCGCCGCGGTCAGCACCAGCAACTTCCGCAAGACCTCGGGCGTGCCGACCGCGCGCACGAAGGGCAGCAGCACTTTTTCGTCGTACGGGTCGCGCCGAAACGCGGTGTGCGCCATCATCAGGTGCTGGTGCACCAGGAACACCAGCGTGCGGCGATCCTGGTCGTCGAACCCCAATCGCACGGCCAGCTCCTCGGCCAGTCGTCGCCCGACCTCGCTATGATCGTCCTCGCACCCCTTGCCCAAATCGTGCAGGAGGATGGCCAGATGAAGAATGTCCTTCCGATGGATCTCCCGGTAGACCTCGCCCAAAATCCCCGCCTCCGTGGCCAGCGCCTCCGCCTTCGCCACGGCCAGGAGACTGTGTTCGTCCACCGTAAACTTGTGGTACTGGTTGAACTGCATGAGCCCGCGGACGGTGGCGAATGCCGGGATGAATTTTTCCAGCACCCGCACCTTGTGCATCGTCGCCAAGGTCTCCGCCACCGGTCCGGGGCCGGCCACGATGCGTAGGAAGAGGCGATTGATCTCCGGGGTGGCGAAGGCGGCCGCGTCCGTTTCGTCCATGCGTTGGTGGATCAGATCCAAGACATGCGGATCGATCTTCAGATTGCGGGCCTGCGCGGTTTCGAAGAGTTGCATCAGCACCATCGGGTCGCCCAAGAGGCGGGCCCGCGCGTCTCCGGGCACGGTCAGTCGCGTCCCCTCGGCCACAAAGACGCCCTCGATTCTCGGAGCAGGCAGCCAGCGGGTGAAGCGCGTCCAAGGCGACACACGCCGGCACCGCTCGACAAACCGATGGCCGAGGTCGTGGATGGCCATCGTGTGACGGTAGTAGTGCTGCATGAACTGCTCGACCCCCCGAAGATGCGGGCGATCCCGATAGTGGAGCTGCTGATCGGCCAGCCACACCTGCTCGTCGAACGACAGGATATCCTGCGCCATCCCGGCATGCAGATGCAGGAAACAACGCACTCGCCACACGAATTCACGGGCCTCCGCGAGGGCCGTGAAATCCGCGCGCGAGAGCAACCCCCGATCCAGCAGCTCGTTCAGCGTGCCGACGCCGTGGCGCGCGAGGGCGACCCATTGCAGCAGATGCAGGTCGCGAAGCCCCCCTTTGCTGCGCTTGACGTTGGGTTCGAGGAGGTAGACCGTCTCACCGAATTTTTCATACTCACGCTGCCGTTCGCCCAATTTCGCCTGGATGTACCAATCGGACCGTTGCTTGACGATCCTGCCAGCGAGGCGGCGTTGAAACTCCTGGAACAGTTCGGCGCTCCCGCACAGGAACCGCGCCTCCATCATCGACGTGCGGATGGTCAGATCGGTCGCCCCGAGCTCCAGGCAGTCGGCCACGGTGCGGGTGCTGTGACCGACGTGGAATCCGAGGTCCCAGAGGTGGTGCCACACGGACGTCGAGAGGGCGGCCGCGGCCTCCCCCGCTTCGGTCCGGTAGAGCAGCATGAGGTCGACGTCGGAGAACGGAAACAGCTCCCGACGTCCATATCCTCCCAGCGCCACCAGGCAGCAGTGCCGGAGCGCCGCCTCCGTCAACCGAGCGTCCGGCGACCGGGAGGCGTTGCGATACCGCCCGATCACCAGTCCGTCGACGAACTCCGTAAACGTTCCGAGGACTTCACTCCCCGTCGCGCCGCCGGCCAAGCGATGGAAGACCGCCTGGCGCTCCTCCGGCAGCGCGCTGCTCGGTATGTCGCCGCCGCCCGGAAGCGGCGACGCCGGTCCTGGGATCGGAACGGCCTCAAAATTCACAAAGCGGTTTCCCCGGTTTCGCCGGTTCGAATTCGGACCACGTTGGACAGGTCCCGCACGAAAATCTTTCCGTCGCCGATGCTGCCCGTTTTCGCGCTTCGCGCGATGGTCTCCAGCACACGAGGCACCTGGGCGTCCGTCACCGCGACCTCCACCTTCACTTTGGGCACGAACTCGATGGTGTATTCCTGCCCGCGATACGTTTCCTTGTGCCCCTTCTGACGGCCGAACCCCTTCACTTCGGTGACGGTCATCCCTTGGATCCCGATCTCGAGGAGCGCGTCCTTCACCTCATCCAGCTTGAACGGCTTGATGACCGCCTCAACAAGTTTCATCCTCTCCTCCTCCCCTCCTCAACGGAACGTCGCCCCATGTCGCACCTCACCGCCGACTATGAATACGCCCGCTCGTTGTGCGCGGACAAATCCAGCCCGCTGGCTTCCTCATCCGGCGTCACGCGCAACCCGACCGTCCCATCGACCAGTTTCAGCAGGATATAACTCATGACGACCGAAAAGGCTGCGACCACCAGCACGGTGAGAGCCTGGACGCCGAGAAACGCCGCTCCGCCGAACACCAGCCCGTCGGCCCCTCCGGCGTTCACGGCCTTGGAGGCGAAGAAACCCGTGGCGAGCATGCCGAGCACGCCGCCCACGCCGTGAATTCCCACCACGTCAAGCGCGTCATCATAGCCGAACTTCCCCTTCCACACAATTGCGAAGTAGCACAGGAAACCGGCGAGCACCCCGATGAGAATGGCCGAAAACGGGCCCACGAACCCGGCCCCTCCGGTCACCGTGGCCAAACCGGCCACCGCGCCGCTGGCCATGCCGAGGACGGTCGGTTTGCCGCGATGCCGCCACTCGACGAACATCCACGTCAGCCCACCGGCCGCCGCCGCCACGTGCGTCGCCAGAAACGCGCTGACTGCGATCCCGTTCGCGCCCAAGGCGCTCCCGGCGTTGAACCCAAACCACCCGAACCAGAGCAACCCGGTTCCCAGCAGGGTGAAGGGCAGGCTGTGAGGAGCCAGGTAATCGGTGCCGTACCCGCGCCGTTGGCCCAGCACGAGCGCGCAGACGAGCGCGCTCGTGCCCGAACTGATATGGACGACCGCCCCGCCGGCGAAGTCCAAGGCCCCCAGCTGGCTGAGCCAGCCTCCCCCCCACAGCCAGTGCGCGACCGGCGCATACACGAAGAGCGACCACAGGAGACTGAAGAGCAACACGGCGCCGAACCGAATGCGTTCGGCGAAGGCCCCGGTGATCAAGGCCGGGGTAATCGCCGCGAACATGAGCTGAAAAGCCATGAACGCCTGATGGGGAATCGTGGGTCCGTAGGTCGGGTGCGGGTCCAATCCGACGCCCGACAGGAAGACCCATTCCAATCCGCCGATCAGGCCGCCGCGATCCGGCCCGAAGGTCAAGCTGTAGCCCGCGATCACCCAGAACAGGGAGATGGCGCACAGAATGCTCAGGCTGTGCATGATGGTCGCCAGGGCGTTCTTCTTCCTGACCAACCCGCCGTAGAACAACGCGAGTCCCGGCACCGTCATGGCAAGGACCAAGGCCGAGGAAGCCAAGACCCACGCCGTATCCCCCGTATCGATTTTCGACACGCTCCCCCCCGCAGCTCCGACCGCCTCGGCGGCTTGCGCCCACGCGGGATCGGGTAGCGGCCCCGCTGTCGACAGCCACACCAACCACCCGATTCCCGCAAGAACAAGAAGTGGAGCGATCGCCGCATCTCGGTGGGTCTTCACGTCTTCCTCCCTCTCAACCGTCACAACCGGACGGGGTTGGGGGGAGGCGTGCGCCCTCCCCCCTCGACCATGATGGCTAGAATGTTTTGATGAACTTGATCTTGTAGAAATCCTCATTGTCGGTCAGGTCCCGCCCTACGGTGAAGCGGAGGGCCATCCCGCCCGCCAGTTTCATCTCGGCATACGGTCCGATCCAGCGGTAGTAATCCTGGGCCGCACCGGGCGCGCTGTTGTCACGCGTGGTCAAGAGCTGTTCGTAGTGGCCGCCGATCGACCACATGCTGTTGAACCGGTAGCCGGCATTCACCCACCAGTGCAAAAAGTCCCAGGTGCCGCGACTGCCGGTGCTGCAGTCGGGGAAGTCCGACACGCAGGCCCCTCCCCCGCCGCCCGGGCTCCCCCCTTCGTTTCGTCCGGCCTTGTAATACCCAAGGTAGAACTCTCCCTCGAACCGAGGATCGAGATAGTTCACCGTGATGTTCGGCACCCAGCCGTCGAACGCCGTCGTCCGCTCATTCCGGCTCCCGCCGCCTTTCGGGAAGGCACCGCCGCGGGAAGACAACAGTTGTCCGTGAACGGTGCCGATCATGGGCGTAATCGACAGGCGGTCATCGAAGAATCTCATGTTCACGCCGAGGTCCAATTCCAACCACGGGTTCGAGTCGTGCACACCCAAGCCTTGAATATCCGTCCAGTAGGTGACGTTGAAGGCCAAGGCCAGATTTTTCGTCAGCCCGTACGTTCCATAGACGGCCGGATTGAACCCGAAGAAGCTGTCGGCCTGCAAGGCCATCGTGACGGCGACCGGATGTTTGGTCGTGTCCATCAAATCATCCTCGGCCTTCGCGTGAACCGGGCCCATGACGAGTCCCAGAACAAGCAGCACCCCGATCCAGGTGCCTTGCGGTTGACGATGCTGTCGGATCATGCGCACTTCCTCCTCACGTCTGGGGTTCATTGCACCGGGTCGCGATCCTGTCCTTCTCGAAGACCACCGACCCGTCCACGCACCGACCGTCTTGCCTCCCCGCCGCTCCGTTATCGCCCCTCCCGGTACCGATTGGTGATCGGCATCCGGCGATCCTTTCCCAATCCGCGATGCGTAATCTTGATCCCGACCGGCGCTTGACGGCGTTTGTACTCGCTGCGATCGACCAACTCCACCACGCGCACGACCATCGCGCGGTCGAATCCCATCGCGACCATTTCGTCCACGGAACAGTCCTCCTCGACGTACGCCTTGAGGATGGGATCCAGGACCGGATACGGCGGCAAGGCATCGTCGTCGCGTTGGTTCGCCCGCAACTCGGCCGTCGGAGCGCGCTCGAGAATTCGCTTGGGGATCGCCGGGCTCGTGTCTTGCCGGTTGCGCCGATGCGCCAGCTCGTATACCAGCGTCTTCGGCACGTCCTTGATGACCGCGAACCCTCCGGCCATATCCCCGTACAGTGTGGCGTAGCCAACGCTCATCTCGCTCTTGTTGCCGGTCGTGAGCACGAGGTGGCCGAACTTGTTGGAGAAGGCCATCAGCAGATTGCCCCGGATGCGGGCCTGCAGATTCTCTTCCGTCACGTCCGCGGCGCGACCCGCGAACGAAGGCGCCAAGGAACGCCGGTATGTCTCGAACAATTCGGTAATCGGCAAGGTACGGCACGCCATCCCCAATCGCACGACCAGCGCCGCCACGTCCTCGTGACTTTCCCGGGACGTGAACGGCGACGGCATGAAGAGACCGAGGACGTTGTCGCAGCCCAGCGCGTCCACGGCGATCACCGCCGTGAGGGCGGAATCGACTCCCCCGCTCAGGCCGATCACCACCTGCCGGAAACCGTTCTTGCCGACGTAATCCCGGACGCCGATCACCAGAGCCCGATACACTTCGGCCAGCGGGTCCATCGCGGGAGTCTGATCCCCCACGTAACGAGGCCGTTTGAGAGAAGATGAACGCGTCGCGGGCAGCACGAGCCGCTCGACCCCCGAACTGCGGCGACCGACCGAGAGCTTGCGAGCCGCGCGCCCGATCCGCCCTCGTCCCACCGCATGCCCGTTGAGATCCGCCACCAGAAAATCCTCTTCGAAGGCCTTGGCTCGCGCGATGACTTCTCCCATGTGGTCGACGATCACGCTGTTTCCGTCGAACACGAGCTCGTCCTGCCCGCCGACCATATTGGTATAGGTGACGATGACGTGATGATCCCGAGCGCGGGTGGCCAGCATCTGCTCGCGCTGGCGGCTTTTCCCCATGTGAAAGGGCGAGGCATTGATATTGACGATGACCTCGGCGCCGGCCGCCGCCTGCGCTTTCGTGGGACCTTCGGGGAGCCAGATGTCCTCGCAGATGTTGACGCCCAGACAGGTGCCGTTCAGCACCAGGACCGGAATGCGTTTCCCGGGTAGGAAATAACGATTCTCGTCGAAGACCCCGTAGTTCGGCAGATGCTGCTTGGCGTAGGTCGTGACCAAGCGGCGGTCGACGACGATCGCCGCCGCGTTGTAGAGTCCCTCGCGTCCTCCCGATAGCCCCCGCCTGCGCCGTTCAACGCCGACGGGTTCGAGGTCCTGCGCCACGTACCCCACGACGGCCGCGAGATCCCGGCACAGGGGAATCAGAGAGTCGAGCGCCCGCCGCGTATCCTCCACGAACCGCGGTTTGAGCAACAGATCTTCGGGCGGGTATCCGGTCAACGCCAGCTCCGGGAAAGCGACCAGATCGGCCTTGGCCTTGCGCGCTTCCTTCACCCAATGCTCGATCAGGGCCAGGTTCCCCGCCAGATCCCCTACCGTGGGATTGATCTGGGCCATGGCGATTCGAAACAGTCGCATCCGTCTCCTCACTCAGATTTCATGGCGGTGGCTCCGGTCACAGGTCTGCACCGCACCCTCGGAGCCGAACGCTGCGGGACTTCCCCACCCCTGCGCCAAAGCACGGTCTTTGTCCGGTCGTGAGCAAAAAAAAACGCCCTCGATTCCCTCAGAGCAGAGGGAACCCGAGGACGCCATTGTCCGTGGTTGAGTTGAGCCCACATCCGTTCGAGACGCCCTTGTCCCGGGATGTCGGCACGCCTTATAACAGCCCCCACCTCACCTTGTCAACCGAAGCGAATCGCCACTGTACGCAGGGGCACGTACGGGCAACGCTTCGGGCTTTCCGCAAGAACTTTCTGAACCCGCCGCTCCCCTTCCGCTCCTGTTCCTTCCCCGCGCCGATGGCCTAGTCCTGTGGAAATCGGCCCAACTCCTCCACGATGGCCCTCGCGTCGTGAAAGAGCGTGGCCCCTTCCGGAATGACGCCCTTGTGAAGGCGGACCATGACGGAGCTGCTGCGGGTCGCCATGAGCTGATCGAACCGCTCACCCATCTCAAAATAGTCATACCCTCGTTGGAGGGTCAACTCGGCGCAGCGCAATCGAAGGAACTCGTCCAGCCGGTCCTGGGGCGTCATGGCACCCACCGTATAGTGAACATGGAATTCGTTTTCCGTCAGCTGCGTCACCTCTTGTCCGGTCGTCTGCTCCAACGGCCGATAGGCCGTCGTCACGCACCCGCACAACCAGGTCAGCACAAGGATGAGCGTCATGGGCGACCGCCACTTCATCATGAGGTCCCTCACCTCGCTCGACGTATCTTCTCTCGGCCCGTCGCCCGCGGGAGCATCCATGCCGGCCACGCGGCATCGCCGAGGCGGATTGGTCGTTTCACCGGCGATTTCACAGACCCAGAGGAACTCTGCCGATTCCAGGCCACGACCCGGTTGGGTCCAGGGCGGTTGTGATGGACCGAGACAACGGTGCCCGGACGCCGAGTGGGCCGACCCGCCGTGGCTCCCCGACCGGATTACCCGTGACCATCGAGCCGATCATCACGCTTGCGCCCCTTCTTCGCGACGCCCCGGTCCCATTTTCCACAGGGGCTCGAGCGGGGGGCAAGGCCCCCCCATGGACCATGCCGCTGCCGCATAGACCGGCTTCCGTTTCGAATCCGACCAAGTAGCCCTTTCTCAAGTCCGACTTCGTCTGGCACGCCCGGTATGGACGCGCGAGGCCCCCCTGTCCGCCGCTTGTTCACCGGACGGGTCGCTGTGGTACACTCCGCCGCCGGCGGTCTGGTTGATCGGAAGCACCGACGCACCTTCGATAACCCCGTCCCTGCGCAAGGAGCTTGCTGTGACCCAACGTTTTCTTTCGCCGGCAGGTATGGGGCTTGTGATTGGCACGCTGGCCGCATGCGGCCTGTTTGCTCCCGCGCGAACCATCCTCTACGAAGGGCCGCGCGGAACGGTGCTCTTGGAGCAGGTTCCTGAACGGGGCTCCACGGCCGCCTTTCGACCTACCAGCGGGCTCAACGCGGCCCACCCGGTCTTCCTCGAACCGCCGCTCCTCGTCGCCGTGCTGCGCGGCATCCAGATCCAACCCGCTCCAAGACCGAACCTGCCGCCAGTCGCCTCCGAGACGCCGCGCCCCGTCTTTACCGACGAAGAAGCAGCCTTCCTCGCTCCGCTCCTCAGCACGGCGCTGCTCAAAGCAAGCCCGTCGGAATATGTGATCTTCCAGCTCCACCAGGCCCCCCTCGGCTTTCAGGCCGGGCGTATCGGCGCTCCCGACAACGGCTCATCGACACCGGTGACGAGTTCCGTCCGACCCGAATCCACGTCCGGGGCGCTGTATGTGTATGGACGTTCACTGCACGTCACCCTGACGGCGTATCGGCATGCGACCGACCAACCAGCCCTCGTGCACGCCGCCGAACGGCGCCTCGCGGACCCGGCCGGGTTGGCCGGGT
Organism: Candidatus Inralta sp.; assembly: GCA_039794185.1. Classification (GTDB taxonomy): domain Bacteria; phylum Nitrospirota; class Nitrospiria; order Nitrospirales; family Nitrospiraceae; genus BQWY01. The sequence goes on along the minus strand of JBDIVW010000002.1, from coordinate 69,908 downwards.
CCACCGTTTCTTTCACGCCCCGGTTGGCCCTCAGGCCCGATTTGTATCGTCAATCGGTCCTTCCGCTCCCGAGCGACCTACCCTCGTTGGTCATCGACTATCACGGGCTCGCCCGGATGGCGCCGGACTCGTCGCCTCCCACGCGGCCCGAACCGCCTCCGGCCGCCGCCCCGGCACTCCCTTCGTCGGAGACGCCACCCCCCGCCTCGGCCGTGTTTCAGGAATCAGATGAGCTTCGCGAATTGAAGGACCTGGTCATCAAGAAGGACTTGGAGTTGGAACGACTTCGGGAGGAGCTTCGGCGACTCAAACAGCAGGCACCCAAACCCGGCCCGCCGCCACGCAGCCAGAGACCCGCCAAGCCGCTCGCGCCCCAGGAGCCGGCATCGCGCTAGGAGCGCGGCCGCTCATCGCCCGCGTGCGCGTCGATTTCGCCCGCGAGCAGGATGGCTTCCGCCACCTCCCGCATCGACTTCCTGATGGCCATACTCTGCCGTTGAATCAGGCGGAAGGCCTCCTCCTCCGACAGCCGGCGCGTCCGCATCAGGTATCCCTTGGCCCGCTCCACCACCTTGCGGACCGCCAGCGCTTCCTGCATCTCGAAGGACTTGTCGAGCAGCGTCGTGTGCTCGATGGCGATCGCCGCCTGATTCGCGATGGCCTGCAGGATCTTTGTTTCCTCGCTGGTGAAATGATGCGGCACCGAGGTATAGGTATTGATAACGCCGACCGCTTTTTCGCGCACCATCATCGGCACGGAGAGTAGGGAACAAAGCCCTTCCTTCTTGGCGAGCTCCGGATACATGAAATCGCGCTCGGTCGTCACGTCGTGCACCAGAATCGGACGGCGTTCCTGCACGGCGCGGCCGCTGATGCTCTGTCCGATCCGGAGGTTGGGCTTCCGCCTATAGGCCTCGCTCAGACTTTGCGTGGCTACGATCCGCAGCTCGCCCTTGTCCTGATCCAACACCATGATGGAGCAGATCTTGGAGTTCATGAGTTGGGCGACCATGGCCACGATCAGTTGGAACACGTCCTCGATCAATCGATTGGAGGTGACGGTCGCGGACACCTGAGACAAGGTCTCGACCTGCAGCGCCTTACGGCGCATCTCTTCATACAGCCGCGCGTTCTCGATGGCCCCGCCGACTTGGTTCGCGATGGTGTTCAGGAGCGTCAACTCGTCCGCCTCATACCGCCGGGGCCGCTTGTGTTGCACGTTGATCACCCCGACCACTTCTTTCTTAGTCAGAATCGGAACCGACACGAAGGCCTGGTACCGATCTTCCGGCAGGTTATGGAAGAACTTGAAGCGCGGGTCGTCGCTGGCGTTGCTCGGAATCAGCACGCGTGTGCGCTCGCGGGCCACCCAGCCGGTGATGCCCTCGCCCAACCCCAGTGTGATACGGCCGATGAGCCTGGGATGGGGATTCTTAGAGGCCCGCAGGACCAGCTCGTCCTTGGTGTCGGAGAGGAGATACAGGAAACAGGCGTCGGCCTTGGTCACTTCCACGACCACCTCGACGATGTGCCGCAACACGGCTTCCAAATCCAGGGTGTTGCTGATCGAATCGCTGATCCGATGCAACACTTCCACCTCGCGTGTCTTGGCCCGCAAGGCCTGCTGTACGCGCTGAAGAGCGGTGGTCCCGCGTGCCATGATCAGCGTCCACCTCGAGTCTGCTGGCTGAACCACTTCTTGAACGACGGGCGCTCAAGGGCAGCCATCCGCACCCGCCCGATGCGCTCGGGCCATACACCGCACACACGCCCTTGCACGACCTTCTTGTCATGCTGCATGGCAGCCCAGAGCTGCCGCTCGGTACAACGCGGCAAGCGGACCGGCAATCCGGCCGCGATCACGAGCGCCCGCACGCGACGCACGACGTCGCGATCGCAATATCCGAGCGCTTCCGCCAGCGAAGCCTCCTGCACCATACCGATGGCGACCGCCTCCCCATGGATCAGCGCGCGATAGCGGCCGAGGGTCTCCAGCGCGTGCCCGATGGTATGACCGTAGTTCAAGATGCGCCGGCGATCGCCCTCACGCTCGTCGGATGCCACGACCTCTGCTTTGACCTCGCATGAACGACGGATGACCCGGGCGATCGCGTCGTCCTCCATCTTCAACACAGCGGCCATCTGTCCTTCGAGAAACGAGAAGAACTCCGGATCCGCGATGACCCCGTACTTGATGACTTCGGCCAACCCGCCGATCCGCTCGCGCTCGGGCAGCGAGCGCAACGTCGCAGGGTCGATGAGCACGGCCCGCGGCTGGTAGAAGGCGCCGATGAGGTTCTTGCCTTGCGCATGGTTGACCCCCGTTTTCCCGCCGACGCTGGAATCGACCTGCGCGATGAGGGTGGTGGGCACTTGGACAAAGGGAATCCCCCGCAAGTAGCTGGCCGCGGCAAACCCGGTCAAATCCCCGACCACTCCTCCGCCGAGCGCCACGAGAAAGGAACTCCGCTCGAGGCGCACCTCGACCAACCGATCCAACACGCGGCCCAACCAGGTCAGCGTCTTCGCCTGTTCTCCCGGCGGAACGGTGACCAGATGCACGATCAATCCGGCTCGTTTCAGCGTCCGGCCGACCGCGGCTCCATAGAGCCGCCCGACCGTTTGGTCCGTGACGACGCCGACGTGGCCCTTGGCGCCGAGCTCGACGAGCCGACGGCCCAGATCACCGAGAAGACCCGTCTGAATCGTGATGTCGTAACTCCGGTCGCCCAAGGCCACCGGCACGGTTATGGCGGACGCCCTGGTCATTGGCGAAGATAGGGGCACAGGATGCGAGAGTGGTTCATGAGCTGGCGGCCGTCGCGCCCGGACGGGGTCTTCCGTTCGGGTGCCTGGAGTGGAGACGGAACGGCGCGACCGGACTGGGAAATCGTAGCACAGGCAGGACAGACTTAAAAGTCCTTGACGTAGGAGAGATACGCGTCGTAATTGCGCTTCATTTCCTCCACCGTGTCGCCGCCGAATTTCTCCACGAACGCGTTGGCGAGTTCGAACGCAATGACGGCCTCCCCCACCACCCCTGCGGCGGGGACGGTGCAGATATCGGAACGCTCCACCGTCGCCTCGAACGGATCTTTCGTTTGGATATCCACGCTCTGTTTGGGACTGTACAGAGTGGCGATCGGCTTCATGGCCACACGGATCACAATGGGCTGGCCGTTCGTGATCCCCCCTTCCAACCCGCCGGCATTGTTGGTCTTGCGGACAAAGACTCTGCCGCTCTGGTCGTAGAAAATGTCATCATGGACCTCCGAGCCGTAGCGCCGTGCGGACTCGAAACCCATCCCGATTTCGACGCCTTTCATGGCTTGGATGCTCATGGCGGCCATGGCGAGCCGCGCGCTCAGCCGTCGATCCCACTGGGCGTAAGACCCGAGTCCAATGGGCACGTGAAGCGCCACAACCTCGAACACGCCCCCGAGCGAGTCGCCCCGATGTTTGGCCGTCCGAATCCGCTCGATCATCTGCGCGCCCGCGTCGGAGTCGGGACATCGGACGTCGGAGCTTTCCGCTTGCTCGAACGCCGCCTCCGGATCGACGACCGGCTTGGCGGCGACCCCGCCGATCTCGGTGGTGTAGCTGAGAATCCTCACGCCGAATTGCGCCAGAAGCGCCTTCGCGATGCCCCCGATCGCCACGCGCACGGCGGTCTCTCGGGCGCTGGCCTTCTCGAGGACGTTGCGAATGTCCCGATGCCCATACTTAATGGCGCCGACCAGATCAGCATGCCCGGGGCGGGGCCGGGTCACGACCTTCTCGGCCGTCACGGGGCCCGGCTCGGCCGCCATGACTTCTCGCCAGTTTTCCCAATCCTTATTGGCCACCATCAACCCGATCGGGTTCCCGATGGTGTATCCCTTGCGGACGCCGCAGTAGAATTCGACGTGGTCCTGCTCAACGCGCATGCGTCCGCCGCGCCCATACCCCTTCTGCCGGCGCGCGAGATCCTGATTGATGGTTTCAGCGGTGAGCGAAAGACCCGAGGGCACACCTTCGACGACGGCGAGCAGAGCTTTACCGTGGGATTCACCCGCGTTGAGGTACCGCAACATGTCCTGACAAGAGACCGCTTAACTCTTCACGATATTGGGCGTGAGGAATATTAGCAGTTCTTGTCGGGCAATGTCTTCTATTTTGTTCTTGAACAACCAGCCGAGCACGGGGATGCGGGAGAGATACGGCACGCCGTTCACGTTGTTTTGCTGTGCATCCACATAGACTCCGCCGATGACCATCGTTTCGCCGTCCCGCACCAGCACCTGCGTGTTGGCTTCCCGCTTGTCGATACTCGGACCGGCGGGGTTGCTTCGGGCGCCGACGGCGTTCCGCGTGGCCCGCACTTTCATCATGATCTGCTTGGCGACCTCGTTCGGGTCCCGCGAGGTAATCTGCGGCGTCACTTGCAACTCAAGATTGGCGTCCACGAAGGTGGTCTGCGTGCCCTGCAGCGACACCGTCTGGAACGGAATCGATTCGCCCTGCGAGATGCGGGCATCACGTTTGTCCAACGTCGTGATCTTGGGCGACGCAATGACCTTGGTCAATCCGAGCGCCTCCCCGGCGGAGAGCCGCAAGTCCAGCAATGCGCCATCGGTCTTCCCGAATTGGAAGCCCACGCTCGGGGGCGGCACCAAGCCAGCAACCGTGGCCGGCAGGTTCACGAGAAAGTCGCTGATGGGCGCGCCGAATGGGCCGCTGGTGCCGGCCCTAAAGTTGGCCACGCCGTTGGCGCTCCCGAGCTGATTGACGTTGCTGAACCCCCACTGAATGCCGAGGGCCCGGGTGTAGTTCGTGTTGGCTTGCACGACCCGCGCTTCGATTTCGACCTGGGGCACCTGGATGTCGAGACCGTCGATCATTTGCTTGATCACGCCGATCTTGGATTCCACGTCCCGCACGATGAGCGCGTTGCTACCGACGTTGGCCTGCATCTGGCCTCGCGACGTGATGTATTGCCGGAGGGACTGCAGCACCTCTTGCGCCTGCACGTTCCGCAGATAAAAGATGCGCGTGACGAGTTCCTCCGCGGCCGTCTTCGAGTTCTTGGCGTTGGCCTCTTCCTGCTGTTGCTTGGCGATGTTGCCGAGCGTATCGACCCAGACGATGTTGCCCTGCTTGATCATGCCCAGCCCATTCATCTTGAGCAACATGTCCAAGGCCTGATCCCATGGCACGTTCACAATCTTCATGGTCACCTTGGACTTGACTCCCTCGCCGACCACGATGTTGAATCCGCTGACCTCGGCAATGAGGCGAAGCACGTTGGTGATTTCCGCGGCCTGAAAGTCGAGCGACATCCGGCGCCCCACGTACCGGGGCTGATCCACCACGGCCTCATCTTGAGGTTTGCGCTCGCTGATATTCGCCATTTGAACGAGCTGCGGCTTCACCGTCAGTCCATGCGCGGTGGCCAGCAAAGCCTCCGTGTGTACCGAGCGTGGGACTCGGGCGATCGCCGTGGGGGTGGATCCTGCCGCGGACATGGCCGTGGCCGTCCCGGCGACGGGTGCCGCATGAGCGGCGACGCCGGCTTCAGTCCCGTCGCGATCCCGAGCGAGTCGCACCGTCAGTGAGGACGCCGCTTGCTCGACGACATAATGGCTGGGGCCGGTCAGATCGAACACCAGCCGGACTTTTTCCGCATGCTTGCCGATCCGGATGCGCTCCAGCAACGGATTGGTCTCCACCTGGATCGGAGATGCGAGATCCGTCGACAACCCCGCCAGATCGAGGACGAGTCGGTTCCCCCGGACCATCTGCGCCTCGTAGTCCACATGGCCGTCCGCCGACACCACGACGGCCGTCTCTCCGTTCAGCGGGTGGATATGGATCGCGGTCACGGCCGAGGCCGGCGCGCCGGACAGAAGACGCGTGGGGAAATCCACACGAAGGCCGTCGCGGGTTCGGGACACCTCGGGTGTCACGTGCTCGCTCAACTGAAACACCAGGCGAGAGCCCTTGTTCGGGGCGGCCATCTGATCGCGCACGACTCGGCGAAGCGGCGATTGCTCGACGAGCCATTCGCCGCCCATCGCCCCTTCGGAACCGCTGATGGCAACCGCGACCATGGGGGGGACCCGACTGTCCTCCACGTGATACGTATCGGCCTCCTTCACGCCGTCGACCGTGACCCGAACTCGATCCGGGAGGCGTTCGATCGTCACCCCCTCGAGCGCCGGACCGCCAGAGGTACGCACGGCCCCGCTCTCCGGATCAGTCCCGGCCAACCCATTGGCGGCGAGGCCGAGCGTCAATGCCAATGCCACGGTGAGGATGGTATGCCGTTTCATTCTGAACCCTCTTTCTGATGAAGTAGTCTCACGAACTCGCGCTCCTGCTTTTTCCCGTAGATGTCGGTGAACCGCTCGACCACGATCAGCCCACGCTCCGTAATGGAGGTCACGATGCCGTTATTCGGGCCCATGCGCGTGCCTCGCCGCACGGAGTAGCCCTTGCCGTCGGGGGTCTGCACCATCGCGGTGTAGCCGTACCCGCCCCACACGACGCCCACCAGATTGATTTCCGTCAAACTGATGCGTTGGAGCGGCGGCAGATTCGCATCTTCCTTCTTCTCCTGAAGCAACTGGATGATCGCGACAAATGGATCTCGGCGGCCGGACGGATCGTAAGTCAGGGTCTCGGCCGACTCGGGAGCAGCCGGGTCGCCAGGTACCGGAGCGACACCGGGAAGAGGATCGGAGGGCGGTAAGGTCGGCCGATCGAGCTGAACGTCCCCAACGGGCGGAAGTGGAATCGAGGCGGGTCTCGGCGGTGTCAGCTCCCCGGTCGGCCGCGCCTCGGAAACCGGCTGTGCCGCCACCTGGTACACCAAGACCCCGAGCACGCCGAGGCACCAGATCGCGCCCCAACCGCACCGGAGCGCCCTTTTCCACGGTGGTTGCAACGATCGCATCACTTGGCTCCTGGGGGTGTTGGTGGGCCCGATGGCTTCGGACCCGCTGCGGCCGGGGCGCCGGCGACGACGGCTCCGCCCGCGGAGGCCGGCTTTTCCTCAGGGGCCGCATAGGCCACCAAATCGAACACGGTCTTCGTCACCACCCGTCCCTGCGCGAGGTTGGGCTCAGCCATTTTGAGATCAGAGACGTTGATGATGCGGGGCATGCGATTGACCCGGTCGAAGAACAAGGCCGCGGTGTGGTATCCCCCCGTCACCTCGACGTTGACGGGCATCTTCACGAAGAGCTTCGAAGGATCCTCCGCCGGGGGCCCCGGCTTCCACAACTTAATGTCCAGCCCGAGCCTGATCCCCAAATCGGACAATTGCTTGAGCAGCATGACCGCCTCCTCCGCCGGAGGCAGCTTTTCCTTCTTCTTAGCCAGTTCAATTTCCAGTTGCTTGCTCGCGGCGATCAATTCGTCCAGGTGCTTGACCTTGATCGTCAAGGTCTGGATCTCCGAATCCAATTGCCCGATTTGGGTCTGCAACTGGGCGATGCGGGTTTCTTCAGGCTCGACGAAGTAATAGTAGGTCACGCCGACGCAGGTCGCGACGACCAGCGCCGTCAGTGCCAACTTTTGCGTCAGCGGAATGCCTTGCAGCGCGTTCAAACTGAGTTTGGGCATCTGCATGTCACACCTTCAACGCAAACTTAAGTTTGAAGGAATAGAGGTTGATCTTGTTTTCCGTCGACGCCCGCGATTCGATCAACTGGATGCTGTTGAACGCTTCGGTCCGGCGCAAGTTATTGACGAATTCCACGATGTCGTCGTTGGTGAGCGCCCGGCCCTCGACCTCCACCGTCCCATTGGTGAGGCTCAATTTCAGCAGCCAGAGCTTGAGGGGCTCAATGCTCCGGCTGACCTGATCCAGGACTTTCACCGGACCGGATCGGGCCTTTTCCAACTGGTCGATGATCCGGTTCTTGTCTTCGAGCACCTTCTTCTTTTGCTCGAAGTCCTGTACTTGCTTCACCTTCTCCTTGAGCACGGCGACCTGTTTGTCCTTGTTCTGCTTTTCCTGTTCCTTCGCCTCCCGCTCGGATTGGACGCTGCTGACATACATCCAGCACCCCATCAGCGTGAGGAGGAGCAACGTGCCGAACATGAGGGCCTCGACGCGCGCGTCGAGCTGCCCGGTCTGCGCTTTCTTGGCCCGTGGTCCTGCGATCAGGTTGATGCGAATCATCAGTCCCCCATGGCGCGCAGCGCCAGTCCCACGCCCACCGCCGCGGCCGATCCCATCTGGGCCAGCTGCGCCTCGTCGGCTTCAGTCCCCGAGCAGTCGATCTCTCCGAACGCATTCACCAGTTCGACGGCGACCTGCATCCGCTCCTGGAGCTGTTCGACCAACCCATGCACCTTCGCGCCTCCGCCGCACAGCAACAGACGCTCGACCTCCCCCTCGCCGGTGGTACTCTTGTAGTAATCGATCGTGCGGGCGATTTCCGACGCGACCTCGGCATTGACGGAGTCCAACACCATCCGGACCGAATCCTCGGTCTCCGCCTGCTTCCGCTGGCCAGTCTTCAGTCCCTCGGCCTCTTCGAACGACAGGCCCAACTCCCTCTGAATGGCCTCGGTATACTTGTTGCCGCCCAACGGGATGTCGCGCGTGAAGAGGGACGCACCGTTTCGCATGATGTTGACGTTCATCACGCTGGCCCCTACGTTCACGATGGTGGTCACCTCGCCCTTCGAGGTCGGGTAGTTGACGTCGTGCATGTTCTGAATGGCGAAGGCGTCGACGTCCATCACGACCGGGGTCAGCCCGGCGGTCTTCACGAGTTCGCAGAGCTCGTTGACCTTGTCTTTCTTGGCGGCGACCAAGAGGACCGACATCTGGCCGTCTCCCTCATCGCCCTGATCCCCGGGGTGCAACACATGAAAATCGAGGTTGACTTCATTGATGTCGAACGGGATGTATTGCTCGGCGGCCAATTTGACCTGGCCTTCCAATTCTTCGTCCGGCATCGGAGGGAGACTGATCTTTTTCACGATGACGGCGTGCCCGGAAATTGAGATTGCCACGTTCTTTTGCTTAATGCCCTGCTCGTCGAGCAACTCCCGGATGGCGGCGACGACCCGCCCCTCATCCATGACCGTGCCATCCACGATGACTTCCGGTTCAAGGGGCTTGATCCCGCATTTCTGCAGGACATAGCGGCCCTTCACCTCCTTCAATTGGACGACCTTGATGGCACTTGATCCGATGTCCAGGCCGACCAGCAGCCGCTTGGGCGCCAGCAGGGAAGAAAAATCCGTGGAGAGGACGTTGCGAAGTTGCGCCAGCATGAGTTCGGACTCCTTGCCACCAGTCAGTACTGCACGCCGACTCGGTTCGATCCAGGCGCCCTTTTACCTAGCCATTTCAGCGTGTCGTAAAGTATGCGTACCGACTAGGTACTTAGCTTGAGCGGACAATGCCAAGTATAGTCCAAGCCCTCAGGCTGTCAAGAAAAGTGCCGTTCCGTGCAGCGCAGGGGCCAGCCAGGGGAGCGGCGAGGACTCACACTTTGTGGATGTCGCGATGGAAGAGGATCGGCTCGATGCCGTTCCCAAGAAGGGTGTCTCGGACATGGCAGGCCACCGCGATCGATCGGTGTCGACCGCCGGTACACCCGATGCCGATATTGAGGTAGCTGCGTCGTTCCCGCTCGTACAGCGGAATGAGAAACCGGAGCATGCCCAGGAGCATGTCCACGAAGGAGCGTGACGTCTCGTCTTGCATGACATAGGCCTGCACCGCCGGATCCTCACCGGTCTTGGCCTTCAACTCCTGCTGGAAATAGGGGTTCCTCATGAAGCGCACATCGAAGAGGAGGTCAATGTCGTAGGGGACGCCGAACTTAAACCCAAAGGTGACGAGCGAAATCGTCATCCGACGGCCGGCCGATTCCCGGCGGACATACCGTTCGAGAACACCTTTGAGTTCATGAACCGTCAGATCTGAGGTATCGATGATGCGATCCGCTTCGTTCCTCAGATCGTGCAGGCGTTCTCGCTCGTACCGGACGGCATCGAGCAACGGGGCCTGTGGCATGACGGGATGCGGACGTCGGGACTCGGAGAATCGTCGCACCAGCACATCCTCGCGAGCCTCGAAAAACAGGAGGCGGAATTTGAAACCCCGCTCCTTGACACGGTCGAGATTATCCCTCAGGTCTCCCAGAAACGCCCGCTCTCGGATATCAATGCCCAACGCCACATTCTGCAGTTCCCCCCCTTGCTGACGGCAGAGCTCCACGAACGTGGGCAGAAGAGCGGGCGGAAGATTGTCGACACAAAAAAACCCTTCGTCCTCAAAACACTTGAGGGCATGCGTTTTTCCTGATCCGGACAGCCCGCTGATAATGATGAGCTGAAAATCGTTCATCCGCCTCCGCGCATGCGTCGGCGACGGGGCACCAGCAACTCCGTTCGGCCGTCACCACTTCGCCGCAATACGCTCATCTCCTGGCTCTCTTCATCGACGAAGACCACCGATGACTCCCCATCGGCTTCCAACATCGCCAACGCATCTTCCAGAGGGAGGGTGGGCACGGTCGGCCGAACGATCGTGACGGCTGGCCGCGGCGCGGCGTCCGCCGCCACGGCGACCAATCGGCGCCGTGCTTTCCCCTTGTGGTTGACCAGCCGCGCCTTCTTCTCCCGAAGCTGCCGCTCGATCTTGTCCATCACCAAGTCGATCGAGGCGTACATTTCCGACGAGGAGGCCTTGGCCCGATACTGCCGCCGATTAAAAACGCACAAGACCTCCGCGCTGTGGCGGAATTTCTCGACCGCAATGATCACCTGCACCTTGTGCAGATCAAGCCCGAACCGCCCCAAACGATCCATCTTACTCTCGACATATCGACGCAGTGCGGGCGTGACCGCCACGTGTCGTCCCGTAATCGACACACTCATGAACCTCTCCTTGTTAAGCTTGTCGCACCATCCACCCTAGATCCCGCGGCAGCCGGCTCTCCGGCCCGCCCCCGCAGATGCATGTCCAGCTCTTAGGGAGGGAAGAGACGCCCATCGCGAGGATCAACCCTAGAAAAAGCGCTTACGCTGACTGGCGGAAGGAATGTGTTCTTCGGCCCGATATTTGGCCACCGTCCGTCTGGCGATCAGGATCTGCTGGCGTCGCAACTTGTCGGCGATTTCCTCATCCTTCAGTGGATGCGACGCATCTTCCTCCGCAACCATTTTCCGGATCATCTCACGGACCGTCACGGAGGACAACATTTCGCCCTGCTGATCCGCTCGCTGCAATCCGGCATTGAAGAAAAATTTCAACTCGAACATGCCTTGCGGGCAATACACATACTTGTTGGCGGTCACCCGGCTGATGGTGGATTCATGCATCCCGACATCATCGGCTACCTGCTTGAGCACCAGAGGCCGCAGCGATTCCACCCCATGATCGAAAAAGGCCTGCTGAAATTTGACGATGCTGCCGACGACCTTCACGATGGTCTTGTTTCGCTGTTCGATGCTGCGCAGCACCCATTGGGCCGCCCGCATCTTCTCGTCCAGGTAGGCCTTGGTCTCCCCCGACGTCGCCTGCCCCCCCATCAACTGCTTGTAATAGGGGCTGATGCGCATGCGGGGCAAGCCGTCGTCGTTCAGGAGCACCACCCACTCCCCTTCGTGCTTCACGACGAACACATCCGGCACGATGACATGATTGTCGGACGACGAGAAGGGTCGGCCGGGCTTGGGTTCCAACGCTTCGATGACCTTGGTGGCCTCAAAAACCTCTTCACAGGTGATGTCCAGGGCCTTGGCGATCTTGGCATATTGCTTCTTCTCGAGATCTTTAAGGTGGTGCTTGATCACAGCCTCCACCACGCTGCCCCGCAGGGCCCCCGGCCTGGCCCCCAGCGACCCCATCGGTCCTTGCCCCAGATAGCCCAGTTGTAACAGCAGACACTCCGATAGATCCCTGGCCCCAACCCCAGCGGGATCGAGCTTCTGCACCTCCGAAAGTGCCTGCTCCGCCTCCTCGACCGTGAAATCGGTCCCCGCGATGACTTCTTCCAACGAGGTGCGGAGATACCCGTCCTCTTCCAGATTGCCGATAATGAGCCGCCCCAAGGCTTTCTGCCGATCCGTGAGGGCCGAAAGCGACAGTTGCCATACGAGGTGCTCTTCCAATGATTTGTCGGTGGACAACGTCTGTTCAAACGAGGGCATATCGTCCTGGGCGGATCCCGGATACTCGACATCACCGGCTCGACGATCTTGGTCGAAGTAATCCTCCCACCCCGCAGCGGAGAGTTCCTCGGGATTGCTTCGGTCATCCGGGACGGCGGGAACATCCGGCTCCTCGCCGGTGGAGGCGCCGGAGGCCGGGGCTTCGCCAGGGACGGCAGGGTCGACAGCGGTCTCGCTTTCCTCCACCTCGGACTGGGCCTCCTCGAGGAGCGGGTTTTCCAGGAGATGCTGCTCGAGCGTCTGCTGTAATTCCAAACGGGACAACTGCAACAGCTTGATAGCCTGCTGCAATTGCGGCGTCATGATGAGCTTTTGGCTAAGGCGTAAGTCGAGTCTGAGCTTCATGCCTGTGTCGATCCCGGTCCGCTACAATTGAAACCGCTCTCCCAAGTATACCGCTCTGGCCACCGCACTGTTGACGATCACTTCGGGGGAACCGGCCTCCAGAATGGTCCCCTCGTTGATGATATAGGCCCGGTCGGTGATGGACAGGGTCTCTTGGACGTTGTGATCGGTGATCAGAATGCCGATCTGTTTGTGTTTCATGCGAGTGATAATCTGCTGAATCTCTGACACAGCAATGGGGTCGATCCCCGCGAACGGCTCGTCCAAGAGCAGAAATCTCGGCCGTGTGGCCAAGGCGCGCGTAATCTCCAATCGGCGGCGCTCCCCGCCGGACAGGGCGTACGCTTTGCTCTTCCTCAACGGCGTCAGATCCAGTTCCTTGAGCAGCGCCTCGAGACGCTGTTCCCGTTCATCGCGGGACCGCACGAACATTTCGAGAATGGCCAAGATATTGTCTTGGACAGAGAGACGACGAAACACGGATGATTCTTGCGGGAGATACCCCACGCCGAGCCTAGCACGTTGGTACATGGGCAATTCCGTCACCACGACATCCCCTAGCTGGATCACTCCTTCATCCGGTTCGGACAATCCGACCATCATGTCGAAGATGGTCGTCTTCCCGGCTCCATTCGGACCGAGGAGCCCGACCACCTCCCCGGCCGAGACATCGAGTGCGACGCCTTTCACCACGCGACGGCCTTTGAAGCTCTTTACGAGGCCGCTGGCGGACAACCGGTCTTGTCTGATCACCGCCTCCGGCGTCGCGGAGGGACCGGCTTCCAGCGCCGCCATTTTCCCCCCGGGCATGGCTAGCAAGGGCCCCCTTCCGGGTTGATCAAGACCTGAGACCCGCCCTCGACCTCGCTCCGGTCTTCATCGATGTACATGGTGATCTTCTCCCCGCTCACGCGAGTGCCGCGTTGGCAGGCCACGGGATCTCCCGTCAAGACGATCTTTCGATCGGTGACGTAATACACCGCTTTACGACCGGTCGCGCGCCCGTCGTCCTTTTCTATCGTGACATGGCCCGTCGCTTCCATCAAACAAATGGATCGATTGGACACCGCCGGCAATCCCTCTCCACCCTTGGGATCGCGAGACGCGCGTCCGGCCCCGGAGGACTTTCCTCCCGTGGGCCCGCACCGACCCGCCGTCTTTGACGACTCCTTCCCGGACCCGTCGGCCGATTGAAAGGTCACGACCATCACATCGGAGTGCACGACCAAAGGACCTCGGGTCAACACCACCGAGCCTTGGAATATAGCTTGGCTCTCTTGGTTCTTTACGGTCATGCGCTTGGACGTAATGGTCGTCTTTTCAGCGGCCTCGGCGGTCTGAGAGGTCTGACCAGGGGCGGCCGTCGCAGTCACCGCCTCCCCACCGACCAGCATGCTACTCAGCAGTAGGAAGAAAATCCACATGAACGTTGTCCAGCACTTCAAACTCTTGTCGGTCCAGCTGGCCGCGCAGACCACGTCCGGTGATCGCCAATCCATTGCCTTCGATCCTCACCGGCTCCGCCGTGGTCAGTTCCTGCAGCTTATCCGTCCATTGAAGATGATTGGTATACACGGTATAGCCGCCGTCTAATGCGACCGCGATGTCGGTCGAGCGGTTCGACAAGGTGAAGTCCTTGGTGAGCGTATTCAGCGCTCCCTCCTCCCCGTGCACCGTCATTTCCTGCCCCCGCGCGCCCAGCAACGCCACCTGCACCGTCTTTAATAGCGCCTGATTGCGTTCCTCATACAAGCTGGCCTGCTTGGCCTTGACTTCCCACTGGACGGCCCCGTCCTTGGTCTGGCGAAATACGAATTCTTCCATCCCCGCATCGGCTAGGTCGAGGGCCTGCCTGTGGGTCGCGACAGAGGAGGACGTAGTTTCAGTACGAGTCAGCAGGATGTACGCGAGGAAGGCGCTGGACACAACTGTCAGCAACAACAGGAACCGGCGAACCCACTGCTGCCAAGACGTCACTGGAACTCGGCGAACCCCTTGACCTTAAGACCGATCTGGTTTGATCGTAGCATGGAGGCAGGCCCGTGTAAACACGCGATACCCGGGCCGTTTCGTCGAGTCGGATGGTATCCACCAAACTCGACGAAGCGTCCAGGGATCGGTTGAGGCAACGGAAAGTTAGGAGGCGGGGTTCGCCTGGGCCGATGTGTCGGCCTGCGCCGATTTGGAGCCGGAGGAGGCGGATGGTTTCGATTTGCTTTTCTCGCCCCTTCCGCCGGTCGTTCCGGAAGCCGCGGCCTGCGCGCGCTCAACCAACTCGATGGCCACCATCTTGGCCGCGTCGCCCACCCGGCGGCGCGTCTTGGTAATCCGAGTATACCCACCCGCGCGATCTTTGAACCGCGGCGCCATTTCCTCGAACAGCTTGGATACGACGTCCTTCTGGCGTAGGAACGTGAGTGCCCGACGGCGAGCTGCGAGACTGCCTTCTTTGCCGAGGGTGATCATACGGTCGGCAAAGCTTCGGATCTCCTTGGCTTTGGCCTCCGTCGTTTCAATCCGTTCATGCTCCAAGAGCGAAGTCACCAGGCTTCGAAAAAGGGCCCACCGGTGTTTGGTCTGTCGTCCGAGTTGTCGTCCACGTTTACGATGTCGCACGGTGTAGTGTCCTTCGTGTTGAGCGTGGTGAAACTATCAGGCCCCCTCGGTCCTGCCGGCCGGCTCCCCCGCTGGCTGGAGCACCTCTGACTCGAGCTTCATGCCTAATCCCAGGCCCATTTCAGCAAGAATCTCCTTGATTTCGTTGAGGGATTTTTTACCGAAATTCTTGGTCTTGAGCATTTCCAGCTCCGTTTTTTGCACCAAATCGGCGATCGTCTTGATGTTGGCGTTCTTGAGACAGTTCGCCGCCCGCACGGAAAGTTCCAACTCGCTGACGTTACGGAATAGATTCCGATTGACGGTCTGTGATTGATCTTCGCGGCCGGCTTCCGACTTGGCCTCGATCCGATCCTCGGGGTTGATGAAGATATCCAGATGGTCCCTCAGAATGCTGGCCGCGGTGGATAAGGCATCCCGGGGGGTGGTCGTCCCGTCGGTCCAAATTTCGAGCGTGAGCTTGTCGTAATCGGTCATCCGTCCCACACGGGCATTCTCCACCTGAAAATTCACCCGCTTCACCGGAGAGAAAATCGAGTCCACTGCGATGACGCCAATGGGTAGCCCTTCCTCCTTGTTTCGCTCGGCGGGCACATAGCCACGGCCATGCTTCACCACCATTTCCATATCAAGGACGGCATCCTTGTCGAGCGTGGCGATATGGAGGTCAGGGGTCAGGACGGTCACGTCACCATCATGCACGATGTCCGAACCCTTCGCCTCGCCCGGACCCTTCTTCCGAAGTCGGATCGTCTTGGGCTTGTCCCCGTGGAGCACGAGGCGCAGACTCTTCACGTTGAGAATGATGGTGGTCACATCCTCGGTCACACCCGGAATGGTCGAAAATTCATGGAGGACACCTTCAATGCGCACACTGGTCACGGCTGCCCCGGTCAGCGTGGAGAGCAACACCCGTCGCATGGCATTGCCGACCGTGGTTCCAAACCCGCGCTCAAACGCTTCCGCCGAAAATTTCCCGTAGGTCGGGGAAAGCGTGTCTTTTTCGACTTCCACCCGGAGCGGGATTTGAAAGTCTTTCATGAGCTTGATCATGGGTCCCCCTTCATCTCACCAAAGTTGACGCGCACAAGATCGTTTCGTCGCGGCCGAGGGCTCGCGGTTTGGAAAAACCTACCGTGAATAGAGTTCGACGACAAGCTGTTCGTTCACCGGCACCGCGGCGTCTTGTTTCGTCGGCAAGGCTCTGACCGTGCCTTTGAAGGCCGTCCGATCCAATTCGAGCCATGCGGGAACGCCCCGCGAGTCGACGGCATCGAGCGCCCCGACAATGCCCGGGATTTCTCGGCTCGCAGGACGAATTTCCACCACGTCGCCGGCCTTGAGTGTCTGCGAGGCAATGTCGGCCTTGCGGCCGTTCACCATCACATGACCATGATTCACCAGCTGACGGGCTTGCTTGCGGGAGACGCCGAAGCCCAATCGATAGACCACGTTATCGAGGCGGCATTCCAGCAGGGACAGGAGCACTTCGCCCGTTACCCCGCTCTTTCGCTCGGCACGCTGAAAGACGCCGCGAAATTGCCGCTCCTGCAGCCCATAGATCCGGCGGAGTTTCTGCTTTTCCCGCAGCTGCACGCTATAGTCCGTCGTGCGCTGACGACCCTGCCCGTGTTGTCCTGGAGGATAGCTGCGCCGCTCAATGGCGCATTTTTCGGTCATGCACCGCGCGCCTTTGAGGAACAGCTTTTCCCCTTCACGCCGGCAGAGCCGACAGACTGGACCGCGATACCTTGCCACAACTTCCTCCTTCGTTATTCGTTCGGCGACATTTGCTCACGCCGGGCGGCACGCCGCCGGACGAGTCAACCGCGCCCTCTTACACACGCCGACGTTTTGGGGGCCGACAGCCGTTATGTGGAATCGGTGTCACATCCCGAATCAAGTTGATCCGCAACCCCGCGCTCTGCAAGGCGCGGATCGCCGACTCGCGACCGGCTCCCGGCCCGTTGACGTAGACGTCAATCTGCCGCATCCCGTTTTCCATGGCCTTGCGGGCCGCCGTTTCACCGGCGCGTTGCGCCGCGAACGGGGTGCTTTTGCGCGACCCCTTGAACCCCTGATTGCCTGCGCTGGACCAGACGACCGTATTCCCGCCGACATCGGTAATCGTCACGATCGTGTTGTTGAACGACGCCTGGATATGCGCGACGCCGGCCTGGACGACCTTGCGTTCTTTCTTCTTTCCCTTTTTGACGCTCATGCGAATTTCCTTCCGGATGAATCAGCCGTCATGCTCAGGGCTTTGTCGCCTTGGGCTTGCTTCCCATCGAGGCTCGACGTCCCTTGCGGGTCCGCGCATTGGTCTTGGTCCGCTGCCCGCGCACCGGTAACCCTTTCCGATGCCTCAGTCCCCGGTAGGTGCCCGAGTCCACCAAGCGCTTGATATTAAGCGATACCTCTTTTCGCAGATCGCCTTCGACCTTGAAGTCGCGCTCTATGACTTCGCGAAGCTTGACGATCTTGTCTTCCGTCAGGTCTTTGACTCGAACATCCCCTTCTACCCCCGCTTTGGCCAAGATCTCGCGCGCCGCCGCTCGGCCGATCCCATAAATATAGGTCAACCCGATGTCGGTGCGCTTCTCCCGCGGCAGGTCGATTCCCGCAATACGTGCCATACAACAGCCTCGCCTTCTCGTGAGCCGTCGACCCGTCAACCTTGCCGTTGCTTGTGTCGAGGGTTCTCGCACAAGACACGCACAATGCCGCGCCGACGCACCACCTTGCACTTTGAACAGATGGGTTTCACTGACGATTTCACTTTCATAAGAGGATCCTTTATCGAGGCACTACGGCCTCATCGCACGGCACTCCGCTCGTCTATTTGAACCGGTACGTAATCCGCCCACGAGTCAGATCGTAGGGGGACAGTTCCACCGTGACTCGATCGCCCGGAAGAATGCGAATAAAGTGCATCCGCATCTTCCCCGAAATATGGGCTAGGATTCGATGGCCATTCTCCAATTCTACTCTGAACATGGCGTTCGGAAGGGTTTCCGAGACGGTACCCTGAACCTCAATGACGTCTTCCTTTGCCACTCGCGGACAGCCTCCTTAGATTTCCCGACCTACGCCGCCAATTGGGACAGCACTCGCGCAGGACCCTCGGGAGAGATGGCGATGGTGTGCTCGAAATGGGCCGACAGACTGCCATCCGCTGTCACCGCCGTCCACTGATCGTCAAGGATTCGGACCGCGGGCTTCCCCGCGTTGACCATAGGCTCGATCGCTAAGACCATGCCGACCTGCAAACGAGGTCCTTGGCCAGGTTTCCCGTAGTTCGGGACTTGCGGCTCCTCATGCAGATTTCGGCCGATGCCATGCCCGACAAACTCCGTCACCACCGAGAATCCGGCTGACTCCGCACAGGTCTGGACGGCGTGGGAGATGTCGGACAAACGATTGCCGATCACCGCCTTTTCGATTCCGGCGCGGAGGGCTTGTTCGGTCACCTTGACGAGCCGAGCCGCTTGCGGAGGGACTTGCCCGATCAGCACCGTCACGGCGGCGTCTCCATAGAATCCGTCAACGATCGCGCCTAGATCAAGCCCGACGATATCACCCTCCTTGACCACTCGCCTCGAGGGAATGCCGTGCACTACCTCATCATTGATGGAGACACAAAGGGTCTTGGGGTAATTCCGGTACCCCTTGAATGCGGGAAGGCCGCCGCGCGCCCGGATGTTCTCCTCCGCGATCCGGTCCAGTTCGTTCGTCGTCATCCCGGCTTTAATCTCCCGCTTGAGGACCGCGAGCGTCTCGGCGACAATCCGGGCCGCCCGTGCGATCGCATCCGTTTCAGTCGGGGTCTTCAAAATAATCATACCTGTGCAGACAGGCCGAGCAGTCGTTGAAGCCGCTGTTGCACGGAGTCGATCGGTCCGGCTCCATCCAAATCCACCAGCAATGCCTGGTCGCGATAGTACCGGATCAGCGGAGCCGTCTGGTCTTGGTAGACCCTCAAGCGGGCTTCGATGGTTTCGGGCTTGTCATCGCTCCGTTGGATGAGCTCACCTCCGCAGCGATCGCACACTTCGCCCACGGCCGGGGGCGAAAATTCCACATGATAGACAGCCTGGCACTTGGGACAGCTTCTCCGACCGCTGAGCCGGCGAATCAGATCTTCAGTCGGTAGAGAGAAATTGACCACCCGGTCCAATTTTAGACCTTTGGCATCCAGGAGCTTGCCCAGTTCCTCCGCCTGCGAAACGGTCCGGGGAAAACCATCCAGAATAAACCCTGGAGCGCCGCGGTCCTGGTCCAATCTTTCCTTGACCATGCCTATCACGACCGCGTCGGGCACGAGTTTTCCTTGATCCATGTAGGACTTCGCCTGAAGTCCCAGGGGTGTCGCATTTTTCACCGCCTCTCGGAGAAGATCCCCGGTCGAAATCTTGGGGTGCCCGCACAGGGACGCGATTCGGTCCGCCTGCGTACCCTTTCCGACTCCGGGAGCCCCGAGAAAAACGATCCTCATGGCTGGCGCCTTCACCCGCTGCGTCCCCGAAGCGGACGGCCCTTTGGGCCGAGAAAACCGTCGTAGTTCCGCATCAGCATGTGAGATTCAATTTGCTGCGCGGTGTCGAGCCCCACGCCGATCACGATCAGCAGGGAGGTGCCTCCAAAATAAAACGGCACATTAAGTCGATAAATCAGCACTTCCGGAATGACGCACACGATGGCCAGATAAATGGCCCCCGCAAACGTGATCCGAGTCAGTACCTTGTAGACGAAATCCGAGGTATGCTGGCCCGGACGAATCCCCGGGATGAACCCGCCGTATTTTTTCATGTTGTCGGCCATGTCGACCGGATTCAGCACCACCGCCGTATAGAAAAAGCAGAAGAAGATGATGAGCCCGACATACAAGAGCGTATACAGCACAGAACCGGGAGCCAACTGCGCGCCGATGGACTGCACCCACGGCACCTGAATGAACCCCGCGATCGTCGCCGGAAACGCGATCAACGACGACGCGAAAATCGGCGGAATGACCCCCGCCGTGTTGATCTTCAGGGGAATGTGCTGGCTTTGCCCCCCATAGACCCGCCGCCCGACCACGCGCTTCGCATATTGGACGGGGATCTTTCGCCGCCCGCTCTCAAGGAACACAATGGCGGCCACCACGGCAATCATCAGCAATGCCAACATGATCAGGACCGCGAAGTTCAGTTGGCCCACCGTATATAAGTCATACGTCTGGACGACGGCGTTCGGCAACCTCGCGACAATGCCGGCAAAAATGATGAGCGAGATCCCGTTGCCGATGCCGCGCTCGGTGATCTGCTCGCCCAACCACATCAGGAAACCGGTTCCCGCCGTCAGCGTGATGACGGTCATGAAGCGGAACCCCCACCCGGGCGTGAGCACGAATTGCCCTTGATTCATCCCTTCGAGTCCGACGGCAATGCCGAACCCCTGAATCAAGGCGATCGCAATGGTCCCAAATCTGGTGTACTGGATAATTTTCTTTCGCCCGCGCTCTCCTTCTTTTGCCAGTTTCGCCAGGTGGGGTATGACCACTGTCAACAACTGCAGAATGATCGATGCGCTGATGTACGGCATGATGCCGAGCGCAAAGATCGTCAAGCGCGACAAGGCCCCGCCCGAGAAAATGTCCAAAAAGCCAAGAAGCGCCCCGCCCTGTTTCTGAAGAAACTCGGCGAGGGCCTCTCCGTTGATCCCCGGCGTGGGAATGTGGGCGCCGACCCGGTACACCACCAGCATCCCGAGCGTGAACAGAATTCGGGTGCGGAGCTCCGGAATCTTGAAAATGTTCTGAAAACTGGTTAGGAGTCGCTCAAACACCTCGAATGACCTCAGCCCTCCCCCCAGCCGCCTTGATTTTCTCTTCAGCGGATTTGCTGAACTTGTGTGCCTGGATCACAAGGGGCCTAGTCAGTTCGCCGCTGCCGAGCACTTTAATGCGCCATGTTTTCTGCTTGATCAGTCCCGCCACCACCAGCTTTTCGGGCGTGATCGGTTCGACGGTGTCCAACTGGGCCAGCGAACCGAGATTGACGATGCTGTATTCGATACGCGTCGGATTCTTGAAGCCGAACTTCGGGGTGCGGCGAATCAACGGCATCTGTCCGCCTTCAAAGCCAGGCTGCTTTCCTCCACCGGAACGAGCCAGGAGACCTTTATGTCCCTTCGTCGCGGTCTTCCCGTGTCCGGACCCTGGTCCGCGGCCAATCCGTTTTCGAGCTCGTTTCGCTCCCTTGGCTGGAGCCAACTGATGTAATTTCATTGATTCTGCACCTTGAGCAAATAGCCGACTTTGTTAATCATGCCACGCGTTTGCGGCGTATCGGGAATCACCACCGATTGACGGGGCCGACGGAGACGGAGGGCTCGCAGCACCACGCGATGCCCTTCCGGGGTTCCGATCATGCTCCGCGTCAACGTCACGATCAGTCGCCCTGACTGCGATTTCGATCCTGAATGTGCTCCTGCCATACGTCCCTCAGACTCCCGCTAGTTTCCCACCGCCGCCATCACTCCCGTCGCAGCTCCCTCGCGACGGAGACGGAGCATTTCCTCTGGATTTTTGAGCTGGGTCAATCCGTCCAGCGTCGCGCGCACGGCGTTAAAGGGGTTCCCTCTTCCCAGCGTCTTGGCAATGATGTTGTGAATACCGGCCAGCTCCACGATCACTCGAACGGCGCCGCCCGCGATGATTCCCGTTCCTTCGACGGCGGGCTTGAGAATGATGGATTCGCTCCCGAATTTGCCCAGCACCTCGTGGGGAATCGTCCCCTCCATCACGGGGATACGCACGAGATGTTTCTTGGCTTGTTCGACCGCTTTGGAAATGGCCGCCGGCACTTCCGCGGCCTTACCCTTTCCGACGCCGACCCAGCCATGTCCATCTCCTACGGCGACCAATGCGCAAAAATTAAAGCGCTTGCCGCCCTTGACGACCTTGGCGACTCGATTGATAAAAATCACCTTGTCCTTGAGGCTCAGTTCTTCTGCATTAACGCGTGCCAATCGAGACCCCCTCTGTCAGAACAGCAGGTCGAAACACACTCACCGCAAGGTGACGTGTGACCATTCCTAGAACTGCAAGCCGCCTTCTCGTGAAGCATCGGCCAGCGCCTTGACTCGTCCATGATACACGCGCCCGCCGCGATCGAACACGACGGCCTGAATGTTAGCGGCCTTGGCCCGTTCCGCCAATAGAAGCCCCACGGCTTTTGCGGCAGCAATCGTTCCGGTCGACGCGAGCGTCTTCCGAAGCGTCGGGTCCATCGTGGAAGCGGCAGCAAGCGTACGCCCTTGGAGATCGTTGATGATCTGCGCGTAGATGTGCCCCTTGCTTCGATAGACGCTCAGTCGCGGCCGGGCCTCGGTCCCGTACATCTGCTTCCGGATGCGGCGACGCCGGCGCTCTAACGTCAATGTCTTGTCAGTCGTCTTCATACAACCCCTAGCTACTTCCCGGTTTTACCTTCCTTCTTCCGCAATACTTCACCGGCAAATTTCACGCCCTTTTGCTTATACACGTCGGGCGGCTTGATCGCCCGCAAGTCCGCTGCTACCTGTCCGACCAGACGCTTATCCACGCCCTTGAGGGAGATGACCGTCTGCTTGTCGATTTTGGCTTCCACGCCGACCGGCAGCGTATACTCGACAGCATTGATGAAGCCGACATTGAAGCTCATCTTCCGCCCTTGAAGCTGCGCCTTGTACCCGACCCCGTTAATTTCCAACCCTCGCTCATAGCCCTTGGTCACACCCACGATCATATTGCTGAGTTCCGCTCGAGTGAGACCGTGCATGGCACGCAAACGGCGCTCATCATGAGCCCGCTTGACGACGGCTTGGCTGCCCTCCACGGCCACACTCACGCCGGGAACCAGTGACCAATTGAGCTGCCCCAGAGGGCCCTTGACCGTCACCTGGTTGCCCGCCACGTTAACCGCGACGCCCGCTGGAATTGAAATGGGTTTTTTTCCGATCCTAGACATGATCTCTTCACGCTTTCCTAGATCCAAGGCCTCTTGTCGCTACCAGACCGAACAGAGCACTTCGCCGCCGACACCTGCTCGGCGACATTCCCGCTCCGTCATGACGCCTTGTGAGGTCGACATGATCGTGATACCAAGGCCGCCCCGCGTCCGGGGTACTTCCTGCTTCCCCACATACACCCGTCGCCCAGGCTTACTGACTCGGGAGGCCCCGACAATCATGGGCTGACCGGCCTCCACGTACCGAAGTTGGATTCGGAAAGCCGGGTGGCCGTCGTGCTCCTGTCGTTCCACGGCCCCGACGAAGCCCTCCTCACGGAGAACCCGAAGGATTTCTCCCTTGAGCCGGGAGGCCGGAACCAAGACGCTCTCATGCCCTCGTTGAGCCGCGTTTCGTAGTCTCACCAATAAATCGGCGATCGGATCTGTGACCATAACCTCCTGTACTCCCCAGTGGCGGCAACGAGGCGCCTATCGCGCCCCTCCTACCAGCTCGACTTTCGCACTCCGGGAATCTCTCCCCGTAAACTCAAGAAACGGAAACAAATACGGCACATCTCGAAGCGCCGAAGGTAGCCTCTAACCCGGCCACAGAGTCCGCAACGATGATATTGCCGAACCGCGAATTTTGGCTTACGTGAGGCCTTCAGTTTCAACGCCAATCTTGCCACAACAATCTCCTTCGTCCTTGGCGATCGCGCTGCGCAGCCGGTCAGGTCCGGAACGGCATCCCGAGCAGACGGAGCAACGCTTTTCCTTCGTCATTGGTGCGGGCGGTCGTGACGAACGTAATGTCCATCCCATGAATCGCGGTCACGTTGTCGTATTTGATTTCCGGGAAAATCAGCTGCTCTTTCAAGCCCAGCGTATAGTTTCCACGACCGTCGAACGATTTGGGCGACACGCCGCGGAAATCACGAATGCGCGGCAGCGCCAGGCTCACAAGCCGGTCCAGAAACTCGTACATGCGGCGACTCCGGAGCGTGACTTTGGCCCCGATCGGCATTCCTTGGCGCAGCTTGAACCCGGCAATCGCCTTCTTCGCTCTGGTAATGACCGGCCGCTGACCCGTAATCGTTCCCAATTCGCTCGCGGCGCTTTCCAGCAGTTTCATGTTCTGGATCGCCTCTCCCATGCCCACATTGAGGACGATCTGCCGGAGCCGCGGCACTTGCATGGGGTTCCGATAATTGAATTCCTTCATGAGTGCGGGCACCACTTGATCCCGATACTTTTCCACCATCCGGGGAGTGCCCGCCTGGCTGTCCGGAGTCGACTCCCCCGACTCCACCTCCACGGCAGGGCCCTTTTTCCGTCCCCCCGAGGCTTTGGCGGCCTGGGGCTTCTCCGGCTTGCTCTTTCCAGTTTCTTTGGTAGTCATCACTCAATCGCCTGCTTCGCCTGTTTGCTGAACCTCGCCCGCCGACCATCCTCGTGCAGATGGACGCCCAGTCGTGTGGGCTTCTGCGTCGTCGGACAGAGCAACATCACGTTGCTGATGTGCAACGGAGCCTCCCGTTCGATGATACCGCCCTGCCGAACCTTGGCATTGGGCTTCGTGTGTCGCTTGATGACGTTGAGCTTCTCGACCACGACGCTCCCCTTGTCCCGATTAACGGACAGAACCTTCCCGCTCTTGCCTCGCTCACGGCCGGCAATGACGACCACGGTGTCGCCCTTTTTAATACGCGTTTTCACGAGTACGCCCACGATCAGGAACTCCTTCTGCCTAGAGCACTTCCGGCGCCAACGAAATGATCTTCATGAACTTCTTCCAGCGGAGCTCCCGCGCGACCGGACCGAAGATACGGGTGCCGACCGGTTCCCCCTGCGCATTGATCAGCACACAGGCATTTCGATCGAACTTGATATAGGACCCGTCATCCCGACGCACCTCTTTGGTCGTCCGAACAATCACGGCCCGACTCACGTCGCCCTTTTTGACCGAGGCCTGTGGAATCGCTTCCTTGACCGCCACCACGACGATATCCCCGACCGAGCCATAGCGCCGTCGCGTGCCGCCTAACACATGGAAGCACATGACTTGCCGCGCTCCTGAGTTATCGGCCACATCCATATAGGTGTAATTTTGAATCATCGTCGCCTTGGACTATCCCTTCCTCAACGTCCAGAGACCCGGCCGCCCGTCTGGTTCTGCCCGCTTATTTCTCGGCTTGCCCCTTCTCCATGATTTGCACGACACGCCAATGCTTTTCCTTGCTGATCGGGCGTGTCTCAATCAACTTCACCCGGTCTCCCACCTTGCATCGCCCCTCTTCGTCATGCGCCTTGAGGCGGGTCATGCGACGCAACACCTTCTTATACGTGGGATGCACCACCGAGCGCTCGATTTCCACCACCACGGTCTTTTGCATCTTGGCGCTGACGACGTTTCCGAACCAGTGGTGCCTTAACTCCGCTTCAGCCATGTGTCCTCTTATCCTTTGCCTGTTTCCCTCGCGCAGCCTTCAGTGCGGCCTCTCGACGCACGGTTTTGACCCGTGCCAGATCCCTCCGGGTGTTTCTCAGTTGCATCGGATTTTCCAGCCTCCCGGTTGCCAGCTGGAAACGAAAATTAAACTGTTCCTGCTGGAGCTGCCGCTCCTTCTCTTTGAGCTCCTCGTCCGTCAACCCACGCAAATCTTTGACATCCATGACCGATACCTCACCCTTCGAGAGACCCTCGGACGACGATCTTCGTCGCAACCGGCAATTTATGGGCCGCCAGACGCAACGCCTCGTTGGCCACATCCGCCGTCACACCGTCCATCTCGTAGAGGATGCGCCCAGGCTTGACGACGGCGACCCAATACTCCGGATTGCCCTTACCTTTTCCCATACGAGTCTCCGCCGGCTTCTTGGTGATCGGCTTGTCGGGAAAGATTCGCGTCCAGACCTGCCCTCCGCGCTTGACGCATCGCGTGATCGCGATCCGGGCGGCCTCAATCTGTCGACTCGTCACCCAGCCCGGCTCAAGGGCCTTGAGTCCGTATTCACCCAACGTCAGCGAAGATCCACGATACGCTTTTCCGCGCATCCGGCCCTTCTGCATCTTTCTAAATTTGACCTTTTTGGGCGCTAACACGTTCTCACCTTACAGAGCCAGCCCGCGTCCTTCGGAATGCCCGAAACCGAGTTCTCCCCGGCCCGACTGACGCGGATTGAGCTCACCCTTGTAAATCCAAGTCTTGACACCGATCTGTCCCATTGTGGTCTTGGCCTCGGCGAATCCATAGTCGATATCGGCCCGCAGCGTATGCAGGGGGACTCTCCCCTCGCGATACCATTCGGTTCTGGCGATTTCCGCGCCTGCCAACCGTCCCGCGCAGGTAATCTTGATACCCTGGGCACCCAGACGCAGGGCGGCCGCTACGCTCCGCTTCATCGCACGCCGAAAGGCCACACGCTTTTCCAATTGTGTGGCAATGTTCTCGCTCACCAGCTGGGCGTCCAGTTCCGGCTTCTTAATTTCCTTGACGTTGATGTACACCTGGCCCCCGTACTGTTTTTCGACGGCGGCCTTCAACTTGTCTACCTCGGCACCTTTTCGACCGATGATGATGCCGGGGCGCGCGGTGTGGATAATGATGCGCGTCTGATCGCCGGAGCGCTCGATTTCGACCTTTGCCACGCCGGCATGATAGAGCCGATCCTTCACCATCCGCTTGATGCGGATGTCCTGGTGCAAAAGCTTGGCGTAATCCTTCGAGGCATACCAGCGCGAGGTCCAGGTGGTGCTGTAGCCGAGGCGGAATCCGTACGGATGTGATTTTTGACCCATAGATCTTTAGCCGAACTGGCTATACTCCTTGGTGTGTCTACTCTGCAGCAGCCTGTCCAGATTTGCCGGCTGTGCCGACGACAATCGTAATGTGGCTCGTACGCTTCTGAATGGCATTGGCACGTCCCATCGAGCGGGCCCGAAAACGCTTAAGGATCGGGCCGCCATCGACATAGGCTTTCGCCACGACGAGCTCCTCCGGATCGTCCATGTTCTTCTGCTCGGCATTCGCGACGGCCGACCGGAGCACTTTCTCAATCATTTGGGCGGCTGACCGAGGCGTATGCTTAAGCAGCGCGAACGCCAACGGCACCTGTTTGCCGCGAATGAGGTCGACGACCGGTCTTGCCTTTCGAGGTGAAACCCGGGCGTATCTGAGCATTGCTTGAGCTTGAGCCATCATCATCTCGTTTTTCGTTCGCGAGCGGAACAGGATGCTCCAACCACCGGTGCCCCCGCCCCCTCGTTTGGACTATTTCAGCGCTACGGCCTTTTCGCTTTTCGCCTGACCATGCCCTTTGAAGAAACGCGTGGCGGCGAATTCCCCAAGCTTGTGCCCGACCATGTTCTCCGTGACGTACACCGGAATAAACTTCTTGCCGTTGTGGACGGCGAAGGTATGACCGATCATGTCCGGCACCACTGTGGAACGCCGAGACCACGTCTTGATCAGCTTCTTATCGCGAGTCTGATTCATCTGCTCGACCTTCTTCAGCAGATGCTCATCGACGAATGCGCCCTTGCTTATCGACCTCGGCATGCCGCTCTCCCCTTACTTCTTTCGACGCGAGATGATGAACTTATCGGTTCGCTTGTTCTCGCGGGTTTTATAGCCTTTGGTGGGCTGTCCCCACGGCGAAACCGGATGCGGATTCCCCTGTCCGGATTTCCCCTCGCCACCGCCGTGAGGGTGGTCGACGGGATTCATCGCCACCCCTCGAACATGAGGCCGACGGCCAAGCCAGCGCTTCCGCCCGGCTTTGCCCACGGAAATGTTCTCGTGATCCAGATTTCCCACCTGACCGACCGTGGCCATGCAGGAGCCCAACACCTTCCGCATCTCACCGGACTTGAGCCGAAGCTGCACGTAAGCGCCATCGCGCCCCATCACCTGCGCAAATCCCCCGGCGCTACGAATCAACTGCCCGCCCTTACCTGGCTTGAGTTCGACGTTGTGTACGGTGGTCCCCAGCGGCATATTGACTAACGGCAACGCATTGCCGATTCGAATTTCCACGCTGGGCCCCGATTCGATCATTTGCCCCACGGTCAATCCGACCGGCGCCAGAATATAGCGCTTTTCTCCGTCGCGATAGTGCAGCAATGCGATCCTGGCCGAGCGATTCGGATCGTACTCCAGAGCAGCGACTTTAGCGGGAATGCCGATCTTCTCCCGCCTAAAATCAATCCGGCGGTAGAGACGCTTATGCCCGGCTCCGCGAAAACGGCTGGTCTGCTGTCCATACACATTCCGGCCGCCGGTGCGCAGATGAAAACTCGTCAGACCCTTTTCCGGACGTTTTTTCGACAGGCCTTCACCGGTGACGATACTCATCCCCCGGCGGGCCGCGGAAGTCGGTTGGTAGTTTTTCAATCCCATATGCGCGTCGTAGATCCGCCGGTCCCTACACGGTTTCGTAGAGCTCCAGCTTTTCACCTTTCTTCAGGGTAACGAGGGCCTTTTTCCAGTCCGACTTCTTACCCGAAAAGCGACCCAACCGCTTGATTTTGCCCATCACGTTCATGAGGTTGACCCGCTCGACCTTGACCTTGAGCATCTCCTCGACGGCGCGCTTCACTTCGATACGGTTCGCCCTGGAATCCACGACGAAGGCGACCGTGTTTGCGCTCTCTCGAAGAGCGGTCACCTTCTCCGTCAGGAGAGGACGAAGCAGAACTTTTCCCGTCCTCGAACTCATGCCCACACCTCCTGCAGGCGGGCCAGCGCCGGCTGGGCAATGACCAGCGAGCGATATTTGAGGATGTCGTAGACCGTCACGTGCTCCGGAGCCACCACTTTGACCCCGGAGAGATTACGCGCGGCACGGCGAAGCACGCCATCCCCCGCGGACGACGACACAATCAGAGCCGATCCCACCGCACCCAATTGAGCGAGAGCCTTTTCCAGTTGTCGGGTCTTCACCACCTCGCTTCCAAAATCGGATACGACGACGACCTCGCCGGCAGACAACTTTCCCGAAAGGGCCGTTTGAATCGCCCGATGGTACTTTTCGCGTGGAATCGAATACTGATACGACCTCGGCTTGGGGCCGAAAACCGTGCCACCATGCCTCCACACGGGCGACCGCAACGACCCGGCCCGAGCACGGCCGGTATGCTTCTGCTTCCAGGGCTTCTTTCCCGACCCACTGACTTCCCCTCTTCGAAGAGTGGAAGCTGTACCCTGGCGCTCTCCGGCACGCTGCATGACGACAGCTTCGTGCAGAAGGGGGCCGTTGGGCTTACGGGAAAACAGTTCGGAAGAGAGATCCGCCGACGCGACCTTCCGATTCAAACTATCCACGACATCTACGCTAGGCACGGCTTACCCCTTCTTGGATTTCCTCACCACCACGATCCCGTTGTCAGCTCCTGGAACCGCCCCGCGCACAAACAGCAGATTTTCATCGGGGCGGGCCTCAATCACCTTCAGGCGTTGCACGGTGACCCGCTCACTCCCTAGGTGGCCGGGCAGCGCCTTGTTCTTCCAAACTCTGGAGGGAAAGGAACTGCTCCCAATGGACCCCGGGTGCCTGTGAAACATCGAACCATGCGTTTCAGGCCCTCCCCCGTAGTGGTGACGCTTCACCACCCCCTGGAACCCCTTGCCCTTCGACATACCGATGACGTCGACCCAGTCCCCAGGCTTAAAGACGTCCGCCTTGACGACCTGACCGACCGACACTTCCCCTGTCTTCTTGAACTCACGCAAATGACGTTGAGGAGCACCCTGGGAATGCTTAAAATGGCCGCGCTCGGCCTTGGAGAGTCGAACCGGCTTCACATCGCCGAAGGACAATTGGACCGCCTCATACCCGTCCCGCTCCGGAGTCTTCACCTGCACGACGCGACAGGGCCCTGCTTCAATGACCGTCACCGGAATGAGGGCGTTGCCCTCGCCGTAAACCTGCGTCATACCCAGCTTCTTGCCGATCAATCCGTTTGTCACAGGCGCTCCACTTCCAAGCGATCCGAGTCCAGTTATAGCTTGATTTCGACGTCGACACCGGCCGCAAGATTGAGCTTCATCAAGGAGTCCATCGTTTCGGGCGTCGGCTCCATAATGTCGAGCAACCGCTTGTGCGTTCGGACCTCGAACTGCTCCCGCGACTTTTTGTCACAATGCGTCGCCCGCTGCACCGTCATCCGCTCGATACGAGTCGGCAACGGGATCGGACCGACGACCTTCGCCCCGCTCCGCTTGACGGTTTCCACAATTTCGGCCACCGACTGGTCGAGCACCCGGTAGTCGAACCCGCGAAGTCTAATTCTAATCCGCTGATCTACTCTGACCACGCCTTACCCCTTGCCCCTCAGCACTTGTTGACTACGCCAGAATTTCAGTGACCACCCCGGAGCCGACGGTCTTGCCGCCCTCGCGGACCGCGAACCGCAACCCCACGTCCATCGCGATCGGCGAGATCAACTCCGCCGTCAAACTCACATTGTCCCCCGGCATCACCATCTCCACCCCCGGATTCAACTGCACCACCCCCGTCACGTCCGTCGTCCGGAAGTAAAACTGCGGCCGGTACCCATTGAAAAACGGCGTGTGCCGCCCCCCCTCTTCCTTTGTCAACACGTACACCTCGGCCTTGAATTTCGTATGCGGCGTGATGCTGCCGCCCTTGGCCAACACCATCCCCCGCTCCACGTCTTCCTTCTTCGTCCCCCGCAGCAGCACCCCGATGTTGTCCCCCGCCTGCCCCTCATCGAGCACCTTGCGGAACATCTCCACCCCGGTGACCACCGTCTTTTGCGTGGGCTTCAACCCCACAATCTCGATTTCATCCCCGACCTTCACCACCCCCCGCTCACACCGCCCCGTCACCACCGTCCCCCGCCCGCTGATCGTGAACACGTCCTCGATCGGCATCAAAAACGGCTTGTCGATCGCTCGCGTCGGCGTCGGAATGTAGCTGTCCACCGCCTCCAGCAACTTCAGAATCGACGGCACCCCCAACGGGCCCTGATCCCCCTCCATCGCCTTCAGCGCCGACCCCTGCACGATGGGAATCTTGTCGCCCGGAAAGTCGTACTTCGAGAGCAACTCCCGTACTTCCACTTCCACCAATTCCAACAACTCCTTATCATCGACCTTATCCGCCTTGTTCAGAAACACCACGATGTAGGGCACGCCCACCTGCCGCGCCAAGAGAATATGCTCCCGCGTCTGCGGCATCGGCCCATCCGCCGCACTCACCACCAGGATCGCCCCGTCCATCTGCGCCGCCCCCGTGATCATGTTCTTCACATAATCGGCGTGCCCCGGGCAGTCCACGTGCGCATAGTGCCGCTTGTCCGTCTCGTACTCCACGTGGCTGATCGCGATCGTCATGATCTTGCTCGCATCCCGCCGCCCCTGGCTCTCGCTCGCCTTCGCCACCTCGTCGTAGCTCACGAACTTCGCCATCCCCCGGTCCGCGCAGATCTTCGTCAACGCCGCCGTCAACGTCGTCTTGCCGTGGTCCACGTGCCCAATCGTCCCAATGTTCACATGCGGCTTCTTCCGCTCAAATTTCGCCTTCGCCATCCCTATCCTCCCCTACTCATTCGTCGGCGGCACTATTCCCCACGATACTTCGCAATAATCGTTTCTGCGATCTGCTTCGGAACCTGATCGTAACGATCGAACTCCATACTGTAGGTCGCGCGTCCCTGCGTGCGAGAACGCAAATCGGTCGCATACCCGAACATTTCCATCAAGGGAACCGTGGCCTCAATGGCCTGAGATCCGGCGCGCACCTTCATGCCCTGCACCTTACCTCGACGCCCATTGAGGTTGCCGATCACGTCACCCATGAATTCTTGGGGCACCAGCACCTCAACCTTCATGATCGGTTCGAGCAGCACCGGATCCGCCTTCTTACAGGCATCGGAGAACCCCATGGAACCAGCAATCTTAAAGGCCATTTCATTCGAGTCGACGTCATGATAGGAGCCATCGATCACGGTCACGCGCACATCCCGCAAGGGATACCCCGCAACCACACCGGACTCCATTCGCTCCTTCACGCCCTTTTCAATAGCAGGAATGAATTCTTTCGGGATAGCGCCGCCCACGATCTTGTTGACGAATTCCAGCCCCTTGCCTGGCTCGGCCGGCTCCACCGTGAGCACGACGTGACCATACTGCCCACGCCCGCCCGTCTGCTTGATATACTTCGCCTCGGCCTCGGCTTTCTTTCGAATGGTCTCCCGGAACGCCACTTCTGGCTTCCCGACATTGGCCTCTACCTTGAACTCTCGCAATAACCGATCGACGATAATCTCGAGATGCAACTCCCCCATGCCCGCAATGATCGTCTGGAGGGTTTCCTCGTCGGTGCGAACACGGAATGAGGGATCCTCCTGGGCAAGCTTTTGGAGCGCAAACCCCATCTTCTCTTGATCCTGCTTCGTCTTGGGCTCGATCGCCATCGCAATGACTGGCTCCGGGAATTTCATGACCTCGAGCAGGATCGGATTCTTATCATCACAGAGGGTATCGCCCGTGGTCGCGCTCTTCAGTCCGACGGCGGCGGCGATGTCGCCGGCATACACGATGTCGATATCTTCCCGCTTGTTGGCGTGCATCTTGAGGAGACGCCCGACCCGCTCCTTGGTGTTCTTCGTCTGATTCAACACCGCCGTGCCCGTCTTCAAGGTCCCCGAATACACACGGAAATACGTCAACTGTCCCGCAAACGGATCGGACATGATCTTGAATGCCAGGGCGGCAAAGGGCTCATCGTCACTGGTGGAGCGGACGAGTTCTTTCCCCGAATCCGGATCGATCCCGGTCACGGGCGGAATATCCAGCGGAGACGGAAGGTACTCGACAACGGCATCCAGCAACTGCTGAACACCCTTGTTCTTGAATGCCGACCCGCAAATGACAGGCACGACCTTGAGGGCGACGGTTCCCACGCGAATGGCCCGCCGGACTTCCTCTTCTGTCAGTGGCTGCCCGTTGATGTATTTCTCCATCACCTGATCATCGTGCTCGGCCACCGCATCGAGCATCTTGTCACGATACTGTTCGGCCTGCTCCCTCAGGCTATCCGGGATATCGCGAATCTCGTATTTGGCCCCCAGGGTTTCATCGTCATAGAAGAACCCCTTCATCTTGACCAAATCGATCGCGCCGCGGAACTCCCCCTCTCGCCCGATCGGAATTTGAATGGGGACAGGATTGGCGCCCAACCGGTCGATGATGGATTGCACGCTGAAATAAAAATCGGCCCCAGTGCGATCCATCTTGTTCATGAAAGCGATCCGAGGCACCCGATACTTATCCGCCTGGCGCCAAACCGTTTCGGATTGGGGCTCGACACCTTGAACCGAATCGAATACCGCGACCGCCCCATCCAACACGCGAAGCGAACGCTCCACCTCGATCGTGAAGTCAACGTGCCCGGGCGTATCGATGATATTGATCCGATAATCTTTCCAGAAACAGGTCGTCGCAGCCGCAGTGATGGTGATGCCGCGCTCCCGCTCCTGCTCCATCCAGTCCATGGTGGCCGCGCCCTCATGGACCTCACCCATTTTGTGTGAGACTCCGGTATAGTAGAGCACCCGCTCGGTCGTCGTGGTCTTCCCGGCGTCGATGTGCGCCATGATTCCAATATTTCTGGTGCGCTCTAAGGGCGTTTGTCTTCCCACGGACACAAACTCCTACGAAACAGTGTTCATGAAAACTAAGCCACAAAAATGAAAACGCCCCCACACGACTTCACGCCGCGGGCGTCCATTTCCAATGGTGGGCTTTACCAGCGATAGTGCGCGAAGGCCTTGTTGGCCTCCGCCATGCGATGGACATCCTCGCGCTTCTTGACCGCCGCACCGGTATTATTCGAGGCATCCATCAGTTCAGCGGCGAGCTTTTCGACCATACTCTTGCCCGAACGCGATCTGGCAAACTCCGCAATCCAGCGGAGCGCGAGAGACAACCGACGGGTTGGACGAATCTCAACCGGAACCTGGTACGAGGCACCACCCACTCGCCTCGACTTCACTTCCACTACCGGCTTGACGTTGTCGACGGCCGCTCGAAAGACCTTCAGGGCGTCACCACTGGTCTTTTTTTCGATCAACTCGAACGCGCCATAGGCAATACGCTCGGCCGTACTCTTCTTCCCCTTCGACATCAGGGTACTGATAAACTTCCCGACCAGCCGATCCCCATACTTGGTATCGGGCAACGTATCGCGCTGTGCTATCCCACCGCCACGAGGCATCGTTGTTCTCTCTATTCAATCGTTTCAGCTCTGATGAGCCGACGTGTTCGCTAGTCTACTTTGGCCGCTTGGCCCCGTATTTACTCCGCCCCTGCTTTCTCCCCGCAACGCCGACCGCGTCAAGAGTACCCCGAACGATATGATAGCGGACACCAGGAAGATCCTTCACGCGCCCCCCTCGCACGAGCACAATGGAATGCTCCTGGAGGTTATGCCCCACGCCCGGAATGTACGAGGTCACCTCAATTCCATTCGTCAACCGAACGCGCGCGACTTTCCGCAACGCCGAATTCGGCTTCTTCGGGGTGGTGGTATAAACCCTCAAACACACGCCTCGCTTCTGAGGGCATCGCTTGAGCGCAGGACTCTTCGTCTTGCTCTTAATCAGCACACGCCCGTGGCGCACTAGTTGATTAATCGTTGGCATAGTTTACGACTCGCCTCATCAGGGGCTCTCACTACATTCAGTACCACCGAACCGTCAGCACCAAAGCCCGCGGATTATAATGATGCGAGATCAAGCTGTCAAGCACCCATCCCAGGCCGGACTGAAGATCGGGACGATCTTTCCTCTTCGCTCTGCTCAGTTCCCGGAACCACTATCCTGCGCCAGCGCCACGGGAGCCTCTGGTGCGGACGGTAGCTCCTCTTCCTTCTTCGGTGGCAGCACGAAGGTATCCCGATACTCAAGGAATCCCGTTCCGGCAGGAATCAATCGTCCCACAATGACGTTTTCCTTCAGACCCCACAGCCGGTCGTCCTTCCCGTTAATCGCCGCCTCGGTCAGGACCCTGGTGGTTTCCTGGAAGGAAGCCGCCGAAACGAAGCTTTCGGTAGTCAGGGCCGCCTTCGTAATCCCCAAGAGCACCGGCTTCCCCAGTGCGGGCCGGCCTCCTTTCTGAAGGACCTTTTCATTCTCGCTCTCAAAGGCGACTTTGCTCACCTGGCTTCCCGGCAGAAATTCCGTATCGCCGGGATCTTCAATGCGGACCTTTCTCAACATTTGCCGGACGATGATCTCGATGTGCTTGTCGTTGATCGACACGCCCTGCAGGCGATACACGTCCTGCACCTCATCCACCAGATACTTCTGCAGCTCCTTGGGACCCAACACATCGAGAATGTCATGGGGATTAGCCGAACCGTCCATCAACGGCTCTCCGGCACGAACCCAATCACCCTCGTGGACGTTGACGTGCTTGCCTTTCGGGATGAAGTATTCCTTCACATCGCCGAGCTTGTTGTCGACGACAACCTTCCGCATGCCCTTCACGAAACCGCCGAACGACACCTCCCCGTCGATTTCGCTGATCACCGCATGTTCTTTGGGCTTTCTGGCCTCGAACAGCTCGGCGACACGAGGCAGACCGCCGGTGATATCCTTTGTTTTCGTCGTTTCACGAGGGATCTTCGCCAACACGTCGCCCGGCGACACCGTCGCACCCTTCTCAACCAGAATGTGGGCACCCACGGGCAGCAAGTACCGCGCGACGCCCGTCGCGCCCGACACCTTCGCCGTTTTTCCGTGTTCGTCCTTGATCGACAACCGCGGACGCAGGTTCCCACCCGCGTGCTCGATGACGACCTTTCGCGAGAGCCCCGTGACTTCGTCCACCTCCTCCTTCATCGACACGCCCTCGATGATATCTCCGTAGGCGACTCGACCGCCGACTTCCGTCAGGATCAACAACGAATACGGGTCCCATTCGACCAAGCGCTGCCCAACCTGGACTTCCGCACCATCCTTGATCTTGATACGGGCACCGTAGACCACGGGATATTTTTCTCGTTCCCGGCCCGTCTCGTCCACAATCGCAATCTTGGCGTTACGACTCATCACCACCCATTCGCCCTCTTTGTTCTTCACGGCGACGTTGTGGTTATGGACATCCGCCCCTTTCTTGGCGTCAAAACTTAAATATTTGATATGCCCGGCGTGCTTGGCTTCGAGCACGGTCTGTTCCACGACTTTGCTGGCTGTTCCACCGATATGGAAGGTCCGCATCGTCAACTGCGTGCCCGGCTCGCCGATCGACTGGGCGGCTATCACGCCCACCGGCTCCCCGCGCTCGACCAATCGGCCGCGTGCCAGATCGCGCCCGTAACACCGCCGGCAGACCCCACGAGGCGTCTGGCACGTCAGCACGGAGCGAATCTTGACTCGATCCAACCCTGCCTCCACGACGGCCTTGGCATTCTCCTCGTCGATCTCCTCGTTCAGGCTAATAATCACTTCGCCCGTCACCGGGTCGCGAATGTCCTCACCCGCCAGCCGGCCAAGAATGCGCTCCTCAAGCGGTTCGATCACCTCACCGCCCTCAACGAGAGCCGTGACCACGATGCCGTCCCCCGTGCCGCAGTCATCCTCACACACAATCACGTCCTGGGCGACATCCACAAGGCGACGTGTGAGATAGCCGGAGTTCGCCGTCTTGAGCGCGGTGTCCGCGAGCCCCTTGCGGGCGCCGTGCGTGGAAATAAAATACTGCAACACCGTCAGTCCTTCCCGGAAGTTTGCCGTAATCGGCGTCTCGATGATTTCACCGGATGGTTTCGCCATCAATCCCCGCATCCCTCCCAACTGGCGGATCTGCTGCGCGCTGCCTCGCGCGCCCGAATCCGCCATCATGAAGATGGGATTGAACGACTCGGCCTTCCTCGGATCACCGCCGGCCCCGAGCTCCTTCATCATTTCTCCCGCCACCTGCTCGGTGACGTGGGCCCAGATGTCGATCACCTTGTTATACCGCTCGCCGTTGGTGATCAATCCGTCGCTGTACTGCTTCTCGATTTCGTTCACCTCGTGCTGAGCTTTACCGATCAGCTCTTCCTTCCGCGTCGGGATATGCATGTTATCGATGCAGATGGATATCCCGGCCTTGGTCGCGTATTGGAACCCGATGGCCTTGATCCGATCGAGAAATACCACCGTATCCTTGTGCCCGGTCTGCCGGTACACCGAATCGATCAGCCGCGACATTTCCTTTTTTGTCATCAACTGGTTGGCATAACTGAACGGGAGCGAGGCCGGAAGGATTTCGCTCAGAATGACGCGCCCGACCGTAGTTTGCGTGAGAACGCCGTTGATGCGCACCTTGATCCGCGCATGCTCGTCGACTTCGTCCGCGTCGTAGGCGATCCGCACCTCTTCGCGCGAACCGAACACTTTTCCTTCGCCTTTTGCGCCCGCGCGCTCCTTCGTCAACCAATAGCAACCCAACACCATATCCTGCGAGGGCACCGCGATCGGCTTCCCGCTGGCCGGCGAGAGAATGTTGTTGATCGACATCATCAACACACGCGCCTCAATCTGTGCTTCGACCGACAACGGCACGTGCACGGCCATTTGATCGCCGTCGAAATCCGCATTGAATGCCGCGCACACGAGCGGGTGCAGCCGGATGGCCTTTCCCTCGACCAACACGGGATCGAACGCCTGAATTCCCAAGCGGTGGAGCGTCGGCGCGCGATTCAGGAGCACCGGATGCTCCCGAATCACCTCATCGAGGACATCCCACACTTCCGGACGCTCCTTTTCCACCAAACGCTTCGCGCTCTTGATCGTGGTCGCCGCCCCACGCTCCTCGAGCTTATGGAAGATAAAGGGCTTGAAGAGCTCCAGGGCCATCTTCTTGGGCAACCCGCATTGATTCAGGCGCAACTCCGGCCCAACCACGATCACCGTTCGGCCAGAATAATCGACGCGCTTGCCCAGGAGATTCTGACGGAAGCGGCCCTGCTTGCCCTTCAGCATATCGCTCAAGGACTTGAGGGGGCGCTTGTTCGGCCCGCGAATGGCGCGTCCGCGGCGTCCGTTGTCGAACAGCGCATCGACAGCCTCTTGCAACATCCGCATTTCGTTGCGAATGATGACGCCCGGCGCCTTGAGTTCGATGAGGCGTTTCAGCCGATTGTTGCGGTTGATGACCCTGCGGTACAGATCGTTAAGATCCGAGGTCGCAAACCGTCCCCCGTCGAGCGGGACCAGTGGACGCAACTCCGGCGGCAACACCGGGATGACGTCCATGATCATCCATTCCGGCTTGTTGCCGGAGCGGCGAAATGCCTCCAGCACCTTGAGCCGCTTCGCGTATTTCTTCTTGACTGCAGCGGAGGCAGTCGTCCTGGCTTTGGCGTGCATGTCGTCCCAGAGCGTATTGATATCAACACGCTTGAGAAGTTCGCGGATCGCCTCCGCGCCGATCCCAACCTTGAACGCGCTCGCGCCATGCTCGCTCTGCAGCGTCCGAAGTCGATCCTCGCCGACCAATTCCTTTTCGCTCAATGACGTGGTACCGGGATCGACCACGACATAGCTTTCAAAATAGAGGATCTTTTCCAGCGATTTGAGGCTCATGTCCAGCAGTGTCCCGATCCGGCTGGGCACACCTTTCAAGAACCAGATATGCGCGACCGGGGCTGCCAGTTCGATATGCCCCATCCGCTCGCGGCGCACCTTGGATTGAATGACTTCAACGCCGCACTTGTCGCAGACGATGCCGCGGTGCTTCATCCGTTTGTACTTGCCGCAATTGCATTCCCAGTCTTTCGTCGGCCCGAAAATTTTGGCGCAGAACAGCCCGTCCTTTTCCGGCTTGAAGGACCGATAATTGATCGTTTCCGGCTTCTTCACCTCGCCGTAGGACCAGGAGCGAATCTTCTCGGGAGACGCGACTCGAATGCGAATCGAGTCGAACGACACGCTGTCCCGAGGTTTCTCAAATAAGGTATATACGCCTTCCAAGGTCGTTCCTCCTTGTGAGCTGTGCGCCGCTTCTCGTGAATGTCCGACTATTCCTGGGACTTCACCAACTCGACGTCCAAGCCCAAGCTCTGCAGTTCTTTCACCAACACGTTAAAGGATTCAGGGAGTCCGGGCTCGAGATAGGGCTCCCCCTTGACGATCGCTTCATACATCCGCGACCGACCGGGCACGTCATCGGATTTCACTGTCAAGAACTCCTGCAGGGTCGAGGCGGCCCCATAGGCCTGCAAAGCCCAAACCTCCATCTCTCCCAGCCGCTGGCCGCCGAATTGGGCTTTCCCGCCGAGCGGCTGCTGCGTCACCAACGAGTATGGTCCGATGGACCGGGCGTGGATCTTGTCGTCCACCAAGTGGTGCAACTTCAGCATATACATATATCCGACCGTCACCGGGCTATCGAACCGCTCTCCCGTTCGCCCATCATGCAGGATGGCCTGCCCGCTCGGCGGCAAACCGGACTGTGTCAGCAGGTCTTTGATCTCCCGCTCCGAGGCGCCGTCGAACACCGGACTGGATACATGAATACCCAGCGCCCTCGCCGCCCAACCGAGGTGCGTTTCAAGAATCTGGCCCACGTTCATACGCGACGGGACGCCCAGGGGATTCAACACGATGTCCACCGGAGTGCCATCGGGCAAATAGGGCATATCCTCCTCCGGCAGCACTCTGGACACCACACCTTTGTTGCCGTGCCGCCCGGCCATCTTATCGCCCACCTGGATCTTTCGCTTCATCGCAATGTGGACCTTGACGAGCTTGAGCACTCCCGGAGGCAACTCATCCCCGCGCTTAAGGCGTCCGACCTTTTCGTCGTACATCGTCTGCAGAATTTCGATCTGCTCCTTGGCACGACGCTCGATTTCGTCTAGCTCGGATTGCTCCTCCGGATCGGCCAAGATAGTGTGGCGCAACTCGTCATCCGACAATTGCCGCAACACTTCGGCGGTCAGCTTGCCCTTTTTCTTCAGGATCACCTCGCCGGAGTCCGGATCCATGAGATCTCGCCCCACGACCCGGCCCAGCATGAATTTACGGATCTTCTTGATCTTTTCCTCTTCGATGATCCGAATTTCGTCCTGATGGTCACGTTGCAGCTTGAGGGCATCCTCGTTCTCGATCGTGCGCGAGCGCTCGTCTTTGTCGAGTCCCTTGCGGGAGAAGATCTTCACGTCGACGACGATCCCTTCGACGCCGGGCGGAACGGTCAGAGACGTGTCCTTGACGTCTCCGGCTTTCTCGCCAAAGATCGCGCGAAGCAGCTTCTCTTCCGGCGTCAGTTGGGTTTCGCCTTTCGGCGTGACCTTGCCGACCAGAATGTCGCCTGGCTTGACCTCCGCCCCGATTCGGATAATGCCGCTCTCATCGAGATTGCGCAGCGCCTCTTCTCCCACGTTGGGAATATCGCGCGTGATCTCTTCCTTCCCCAGCTTGGTATCCCGCGCTTCGACGTCGAACTCCTCGATATGAATCGAGGTGAAGACATCTTCGCGCACAACCCGCTCGCTCAGGAGAATGGCATCCTCGAAGTTATATCCACCCCAGGGCATGAAAGCGACCAACACGTTCTTGCCCAGCGCGAGTTCCCCGCGATCGATCGCAGGCCCATCGGCCAGCACTTGCCCTTTCTTGACTGGCTGCCCGAGCCGGACGATGGGCGTCTGGGTGATGCAGGTATTTTGATTCGAGCGCTGAAACTTGACCAGATCGTACACGTCCAATCCCGTGTCCCCACGCTTCCGCCCGTCCTTGGCAAGATCGGCGCGCACGACAATGCGTGTCGCATCGACGCTCTCCACAACGCCGGCCCGCCTGGCTAGGACGACATAGCCCGAATCCCGCGCCACCACTGCCTCCATACCCGTCCCCACCAGAGGCGCGTCACTCGTCAGCAAAGGGACTGCCTGACGCTGCATGTTCGAACCCATCAACGCTCGGTTTGCATCATCATGCTCCAAGAACGGCACCATCGCGGTTGCGACGCTCACGACTTGCTTGGGCGACACGTCCATATATTCGACACGATCGGGCGTAGTCGTGATGAAATCCCCCGCTGCCCGGGCGGTAATCGTCTCGGAAACCAGTCTCGCCTGCGCATCCACCGCCGAGTTCGCCTGCGCGACCACGTACTTGTCTCCCTCGATCGCCGAAAGGTATTCGATTTCCTCCGTCACCCGGCCCTTGACCACCTTGCGATACGGAGCCTCGATGAATCCGAACTCGTTGATCCGGGCATACGTCGCCAGAGACGTGATCAGGCCGATGTTGGGCCCTTCAGGGGTTTCGATTGGACAAATGCGGCTGTAATGGGACGGGTGCACGTCCCGCACCTCGAAGCCCGCACGCTCCCGCGTCAACCCGCCGGGCCCCAGCGCGGACAAGCGGCGCTTGTGGGTAATTTCCGCCAACGGATTGGTTTGATCCATGAATTGGGACAATTGGCTGCTGCTGAAAAACTCCTTGATCGCGGCAACCACGGGCTTCGCGTTGATCAGGTCGTGCGGCAACACCGTTTCCATGTCCAAGAGATTCATGCGCTCTTTGATGCTGCGCTCCATGCGCACCAAGCCCAGCCGGACCTGATTCTCCAGCAATTCTCCCACCGAGCGTACGCGCCGGTTTCCCAAATGGTCGATGTCGTCGACCTCGCCCTTGCCCATCTTGAGGTTGATCAGGTAGCGGATCACCTCAACGATATCTTCTTTCGTCAGCGTCCGTTGCTCGAGAGGAAGGTCCAGCCCCAGCTTCTTGTTGAGCTTCAGGCGGCCCACCGGA
Source organism: Candidatus Inralta sp. (assembly GCA_039794185.1). GTDB lineage: Bacteria > Nitrospirota > Nitrospiria > Nitrospirales > Nitrospiraceae > BQWY01. The sequence continues at coordinate 28,013 of JBDIVW010000002.1, read as the reverse complement.
GACAAATCATAGCGCTTCGGGCTTTGGAACAGATTCTCGAACAAGGCCTTGGCTGTTTCGATGGACGGCGTCTCCCCCGGACGGAGCCGCTTGTAAATCTCCACCATGGCCTCTTCCTTCGAGGCCGTCCGCTCCATATCCAGGGTATCCAGAATCACCGGCGTCTGAGTCGCTTGGTCCAAGTAGATGACCTTGAAGGAATCAAGTTGGCTGCCCGCGATCTTGTCAAGCACCTCGGCGGTCAATCGTTGATTCTTGTCGGCCAGCTTTTCCTTGGTCTTTGGATCCACCACTTCGCTCAACACGGCGCGGCCGACGAGTTCGGCAGGCGCCACAGGGATCTCCTTGATGCCGGCGGCCTTGAGTTTGGCGATCAGCGCTTTCGTCAAGCGCATGCCTTCTCGAACCAGGACTTCTTTCCCGCCCTTCTCCGTCACTTCAGCCGAACAGCGCAGGCCGTGATGGATGTCCGGATCGAGGCGACGATGAAGCCTCCCATCGGTGAGGTGAATCTCCTCCACCGGATAGTACATCTTCAGCAGGTCATCGCTCGAATACCCGAACGCCTTGAGAAGGATCGTGGCGGGCATCTTGCGCCGGCGATCGATGCGCACGTACAGAATGTCTCGGGCATCGAATTCAAAGTCGAGCCAAGACCCCCGGTACGGAATGATTCGGGCCGAATACAACACTTTCCCGCTGGCGTGGGTCCGCCCCTTGTCATGAGTGAAGGACGCGCCAGGAGAACGGTGCAACTGGCTGACGACGACTCGCTCCGTCCCATTGATGATGAACGTACCACGATCGGTCATGAGCGGCAGCTCGCCGACATAGACCTCTTGTTCCCGCACGTCTAGCACCCGCTTTTTCGGGGCCTTGTCCTCCTTGTCGAACACAACGAGCCGCACGCGCAACTTCAGCGGAACCGCATAGGTCATCCCCTGCTCGAGGCACTCCCGCACGTCGTACTTGGGCGTTCCCAACGAATAGCTGATGAATTCCAAGACAGCGGTGTTGTTATAGTCCGCAATAGGAAACACACTCGCCAGCGCGGCCTGCAGTCCCCGATCGTCCCGACGCTCGGGCTCCTTTTCAATCTGGAGAAACTGCTCATACGAGCGCCGCTGGATCTCAATCAAATCCGGGATCTCGATGCTCGCACTGATCCGGGAGAAATCCTTCCGCTGAACGAGCTCAACACCATTCGCCTCTGCCATGCGCGTCGCTCCTTCTGTGCTGTTCGACTTCCGTGAACCGGCGCAGCCCCGCACGGGGGAACAAAGCCGGCATGAACGGTCACGTGTAGCGACTTACTTGATCTCGACCTTGGCTCCCGCCTCTTCAAGCTTCTTCTTCATACTGTCTGCCTCTTCCTTCGCCACACCGGTCTTGACAGGCTTGGGCGCGCCCTCCACGAGGTCTTTCGCTTCCTTGAGACCCAAACTCGTCAATTCGCGGACCACCTTGATGATTTGAATCTTCTTGTCGGCCGCCACCGTGGCCAAAATGACGTCGAACGAGGTCTTTTCCTCAGCCGGCGCCGCTGCGGCTGCTCCGGCTCCAGGTGCCATCATCGCCACCGGGGCCGCCGCCGTTACCCCAAATCGCGTTTCCAACCCCTTCACGAGGTCCGCGAGCTCAAGCACGCTCATACCCTCGATCGCTTTGATGAAATCTTCCTGTGACAACTTGGCTGTTCCTGTCGACATGCTACCCTCCCCTTTCTTAGTGTCCTGAATGGCACTGATGACATAGACCAACTTTTTGACGATTCCACTGAGTGCGAAGACCAAGCCACGCGCAGGCCCCTGGAGCGCGGACAGCAGCATCGCGACCAGCACCTCTTTCTTCGGCAGCCTGGCCACTTCCTCCAACTGGCCGGCCTGGAGCAGCTTGCCCTCCAGGACTCCAACCAGGATTTTCAATCTTTCGTCGCGCTTTTCGGTGCCAAGAAAATCCTTCAGCACTTTGGTAGGGGTCACGGGATCATCGTACCCCAACACGACTGCGGCCGGGCCCTTGAAGTGCTCCTTCAGCGGCGCCAAACTGGTGCTTCCGGATGCCCGCGCGGCCAAGGTATTCTTGATGACCCGGTATTCGGCGTTCACGCCCCGCAATTGCCTCCGCAATTCCGTCACCTGGTTCACCGGAAGACCGGCGCATTCGGTCAAGATGGCGAGCCGGGCCCGCGAGAACTTTTCGGTCAGTTCCGCAACGGCCGTCGCTTTTTCTTCCTTCTTCATCGCATTTCCCCTTTGTCAGGCGCCCCCTACTCGCCGCCCGTCACCCGTGGCGTACCCCCCCGAACAATCGGATAACGATCGATTGCCGACGCGCCTAGGCCCATTGTTTGGCGATCGCAATCGAGTCAAGATGGACCCCTGGGCCCATCGTACTCGAGATCGTCGCCGACTTGAGATACCGCCCTTTGCACGAGACGGGCTTTGCCTTCACCACGGACTCGAGCACGGCCTGCGCATTCTCGACCAACTTCGGCGCATCGAACGAGACCTTGCCGACCGGCACGTGCACGATCCCCGCCTTATCCAGTTTGTATTCCACGCGCCCGCGCCTGAGTTCCCCGATCGCCTTGGCCACGTCAAAGGTCACGGTCCCGGTTTTTGGATTCGGCATGAGCCCGCGCGGCCCGAGCACCTTTCCCAGTTTGCCCACGGCCCCCATCAGGTCCGGCGTGGCGATGGCGCAATCGAAATCCATCCACCCCCCCTTGACCTTTTCCATGAGCTCGTCCCCGCCGACGTAATCCGCTCCGGCCTGACGCGCTTCCTGCTCCTTTTCCCCCTTGGCAAAGACCAGAATTCGAATTTGCTTTCCCGTGCCATGCGGCAAGACGGTGGTTCCGCGCACCATCTGGTCGGACCGCTTCGGGTCGACGCCCAGCCGCAAGGCCAAATCGACGGTTTCGTCGAATTTGGCATAGGCGGACTGCTTCACCACCTCCACCGCCTCATTCAAGCCATACACGCGCGGCTCCACCTTCTTGAGGGCCGCCTGCATTTTCTTTCCCATGATTCGCTCCTCTACCCCGGGACCCGTGGTCCGTTACTGAATCACAATCCCCATGCTCCGGGCCGTCCCAGCGATGATGTTCATGGCCCCCTCAAGGTCGGCGGCATTCAGGTCGGTCATTTTCTTCTTGGCAATCTCTTGCAACTGAGCCTGAGTGATTTTTCCGACCTTGTCCTTTTGCGGCACGCCTGAGCCCTTGATGACACCCGCGGCTTTCTTTAACAGGTCCGACGCGGGAGGGGTCTTCAGAATGAAAGTGAAACTCCGATCCTTGTAGACTGTGATCACGACAGGGATGATGCTATCCCCTTCCTTTTGGGTCTTGGCATTGAACTGCTTGCAGAACTCCATGATGTTGACCCCATGCTGGCCGAGCGAGGGGCCGACCGGAGGGGCCGGATTGGCCTTTCCAGCCGGAATCTGCAACTTGATCTGCGCTGATACTTCCTTGGCCATCGTTCACTCCGTTTCGAATACTCAAAAGCCGAATGTTGGATGCCCGGCGAGGGCCGAAGAATTCACATTCAACCTTAGAATTTGGTTAGATCCGCTCCACCTGCAGGAACCCGAGCTCAACCGGGGTCGAGCGGCCAAAAATGCTCACCATCAGCTTCACACGGTTATGAACCGAATCGACTTCTTCCACGGCCCCGTTGAACCCCATGAACGGCCCATCGATCACCCGCACATTGTCGCCCTTAATGAACCGGATCTGCTCCCGCGGCCGTGCCGTTCCTGAGTCGATCTGCTTGAGCAGAGACTCGACCTCCTCCTGGGACAGCGGCACAGGCTGGGCGCCGCCGCCCACGAAGCCGGTGACCTTCGGGGTCTCCTTGATCAGTTGCAGTGTCTCATCGGACAAGGGCGTTTCCAATTCCACCAACACGTACCCCGGAAAGAACTTGCGCTTCGAGGTCCGGCGCTTCCCGTCCTTGATTTCGATCACATCCTCCGTCGGCACCAAGACCTGCCCGATCCGATCTGCGAGCTTCATCTGTGCGGCCCGCTCCATCAAGCTGGCTTTGACCCGCCCCTCGAAGCCCGCATAGGTGTGAATGACATACCACCGCTTGGTCAACGTCGCTTCTTGATCAGTCATGGCTCGCGATCCCCATTATCAGACCGAGCGATTACTTCCCCGGCCTCAGGCCAACTACCTCGTCACCGTTCGTTGCACGGACAACGCTAGATGATCTTGCTCACCAACCAGACCAGAAAGGAATCGATGACGGAGAGATAGAGGGACATCAAGATACAGAATACGATTACCACCGCGGTGGAACCGATCGTTTCCGACCTCGTCGGAAACGAGATCTTCTTAATCTCGCCACGCACATCCGCCAGAAACTCAACGATCGACGCCCACAATCTCGTAAACATTCAGCCTTGTCTCCCGCCCATTCAGCACCCGACTTTCCACCCGCTCACGCCGTAAGCCGCTCGCCCACCGGATCAACCTGGCCGCTGGCAGGGGCACCAGGTTTCGAACCTGGACCTTCGGTTTTGGAGACCGACGTGCTAGCCGTTGACACCATGCCCCTACGAATCGCGGCCCGCTGAGTCGGTCAGCCTCTCTCCGTCTGCCGCGGAAGGTTGGCCCTTCTCGCGCGACCACGAGCCTCGGAATCCCGCTACTTGACCTCTTTGTGCGCCACATGCTTCCGGCAAAACTTACAATACTTCCTCCGTTCCAGTCGGTCCGGATCGTTCTTCTTGTTCTTCATCGTGGAGTAATTGCGACGCTTGCACTCCGTACAAGCCAAATCGATGATCTCCCGCATGTCTTATCTCGCAAAACGCAAGGTGTGCGTCATGGGGACGGCCCTGTCCCGACGGCACCCCTCGGATTCCACGCCTCCCTACGCCAGAATTTCAGTGACCACCCCGGAGCCGACGGTCTTGCCGCCCTCGCGGACCGCGAACCGCAACCCCACGTCCATCGCGATCGGCGAGATCAACTCCGCCGTCAAACTCACATTGTCCCCCGGCATCACCATCTCCACCCCCGGATTCAACTGCACCACCCCCGTCACGTCCGTCGTCCGGAAGTAAAACTGCGGCCGGTACCCATTGAAAAACGGCGTGTGCCGCCCCCCCTCTTCCTTTGTCAACACGTACACCTCGGCCTTGAATTTCGTATGCGGCGTGATGCTGCCGCCCTTGGCCAACACCATCCCCCGCTCCACGTCTTCCTTCTTCGTCCCCCGCAGCAGCACCCCGATGTTGTCCCCCGCCTGCCCCTCATCGAGCACCTTGCGGAACATCTCCACCCCGGTGACCACCGTCTTTTGCGTGGGCTTCAACCCCACAATCTCGATTTCATCCCCGACCTTCACCACCCCCCGCTCACACCGCCCCGTCACCACCGTCCCCCGCCCGCTGATCGTGAACACGTCCTCGATCGGCATCAAAAACGGCTTGTCGATCGCTCGCGTCGGCGTCGGAATGTAGCTGTCCACCGCCTCCAGCAACTTCAGAATCGACGGCACCCCCAACGGGCCCTGATCCCCCTCCATCGCCTTCAGCGCCGACCCCTGCACGATGGGAATCTTGTCGCCCGGAAAGTCGTACTTCGAGAGCAACTCCCGTACTTCCACTTCCACCAATTCCAACAACTCCTTATCATCGACCTTATCCGCCTTGTTCAGAAACACCACGATGTAGGGCACGCCCACCTGCCGCGCCAAGAGAATATGCTCCCGCGTCTGCGGCATCGGCCCATCCGCCGCACTCACCACCAGGATCGCCCCGTCCATCTGCGCCGCCCCCGTGATCATGTTCTTCACATAATCGGCGTGCCCCGGGCAGTCCACGTGCGCATAGTGCCGCTTGTCCGTCTCGTACTCCACGTGGCTGATCGCGATCGTCATGATCTTGCTCGCATCCCGCCGCCCCTGGCTCTCGCTCGCCTTCGCCACCTCGTCGTAGCTCACGAACTTCGCCATCCCCCGGTCCGCGCAGATCTTCGTCAACGCCGCCGTCAACGTCGTCTTGCCGTGGTCCACGTGCCCAATCGTCCCAATGTTCACATGCGGCTTCTTCCGCTCAAATTTCGCCTTCGCCATAACTCACTCCCTCGTTAAATCGACAAACAAGCGCTTTCGCATTCCGACAGCGACCTGCGCGGCCCCAAGGGCAGCACCTTCCGAGGTGCGTGCCGAGCGCATGGTTCCGACGGCACAAGAGAGGGCGCCCGATGCCGGAAGGCGACTGTCAGTGAAGAACCACCCAGCCTCGCGACCTTTCCGCCGCTTTCCTCGCTTCCATGTCCAGCGGCTTATGGAACATCCCCCACGAGCGGCACCGGAAGGTTCGCACGACGCTGGTCCCGATTCCGAGCCCCCTCGTAATGGGAGTTGGCCCAGCAAGCTCGGCATGGAGCCCACGACGCGGATCGAACGCGTGACCTCGTCCTTACCAAGGACGTGCTCTACCAACTGAGCTACGTGGGCTTCCGGCCCGTCCCCCACTTACTTCTAAATTCAACCGCTCAACACTCCCGACCACCCAAAGAAATCCGCACTGTCGACTCACGCGATAGAGCACTAGAGTAGCGTGGAATGGAGCGGGCGATGGGATTTGAACCCACGACAGCCAGCTTGGAAGGCTGGAACTCTACCACTGAGCTACGCCCGCCTCGTTTCTCCACCCCCAAATGTTCAATCCAACATCGCTTGCTTTGCAGAAGGGGGGATGATCCTTCACCACCCAAACTTTCGTTCAAAACCCGAATTTATATGGCCACCGCTTTCCGACTGCCGCTGCACCTTCCCCCCTGACATCCCCGAGCTTCAAAAACTTCCTTCTGCTTCGCATGGCCGCAGAAACGGCGGGTCAGACGACGATCATATTTATGGTGGTCAGGCAAGGATTCGAACCTTGGAAGCCCGTAGACAGCAGATTTACAGTCTGCCCCCGTTGGCCACTTGGGTACCTGACCACGAATCCGTTACCTCAGTAGTGCCCACTAGAGCGCAGGCCGACGACAATACAAAGACACCCCTCTCTGCACCGTTGCAGCCACCGGGCACCGCAGACTGGTTACTCTGAGTAGAAAGGGGTGCTTTGGAAACGTCCGATTGTATTGATGAAAAATCGCAATGTCAAGGGCCCAAACTTGACCGATGAGACTTGCGAGGGTTCACGATTGGTTATTCGTTAATTCACACCGGATCGAGGAGCTCCGTTCTTCGAGATATCAATGGGATAAGGCTGACAGTTTTGACCACGGTCAAGTGGCTGCCCCCGCCAGGCCAGCAATTGCTCGACGGAACGAGCCGCCTTGACGGGCACCTCCATCACACTCGCCATGAGAATTTTTGCCTCGTCGGGCGCAATGCGAAAGGCTAGGGACAAGTACCGCTTCTTCGTGAGCGCGCGCTCCTCGAAGTCTTCCGGCTCATAATACCCCCTCAATTCACCACGCTCATTGGCGCGCTGCAAACGCGCAAACCAATCCCGGTCCCAGGATGCTCGCGGCTTGCGCTGAGCGACCGCAGCGTCGGCGGCTTCGAGTTTCGTCCAGACCGCCCATCCGATAAATACCGCCCAGGTTTCGTTCAGCGCTTCCCAGGATTCCCGGTCGCTCAACTCACGAGGTTCCGTGGCAGCCCTTCGCTGAACGACCGGCGTGATCTGCACTTGGGTATACCGGCATCCCTGTCGATCCCGAGCGAACGCGAGGAGCGCTTGCCGGCTCTCGTCGCGCGCGGTCGCACTTGGATCGGCCACGAGGTAGTCCATATAGGCATGAAACAATTCATGAAAGAGGGTACCCACGTCACGATGGTGCAGGGTCCGTAACGGCCGCAAGACGGAGCCGGCTGCGTTGAAGGAAAGGGTACGATTCAACACCATGCGGTGGTCTTCCGGATGGTATTCCGCCGCATAGGTATGCAAATCTTCAAACTCGATGGCAACAAAATCGGCTGGGATCGATTCCAGAAACCGCACCGGCAACCCCATCGCGCGGGCTTCCTCGACGAGTTGGTTCCACGGGCTGGTGCGATGAGCTTCGCTTGCGACCGCCACGACGAAGGACGCGCCACTCCCCGCCAGTCCGCCCGCCAGAAGGATCAGGGCGCAAAATACCCGGCCCCACCCCTGGTGACGCATGTCGGGATTGCCTCCAGCCATCAGGGTTCTGGTTGCCGTCGCCGCTACCAGGAACGCGGGGAGCGCGCCCCCCAGGCAGGCACATCCTCTTCGGTCACACGCCACGTGTCCCACAGCCTGGTCGAGAGATTGTCGAGGAAGCGCGATGGGCGGGAGAATACGAACCCGCTGTTGCGTTCGTACACATTGGTGGGATACGTCAAATACAGATGCCGCTTCGCCCTCGTTACCGCGACGTAGAACAGGCGGCGTTCCTCTTCCAATTCGTCCTCGTTGGTCGACGAATAGAGCGAGGGGAACCGCCCATCGGCCACCCAGATGACGAAGACCCCCTTCCATTCGAGTCCCTTGGCCGAGTGAATCGTCGACAGCACGAGCACTTCATCTTCTTGTTCCCCGCCGAGCACCTCCCCGCGCCCGCCGTCTGGCGGCTCAAGCGCGAGATCGGCGAGGAATTCTCCCACCCCTTGGTATCGACTGGCCATCGTGTGCAGATGCTCGAGATCCCGCATGCGCTTGGGATAGTCGTCATACTGCTCCTTGAGTATCGGCAGGTAATACTCGTACGCGCACCCGACGACATCGCCGGTCGATTCGGCGGTCTTGGCCGCCAATTCCTCTAGGCCGGCGGCGAGATCTTTCAACCGCTGGCCGGCGCGCCCGCCCACTCGCCGGAGGACGTCCCAAGGGCGCTCCGTTGTGACCAAACCAGCGATCAACTCACGGGCTTTTTTCGGCCCCACGCCCTCGACCAACAACAACACACGATTCCAACTGACGACATCGAACGGATTGTGGGCCACCCGCAGATGAGCGAGCAAATCCTTCACATGGGCCGCCTCGATGAATCGGATCCCACCACGCTTGATGAACGGCACATTTCGACGGGACAATTCCAATTCCAAGTCGAACGAATGAAAACCGGATCGGAAGAGGACCGCCACATCGCCGAGCGGGACTCCCTCTTCTCGCAACTCCAGAATCTTTTGAACCACGAAGCGAGACTGGGAATGCTCGCTTCCCGCTTCCACCAAAACCGGCAGGGGGCCGTCCATCTGTCGCGTGAACAGCCGCTTCGAATATTTCTCGGTGGCCTCCTGAATCACCGCGTTGGCCAGATTGAGGATCGGCTGAGTGCTCCGATAATTTTCCTCCAATTTGTAGACCGTCGTCCCCGGAAAGAGCGCGGGGAATTCCATGATGTTCCGAAACGTCGCCCCGCGAAACGCATAGATGGATTGGGAGTCGTCCCCGACCACCATGACGTTGTGGTGCCCGTGCGCGAGACGGCGAATCAAGTCCGCTTGCAAGCGATTGGTGTCCTGATACTCGTCGACCAGAAGATAGCGAAACTGCTCAGCGATCGTATGGCCGATCCCCCCGCCTTCTCCCAGCAACTCGCGCAACTTGAGCAACAGATCGTCGTAGTCCAACAGATGCCGCTCGCGCTTTTGCGCGTCGTAGCCCCGCTTGAGGCGGTGCAAATCCTCGAGATACTCCGCCAGGTGGGAAAACTCGTTCACAACGACGTCGTCCAGCGTTTGAAGCGTATTCTCGCACTTGCTGAAGATTTCGGCGATCGTCCCCTTGCGCGGAAACCGCTTGTCCTTTTCGGCCAAGCCGAGTTGACTGCGGATGAGACTGAGCAGGTCCTCGGCATCCCCTCGATCCATGATCGTAAACTGCGGGCTGAGGCCGATGGCCTGGCCATACCGGCGGAGGAGCGAGTTGGCCACCGAATGAAAGGTCCCTCCCCACACACGCTCCGCCCCCGCGCCGATGAGTCGGCCGGCCCGCTCGATCATTTCCTGGGCGGCCTTGCGGGTGAAGGTCATCAACAGGATCGATGCCGGATTCACGCCGGAATCCACGAGGTAGGCGAGGCGATGGATAAGGGTCCGCGTCTTGCCGCTGCCCGCACCGGCAATCACCAACGCGGGCCCCTCGCCGGCGGTCACGGCGGCTAACTGTTGAGGGTTGAGGAGAGCGGGATAATCCAGTGTAAGCCGTCGCCCACCGAGATCCTCGGGGGCTCGGCGCAGCATGTAAGGCTTGACGTGAGAACTCACAATGGGTGGTACGGTATGGAGGTGACCGATCGCGACTAGATGATTCGCGTCGTATTGCTGTATAGCACAGTGCCTGCGTGCGCGCAATCGGCTGGCCGAGACACGATGAGCGCAGGACTCCTCACATCCGCGTCCCCGCTCGCAATCGGAGCGCCTGCTGCCCACCTGTTCTGTAGAACCGGTTGGACACTCGGCGGAAGTTCGCTATAATACCGCTCGTCCGGACAACGTCCCAATGCCATCCAGCAGTCCCCACGATCAGGTCCTTCGTCCCTTGGCCGAACTGATGTTGGCCGTGGCCGGCGAATCCGTCACCATGGTGAAAAAGAGCGCGCCGGAGCGCGCCCTCAAACTAAAGCGCCTCGACGAGTGGGAGGTCTATCTGGAGTTCCTCAAGGTGCTGTTCAATCTGGCCGACCGAATCTCCGTCCTGCACGTTCCGCTCGTGGACCAGCCCGAATTCATGAACTCGTTGGAGGATCGGGTCACCGAATCCATGAAGCGAATGCTCGGGCAGGCCCTCACCACCAATTCCGATCCAATGGAACTCACGTTGACCATCGGCAACGCGGTCGCCCACAGCCGCCAGCTTTACGATCGTTTCAAATTCATGGCTATCGAAGAGAGCGCGCAGAAGAGCGAGATGCTCACTCACTTTGGAGAGCGGGTGGCACGGGCATTCGGCGACCCCCAGAACGGTCACGTGAGTGCCGCTGCGGTGCTCTGCGCATCGGCCGTCATTCCGGCCATGCAAGCCTTGTTCGAGGGAAAAGCCCCTGTCAAGGAGGCGGAGACCCTCTCGCAGCTGATCGCGCAACACCCAGGACATCCTCCGACTGCCGGTTCGGCCGAAATCTCGGCGGCCGCTGGCACATCCACCGGAAGCGAAATCAAGCTGATCAGCGTCATGGCTGCGATCGCCGGAGATCAGGTGGAAACCCGCTGGGGATTGCATCCCCGATTCCGGCGGGACCTTACCCCATCCGAGATGCAGGAACTCACGCGCGCGATGAATCGCCTCACGAAGATCGTGGGAGAACGTTACGCGAACGTGGCGTTTTCGGAGCAATGGGCGAGCTGGCACACCGCCGGGCACGCCTAGGGGCGCATCAGCCCCTTCCGCGGCCGCCTCAGCCGGCGCCTCGGAACCTCGCCAGCGAGAACGGTCGCCGAACCACAACCACGACGGAGTAACCACCACCCCATGCCAATCGAACCACTTCCCCAGCCGATTGCCCGCCTCGAGGATCTCTCGCAGAATCTGTGGTGGAGCTGGCGACTCGACGCCCGACGCTTGTTTGAATCGCTGGACCCCGTATTATGGACGCACTCCCATCACAACCCGGTCCAGATCCTGTCGAGAATCAGCCCTGCTCGGCTCTCAGCTCTGGCCTCCGATCCCGGATTCGTTCGTCAATATTCCGCCGTCATGAAGGCCTACGATGAGTATCACCAGAAGCAGGACACCTGGTTCGCGACCCATCATGGAACCCACAAGAGCTTTCTGGTGGGCTACTTTTCCGCCGAATTCGGCTTCCACATTTCCATCCCGATCTATAGTGGCGGGCTGGGCATCTTGGCTGGCGATCATTGCAAGGAGGCGAGCGATCTGGGCATTCCCTTGGTCGGCATCGGATTCATGTATCCACAGGGCTATTTTCGCCAACGACTGACCCCCGACGGCTGGCAGGAGGCGGAGTATGCCTCGTTCGACCGAGACGATTCACCCATCCATCGCGTGCTGACCCCGGATGGACACCCGAGGCAGATCAGCGTCGAGATGGCCGGTCGGCGCGTCGCCGCCACCATCTGGCAAATTCGAGTGGGACGAATCTCGCTCTACCTGCTCGACACAGATGTCCCCGAGAATGCCCCGGAAGATCGCGGCCTGTCCGCCAGACTGTATGGCGGGGGGCAAGAGATGCGCCTCTGCCAGGAGATATTGCTGGGGATCGGCGGAGTTCGAGCCCTTCGCGCCCTCGGCATCCATCCCACCGTGTGGCACGCGAACGAAGGGCATTCGGCGTTTCTCACACTCGAGCGGCTCCGGGAGCTCAAGCAAACGGGCCTCTCGCCGGCCGATGCGATGGAGTCGGTCCGGCACTGTACTGTCTTCACCACTCACACCCCCGTGCCAGCCGGACACGACGTCTTCCCGCTCGATCTCATGGAACGGTATTTCAACGGCTACTGGGATCAACTCGGGCTGAGCCGGTCCGCCTTTTTCCGCCTCGGCGAGCACCCACTCCATCCCGAAGCGGGATTCAACATGACGGCCTTGGCCATGCGGATGTCCGCCCATGTGAACGGCGTCAGCCGGGAGCACGGTCGCGTCACACGCCGCATGTGGCAGTGCATGTGGCCGGGGTTGGCGGACGATCTTGTGCCGATCCGCAGCATCACCAACGGCATCCATGTGCCGACCTGGATCGCCCCGGACCTCCACCATCTGTACAGCAAATATCTCGGCCCGGATTGGATGAGCCGAGTGGATGATTCGGCCATCTGGCAACGACTCATGGACATCCCCGATCAGGAACTGTGGTCGGTGCGGCAACACCTGAAACGGAGGCTCATGTCGTTTATCCGCGAGCGAGCCCGACGGGGATGGGCGCAAGGAACACTCCTTGCTTCACAGGTTCTGGCGCGCGGCACCATGCTGGACCCCGAAGCGCTCACCATCGGATTCGCGCGGCGTTTTGCGACCTATAAACGGGCCACGATGGTCTTCCACGACCTCGAGCGCCTCTTGAAGCTGCTGCGCAATCAATGGCGGCCCGTACAGCTCGTGTTCGCCGGGAAGGCTCACCCCGCCGACGAACCAGGGCGCCAGTTCATCCATCAGGTCCTGTCGTATTGCCAGGATCATCGCCTTGGCGGCCACATTGCCTTTCTGGAAGACTATGACATGCATATGGCCAAGTTCTTGGTTCAAGGCGTCGACGTGTGGCTGAATACGCCGCGTCCCCCGCTTGAAGCAAGCGGCACGAGCGGAGAGAAGGCGGCCTTGAACGGCGTGCTACACCTGAGCGTGCTCGACGGCTGGTGGCAAGAGGGATACGACGGAAATAATGGCTGGGGAATCCCCGCGTCGGACAGCAGCCTCGAACCCGCCGTCCAAGATAGGCTGGATGCGCTCGAATTGTACCGCCTGCTCGAAGAGGAAGTCGTTCCCCTCTATTATCAGCGTGATACTGACGGAGTACCCCGCGGATGGATCCAAATCGTCAAACAGTCCATCCGGACCAACGCCCCACGGTTCAGCGCGCGACGGATGGTAAAAGAATATATGGACCTGATTTATGCGCCCGCCATGACCAAGACCCCGACATCATGGTAGCCGGAGCCCTACGAGTTCACCGACCACTGTCCAGCGCCCGCTCAGTCGTTGTCACGTCTCCGGGCTCGCTCATTCCGAGTGTCTCCCGTGCGCTCACCTGGGCATTGCTCGGCGCGCTGGCCGGCCCGATCCCGGCACCGAATCCGGCCTCGCTGTTCTTCACGAGCGCGCAGGCGGCTCAGCCCCAGTCGACGGCGGAGAGCCACGCGGCACGAGCCTTTCAGCAAGGCGACTATGACAGGGTGATGCGACTATATCAGGACGCCATCGCGCGGGCCGGCGAGCCCGCAATCGCCGGAAGCTTTCTCCGGCTTGCCACATTGAGTTACATTCGATTGGGGCGCCCGGAGGAGGCACTCCCGCTCTATCGTCGGCTGGTGCCAGCCGGCACCCCGGACGACCGGCCTTTGCTCCGTGAGTTAGCGTGGAGCATGGTCAGCAGCCATGTCCGCGATCCACTGGAGCATGTGCGGACGGCCGCATATAGTGTCCTGGCGGAGATGCGCAATCCCGCCGTCCTCCCGCTGCTGGAAGACGGACTGTTCGATTCCTCGATTGCCGTCCGGGCCAAAGCGGCCGAAGCGATGGGGCGTCATGCGAAATCCGCGAAGACGGCCGGGCTCATCCGGCTGCTCGATGACCCCTCGTCGACCGTTCGCATCGCGGCTATGACGGCCCTGGGGGAATTGCGAGTCGCCGCGGTGCGCGATCGACTCAGTGCCATTGCCCGGGGAGACGACGGCCCCGAATCCATTTTCGCGGCGGGCGCACTTGTTCGTCTCGGACGAGAGGACATGATGAGCGATCTGATCGGTTCCGCCACCCTGCCGGACCCGGAGATCCGCATGGCCGCCTTGGGCGTTTTGGGTAAGCTTCGGCGGCCAAACACGTTGTCGGTGCTGACGCAGGCCGTGTACGACCCCGACCCGGCGGTGCGAGCGTTCGCGGCCGGAGCACTGGGCGAATTCGGCGATCCAGGCGGCACGGCCGCGCTGGCCCATGCGATCGCGGACGAAGATCCTCGGGTCCGGGGCATCGGCGCCGCGAGCCTGGGACGCTTGGGTGGCGCACATACTCGGCAACTGCTACAGCCCCTACGCCGGGACGCCGACGATCTCGTCCGCGCCACCGCCATCGAGGGCTTGTTGAGAACGGGGGAACAGGAAGTGATGCTCATGGCCGCAGACCTGGCGAAACACCCGGCCCCGATGGTTCGGGCTGCGGTGGCACAGGCCATCGGCGTTCCCGGCCACAAGGCTGGCCTCGGCCTGCTCGACCAGTTATTGCGGGACCAACATCCACAACCGCGAATGGCGGCGGCACGATCGCTCGGGCGCATCGGGCCCGCCGCCTTCGCCACCACGGTTCAGGCCTTGGGGGATTCTGAGCCTGCGGTTCGCATCATGGCAGCCGGGAGCTTGTTACTCGCCATCGACGGGCCACCATCGAGAAAGAGTTCCTAACCCAATGCTCAGGTTCCTCGGCTTGCTGGTCTTACTCGCTGCGACATTTGCCCTCGGCTATGTGACCGGACAATTGCCGCTGAATCCCTTGACAGAGAAAGTCCGCGAACTCTCCAGAAATGTGTTGGATACCACGCTCGGAATGGAGTACGACCTGCGGCGAAGACAGGGCCTCCTCGAGGCCAAAGCCCATCTCATCCAAGCGAAAGCTCACCTGTTGGATCGAAACTATGGGAGCGCCGGCAAAGAACTGGCCGAAGCGGTCGATGCGTTGGAACAAGCTATCCAGGGCGCAAAAGACTCGGCCGTGGCGGCCAAGCTACGGACCGTGAGCGGGCAGGTACGGGAAGCGCGGCTCGAGCTGACGATCGGGAAGAAACTTGCCCCCTCCGCTATCGATGACCTGCAGGGGGCGCTCGATATTCTATTGCGGAAGTGATCGGAGCCCCATTTAGGCACTGACCTCCTGCTGCTTCCGCTTCCATGCCGCGAGAATCCGCTCCACACGCATCCGCACAACCAGGTCTGGATCCTTGAGTAGCGGCTTGATGGCCTCTCGTCCGCGATCGTCGTGAATGGCCTCCAGAGCGGCCGCGGCCGTCAGCCGAATATACCAATCTGAATCCTGCAGCAATTCGATCAATGAGTCGATGGCCTCGGGATCCTTGATGCGCCCCAGAATGATGACCGCCTGTTTTCGGACGTACTCATCCTTATCTTTCAGCGCCGCAATGACGCGTGGCACGGCGGGCTTTCCCACCTCGGCCAAGGCGGTGGTGGCATCCTCCCGAAACTCATCGATCCGAAGTTGCGCCACCAACGGGTCGAGGACGCGCTCGTCTTTGATCTTGCCGAGCGCTTGAATGGCAGCCTTGCGGACCTCCCAATCCCGAAGCAGCCGAACCAGCGTCTCAACTGCGGGTGACCCCACACTTGCCAGAGCCTCAACCGCGGCCTCCCGGACCTGCCAATCCCCATCCCTCAGCGCCCTGGAGAGCGGAGCGACACATCGCTCGTCCGCCATTTCGCCAAGGGTGACCACCGCTTCCCGTCGAACGACCCAGTCAGGATCTTTCAAGAGATCGATCTGTATATCGATCTCGTCCTTGACCACTTCTTCTTCCAAGACCTCGGTCGGCTCCTCCGGCTGCTCGTGGTCCAGCGTTGCGACCTCGGCGTTGTCGGTACCGGCCGTCAGGCGCTCAGAGATCTGGTCGGTCAAGGCGTCGCCCGACTTCTCGTTGCCCGTGTCGCCCAATGCCTGATTGTCAGGTTCCAATTTCATATCGACTCCTTGGACCGTCTGGTATCTCGCCGTCCCGTGCTCCGTTCACTCCAGGATCGCGCGTCTCCGCTCTCCGCTTGTCGCACTACCCGGCGGCCTTGTCCGCGTCGGACGTCTTGGCCCGCAACACACGGGCCTCATGCGCCCGTCGCTTCCGTTGGGCTCGCTTTAAACGCTTGCGCAATGCGCGTAATGCCGGATTCGCCTTGGGGCGATCCTCACCGGTGAGTCTTGCTTGGACTTTCTTCTGAAGTCGCGTTTCGTCTTGTTCGGTCGAGCTCGCCTTGGCCATACTCAATCAGCCTCTCCTTGAGGTGCTCCTAGCGGTAGGACGGGTCAAAGTGTAGTGGGTCGTTTCGGACGCTGTCAACAGGCAGGGAGTCGATTCAGAGCATCAAGAGTTCGGCGACACGTCGATCAATATGGTGGTTAGCGGCCAGCACATCGGCTACGCGGCGCTGCCGGGGAAATCCCCAGACATCCCGCACCTGCCGCGCATAGGGTGACTGATCGAGCGGGAGGCGTTCCGGCTCGATCGTCCCGGATCTCCCGCGTACCACAGGCCAGCCCCCTAGCAACATCTCATACATGTTCCTTGCCCACGGATCTAAAAGCTTCGCCTCCGCCACCACCTCAAGAAGCACGGAAGCCAGGCCCTGTTTGACCATTCCCAATCGTGTCGCTGCAGCAAACGAGAGATCGAGCACCCTCCCCGGAGCATACGGACCCCGATCCGTGATCCGGACGACCACAAAGCGCCCGTTTTCCACATTGAGAACTCGAACCACGCTGCCGAGGGGGAGACTCCGATGCGCCGCCGTCAAGGCGTACATATCGAATGGGCGGCCGTCAGCAGCCAGTCGGCCGTGGAAGTCTGCCCCATACCAGGACGCAATCCCGCGATCTTTAGCACTCACATCGAGGTCCGCGAGACCCTTCGGCAACAGGCCGCAGCCACCAAGGCTAAGCAGAAGCGCGGCCACGCAGGCATGTGCCCCACATCGAGGCTTGGAATTGTGCAATGGCTTCATCTTCGACGGGCTCCCAATGAAGGACCGCTTGCTTGACCTTCTTCAGGCTAGCCCGGGAGGCCATCGCCGCCAACCCCCTGTACGGCAGCCCCTTCCACCTACCAATGCGGGAGGCGCAGAATGAGCCCGCAGCGCCCTGCGTGAATCTAGTTCAGTCGCAACGCGCCATTGTCGAACTTGGTGGACGATGAGAGCTTGGAAAAACTTTCCGAGAGTACGTCGTTGACCAAAACCTGCGCATCGTCGGTGCTGAACCAAAAGACGCTATCCGACCCCGTTCCCGTCAGCGTCATCCGCACCTTACTGCCGTCACTGCGGTTGCTGCCCTGCACCATGACCTTCGCTTTAGAGGATAGGTCTGTGGAGAAGAACCCCTTCTTGGCATCCACGTTCATTTCCAAGATTTCGCCCGAGAACGTCACATCACTGGCGGATTGAGCGGCATCGGAAACCACGGTAGCCTGCCAGCCCTTGCTGCGCAAGTAGTCGGCTAAGGCGTTGGCGACGGCTTGGCCGGCATCATTGCCCCGTACATTGAAGCGCTCTTCGCCGCCGAAACGGCCCGTCAGCGTCCCCAACCAAGCCTTATTGGCCCGCTTATCGTCAAAACGGACGATACTCACTTTCGGACCAGGCGTTTTCGACACCGGAGCACTACCCGGCTCTCGGAGAACTGGAACGGCCAGATTGATGACTTCACTCTGAGACGCACACCCGGCGACCAGCAATAGGCTGATCAAACCGAGACCCACGAATCGTGTCTTCACGATCGCCTCCATACGAAAATGGTGTTCCGATTCTGACCGGCTCAGCTGGCCAGGATCGACACGGCGACGAGTCCACTGCTCGTCTTCTCATAGGTAAGTTGCACGGTTTCGCCGACCCGGAGTTGATCCAGGGCTATCGACTTCTTTCCACGGCGTATCGCAATCCCTTCCCCCACCGTAGCCCCTACAATCAATTCACCCGACACGGACTTGGCACTCAACACGATGGTGTGGGGTTGCTCGCTGGTATTGATGGCCACGACCTTTCCAGTGACGCGATGGGTGTTCGCACTCGCCGCCTCAACGATCGGGGCCGTTTGTGACGTATCACCCAGGAGCATCACAAGCAGGAACGACGACAAGAGGACGGTGCGCATCATGACTTGGCTGAGCCTCCCAGCAAGAGAAAGGAATCGGACTGCGACTCGAACGGGGCGAACTATAGCGAGTCCGACCTATTCTGTAAAGACGCATTCGGGCTCAAGGTGGGTCCTGCCCAACATGGTCGGACGGCCCGACGATGAACAGACGGAGGTGGGCAAGGTGGGTGCAGCGGGCCAACATCCGTTCTTCAGCTTGACCGAACTTTTCCGACTCAGTATCATCGGCAAGAACAAAGCCGGTCGGTCGGCACGAAGCATGTCGCTTCCGCTCATAGGACGATAGATCGAGCGTTCCGTTCAGTCATCCCAACCGCATGATTCACGTTCAGCACGTCACCAAACGCTACGGCGACCATACCGCCATTTCTGACGTCTCGTTTTCCGTGGAGAAAGGCGAAGTCCTGGCTTTTCTGGGCCCCAACGGGGCCGGGAAAACGACTACGATGCGCATCCTGACCTGCTTCATGCCAGCGACGGAGGGACAGGCCACCGTGGCAGGATTTGATTGCTTGGAGCAACCGAACGACGTCAAGCGCCATATCGGGTACCTGCCGGAGACCCCGCCGGTCTATCAGGAGTTGACGGTGCACGAATATCTGACGTTCGTGGGACGTCTGCGTGGGCTGGCCGGCGCGGGGCTCAGCCAGCGAATGGACCGAGTGATCGATCGACTGTCGCTCGGCCCCGTCCGTGCCCGCCTGATCGCCAACCTCTCACGCGGATATCGACAACGGGTCGGATTGGCCCAGGCGTTGTTGCATGACCCTCCGGTGCTGATCCTGGACGAGCCGACCGTCGGACTCGACCCTAAACAGATCATCGAGATCCGCCAGCTCATCAAGGACCTATCGCACTCGCACACCATCATCCTGAGCACGCACATCCTGCCGGAAGCCACCGCGATTTGTCAGCGTGTGGTGATCATCAATGGTGGCCGAATTGTCGCCGAGGATACCCCCGAACAACTCTCGGCTCGGCTGCGGAGATCCGAGAAGCTCAGCTTGACGGTGAAGTCCCCTCCGGGAGACTGGTTGAGCCAACTGCGCCAGGTCGACGGTGTGCTGGCAGTGTCCAACCCGGAAGGGCAGCCGACCGTCCTGGTTGAAACCGAGCTGGGACGCGACATTCGTGAGGACTTGGCCAGGTACGTCGTGACTCACGGATGGGGGCTCCTGGAACTCAAAACCGTCTCCATGACGCTGGAAGACGTGTTCCTCCGCTTGACCCAGCATGAGGAAGGAGTAGCGTCAGAGCCGGTGACGCCGTCGGCGGACAGTGACACCGCCCTCACATCCCCTCCCCAACCATGACACCCGTTCAAGCCATCATCGCCAAAGAACTGCGGTCGGCGTTTGTCTCACCCGTCGTGTACGTGGTCGGTTGCGTCTTTCTGCTGATCTTCGGAGTGCTCGCTCATTTGGCCGTCCAGAGCGCCAGCATGCAGGCGGTTCGGATGATGCAGCTACAGGGAGGCATGGCGCAGGTCAACTTGAACGACCTGGTCTTCCGCCCGACGTTCTACAGCATTGCCATCGTGCTGCTGCTGAGCCTCCCCCTCCTGACGATGCGCCTGTTTGCGGAAGAGCGGAAGTTACGCACCTTCGAGTTCCTCATGACGGCGCCGATTCGGGTCAATGACATGGTCTTGGGCAAGTTCCTGAGTGTGTTTGTGATTTATCTCGGCCTGCTCGTCCTGACCGGATTCGTGCCCCTCATCATGTCGATGTTCAGCAGCTTCGATTGGAATCCCGTGCTCACGGGATATCTGGGGCTCATCCTGCTCGGCGGATTGTTTCTGGCTGCGGGCGTTTTCGCCTCGAGCCTCACGGAAAATCAGATCGTCGCCGCGTTCCTGAGCTTCGGCCTGCTACTCGTGTTCTGGCTCCTCGGCGCCGTCGGCACCCTTATGGGCGACACCGGCCCCGGAAACTTTATCGGCTACCTCTCCTTCATCGAACATTACGACCGCTTAGTGCGTGGACTCGTCGACACGAAGGATCTGATTTATTTCGTCTCGGGTATCAGCCTGATGTTGTTCCTGGCGCATCGAGTCGTGGAATCGCAGCGATGGAAGTAAGCACCGCCGCGTCGGTCATCGGGATCATCGGGCTTGCCTTTGCGGTCGCGGGACTGGTGCTGTACAGCCTGGTCCCGGACCAAGCCTGGCTGGTCACGGTCTGTGAGCTGATCGCGCTGGGCTGTGGCGTGGCCTACCTGGCCATTCATTTTCAGCGTCTCAAGTCCTTTTCCTCCCGGCGCAGCACGAAACTGGGGTTCAACAGCTTACTCCTGGCGGTGCTCTTCATCGCCGTCTTGGGCATCGTAAACTTTCTAGGCGCGCGCCACTCCCAGCGGTGGGACCTCTCCGAAACCCAAAGTTTTTCGCTCGCTCCTCAGACCCACAAGGTGTTGCGCAATCTCAAGCGGGACGTCACCGTGACTGTCTTCTCCCAAGATCGAAGTCCGGGGTTCAATACCTATCGAGACCTCTTGGAGAGTTATCGGAGCGGGAGCGACCGCGTGCGGGTTCATTTCATCGACCCGGAGCGCCGCCCGGATGAAGCTCGGAAGTACGGCATCACACGGTTGAACACGGCCGTGCTGGAATCGGGGACCGAAACCGTTCGAGTCACCACTCCCTCCGAGGCCGAACTGACCAGCGCGCTGATCCGCGTCACCCGCGAATCCAAGAAGAAACTTCTGTTCCTAGAGGGGCACGGGGAACACAGCCTGAGTGATCGGGAGCGAAATGGGTACGAAGTCATCAAGGACGCCCTGACCAAGCAGGGCTATGAGGTGGGGACCCTTTCCCTCCTGCAGGAGGCCAGCGTTCCCAAAGAGGCGGCTGCGCTGGTGGTGGCCGGCCCGCGGCGGCGAATCACGGCGGACGAGAAACGACGGCTCAGAGACTATGTCGCCCAGGGCGGACGCCTGCTGCTCATGCTGGATCCGGATACGACGACGGACATGGAGGACCTTTTGGCATTCTGGGGGCTTTCCGTGGGACCTGGCCTACTCGTCGACCTTCAAGACCGGTTGGCGCAGGGAGACCTCAGTACCCTGCTCGTCCGGACCTTTACCGAGCATGAGATCACCCAGGACCTGACCTCGGCCGTGCTCATGCCGACCTCCCAGCACATCAGCTTTAAGGATGACGCAGCCAAGGATTGGGAGTTCGTTCCGCTGGCCCGGACCTCGCCTCGCAGTTGGGCCGAAACCGACTTACAGGGGACGGTCGTCAGCTACACGGCGGATAAGGACATCCAGGGCCCGCTTTCCTTGGCGGCGGCCCTCATCCCGAAAAAAACTCCGGAGGAAGGACAGCCGCACCCCGCGATCGTGATCATTGGCAACTCGACCTTCGCCACCAATGCCTACGTGAATTTTCCGGGGAATATGGATTTGTTTCTCCATATGATCGGCTGGTTGGCGCAGGAACGGGATTTGGTCTCGATTACCCCCAAGGAACCGGCGTTTCGTCCGTTCGTCCCGAACCCAACGCAGGCCTCGGCTCTGTTCTGGCTCCAGGTGGTGTTTCTCCCGGCCACGACGTTGATGTATGGCCTCATGGTGTGGCGCCGGCGACGACGTCTGTAGGCGGCCATGAAGCGGTACGGCGCAACAATTCTCATGGCGGCGATCCTCCTCGGTCTCGCCGCCTATCTGTACTTCATCGAGTTTCCCTCGCAACAACGCGCCGAACAGCGCGAGGCCGAGCTTGCCGCCCTGCTCCCCATGGAGGAGCAGGCCATCACCAGCCTCGCCCTCCATTCAGATCTCGGAGACATCGTGTTGGAGCGGGGAGCCGACCGGGCCTGGACCATGACCGCCCCCGTCCGCACCGAGGCGGATGCGCGTGAAGTCGACGCCATGGTGAGAGCCCTCATTCTGGGCAAGATCACCCGCACCGTGGAAGAATCGGGCACCACGTTGGCCCCGTTCGGACTCGACAAGCCCCCGGTCGTCATCACGGTCGGCACAGCCGACAAGACAGAAACGCTTTCTATCGGAGACACCGGTCCGATTCCGTCCACGCTCTACGTGCTTCGTGCTTCGGACAACCACGTCCTGATGACGGACCTGACAGCACGGGATTTCCTGAACAAAACCGTCATGTCCTTTCGCCGAAAGGAAATCCTGCGCGTCGAACAGAGCCGGATCGACCGCCTGCGGCTGCATTATCCGCCGACCGAAATCGTGCTCTACTTGATGCCGGACACACCGGCCCAAAAATGGAAAATCCGGGCTCCGATCGAAGCCAATGCGGACCAGAGCGAGGTGCGAGCCTTTCTGTATCGCTTGTCCGACCTGAAAGCCGTCGGCATCATCGACCCGGGGCCGGAACGCAAGGCCATCGAGCCGACCCTGAACAAGCCCGTCGCCACGATCACCGTCCATGCAGGCGGAACGGATCAAACCGTGAAGTTGTATCAGCCGGACCCGAAGAGCGGCGAAGCCTTCGCCGAGACGTCCGGGCAGAGCGCGTTGTACCGAATCGGACCGAACGACATCCGAGATCTGACGAAAGATCTCTTTACCCTCCAAGACAAGCGGTTGTTGGGGATCGATCTGCCGGATATCGCCATGCTCAGCGTGAAAACCCGCGAGGAGCAATACACCCTCATCAATCAGAACAACGAATGGGTGCTGGAGGATCAACCGGCCGAAAAACTCAGCCAGGAGGTGGTCGATTTGTTCGTGAGCCGCGTCGTCAACCTCCCGGCAGAGATGCGGGCAATCAAGCAACCCGGCGCGCTCGCCCCCTACGGGCTCGCGTCCCCGTCGGCCGAGTTTGTCGCCACCGGCAAAGACGGAACGACCAAACGCCTGATCCTCGGCAAACAATCGAACGGACTCGTGTACGCGAAAGGCCACGGCTTGACGGGAATCTACCAGGCTCGAGCGGATCTGTTGTCCCAAATCCCGGCCAAACAATCCCTGATCAAGCCCTCGGGAAGGGATCCGACCTCTCCCGAGCCGCCGAGGAAGTAACTTGCGCCTCGAACGGGACTTCGTTATATAGGGGCAGCCATCGACTCAGACCACTCTTTGCGTCTAAGGAGGAATGACTCTCATGAACAGGAATCCGGTTGGACTTGGGCTCATTGCAGTGGCTTGTCTGCTCGGCATCGCCGGGTGCGCTTCGGACGAGGGCGCCATGCGGCCGACCTCGCAAGGCTCATCAGTGTCCGCCACGACTGGTGGAGCGTCTGAAGCGCTCTCGGACTCGCTCAAGGCCTGCCTTGCGAGAATTCCGAGCGGTTCCAGTGCCGGGACCCGGATGGTCGCGGAACAAAGTTGCCGCGACAACGAGGCGATCCGTGAAGGTGTCGTCGGCACTGCAACGACCAAGAGCGGTGATCGCCCCTCTGCCGGTACCCAAGGCGACTCGCTGGAGGCTTGTATGGCTCGGATTCCCAAAGATGCCACGGCCGGCCAACGCATGCTGGCCGAGGAAAGCTGCAAACGCGACCAATTGACGCATCGCTGATACACCTTTCGTCGGGAGCCAGGTGTCACAGACCTGGCTCCTTTCGCCTTCCTTTCTCTCCACCCGCATCAAGTCAGGTCATATGCAGGGCATGGCTGGACTTTGTGGTCCACGATTCAGTATCGTACCGTCACGCCCCCGTAGCTCAGTTGGATAGAGCAGCGGTTTCCTAAACCAAACTAGGTGGCTCTACGTAAGTATCGAAAAACACACGCAACACCGCATGAACACTGGGGGAGGGGGCCTTTCATCCTCTCCCCCGCTTTCCTCAGATTTCCCCCGTTTTCGCCACTTATTTCCCGACGCTATGCACGACACTACTCGCCTCAGGGTTTTCCCCTACCCGTGGGACCGTCGGCAGGGCTCACGAAGCAGCGACCGCCGTATTTGGAATATGAGCGACGATCCTCCCGCGGCCCAAGGGTCGGGTTGGCCCGCCCGGAGATCGTCGCCCCGGGCTGAGCCCGGCCCTTGCCAGCCGGGAGGAGCATCGGCTACCCTCGCCGCCATGCCTGCGGATCGGCACCCGGACGAGGCCGTGGACCCCGGCCTGGAGGCCCGGCTTCACGGCCTGGTCGAGCGCTATCCCGTGACGTGCCGGCAGTTGATCGCGTGGTTGACCGAGCCCGGCCTGCATGGCCGCTTTGAACTGGTCCGGCACGGGACTGAGAAGGTGGTGTTGGACGTGAGCCGGCGACGGGAAGAAGCAGGATGAACCGCACGACGATCCGCCGGCCGCGCCGGCCCGTCTTGCCGCGAGGGGTCTCCACCAAAAAGCGCATTCTCGTTGAAGGCCTGGCGCTGATCCGGCTCTTGCGGCATCGGCCCTGTACACGCCGGGAGGTCGAAGAGCAGCTTGGCATTCCCCATCGGGAGTGTTATCGGTACTTGGAGGCCTTGCGCCTCGCCGCCGCGCCATTGAAGCGCGAGCGGCAAGGGGAGGGTGTTGTGACCTGGCGGATTGCTGCCGGCTGGCCGTCACACCGCTCAACGTCCGCCGCCGGGTGACGACGGCCTCATGTTCTCGAAGATGCGGGGCCCGGCCCGGGAGGAGAGCATGCGCGCGAGCCCTCCCGGGCCGTTCTCTGCGACGACTGCCCCGCGTGCCGCCGTAGCCGCCCGCGCGCCGCTCAGGGCCTCCCCTTAGGTCTTCATCAGTAAGTGCTTCACCGCCGCCGTATCGACCAGATCGCCGTCCGCCCGCAGGAAGCCCAAGAACCCCACCTGCAAGTTTTCGGCGTAGCGTTCTTCGAGTCGCAGAATGCGCACGTCCCGCACGATGCGAATGAAATACTTACTCACATCGCCAAAGACAATCGGCTTGGTGGCGCTGCCGATGTCCGGCATCGCATTGTCGATGATGATCGGCTTGCCGAGCAACGTGTCCGGCCCGGACCCCGGCAAATCGCCGTACAACGGCCTCAATTGCGAATCTTTGAGTTTCCGGAGATGTGCGTAGGTACTGTCATTCATGACCCACGCCGCATTGGCCCGATAGGCCGGGTCCACGTCGTGCATAAGGTCCACGAGTTCATCGTAGCTAATGGCATTGTTCACCGCCGTCGTGGTGCCGCCCTGCACGCTGGCCGTCACGATCCCGCGCGGCTTGCTGCTCCCATCCCCGGTCGTGAAATGGCCGCTGGTGGTGCGCCCGAGCCGCGTGGCGAGCGCGCGGATGATGAACCCCGCAAAATCGAACGAACTGTCGTCGAGCAGCTGTCGCGAGCAGCGGACGATTTTCGAGCTGTACGTATAACTCTGGAGCACCACTTGCGTGAACGCCGCGTCCTGTTCGTTGTGCGGCTGATTCTCGGTGATGATTTCTCCGGCCTGCGTGGTTTCATCGTTGACCGGAATCGGCAGGTCCGCGCCCGTGTCCGTCGTCAGAACTGTCGCGGCGGTGAGCAGCCCGCCGTAGGTTTTCATCGCTTCGACAAGCTGACCCATCGGCGCATCCGGCACGGTGTACCCGCCCGCCCCGCCGGAGCCGGTCCCCTGCGCCGCGCGAATGGCCCCGCGCTCCTCAGGATCCAAGTGGTCGAAGCCGAGCCGGAGAAATTTGGCGAACGCTTTCGCGCCGGCGTCCCGCTCCGACTCGTGCCAGGCGTCCGCTCCCGGCCGGCTCGACAGGCCGTTGAGGATGCGGCGCATTTTGGGATCGAGGTGCCCGTCGCTCCCGCCGGTGGCGTCCCGCAATTCGGCCTCGCGAATTTGGACGGCCAGCCGGTCCGCCTGGCTCATCATGGCGTCGAACTGCCCTTCTTCGGCATGCCCGAAGTGCGGGGTTTTTAAGAGCGCCCGCGCTTGGTCGAGCAACCGGCCGCGCTGTTCTCGAAGTTGTTGAGCTTGTGTGAAACTGGACATGGCAAACCTCCTGTAAGTAGTATCCCTGGAGGCCGCCGTCTGGCGATGATCCGACACGGCACGCGCGGGGCCGGATCGCAGGCAGGGGGTGAGTACTTGTGCTATCGGTAGTCTACCGGATCATCGGGTCTGGTGTCTACCCTCTGGCGTTTGGCCTCGGCCTCCCGGCGCAAGTCCGATTCAATTTTCGCGTCGATCCATTCCGCATAGTGCGCCGTGATGCCCTTCAGCATCCGCAAGATGCCTCGGTGATATTTCACATCCGCGTCATCCACGATTCGGCTCCGGGCGGAAGAATTTGTGGATGCCACTGTCGCGGTCGTCCGGCGTGTCCCCGCTCGGCAGCGACTGAACCCGCGCATGTTGCGCCGGGGTCGCCCCCAATTCCGACAGCGCGTGGAGGTAGGCCCGCCGGCTCGAGTCGAGAATCCGTGCTTCGGGCCGAGCCCGCACCATCAGGCCGGCTTCGCCCGTCGTCGTGTAGGTCAGCCCATGCTGCTGTAGGGCTCGCTGCGCTTGGCGGAACATCGCGTAGGCGTCCACCGTGACGCGCAGAATCCCGGCATCCGCCACACAGAGCACACCGTCCAGTTCGCGGGTGAGTCGGTCCCATTCCGTCGCCGCGTCCGCGTCCAGATCCTTGGGTTTCGGCGGGATGCCCGCCACGAACGGGGACGATGCCGGTGAGGTGATCGGGCGTTTCGAAGGATTGCCTCGCAGGATTTTTAGGGTGACTGGATTCGGTTTCCGACCTCGCGCCATGGCCTACCTCCGGGAAAAAGTTTCGAATTTCGCGGGAAAATGCGTAACGGGGACCGCCGGGTCTATAGCTGACGGCTCCAGACTTTTGACCGGATATCCCCCGTCGGCGAGATACGTAGTCGCACCGACTGAACATCTGACCGTCGCCCTCATGGCCGCGACTCCGAAGCCGGCCAATGCGCCAAGACTTGGTGAGGAGCAATGAAGACCGGCCGGCACTGTCCGTAGTGGAGCACTTCAAGCGACACTTGAAGTCCGCCATAGACCTGCTGGATTGTGCCCGCGACGTCCTGGCCGTGGTGACGGATCAGGACGGCGTCGCCGGGTCGATATGGCACGGCAGACGCCGGGATCGGCGGGGTTTCGATCAGCTCGCCGGGCTCATCATCGCGCTCAACACCGAGCTCGGCCAGCACCGTCGCAATGGTCCCCGCGATATGTGTCAAGCCCCGGTCCGGCGATTGCCGCCGTTCGCGCCGTGCCCTGAGCCGAGCCAGTGTGTCGGCCATGGCCTCCCGCAAAAGTCCAGCGCGAGCCATCAATTGTTCGAGCTCGGCGGAATCCGCCGCCGACAATTTCTCGAGCCTGAGCTCTGCCGCTTGGGCGCGCCAGTCGCGAAGGTTGTCATTCATCGGGGTCCTCCTTCCATGAACCAGGTCATCACGAGCAACACCGCGAGACAGAACGCGAAGAAGATCAGGAACATATTTTCACCCTCCTTCGGCGGATCGTCACCCCCATGGGTTCGTATCAACGGAAATCATCGCGGGCCCTCCTGAAGCCAGGCCTTCGGGATCGTGCATTCCTGTCCGGTTAGGGGATGCCAGACCCGCACCCCTTGGGGGAGGACCGCCAAAACAATCGCCGACAAGAGACCGAAGAGGGGGCTGTCCCATACGATCCGTTGACCAAC
>JBDIVW010000001.1:0-237638 GCA_039794185.1 Candidatus Inralta sp. | reverse complement strand
GATGCGGGCCCCGCGCTCGATCGACTCGAGCTTCCAGTGCGCTTCCGGCATCTTGTTCTCGACGAAGTTCTTGCCCCAACTGGTGTTCAGCTTGGAGAAGCGCATGTCGGAGAGGTCGATGTCGGAGGCTTGCGCACCGCACCAGAACGGGTGGGACGGGTTCTGGTCGCCGTGCCAGGTGTAGTTCGACCAATAGCGGCCGCCCTGTGCCTGCTGTGGGCCGACCTTGCGAATCCAGGTGTCCAGCAAGGAATAACCGCCGCCGTTCATTCGGGTGATGGCCATCTTGCCGACGATGCCCAAGACCGGCATGCCCGCCCGGTTCTTGAAGCAGCGGGTGCCCGCGCCCTTCATCATCTCGATCATCTCCGGCGGATAGCCCTGCTCGCGCAACCGCCGCGCGCCCGCCTCGCCGCTGTACCGCGTCGCGATGACAATCAACCCTTTCGCGATGTAGGTAAACGCCGTGTCCCAGGACACGCGCATCATGTCGTCGAGGTAGCGGCTGTCGAATTTGTACTTGTGCTTCGTCTCCGGCGTGAGCTCCGGGGATCCCGCGTCCATCCATTCCTTCCAGCCCTTGCGCATCAACGGACCCTTCAACCGATACGGGCCGTACACGCGGCGATGGAAGGTATACCCCTTCAAGCACATGCGGGGATTGTGCGCGAACGTCCCGCGGTTGCCGTAAAGGTCTTCATAGGTCTGGTGGTCGTAGTTCTGCTCGACGCGCATGACGACGCCGTTGCGCACGAAGGCGCGGATGCGGCAGCCGTGGGTGTCGTTGGGCGAGCAGCACCACGTAAAGGACGAGTCATACCGGTACTGATCGTGATAGACGCGCTCCCACGACCGGTCCGGGTAGTCGCCGAGGGGGTTGCCCACCTCGATGACCGGCTGCAGGGCGGTCAGCGCCAGCGCCTTGTCGGCGATGGCCGCGGCCGCCACCGTGCCCGCCGTGACCTTCAAAAACTGTCTTCGTGAAAGAAACATCGCTTGCACCTCCCAGCTAAGTAAACATTCAACAGTCGACTCATTTCACAACCTTGTGGCTTCCCTCACCTCCTTCCATCGCCCCGCTGAAGTGATGGCTAACCTGTGGGTAGGGCTAGAGCATCAATACCCTCAGCAAGGACGCTGCCAGTAGCGACCTGATCGAGTTACGAGTCGGATGAGATGGCGCAAGTCTTTGTTAATGCGAGCATTATCATGGTCGACCTGACTCGAAAATGAGCGAAGGAGACCACATGATGACGTTCGGACGCACAAGAAAATATGCGACTCAATAAACTTATGATTAATAACGCCGTTCTTTCAGCATGTTATGAAATAAAAACGGATATGCTCATAATTTTCTCTGGCTATCAGGAGGTCCTGAATAACCGTCCGATGGGTTCAATCAGAAAATATGTCACCTGATGGAAACGTATTGGGATCGAATGGCCGACTGGTGCAGTAGTAAAACAATCCCGAGCGGAATGTGGTGTCACGGAGAGGAAACAGGAGGGGGCCAGGGACAGGGGAGGGGTCTTAACTGTCCTCCTGTCCGAGGTAGCGCTTCATGAGCAGGGCAAAATGCTGGCGAGGGATGCCGCTGCTCTCCGCCGCCTTGCTGATGACTCCGTCATGAATGGCGAGCTTGGATCGTAAATAGCGGCGGGTAAAGTCCTCGATCACGCGTCGCTTGGCATCCATGTACTTGAGGTCGAGGCAAGCCGCCTGTTGCTCGCTGTCCCCGCCAACGGAGAGGGGGTGAAGCAGGGACCGAATCGTCTCGCCGGTGATCCCGTCCCGTTTCGCCAAGATCACGGCCCGCTCAATGACGTTGCGCAGTTCCCGAACGTTTCCCGGCCATGGATAGGCGCTGAGTTCTTCCACGGCCGAGGTTTCGAGCCGAACGTGGGGTTTCCCCATTTCCTTCCCGCACTGTTCAGTCAAACGCCGGGCGATCACGGGCAGGTCCTCGATCCGCTTCCTGAGGGGAGGAACGTGAATATTCACGACGGCCAGCCTGAAGTACAGGTCCTTTCGAAAGGATCCGGCCCGGACTTTCTCTTCAAGATCTTGGTTGGTAGCCGCCACCACCCGAATGTCCACGTGCTTCACGCGGGTGCCGCCCAGCGGCCGGAGTTCGCTGTCCTCGAGCACGCGAAGCAGCTTGGCTTGGAGCCCGAGGGGGAGTTCTCCGATTTCATCAAGAAAGACCGTGCCGCCGTTGGCCAATTCGATGAGACCCGGCTTGTCCGCCACGGCGCCTGTAAAGGCACCTTTCACATGTCCGAACAGCTCGCTTTCCACCATCCCTTCCGGCACGGTCGCGCAATCGATGACCTGAAATGGCTTGGTCCGCTCCGGACTGGTTTCATGGATGGCTTTGGCAATCAACCCCTTGCCGGTACCGGTCTCTCCCTGGATCAGGACGGTGGATCGAACCTGGGCTGCCTCCTGAATCTCCCGGGTCAGCCGATGAAACGCCGGGCTGACGCCAACCAACTGCCCCACCCCCGTTTCCTGATTCAGCCGACGCTCATAGGCCGAATTGCGACGGAGGATTTCCGAGAGTCGGATCGCGCGATGTACCCGCATGCCCAAGTCCTGAGGGTTCACCGGCTTCAACAGATAATCGTACGCGCCGCGCCGCATCGCCTCGACCGCATGCGCCACGGTGTTCACGCGCGTCACGACCAGCACCGGAAGATTCGGATCGATCTCCTGGACCTGGCTCACCAGATCGAGCCCATCGATGCCGGGCAACACAAAATCTGTAATGACAACGTCGATGGGCTGTGTGGCCAGCGCCTGCAGGGCGCCTTCGGCCGTGGCGCGGACCTCCAAGCGCAACTCACCCCCGACGGTCTTCAGATCCGCCTCCTCCAGCGCATGGAGCATCAATTCCGTGTCGCTCGGATCGTCATCCACGACCAGGATGGTGAAGGGAGCGGCGCGTACCGGACGCGCCGCCGTCTGGGCGGCCGGTACGCCGTTCATTTCCCCTCCGCGACGGAACGGCCGTCCTTGTCGGAGCAGACCGCCGTGCCAAGAACGGGCTCCGAAACGCACAGATCGCCCAACAACGGAAGCGTGAACCGAATGCAACAGCCCGCTCCGTCCGTGCCGTCGACCCATACACGGCCTTCGTAGAGTTCCACGATCCGGCGCACGATGGCCAATCCGATTCCCGTCCCTTCGACCGTCCGCGGATGAAGCCGGACGAAGGGGTCGAAGACCCGCTCGCGTTGCGCGGGGGGAATCCCAGGCCCATTATCCGTCACGGCAAAGACGCCCCGGTTTCCCTCCCGGGTCGCCGACACGACGATCGACGGAAACGGACAGCCTCGCGTAAATTTCACGGCATTGGAGATCAAATTATCGAAGACCTGGTAGACGTAGGCGCGAGGGCACGCGACGGGCGGCAGCCCGGGCTCCCTCGTGACACGAACGCGGGCGGCTTCCAACTCGCTGGCCCGCGCTTTGAGAATATCATCCAACACGAGCGTCGGGTCCACCGCCTCCATCGTTTCCTGCCGACCGCCGACCTGCGCCAACGCGAGGATCTGTTCCACGCGCCGGCTCAGGTCGTACCCGTTCTGCTCGATGAGGCCCAGGAGCCTCCGGGTCCGCTCGTCGGCGGTCCCCTCTAAATCCCGCTTCAGCAGCGCACCGAGACCGGCCATCCGTTCGGCCGGCCCCTTGAGATCATGCGCAAGGGATTCCCCCAAATGCTCGAGTTGTCGAAGCCGATGCCGGGTCCGCTTTTCTTTTTGATGGGCGGCCTCGTACATCCGGGCGTTCTCGATGGCCACCGCCGCCGCACCCGCCAGACTTTCCGCCATCCGCACGTTCCACGCGTGGGCGGGAATCGACCGGACGGACAGAAACGCCATGACTCCGAACGAAGCCCCATACGAGAGAAGCGGCACGGCCAGCATGCTGTCCCCGATCAAATTGCGCCGGACCAACTCCGGGCGCGTATCTTTCCTGAGGTCCGTGCCGATCACCGGACGCTTGGTTTCGTACGCCTGAACGGAGATGGGCAGCTCCTCCCAGAGCATCACCGTTTGCTTCAGCCGATCCGTATGAGGTCCCGACGCGGCTTCTATAATCCAGCATCCCATCGACTCGTTCCGGCTCAGGACGAGGCAGACGTCCGCCCCCACGAGCGCCGCGGCTTGATCGACGATCCGTTGCAGCACGCCGTCGATCCCCTCGGGTCGAATCGTGGTGATTTCCAGTCCGACGTCATGGAGAATCTGCAATTCGCGGATGTACTCGGCGATCCGACCCGTCATCTCCTCGCAGGACCGCGCGAGTTGGCCGATCTCGTCGCCGGACGTCACCTGGCCCAGGTCGGAGCGCCCTCCCGCGCCGCCCTCCCGCGCAAACTGCAAAAGCCCGCTGCGGATCTGTTCCAACGGACCGGTGACGGATGTGGCCAGTTGCCGGACGCCGTAGCCGCCGAGAACCAGACCGACTCCGACCGCGATGATCAGCCCCCAAAAGGCCATGGTCGACAGCTCAACGGCCGTCTGTTCCAGCGCTTCTACGCGCGCTTCCAGGCGATCCTCGATCCGACGAAGCTCGATTCTCAATTGGTCGGAGACCATCAACCCCCGGCCCGATTTGACGTAGCGCATCGCGGTATCCAGATCGCCCTGCTCTACCTTCTGAATCAGCTCGTGCTTGGAGATCAGCAACTGTCGGATGCGAACACCGATGTCGGTGAGATCATCAGAACTCTCGCGAATGCTTTGGAGCAAGGTTCGGCCCCGGGAGAGGGTGTCATCCAGCTTCCCCTCCGCCGCGCGCAACGGCTCCAAGAACGAGTGGTCTTGGGTCAGCAGGTAGCCGCGAAAGGCGTCCTCGATGTCGATCGCCAGGCGCCGCAACTCCAGGATCTGCTCGCGGGCCAGCAACGTCTGGTGCCGAGTTTGTTGTGTCTCGAGAAGACTCCGGATCAGGCCGGCATGGACGGCGAGAATGGCCACTATCGGAACCACGACGGTGAGCAGCACCACCCAGACCTTTCGCTGGATGCCGAGCCGATCCCACCACTGCTGCGTGGATATGCGCATTGTCCTCGCCCGCACACGAGAGGGTTTCCGATCGCGCCGAGGATGAGTGTGCGGCGTGTTCGTAGCCTATGGGCTGGTCCGACAATGTGTCAAGTCGGGCTTTTGCGTTACGCGGGTTCCCGAAGCCCGGCGCCGTGGGGATGCACGCGCCGCAGGACCATTTTCGTCGTTTCCATGACGAGCAAGGGGGCCGCCCCCATCACCGCGATCAGCACCCAATCCTCCAGCGGCAACGGAGCGATTTTAAATAGTGGCTGGGCCGCCGGCAACGCAAGAATCGCCGCTTGAATCCCCAGGGAGCCGAGGAACGCCATCAAAAGGGGACGATTCGTCCCCACGCCGAGTTGAAACACCGACAGACGCTCGCTTCGACAGTTGAAGGCATGGACGAGCTGGGCCACGACCATGACGCTGAACGCGACCGTTCTCGCTTGGTCCACCTCCTGGCGCCACCCGTAGAGGCTATAGCTAAACGCCCCCAACGCCACCAGGCTCAACATGAGGCCTTGCCCGCCGACGGCCATCAACCGGCCACGATCCAGCAGCCTGGCATCCGGCTTCCGGGGAGGCTGCTTCATGAGCTCCGGCCTGGTCGGATCCACCGCCAGCGCCAGTGCGGGGAGACCGTCGGTCACCAGGTTCATCCAGAGGATTTGGATCGGCATGAGCGGCAGCGGCAGGCCGGCCAACGCGGCAAACAGCATGACCAGCACTTCGCCGGCGTTGCAGGATAACAGGAACTGCACGGTCTTCCGGATATTCTCGAAAATCCCCCGGCCCTCTTCCACCGCGGCCGCAATGGAGGCGAAATTATCGTCGGTCACCACCATGTCCGCCGCTTCCTTGGTCACATCGGTCCCGGTGATCCCCATGGCCACACCGATATCGGCCGCCTTCACCGCCGGCGCGTCGTTCACGCCGTCGCCCGTCATGGCCACGATCGCCCCGTTCGCCTTCCACGCGTTGACGATGCGGAGCTTGTGTTCCGCCGAGGCCCGCGCATACACGGATACCCGGGCCACCCGTCCCGCAAGTTCCGCATCGGACAGCCGATCGAGTTCCGTCCCCGACAAGGCCTGAGCCCCGTCCAGTTGAATCCCCAAGTCCTGCGCAATCGCCACGGCCGTGTCCTTGTGATCTCCCGTGATCATGACCGTCTGAATGCCGGCTTCCCGGCAGACCTGCACGGCCGCCTTCGCTTCGGGCCGCAGCGGGTCCTTCATCGCGGCCAGCCCCAGAAAGACCAGGTCCCGTTCCAACTCCTCGGCACGATAGGCCTCCGGAGCGTGTCCCAGCGCTCGACGAGCCATTCCCAAGACACGGAGCGCACGATGCGCGAATCGGGCGTTGGCCTCCAGCAATGCGGCGCGGCTTGATTCCGTCAGCGATTCCTCCGACCCCTCCAACGCCATGCGATGCGTGCAGCGGCGCAACAACACATCCGGCGCGCCTTTGACGAAGGCGACGGGACCGGCCGCAGTCTGGCGCACGACCGTCATCATCTTCCGTTCGGGATCAAACGGCACCTCACCCAGAAAGGGATGCGCCGCCTCCAGCCGGTCCCGCTCAATCCCCCCTTTGGCCGCGGCCACGAGCAAGGCGCCTTCCGTGGGATCGCCCACGATGCGCCAGGTCCTCCCCTCGCGTCTGAGGGTCGCGCCGTTGCACAGCACGGCCCCGGCCAGCAGGTGCTCCAAGCCCGCCGACATCTCGAACGGCTCACCGGACAGGTGGCGGATGGCTCCCTCTGGCTCGTACCCTTCTCCTGTCACCATGAATTCCTGTCCGTCCATGAACAGATGCGTCACGGTCATTTCGTTCTTGGTGAGCGTCCCGGTCTTGTCCGTACAGATGACGGTGGCGGAGCCAAGCGTTTCGACGGCGGGGAGTTTCCGGATCAGCGCATGGCGCTTCACCATTCGCGTCACCCCCAACGCCAGCGTGATCGTCACGACGGCGGGGAGCCCCTCCGGGATCGCGGCCACCGCGAGGCTCACCGCCGTGAGCAAGATCGTCATCAGCGGCTCGCCGCGCCAGTATTCCAACGAGAAGACCACGAAGACCACGCCCAAGGCCAGCCAGAGCAACGTCACCCCGAATTGCTCCAGCCGACGCTGCAAGGGGGTATCGGCCCGTTCCTCCTCCGCCGCGCGCTGGATCATCGCGGCGATGTGTCCCAGCTCCGTGTCCAGGGCGGTCGCCACCACCAGGGCCCTGGCCCTGCCCGACACCGCCACCGTCCCCATGAATGCCATGTTGGCCCGATCCGCTAGCGCCGTGTCCGCCTGCGCCAGCCGTTCCGCGTGCTTTTGCACCGGCGTCGATTCGCCCGTCAGCGAAGCCTCCTGCGTCTGGAAGTTGGTTGCATAGGCGAGTCGGACGTCGGCGGGGATCCGATCGCCGGCATCCAGAAGGACCACGTCCCCCCGCACCAGGTCGCGCGCAGGCACGGATTGCGTCTCGCCGTCGCGCACCACCCGAGCCGAGGACACCGACAGAGTCCGCAACGCGGCCATCGCTCGCTCGGCTCGATATTCCTGAATGAATCCCAACAGGCCGTTGAGCAACACGATGGCGAGAATCGCTGCGGCGTCGACCCAGTCCTCCAACAGCCCGGAGACCACCGCAGCGCCGATCAAGACCCAGACGATGACGGTCGCGAATTGTGCGAGGAAGAGTCTCAGGAGGGAACGCGGCGCGGCTTCCGGCAATTCGTTCGGCCCGTTTTCGGACAACCGGCGCGCCGCCTCGGCGGGAGCAAGGCCCCGCTCCGGGTCGGTCCCCAGGCGTCCGGCCACCTGGTCTGCGGAGTGCAGCCAGACGCCGCCGGCCGGGTCTTCGATGCGATCAGCCATGATCCTCTCGCCCTTTCCTCTCTCCCCGATCATTTCTCGATCCGGACGCGACGAAGGCGGACGGATGCGTGGCGTCCGCGGGGAGCCGGAAGATCTGCACGAGCGAAGCGCACAGGTTCGCTGAGAACAGGGCAGGAGGAAGCCCGTCGGCGCGGCAATGGATGAGTGAGGCGTGCCCGCGCCGGGTCACGCGGCCTGCTGCCTGACGCCCCGGGCGGCCTTCCGGCGGAGTGTGCAGGGAATCGGCGGCGCGAGCGCGCCGTTAGTGGCCGATCATGGGGCGCACATCCAGGACAGAATCTCCGCTTCCTGTCCGAGACAGGCGTTGGCACGGCCGGCGAGACCGCGACGCCTCTGGCCGCGCCCCCATGGTTCACGCCGTCAGCGGTACGTCTGTTTCTCCAGGGAGGGAATGATCTGGCTCTGCACGTCCTCGGTGATCGAGTACCGAATGAACGGATTCTCGACGACTTGGTTGGCATACAGCCGCCCCGTCGGCGCCGGGATCTTGACGTCGAGCACGGCTCGCTCCTTCGGTGCGATCGTCACCTCGAACTGCTTTTCGCCTCCCAGGTAGGGATGCCACACCGACACCTTATAGGTTCCCGGCGGGATGTCGGTGATTTCGAACCGCCCATCCTGGTCCGTGACCGCATGATAGGGATTGTCGATGGCGAGCGCCCAACTCTCCATGTAGGCATGGAATCCGCACTGCA
Organism: Candidatus Inralta sp.; assembly: GCA_039794185.1. GTDB lineage: Bacteria > Nitrospirota > Nitrospiria > Nitrospirales > Nitrospiraceae > BQWY01. The sequence continues at coordinate 228,995 of JBDIVW010000001.1, read as the reverse complement.
TGAGAAACACGCGCCGCCCTCGCGTCATCTTCACCGTCTGGGTCGTCAGGGCCCCTTCGTGGTGTTTATGAACTTTATCGCTGAGGTTCGGCATTTTCGGATAACGCGTGCTGATGGGCAGCGGAACGTTGAACAGGACCCGCGGTCCCAAGTGCGACGTTTCGTAGGCCTGAATGTCGTGCATGGCCGGATCCATGTTGACGACTTGCACCTCGTGCTGGTCGCGAACGACGTTGATGAAGGGAAGAAACCGGCAATCCACCGCCTCGATGCGAGGAGGCGTATACGTCGGCCAGGGTTTGCCCTTCTCGATGGACTCGATGTAGACCACGACGTCTCGGAACGCCCCGTTGGCTCCTACGTGAAAGGGCTGCAAGAGTCGCCATCCGCGCCCGTCCGAAATGCGGCCGCAATAGATGGCATCGGGCAAGGTCGTGAGGTTATACCCCTTAGGCATTGGAACCTCGCCCTCCAATGTCAGGCTCCCCGTCAAGGTCCCGCCGTCCGTCACCGCGGTCTCTTCATACGCGAATGCCCGGGGGCCGGCGGCCATTCCCAATCCGATCACAATCGCGAGCATGCTGTTCAACACCCAATGCTTCATGTCGGTTGCCTCCTCTGATCTTGGCTTGACTGCTGGACTGTGATCAGGATCCCAGCAGACTGCGCGCCGGGACCGGCGCTCCACCATAATGATCGTGGATTTGAACATCCGTACAGGTATTATATCGGTGAATGGGCGAATGGAACACCCCGTAGGCGACGAGGCGCATTCCCCGGAACCGTCGAGGCGCGGCCAGGGCGAAGACGGGATCAAGACCGCCGAGAGCATCGAGGCGCGAGCGCGGCCGCGGCTCCGTCCCGGCTTCTGGGCGGCTGCCTGCGGCTTCCTCGCCAGACCGTCGCCACCGTTCCCAACAGGCATTGTCTGCGCTGCCTCGCCGCGGATGGGTTCGGTCGCCTTCAGGGCGGCAACCGGCTGGCCGCGAGGCGTCGCGGAAGGGACTACTTTACCTTTGAGAAGTCCGCGTCGAATTCGGTCATCTTGCCGTCTGGAAAGGTGACGACAATCTTCGTCTTGGCGTTCGGATCAAAGCTGTCGTAGGCGAATCGAGCGGTGAACCGCGACCGATAGGCGGCATTCTTGTCGGGCAACTCGATCTTGCGGCCGCGCTCGGCCTGGCTGATGTCCACGGGCGCGATGTTCTTGGAAGCCTGGCGGAAGGCGAGCTGCACGCCTTCGGCGAAGTACTCATCGTCGCCGCACAGCTGGACTTCGACCTCCAGGTTGGGCATGTCGAGGTATTTCTGAATCTTGTCCTCCGGCATACGCACCTCGGAGTTCTGCTTCTTAGATTCCGTGGCTTCCTTGCGGCCGAAGGATTCCAGCCAGAAGCGTTTGGTGCGCAGAATGGCGCTCGTGCCGCACGGCTCTTTTTCCGGGTCGGCGCCGACGCGGGTCGCCATGGAGGCATGCTGCAGGAGTTTCTTGATCTCCTCATCCGGCTTCGCGGCCTCGGACGCCTTCACCATCGGTTCGCGCCCCGCCGCGAGCGCTTTCTTCGCTTCTTCCATCGTCAGTTTGACGTCGATCGCGGAGGCCGGGCCGGCCTCGCCCAACAGCACGGCGACCGCCATCGTCACGGCCAGGAGACCCAGCACGCACCCGACCCGCTGCTCCTTGCTCGATCCCTGCATATCAAACCTCCCGATACTGGGCAGGACCCGCAAGGGCGGGCCGCTTGCTGTTAAAAAAGTTACATTCTAGGTGAATGAGGGGCGCCGTTTCAACGCCGGCACGCCGGCACGCCGGCACTCCGGCACAATCCGGCCTGGGTCGACGACCCGGCGCGTCACACGGGGGCAAATCGGGCCCAATTGGCGGAGGGCCGGTCGCGATAGAGGTCCTCGACCGAAACCGGCACCGGACATCCCGCCTGTGCGAGCAGCATCGCGGTGTCACGGAGCGGCAGCCCGACCGCGGCGGTATAGTCACCGTCGATCCCGTCGATGAGGCCGGCCCCTTGCCCCTGGATCGCATAGCCGCCGGCCTTTCCCAGGCTTTCTCCGGTGGCAAGGTACGCTTCGACCTCGGCTTGGGACCAGGCCCGCATCCGAACCTCCACCGTCGACAGCGCGGTTGCCTCGAAGCCGAGGCCGGCGCGGCAGACGGCCACGGCCGTGTGGATGCGGTGGTGTCGTCCCCTCAAGTCGGCCAGCATCACCCACGCCTCTTCCAGGGTCTGCGGTTTTCCGACTACACGCCGATCGACTTCGATGAGCGTATCGCTCCCCACCACCGCCGCATCCGGATGCACGGCGGCCACGGCCCTGGCTTTTCCACGCGCAAACTCGGTTGCTTGCTCCGACGCGGCACGGCCGGACTGCACGACTTCTTCGAACACGGGGGCAATCACGTCGAAGTGAAGACCCAGCAATATCAGGAGCTCGCGGCGGCGGGGCGAGGTGGAAGCCAGAATCAGGCGCATCACGAAGCCAGGCCCGTCATCTGCTGCACACGATCGGGCTGCGTCGCCGGGTGCGTCCCGAAACAGACGGGGGACGGGGGAACGACCGCGGGCTCGAATTCGCGGACGATCGTCTCGACTTCGTCGGCACAGGACGCTCGCACCATCCGCGCCCGCATGGCGGCCGCGTGAGGAAACCCCTTGCAGTACCAGGCCAAATGTTTCCGAACGTGCGGGAATCGCGCGCGCCCGCATAGCTGTTCGAAGAGTCGCGCGTGATCCAGCAGCGCGGCAAACCGCGCGTCCGGAGTCGCCGACCGATTCCAGTCCCCTCCGCCGGAGGCCCGCGCACCATCGCGCCACTCCGCCCTGGCACGGGCGGCCTCTTGGAAGAACCACGGTTCGCCGAGCACGCCGCGCCCCACCAACACCCCATCGACCCCCGTCTCCTCGATGCGCGCAGCCGCCTCCGCCAGCGATTGAATATCCCCGTTCCCCAAGACCAACGTTCCGGTCCCGCGCGCACGGTCGGCCGCGCGTGCGATGGCCGCCCAATCCGAACGCCCGCGGTACATCTGCTCCAACGTCCGGCCGTGAATGGTGACGGCGGCGGGGGCGCTCTCCAACAGCCACTTGATCCAGCGCTCGGCCACGTCCGAGTCGTACCCGATCCGCGTCTTGATCGACAGCGGCAGCGCCCGCCGTGTGACGGAGGGGCGCCCGGTGCGCGCCTCGTTCATCCGACGGATCAGCTCGACCCGGCCGGGCCGCAACCGCTCCGCCGGCAACGGCGCCCCCGCGGCCCAATCATCGAGCCCACGCCGGGCCGCCTCGACGATGCGCCGCGCGAGTTCCGGGGTCCGAATGAGTCCGGCCCCTGACCCGGAATTGGCCACGTTCCGTGACGGACACCCCATGTTGATGTCGAGACCGTCGAATCCCAGCTCTCCCACGAGCTGCGCCGCGATGTAAAAGAGTTCCGGATCCTTGCCATAGATCTGGGCTACGATGGGCCGCTCCTCCTCGCCGTACAGGAGGGAATCCAACAGATACTCCGGTGCCCGGCACATGTCGTTGACGTGGGTGAACTCCGTGAAGGTGACGTCCGGTTTCCCCTGCCGGGCGACCATGCGGCGAAAGGGCGCGTCGGTCACTCCGTCCATCGGGGCCAACCCTAAAATAGGCCGCGGCAAGCGCTCCCAGAAGCTCATGCGCCCACCTCAGTCGCGTCGGAGATCGGCGCATTGGCCTGCTCATAGGACGACCGCAAGCACGCGGCCTCCTGCTCGGCGAGCGCAAGGACCTCCGGCAGGCATTCGCGAACAAAATCCACGAACCACTCGATCTTGAGGGTGAAGTAATCGAACGGGGCGGGAATGCTCCTGCGACGCGCGAACCAAAAGGGCACGAACTCCTCGAGCACCACACCGTGGCGCGCCAGTTTGGCGCAGGTGAGGGGGAACATGTCACTCAGATCCCCGCCCCAATGCAACACCTCGTGCCGAAGGTATCCCTCGCGGTAGCGAGCGACCCACCGCGGGTCGATCGACCCCATCCCCTGCCAACTCTCGGCCGGCAAGCGCCCCAAGATCACGTCGGCATAGATTGCTTCGAGTGCGCCCACCCGCGCTCGATCAGTTCCTTCGGCAGGGCCTCCGACGGAGTTTTCATGCCCTTCCGGGATGATCGGCGGGGGATGCGGACCGCTCCACCGGGCCATGATCGGATCATATCGGCGCCGAAAGGCGCTGAATTCTTCCGCGATGAGGTCGACGGGCTTAGTGTCGACCTCTAAAGCCACCCCCTTGACCGAACGGAGTCGAGGATGGGCCAGCACCTGGTCGAGTACGTCGAAGAGCACCGCCGGCACGCGCTCGCCATGCGCATCGATCCACGGCGGCAACGCAACGTCGTCCGAGCCCCCGACGGACGGATGCGTCGCCAAGCCGGCCACGTGAATCTCGACCACACGATCGAGAGGAAACTCGTCCAGGAATCGCTCGACGAACCGCTCCAGCGGCTCGCCCGCCCTTCGGGGTCCATATCGGTAGTGGGTCCAAAGGTGCCCGATATCCAAGACCAGCCCGCACGGCGTCGTCTCCGTCATCCGGCGGAAAAACTCCGGCACCGGAAGATCGCCCGCACCGAAATAAGTCAGCGGGGGAAGCTCCAACAACAGGAGCGGGCCGAAGCCGGTCGCTCCGGCAGCCAGCCGATCGAGCACCCCCTGAGCCTGCCGCGCCTGCTCCGCCACGAGGTCGGCCACCGCGGCGGTGAACAGCGGCGGTAGATAGGTGCCGAACGAATAGCCGGCGACGATCTTGCTGGCACACTCGTGATTGAGCCAGGGACTTTGTAGAACCCGAACCTGTTCGACCGCCAACTCCAAATCGGCCGGGACGCTCGGTCCCTCGAGCCAACCCGCCCGCGTCAGCCAGAGCCCTTCCGCATGGTACGGCATGCGAAGGCTCGGATAGCGGCGCCGAATCGACGCCAGCATCGGGGTGGCCGCACGAAACAACTCCGCGAAGTCCGGCTCGCTGCCTTCGCTTCGCAGCGACGCCATCAGGTCGACAAAGTCCGGCTGGTAGGCGTCGGCAGACAGGCCGACCCCGTGGAATGGAATTCCCTCGACTCGATGACAAAATTCGGCTATGACAGTGTTCATAAGTGACGCAGGGCGCACCCAGTGTGTACACCGCGTCCAGGCAGTCTACCCAGGGCACTCGTCCTTTGACAAGAAACGTCCCCTCGCCGGTCGGTCCGCTCCCGTCTGATATACTTGCTCAGGTCGCGCGATGGTGCCCGAAAATCGGCCACAGACGCCACCTAGCCGGCATTGCACGCAACTGATGAACCTCGCAGGCGACAACGTGCCACAGCAAACGCCGGAAGCCGATCCAACCACCGTGTCTCAGTTGATGACCCCCGGGGTGGTGCAGATCCCCGGGGACATTACGGTCGCGAAGGCCGCGTTCCTGATGCAGAAGGAGCAGATTCCCTGCCTGCTGGTCAAGGACGTCGACGGGCGGACCGGAATCGTGACCTACACCGATATCGTCAAGAAAGTGGTCGCTCAAGGTCTGGAACCGCAGGACATCCAAGTCCGCACCGTGGTGTCACGACCGGTCCACTCGATCGAGTTCGATCGCCCCTTGGAGGAAGCCTCCACGCTCATGGCGGTGACCGGCGTGCCGTTGCTCATCGTGATGCGACAGGAACAACCGGTGGGGGTGCTGCGCGCCCGCGACCTCGTCTATCTGGCCAAGCGGTGCACGGTGCGAATTCCAGCCGCGGTCTGGATTCACGACGGAAAAGTCGACTCCGCCAAACAACACGGCACGATCACCAATTTGAGCCATCTGGCCGCCACGGTCGACGGCCCGCTGATGATTCCGGCGGGAGCTCCGGTGGCGGTGTCGTTCACGCTGCCCGGCATGAGTAACAGCATCACCGCCTACGGCCGGACCGCGGCACAGAAAAATGAAGCCGGGAATCCCCCCGCTCGCGGGTGGACGCTGGATATTCAATTCACCCACCTGACGGCTTCGGACCAATCCCAGATCCGGCTGTGGGTGTCCCAACAGCCCGACGAGCCCAGCTAACCGACCGGGAATCGCACGAAGTTTTTGACGCCCCCCCGCGACCTGTTACAATACAGCACTCAAGCATCGCCGAGATGAACCGATACCAGACTCGCACCCGGAAAGACCCGTGACTATGCGCGCCAAGCCTCTTCCCTCAAAAGAGTCCATGCTGTCCCAATTGCAGATCGTGCTGGACGGCAGCGACGACGATCCACAGATCCTCCTCATGAAGGAGCTTCTGGCGAACGTGCTCAAGCTGCACGACGCGCAATTGGAGTTGCTCGACCTGAAAATCCTCAATCGCGCTCTCAAAGAGCTGCGCCACGCGTTCGCCGTGTTCCGAGACTATCGGGACCGTCCGAAGATCTCGATCTTCGGCTCCGCCCGCACTCTTCCCACCGATCCGGTCTATCAGTTGGCCAGCCGGTTCTCCCGACGGATCGTCCAGGAGGGCTACATGGTCATCACCGGGGGCGCGGACGGGATCATGCGCGCCGGACAGGAAGGCGCGGGACGCGAAAACAGCTTCGGCGTCAACATCATGCTTCCCTTCGAGCAAGGCGCGAATCCGACGATCGCCGACGATCCGAAGCTGATCACGTTCAAGTATTTCTTCACGCGCAAGCTCATGTTCCAGAAGGAAGCCGGCGCCATCGCCCTCTTCCCGGGCGGATTCGGCACACACGACGAGGGGTTCGAGGTGCTGACCCTCCTTCAAACCGGCAAGAGCGATCCGAAGCCGATCGTCTGCCTGCAAACGCCCGATTCCCAGTATTGGGATCGCTGGCGGGCCTTCATCAAGGAAGACCTGTTGGGACGGGGCCTCATCAATCAGGAGGATCTAAGCCTGTTTCGAATCGTGGACAATGAGGAGGCGGCGGTCCAGGAAATCGTCACTTTCTATCGACGCTACCATTCCCTCCGGTTCGTCGGGCGCCAATTGGCCATGCGGCTCAAGTCATCGTTGACCGAAGCGCAAGTCGCGCAGGTCAACGAGCGATTCACGGACCTGCTGCAAGAGGGCGTCTTCGCTCAGCGCGAAGCGCTTCCGGAGGAGCTTGACGAGCCCGCGGTCAAAGACCTGCCTCGCCTCGTGTTTACGTTCAACCGGCGCAGTGCCGGCCGGCTTCGCCAGTTGATCGATCATCTCAACCACCTCTCGTGACCGGCACGCCTGCCGTCGTCCCGATTGGCCCACGACATCGCCTCATGATAAGGTGAGCTATCCATGACCCGTGTCCCTCTCCAACGCGTGTCGATCCCGCCGGATGTCGTGCTCTACCACGCGGAATGCGCGGACGGCTTCGGCGCCGCCTGGGCGATTTGGAAACGCTTTCCAGGGGCTCGATTCATACCCGTGAAACATGGGGAGCCGCCCCCGACCGGCCTTTCCGGTCTCCACGTCGTCATGGCGGATTTCAGTTATCCCCGCGAGATCCTCGACCGATTGGCGCGAGAGGCGAAGAGCTTCCAGGTCCTCGACCACCATATCACCGCCGAACAGGCCCTGGCGGGATTACCCTACGCCTATTTCGATCAGGCTCGGTCCGGCGCGGTGCTCGCCTGGGACTGGGCGCACGACACGCCGGCGCCCTGGCTTCTCCGCTACATTCAAGATAAGGACCTGTGGCAGTGGGCCCTCCCCCACAGCCGCGAGATCAACGCCGCGATCGCCGCGTACCCGTTCGACTTTGCCGTCTGGTCGGCATTCGAGCAGCCCGTGCTGGAGCAGGAAGGCGCGGCCATTCTGCGCTACGAGGCGGAGCTGGTCGGCAAGATCGCCGGCCACGCTGTGATGGTGGAGTTTCAGGGCCATCGGGTCCCGGCCGTTCAGAGCGCCGTTCTGACCAGCCAGGTCGGAGAACGGTTGTCGGCGGGCTATCCGTTCTGCATCATCTGGCACGACCGCAACGGGCGCCGGTACTGCAGCTTTCGATCCCGCGAGGACGGCGTCGACGTGGGCAGCTTGGCCGCCTCACTGGGGGGGGGCGGCCACACGCACGCGGCCGGATTCTCGATCCCTCTTCAACCCGATGGGACTCCACCTCCCCTCGTGACATTCCAACCGATTCCCGGGACGCAGGTGACACTCGGGCCAGGTCCGCGACGCCGATGATTCCCCTGTCGGACGACAACCCGACGGAACGCCCCCCCCTCGTCACCGTATCCGCCATCGTGGCCTGCGTCCTCGTCTTTCTCTACCAGGCCAGTCTCCCCGATCGTCCCGGCGAAGCGTTCATTTATCAATATGGCGCGATCCCCGCCGTGGTCACCGGGCAGGCCGGACTCCCGCCCGAACTTGCGACGCTCCCCAGCTACGCCAGCCTCTTCACCAGCATGTTTCTCCATGGAAGCTGGATGCACCTGATCGGCAACATGCTGTACCTATGGATCTTCGGAAACAACGTCGAGGATTCCATGGGTCACGCCCGCTTCGTGGTCTTCTACCTGCTGTCCGGCGTGCTCGCCGCCTACGCGCACATCGCGATAGACCCGGGGTCGACGATTCCCATGGTGGGAGCCAGCGGCGCCATCTCCGGGGTGCTCGGCGCGTATCTGTTGCTCTTTCCTCGCGCGCAGGTGCTGGTCCTCCTCCCGCTCGGCTTGATGTCACGGATGATGCACATCCCCGCCTGGATCGTGTTGGGGCTCTGGTTCGGCATGCAGCTCCTCAGCGGCGGAGCCAGTCTGGGCCGACAAGGCGGCGGCGTGGCCTTCTTCGCCCATATCGGCGGGTTCGTCGTGGGCATGCTGTCGATCGGCCTGTTCAAACGGCGGGACGTCCGACTCTTTGCGCCCGCACACGACGATCGCTGGCCGCCGGCCCGGCGGCGTTCCTGGCATTGATCGCTCGCCGGCGGTCCCCGCCTGGCCTCCAAGCAGGGCGCTACGTGGCATCCAGAACTTCGCGGACTGTGTGCAGGAGGTCCTCCAGCCGGTAGGGTTTCTGCAGGTAATACCGCGGGGCGATCCGATGCGACCGAACGTCCTCCTCCGAATAATGTGAGGTGAAAATCGCCCTGAGCCGCGGTCGCTGACTGAACAGGCGCTCCGCGAGCTCAGCGCCCGTCATGTCCGGCATGACCATCGCGCTGACGACGAGCTGGATCCCCCCTCCGTACTGCTGCGCCAACAACATCGCCTCCACGCCGGATTGCGCTTCCAGGACCTGATACCGCGCCCGCCGGAGGGCGGCCAAGGTCCATTTGCGCAGACATTCGTCCTCCTCCACGAGCAAGACCGTCTCGACTCCATCCGCGCAGAGCGCCGGATCGATGCGCACCATCGCGTTTGGCCGACTCGAAGGCTCGCACGGCGGCCAGGTCACCACCACCTCCGTGCCCTTCCCCGGCTGGCTGGTGACCGAGATGGCGCCGCCCAGTCGCGCCACCAAAGTCTGCACTTTGGTCAATCCCATCCCCCAGGCGCCACCGCGAGACTTGGTCGTGAAGAAGGGTTCGAGCAGCCGCGCCTGCGTGTCCACGGTCATTCCGCACCCCGTATCGCGCACGATCAGCTGCGGGGCTCGGGACGGAGGCTCCCCGCTCGCGCACCGATCATCGCGGAACCGAGTTGCCAGCACGAGATGCCCCCCGGTCGGCATCGAGTCTCGCGCGTTCATGGCGAGCTGCAAGACGATCTGCTCGACCATCCCGGGCGCCGCCTCCACGCATCCGCCGTCGGGATGCAGATCGAGCGACATGACGACGCCGCTCGGGAGCATCTCTCGGATCGTCAGCTCCAGTTCCACGACCATGGCGTTGAGGGAATACAACTCGCGCTTCACGGGATCGTGCTGGGCCAGGCCTTGCAACTGCGCCGCCATCGTCGCGACTCGTTCGCCTGCCAGGAGCACCTGCTCGACGTGCTTGCCCAGCGGATCGTCCCGTTTCATCTTCGTCCGCAGCGCGCCGGTCTCACGCCCCGTGAGGCGGACGACATCCTGCAACATCACCGCCAGCTGCCCCGCCAATCGCTCCAGGGACTGCCGCTCCGGCCCCGACACGGCCGTCGACGACCTCACCTGGCGGCTCGTGTCCTCCCGGGCGGCGGTCTCCAGCCTCGCCGGCGCCTGGCCTCGCTTCGCGTCGGCGAGCGTCCGCTTCAGCTGCGCGATCTCGTGAAGCAAGCGGTCGCGCATCAGCAGCAGATGTTCCTCTTCCAACCGCAAGGCGGCCAGGCGATGAGAGAGGCCTTCTCCTCGCCGCCGTTCGGCTCCCAGATCCTCCAGTGTCAGCCCATAGAAAACACCCATCATCAACAAGACCGGGAGGCCCATCAGTTGTCCCGCGGACAAGTCACCGGTCGTGAGCAGGCCCTCCGCCACCAACACCCCGTACCCCACACAGACGACCGCCGACAACCCGAGCATCTGCCCGAGAGTCCGCACCGAGGCGGCGGTCAAGATCAGCAAGAAATAAGAGAGGTAAAAATCCTCCCGAGCATTGCCGGCGAGGTAGACCGATCCCGCGGTGATGAGCGTATCGAATCCGACCAGGCCGTTCACGAACCATCCCGTCTCCAGCACTCGTTTCGGCATGGCCGTGATGCCAAGGATCGTGACGAGCAGCCCCGCTACCGCAAACTCGGCCACCCAGCGCGGCACGACCGTTTCATTCCCGAACAGGAGTTCGTAGGAAAGCGCGATACCGACCAAACTTTGGAGAAACACGTAGCGCGACCGTGGCGTCCTCAACCAGGCCTTGAGACCGTTGGGGACCACCTCGTGCAGGACCGCTGGGGGCTGGGCGGCAAGGGCAGGGGTGAGGTCAGTCATGTCATCCGGTCCGAAGGTCCGGGATGACTCAAGCAACCCTCGTACCCGCGCCCCTTCCATCGACAAACGACCGGTTTTCCATACGTTGAGAACGCGGGCCGCCCCTCGCGGACGCCGAGGCTGTACGAACCCGACAAAATCGTACGGTACGAAGACCAGACCGGACCGCCGGGCGCGTGATGGCCCGGCGGATACCGGGCGACGCGATGGATCGGAACGTTATTGGGCCGGCAACAACTCGCGGGTCAGACGGGAAGACAACGGGCACCATCGCTGCTGGGGAAGCACGCCCTCGCCGATCTCGGCAAGGTGATCTTCAACGTAATGGATCGCCGCATCACACCGATCGTCCGTCAAATAGGAAAACTCGATCGTGGCCGGGTCCAAATGAAAGTGCCAGGGTCTGTTGTAGGCTTGCGGCCTCGGAATGATGCGGCCGCTCACGCGCTTGGGTAATTTTCTGTCGAGAATGTCCCGCGCCTGGCGGATGCGGGCCGCATCGACGAGTTTGAAGACGAATCGGTCCCCGAGGATGGTTTCCATCTCGAAATACGCCTCTCCGGCCGCGGCGCGGATGCCCGGGGGAAGCCCGCCCTGCGCCACGTTCGGGGCGACCGTCTCGGCGGGCAGCGCCGGCGGCGGCGCGGTCTGCCCTCGATCCGAATGCGGTGCGCAGCCACCCGCCATCACGAGGCCGCCCAGCACGACTACGCCGAACAGGCGCCACCGTCCCGAATGCCTCCGGCCGAGGTCTCCGCGGACACTCATGACGCCACCACACCTTCAAGACTCAAGAGGAGTTGCTCGACCGTGGCCCGCACCGACTCGGGCGTTTCACCGGTCACGGTGACGTGCCCCATCTTGCGTCCGGCTCGCACCTCGCGCTTCCGATAGAGATGCAGATGCACACCCGGTCTCGCCAGCAATGCCCGGAGGCGCGTTCCACGAACCGCGTGGACCGCCTCCTCCCCCAGCAGGTTGATCATGGCCGCCGCACTCGTGAGCCGCACCTCGCCGAGCGGCAACCCACAGAGCGCCCTCACCTGTTGTTCGAACTGCGAAACCGTGCAGGCATCGAGCGTGTAGTGCCCCGAGTTATGCGGCCGCGGCGCGATCTCGTTGACCAGCAGGCTGCCGTCCGGCAAGAGAAAGAGTTCGACGCAGAAGACGCCGGGACTCTCGAAAGCGGCGACGACGGTCTCGCAGAGATGCCGGGCCTTTTCGCGAAGTTCTCGGTCGATCGGAGCCGGCGCGGTCGTCACCCGGAGAATGCCGCGCTCGTGGACGTTCTCGACCACGGGATACGAGACACAGTGCCCGTCGAGGCCGCGCGCGACCAACACGGAGAGTTCACGCACGAAGGGCACGACCGCTTCCAAGATCCAAGCCCGATCATCGGCGGCTTGCGCCGGCAACACGTCCCGAACCGGACCGGTATCGGCGGCGCCGTTCAGGCGCCATTGTCCCTTGCCGTCGTAGCCGGCCGTCGCCGTTTTGAGCAGGCAGGGATAGCCCAGTGTCGCCGCACCCTCCAGGTCGGCCCGAGAGCGAATCTCCAGGAAGGCCGTGACGGGAAATCCCTGATCCGCCAGAAAACGCTTCTGCGCACCCCGATGCTGAATCGTCCGCAAGGCGCCGGTCGCCGGCCGCACCGGCACGCGCGCCTCGATCTGCTCGCACAAGAGGGCCGGCACGTTTTCCCATTCATAGGTGGCGGCAGCGAGTCCGTCGGCAAAGTCGTCCAGCGCGTTCGTATGCGTAAAGGGGGCGATGATGGATCGGTCGGCCTCGCGATGGGCGGGGGCCGAGGAATCCGGATCCCACACCGAGACCCGATAGCCCAATCGATGCGCGGCGACGACGAACATCGCGCCCAACTGCCCGCCGCCGAGCACGCCGAGCACCGATCCGGGGTCGATCTGAGAGTCCTGCGGAAGCGTCATGAGACGAGGCGCGGTCCCGGTCGCATTTCCCGCCACGTGGTCCTGTCGACGGTCGCCGTCAACCCGAGGCAGTGGGCTTAGTGGACTTGGAACGCCGGCCGGTCGGCCGGTCGCTGAGAAACTCGGGTTGCTGGGCCAGGACGGTTTCCGTTTGTTCGGTCCGGAATTTGATCAGTCGCGCGCGAATCGCCGGGTAGCGGCCGGCCAGAATCTGCGCCGCCAACAGCCCCGCATTTTCCGCCCCGCCGATGGCCACCGTGGCGACGGGGATCCCTCGTGGCATTTGGACGATCGAGAGCAGCGAGTCCATGCCCTTAAGGTGCTCGGTCGGAATCGGCACCCCGATGACCGGGAGAAACGTTTTCGCCGCCAGCATACCGGGCAGATGGGCCGCCCCTCCGGCACCCGCAATGATCACTTCGATGCCTCGCGCCGGAGCCTTGTCGGCGTATGCGAACAATCGATCCGGCGTGCGATGGGCCGAAACCACCAGTAACTCGTTGGGAATACCTAATTGGGTGAGCATCGCCGCGGCCCTCTCCAGGATGGGGAAATCGCTCTTGCTGCCCCCCAAGACCCCCACGATGGGGCGGGAACCAGCCGGAGGTGCTTTGTGTTGGGCGCGAGGTGCCATCGGGTTCCTACGTGACCGGCTCAGCCGACCGACCAGGGCGCACACCTTAACGTGCCCTCCCGGACGCGTCAAGGAGCAGTCGGCGGGGTAGTCCATTCAAATTGACCGGTGCTGCGAGATTGGCATATCATTTCGTTCGGGCGCCCTTCTAGGAGTCCACGCACGCCATGGCCACGCCACGAATGATCCCTGGGCTGACCTCCAAGGTCCGATCCCTCGTGGACCACCAGAACGGCCTCGACAAGCTGGTCGTCGACGACCTCGCCGTTTCCGAGAAGCTGCAATCCTGGGAAGCCGTCCAGATTCCGGAACGGCTTCGCTTTTCCTCTCGGCTGGCGCTGAAAATCCTGCTGGGATTCTTCATCATTTTGGCGTTCGTCCCCTGGACCCAGACGATCACGGTGACGGGGCAATTGTCCGCCTACTCCCCCTACGAACGACCGCAGTGGATCGAATCGCAGATCACGGGCCGCATCAACCGATGGCATATCTTCGAGGGCGTGCGGGTCAAGAAGGGGGATTTGATCGTCGAATTGGAAGATTACGATCCCACGTACATGGCGCCCGACTTGCTGGCCCGCCTCGGCGAGCGGAAAGTGGCGCTGGACCAGACGCGCAAGGCGGCACTGGAACGAGCCGACCAGTTGGAGAATCGCATCAAGGAAATGCAAAATCTCGTCAAAGCCGCCGTCCCCTCCGCCGCCGCACGCGTGATCGAGGCGGAAAACAAGGTGCGGGAGGCGCGCCAAAAGGTCGAAGCGATGAAGATCGCCGTGTCGACGGCCGAATTGAACGTCGATCGTCACAAGCAACTGGCGGAGCAGGGGCTCGTGTCGCAACGCGAGCTGGAACTCACCATCCAATCCGCCATTGCGTCGAAGGCCGACCTGCAGGGTGCGGAGGCCGCGCTCAAGGCGGCGCAACAGGGCATGCTGGCCCTCAGCTACGGCCGCGACCAAGTGAGCGCCGAGGTGCTGCAACGACTCATGGAAGCGGAAGCCGCCCGCGATGCGTCGGTGGCCGATGCGGCCAAGGCGGTGGGCGCGTTGGCCGACATCGAACTCCGTCTCTCGAATGCGACGCAACGCCGCTTGGCCGGACGGGTCTACTCCCCGGTCGACGGCACGGTGGTAAACATGGCCCAGGTAGGGCCGGGCGAAACCGTGAAACAGGGCGAACGCCTCGTCCGCATTTCTCCGACGAGCGTGGACAAGGCGATCGAAATGACCGCGGACGGGCTCGACGCGCCGCTGTTGAACGTCGGGCGAAAAGTGCGGCTGTTGTTCTACGGCATTCCCGCCATTCCGCTTCCGGCGTGGCCGGAAGTCATGGCCGGGACCTACGGCGGGGTGATTAAAGTCATCGATCAGGTGGACGATGGGAAGGGCAACTTCCGGTTCTGGGTGGTCCCGGACCCCGAAGACCGCCCGTGGCCCGATCAGGCCCATGTACGGCAAGGCACCAAGACGATGGGCTGGGTGATTCTCAACCGCGTTCCCCTCTGGTACGAGCTCTGGCGCCGGTTCAACCTCTTCCCGCCGGACTTCCAGGAACGCCCGCCGACGCTCATCGACACGCTGCTCCCACGGGCCGGCACCAGTACGAAGTGATGGCGGCCGCCGCCCCCGTTGGTGGCTTGCGCCGCCTGCCCCGCCCGCTCTCCGGCGACGCGACGAACGTCGCGATACCTCATTCGGCGGACCGCCCACGACCTTTTTCGAAAGGAGTCTTGCTATGCGCACCACCAGGTTCTGTTTAGGGCTTGCGGCCGTTCTCATCGCAGTGGGCATCCCGATCTCGCCCGCTCGCGCGCAGGACCCGGCGGGGAAGCCGCTCCCGGCCATTCCGCTCTCGCAGGATGAAGTGCTGGCGTGGGTCGACCGGGCCCATCCGTTATTGAAGAGCGCCGGAACGGACAAGATCGCGGCACGCGGTCGATTGTTGAAGGCCATGTCGGCCTTCGAGCCTCAGTTGGTCAACGACACCGAATTGGAGCGGTTTATTTCCAGCTCGAACCCGGACAAGGGCACGCAAACGGTCGGATTTAACGACACGTTCCTCGACTTTAAACATCCCTCCGGTATCAGGGGGATCGTGGGATATCGGGAATCCATCGGGGACGCGCGGATTCCCGACCTGAAAATCTTCGGGGACAATCAACTCTTGCTGGGAGCCGCGATGCCGCTGCTCCGTGGATTGCTCGTCAACCCCGAATCGGCTGAACTCCGACGCTCCGAGTACGCCGATCCTCGGGCTGATATCAAGATCGCCGAGACGCGCCAAGGGTTGTTTCTGGCCGCCGCGACGCAGATGTGGGACTGGGTCTCCGCCGCCAAATTCGTGGACGTCGCCAACCGGGCGAAGGCGGTCGCCGAAGAACGCATGAAACAAATCGAACAACGGGCCAAGGCCGGAGCGGTCGCGCCGCTCGACGTGGTCGAAGCCAACCAGGAGGTCCAGCGTCGAAAAGAATCGGCGATTGCGGCCCAGCGGCTGCTGGAACAGGAACAGTTCAAGATGTCGCTCTTCCTGTGGGAACAAGACCAACCGGTCCGCCCTCCCCTGAAGCGGGTTCCCGACTTCCCGGCCCCGCTGGCCGCCATCGCTCCGGAAACCGTCCAGGCGCATAAGGTCCAGGCCAAGACGGAGCGGCCGGAGGTTCGCGAAATCGACATTGAAGCCAAGATCAACAACATCGACTTGGAGCTGGCCAAGAACAACCTCCTGCCGATCCTGGACGCCGACGCGTCACCGGCCCGAAATCCGGAAAAGTTCGTCCTCGGCCTCGGCTACAAGTTCGGCCTCGAGCTCCGCATTCCCCTCATGCAGCGCCGTGGTCGCGGGGAGGTCTTGGAGGCACAGGGCAAGGCCGATCGTCTGGTCCTGACCCAGAAATTTCGCGAGCAGCAGGTGGTCGTCGATGTCGACAATGCACTGTCCGCGATCGAGCGCGCGAAAGAGCGGATCGTTGCAGCAACCGAGTCCCTGCGCCTCGCCCGAACGCTGGAAGAAGGCGAACGGTTTCGTTTCAGCCTCGGGGCCACCAGCGTCCTGTTCGTGAATCTGCGGGAGCGCAATACCGTCGACTCCGAGGTGCAGCTCATCCGGGCCAAGGCCGACTATCAAAAGGCGCTGGCCAATTATCAGTGGGCGATCGGCGCCTGGGCCAGGAGTATGCCGTCGGCGGTTCCGGTGAGCTATCAGCGCGTCCGGTGAAACGGCGTAAACCGGTATAGGGATGGCATTTTTAGGGCCTGTTTGATACCGTAGGCAACGCGGGTGCGGGGCCCGCCGCGGCACCGTTTGACGCCCGCAGACCACGATCCGACCGGCCCTGGTGACGTGGGCATCCATCTCGATGGAACCGACCGAGCACGCAAGCCATCACCACGTTCCACTGGCCCTTCGGGACACCCTCGCCCGCGTGGCGGTCCTGCTTGCCAGCGAGCGCCGAATCCTATGGCTCATCGTGTCCTACGCGGTTGCGATCGGACTCTTCTCGCTGATCGTGCCGCTTACGGTCCAAGAGCTGGTCAATACGTTTGCGTTCGCCATCCAACCGATCACGATCGTCACGCTCTCGACCATCATCATTGCGAGTTTGCTGTTCGTCGGGGCCTTCAAAGCCTTTCAATTCTACGCGGAGGAAATTCTCCAGCAGCGGGTCTTCGCGCGGGTCGCGATCGGCATGACCCAACACATTCCGGACGTCAAGGTCATGGGGTTCAAGCCGCGCTACGCCAATTACTTCACCGAAGCCGTCTACATGCAGCGCGCCCTGTCCGGCATGCTGATCGACTTGATCGACGTCGTGATCGGCGGGGCCGTCGGCATGACCCTGCTGGTGTTTTATCACCCCTACTTTTTGGCTTTCGACGTCGTCTTCGCGCTGGGCGGCGCCACCGTGATCTTTCTCCTGAGTCATGGAGGATTGCGCGCCACCGTCCAAGTGTCCCATTGGAAATACGATGTGCTGCACTGGATCCAGGAGATCTCCTATAACCTGCTCCATTTCAAATCGACCGTCTGCAAACCCTTTTTGCTCAAGCGAACCGACACGCTCCTCGAGCACTACGTGGCGGCCCGCCGAACCCGGTTCGCTGTGTTGTTGCGGCAGCACCTCGGGTCGGTACTCTGGCAAGCCCTGGCGCATGGGGGCGTCATCGCCACCGCCGGCTGGTTGCTGTCCACCGGGCAGCTCACCCTCGGCCAGCTCGTCGCCGCCCAAGTCGTAGTCGGAAACCTGATTCTGAGTTTTCAATCGCTCATCAAGAAGATGGGGTCGATCTTTTACTTCCTGACTGCTCTGACGGAGCTGGATTTCGTCTTCTCCCTGCCCAAGGACGAGCATCGGACGGCGCATGCCGTCCCCCTGCCCGATCTCGCGCTGTACGGGGTGCGCGTGACCTGCACGGGGCTCGGCCTTCACCACGGAGCCGGCAACCCGGTGTTCTCCGGCTTCGACCTGGAAGTCACCCCGGGTGAGAAAATCGGTATTGTGACGGCGTCGCAGGGCGCCAAGACCGCCCTGGCCCGGGTGTTGGCGGGATTGGAAACGCCGACCTCGGGCGTGGTCCGCTATAACGGCATCGACCTTCGCCATGTGGACATGGACAGCATTAATGCCTGCCGCGGGTTCGTGCTCGACTCCCGACTGGCGCTGTTCGAAGGCTCGGTGGAGGACAATATCACGCTCGGCCGCCCGTCCATCCCCTACAGCGACCTTCGCTGGGCCCTCCGCTTTACCGAGCTCGAAGAGGAGATCGACGCGTTGCCGCAAGGCATCAAGACCTCGGTCCGTGCTCCGGGCGTCGTCTTTTCGACCCCTCGCGTGCTGCGGATTTTGGTGGCCCGTGCCATCATCACACGTCCCCAACTCTTGATCATCGACGGATTGTTGCACATCCTTCATCCGGAGCAGCGAGAAGCCATTCTCCGCCGGCTCTGTTCGAAAGAAGAACCCTGGGCGGTCGTGTTCGTCTCCAACGACCCGACGTTGACACCCTATGTGGACCGGCAAATCGTCCTGGAACAGTAACGAGCCAGCATGACTCCTCGACAGCACGTCGGCAAATGGGAATTCGGTTGGTCGCGGATCGTCGTCAGTATCCTCATCATCGGGTTGGGGTGGATGGGCGGGCAGGAACTCAGCGCGATCGATCAGGACCTTCGCGTGATGTACACGGAATACACGCTGGGCGCCACCGATTTGGCCCATCTCATGGCCGACACGGTGCGCTATCGGAATACCATCGTGCGGGCGCTCGAAGCCGCCGATCGGAAGGAGTTCGAGCGCATCACCGCCTCGCTCCCCGAACTGAGAGCGAAAATTCAGCATGGGATCGACCGCTATGCCGCCGCCAGCCTCCGGGTTTCACGCAGCGGCCGGAGCGAACCGGAAGATCTCCAGGCGGTGCGACTGAGCCTGGACGATTACTTTCATACGGCGAATCGAACGATCGACCTCCTCGTGCAGGAATGGAACGCGCCTAATCCCGCGCAAGCATCGGCCTTGCGCCGCATCGCGGAGCAACACGCGGCGGAAAACGCCGGCCCCAAAATGATCCAATTGAGCATCGCGATCGACCGGTTGTTGGAAACCATCGCGGACGTGGCGAAGGACATGCGGGATGAGGGCACGAGAACGATCCGTCTCACCAGCATGCTGCTCTTCTTCGGCAGCTTGTTTCTCGCCGCGCTGAATCTGTTTCTAGGATTTCGCCGCGCCCCCTCGCTGCCTCAAGCCCCGTCCGAGTGGCAGACGCCCGTTCGGACAGCCGCCTCTCCTCCCGCCTAGCGCCCGCTGCGTAGCTGTGTCGACCTCCACGGCGCCGTGAGAATCGGCCATGCACCCGGGATCGCCCCGATCGGCGGCCTCGCGCACGGGTCACCTAATCACACCGGATTCGACATCACCGTTCAGGGAAGCCGCCCGACGGCGCGAAACAGTGCATCCCGTTCCTCGGTGGACAGATCCTTCCAGACACCGGGTGGCAAGTCGTCCAAGGTGAGGTGCATGATCCGAATCCGCTGCAGGGCAACGACCCGATACCCGAGCGCCTGGCACATACGCCGGATCTGTCGGTTGCGACCTTCGGTCAAGACGATATGAAAGCGACGCCGGCCGACCGCCCACACCTTGCAGGGCAGGGTGGGTCGCCCGAGCACCACCACCCCCTTGGCCATCCGATCGAGGAAGGAGGCCGAAAATGGTCGATCGACTTCGACACGATATTCCCGTTCATGCCCGAACTCCACGCGCAGAATCTGATTGACCAGATCGCCGTCGTTCGTCAGCAGAATCAGGCCGGATGAATCCTTGTCCAAGCGGCCGACCGGAAAAATTCGTTCCGGATGGTGAATGGCCGCGATGATATTGCCCGCCACGTCGGGCTCCGTCGTCGTCGTGATCCCCACCGGCTTATGATATTTGATATAGACGCGCGCTTGGCCCCAAGAGACCGGTTGCCCGTCCAGCTCGATCCGGTCTTGCGGACCGACCACGTCGCCCAAGACCGCCGGCCGTCCGTTGATCCGGACACGGCCTTCCTCGATCAGGCGATCAGCACCGCGTCGTGAGGTGATCCCGTGTTCGGTGAAGAATTTGTTGATGCGGATGGTGCCGGGCCGGTCTCGGGCGGTGGGCTGATGGGTCATGGGGCATCACAGGCGACAAGCGGGCAGGTCTAGGCGATGGCTCGCGAACGATGGGATTGGACGATCCCGAGAATCCGATAGATCAATCGGGCGATCGAAAACTGCGGCGCGACGAATCCGTCGATCGGAGCGATCTCGCTGATATCCATCCCGACAATCCCCGGACCGGCGGCCAGGGCCCGGACCAGATTCAGGGTGTCGTACCAGACCAATCCCCCAGGCTCGGGGGTCCCGAGCGCCGGCACGATGGAGGGATCCAGCCCATCGCAATCCAAGGTCAGATAGACCGGCCCCGAGCAAGCCCCGACGACATCCGGAATCCATCGCGCCCCCCGCCCCTCGTACGGTCCCAGCGGGTCGAGGATCTTGGCGGCGAAGAACGTCGCGATGCGAGGAGTCCGTTGCATCAACGCGATTTCTTCGGGGCACACGGAGCGGACGCCGACCTGGACCAGCGACAACCCATCCTCCACCACCCGCGCCATGACGCTGGCGTGGCTGTAGGGATTGCCTTGATAGGCCTGCCGCAAATCTCCATGCGCGTCGATTTGGACCACACACATGTCGGGATAGCGTTGCGCGTGAGCCCGGATCGCCCCCAAGGCTCCGGTATGTTCTCCGGTCAGTGTGACGGCAAATCGACCGGCATCGACGCTGGGTTGAACGAAGGCCTGAATGGCGTCGACGGCCGCTTTGTCGATGCGCCCGTCGAGGTCGAGCGGGACCGCCGTGGCGATGCCCCCCCAAGCCCGATAGGGCTCCGACGCCAGCACTTCGTCGTACAGCTCCACCTGCTGGGACGCGGTCACGATGGCCGCGGGCCCGCGATCGGACCCCTGCATGTAGCTGGAGGTATGCTCGTAGGGGGCGGGACGCACATGGACCCCGGCGCGCGCTGGATCGCACCACGGCTCGTCCAATCCCAGAAAATTATCGCGGAGACCGAGCCAACCTGGAGGAAGCGTCATGCTGTACATCCACGCGGAGCGGCGGTGAGCGCACAGCCCGACGCCTGACCTATCCGCGACGCTTGGGCAAATTCTCCGGAGGAATGAAGACCGCGAGGGCGACCACGGTTGTCCAGCGTCCGGCCTTGCCGACCGCCGACTGGGTAATGTTCAGTGTTCGAACGATTTTGCCGCCCATCTTGAAGACTTGCTCCCGCTCTTTCCAGGCGGAATTGGGATCGAATTCCACCCCCAGGGTGGTGGCCAACATCTGGGCGGCGAGATCCTCCGTGTACTCCCCGGTCTCTTCGTCGGTTTCCCCGTGAGCATGATGCTCGGAGAGGTACCCATACGTCCGGCGGTCGGTGGGAATCGCCAACCCAATGGAGGCGGAGATCAGGCGATTGCGTTCGTTGGTCTCGGACCGCGCCATCACGCAGAAGGTGATCTCGCCCGGGTTCAACAACTGCTCTCCGCGCTTCCGCGGAATGATCTTGCAGTTCGGCGGCAGGATGGACGACACGCTGACCAGGTTGCAATACGCGACTCCGGCTGAACGCAAGGCCTGTTCGAACGACGCGAGCTTTTCACGATGCACTCCCACGCCTCTGGTGAGAAACAAGTGTGTAGGAACCATTTTCCCCTTTCCGCGCTACGAGGCCGCCCGTTCACAGCCGGGAGTCGATCGCCTGACCCGCCCATGTCTGAGTGATGAAGATCGCACGTTCGGGCATGCGGGAGGCAGTTGTATCAACTTGCCTCTCGTTTCGCAACTGGTCCGGTGGAGATTTTACCGAATTGTTACGAAGGCTTCGTCTCGGGAAGATTGAGGACCAGCAAGCGAGGTTCGGTCATCTCCTCCATGGCGTACCGAACGCCTTCGCGCCCCAATCCGGAATCTTTGACGCCGCCGTACGGCATGTGATCCGCCCGAAACGTGGGAATCTCGTTCGCCAGGACGGCGCCGACCTCGAGCTCCCGGAAAGCCTGGAAGATCCGATTCACGTCCTGAGTGAAAATCCCGGCCTGGAGCCCGTACGGCGACTCATTGATGGCGCGAAGCGCCGCCTCAAAGGTGCGATAGGGGGTGATCGTGACGACCGGCCCGAACACCTCCTCGCACGACACTCGCATGGCCGGACCGACCTCCGTCAACACGCTGGGCTCGACCACCGTTCCCCGGCGATGGCCACCGAGTAGAACCCGGGCCCCCTGGTGCCGAGCTTCCCCGATCCAGTCCTCGATCCGGACTGCCGCCGCCTCGTTGATCACCGGTCCGACGACGGTCTCTTCCCTGGCGGGGTCGCCGGCTTTCAACGCGCGAACCCGCGCCACGAAGGCAGCCGTAAATCGTTCGGCGACGGATTCGTGGACGAACACGCGCTGCACGGAAATGCAGGTCTGCCCCGCGTAGCCGTAGCCTCCGGCCGCGCACCGCTGCGCGGCCAGCTCGAGATCCGCATCGGGTTCGATGATCACCCCGGCATTGCCGCCGAGTTCCAACAACACCCGCTTCTTCCCCGCCTTGGCTTTGAGCATCCACCCGACGGGGGCGCTGCCGGTAAAGCTCAGCAGCTTGAAGCGAGGATCCTCGACGAGGCGCTGGGCCACTTGATTGTCGCAGGGCACCACATTGAGGGCGCCGGAAGGCAATCCGACTTCACGCACGATCTCGCCCAGCAGCAGGGCCGTCAGCGGCGTCTGGGGCGCGGGCTTGATCAGGATGGCATTCCCGGCCGCCAATGCGGGCGCCACTTTGTGCGCGACCAGGTTCAGCGGAAAGTTGAACGGCGTGATTCCCAACACGGGTCCGACCGGGACTCGGCGCACCATGCCGACATACCGCTCCAGGCCGGGTGTCCAATCCATCGGGACGACCTCGCCGCCGAGCCGCTTGGCTTCCTCGGCCGCGACGACGAAGGTTTGCACCGCCCTCCCGACCTCACGGCGGGCATCGGCAATGGGCTTCCCCGCCTCAGCCACGATGAGCGAGGCCACCTCCTCCAGACGATCTCGCAACCGCGTCGCAATCTCGGCGCAGGCGCGCGAGCGGGCATGGCCGGGCAGCCGCGCCATGGAACCGGCGGCGGCGACCGTGGAACGGATCGCCTCCTCGGCCAGGCTCGCATCGGCACGACCCACTTCCGCCACAACCTCACCCGTAAACGGGTTACGGATGGGATCGGACTGGGCCGTGGCAGGGCGTCGATCTCCGATAATCGGGGGGCGAGGAGCACTCACAGGTTTGCGTGTCGATCGGCTGTCACCGGACTCAGGAGCTAGACCGCGCCGCCGGTCTCGACCGGCTGCGTCGCGCCGGCGCTGACCGCCGCCTGGGCTTTGGCGATCAAATCTTCCGTCCCCCAGTCCTGGATGGCCTCGAGGGTAAAGGCTTCGTATGTCGAGACCCCGTTGCAGGACGGACAGGCCGGGCGAGGAACTTTCCGCCAGTAGACTTCCCGCAGACACGAGAGGCAGACCCACAGATCGGGATCGCCTGGGTTGCCGGGCACTGGCCAGAATGTCTGTGCGGTCGCCATAGGTACCTCTTGGTGAAAAAGTTAGCGCGATCGATCGATGTGCGCCATGGAGGGCGCGGGCTCGGACTTCGACAACGATGGCGTCGGTCCCGCTCCAGGAGCGCGGCGGAGGAACCCCTCGATCTGCTCCTGGAACACCTCGAAGGGGAACGCGCCCGGGACCGTCACTGGCGCAGTCTGACGCCCCGCCATGTCCTGCGTCAAGAGAATCACAAAGCCCGGCGTGCCCCGAAATCCCCACCGCCGTCCTTCCTCACGGTCGGCAAAGATGGAATCGACGTAGACGCCGTCCCGCAGGCACGATCGAAATTTACGGTCGTCGAGCCCCAGTCGTGTGGCGTCTTGCATCAAGGCCGCGGCGTCGAGGTCGGCCCCGGGGGAAAACAACCGGTCGTGCATCGACCAAAATTTCCCCTGCTCGCCGGCGCAACGCGAGGCCATCGCACCCAACATCCCGGGGCCCTGATCCGCCCGCGGGTAATCACGGTAGAAATAGCGGACCTTGCCCGTGTCGACATAACGAGCTTGCAAGATCGGCCACGTCTCCCTGAAAAATTTAGCGCAGAACCCGCAGGTGAAGTCGCTGTATTCGATGATCGTCACGGGAGCGTTCGGATTCCCCCGAATCCGCGTATCCTCCCGAAACGCTCCCGCGTCCGTCGAGGCGACCATGGCGGCCAGCGCGAGCCCCGTCAGAACCGGCATCATCCGCCCCCGGCCCCGAAGGCATGGGCGGGTGACCGCGCAGGGATTCGATGCGGTCATCGGCGCTCCCGCGCGTCGTGGGGGAGCGCTCATCGTCCGCCACCGCGACGCCGGACGTGTTTCTTGGTCCCTCGCCGGCGCCGACGCTCCAGCAGTCCCATCATCAGGATGGGCCACACCACCGTCGCGTCGCTTAGAACCTCGGCGAATCGTCCGCCCTCGGACGGCGGTACGAACTTCCCCCAGGAAATGCCTTCTTGATAGGTGCAGCCGCTGAGCCCGCCCCAGTAATCAGGCTCAGGGCAGATGCGCACCCCGTACTGAAACCGGGGAGGAGGCACGTCCAATCCCAACCGCAAATTGCCGATCTCCACGTAGGGACCGACCTGCTGCGCCCAGTTGCGCGGCACCCCGCCGCCGATCGTGAAGATGCCGAGCCGCTTGGCCCCGATCACGCGATCCGTATAGCTGTTCAGATCGAGGTACGGATTGAACGACGGGTGAAATTGGTGGAGCGCTCGTCGCACTCCCCGATCCCCTTCCTTCCTGTTGGCGCTGGCCCGCGCGTGGGCGAGAAATTCCCGCATCGCCCAAATGCCGACATCCAACCCCATTTCCGAGTCCGTGAAGGCCGGAATGTACACGGGCACCTTTTTCTGATAGGCGCTTTTCAGAATCCCCGGCCCGTCGAATTCCTCGTGGAGCGTCCTCCCGACTTCGTAGGTCAACCGCTCGGACGAGAGCGGCGTGCTCATGTCCATGCGCTTGAGCGTTTGCGTGACGACGTGCTCGACGTAGTTGAGGTTCGCCTCCATTTCGAGCGTATCGTAGACACGATTGTAGCCTTTGCTGAACAATTCCTCGTCGTCCATCGACGGATCGTGACGGTAGTGCGTTTTCCCGGTCGACTCGCTCAGCCCGTGCGCCACGAGCGCGCCGGTGGAGATGACGATGTGGACCATGCCCTCATCGATCATGCGGCTGATGATCTTCCCCATCTTGGCGATCGTCATCGCGCCCGACAGGGTCATGACCACCGTGCACTCTGGGTCCTCGACCATGGCGCAGAGGACCTCGAACGCCTCGCCCAATCGCCGTCCCCCGAAGGCGGTCTTTTTCATCGCACCGAGCAGATCGGTGAAGGAGTCGACTCGATCCGGATCGAGCGGTTCCAAGGCATCCAGCCCATCCTTGGCCCCGTCATGAAACTTCCGTGGTTGCATAGCTCTCCCTTGCAGTCGGCACGTCGCACCCCGGCATCGTTCGGTTATACACAACGGGAACAGGAGGGGTCAATTCAGAGAAGCCCTGCGGGGCTGTGCGTATCGCAGCCACGCACGCGGAGTCGACGCGTTGAGCGTGCGATGAGATCAGGGGGAGGAACCCGTGTGCGGGACCGAGGTGGTGTCCGCGTGAAGGACACCGCTATGGCTTCCTCTGACAGTCGCGCGAAGCGCGAGGGCTAGCGGAGTTGCAAGACCGTGTCTTTGACCTTCGGGCCGAGGAGATCGGCGCCGGGCAGCAACTGCGGGCTCTGCTCCACGTTCATGCGGCGAGCCACCGTCTGGACGCCGGACCGCACAAAGGCATCCAATTCCTCCACGTCCACGACCCCGTCCTGATTGCCGTCGGCCTCGCCCTGCAACCCTTTGAGGAAGTAATACGTGAACAATCCGTGCCGCTTCTCGCGATAAGCGGAGCTGATCTGGTTGGCGCCCGTGGCGGTAAAGACCACCATGTTCCTACTGTTGACCAACGGGCTTTCCACGGTGATCAACATCGGCCGCGTGCCCTTCGCGATGACCGATCGCCCGCCCGAACCGGAGAAACACGTGTCGAGCGCCACGGTGATGCGCTTCGCCGGCAGGTCGCTGAGGATGCTGTACAGCTTGTTGACCGGATAGCCCGTCGTTTCCAGAAAGGCCGGATCGCCGTCATAGGGCACGAGAAAGGCCTGATTGGTGTTCGGATCGGGCGCCCCGTGGCCCGCGTAATACACAAACACCTCGGCGTCCGAGTAATTCTTGACCTGGGTCGGCAGCCAGCGCTCGAAGCGGGCAGCGAGCTGACTCCCGGTCACGCGGTCGTTCTTCAACAACACGACGTTCTGCTCCATGTACCCCATCGACTTGATGAGATAATTTTTGATCGTCTCGGCGTCGCGCGTCGCGTAATCGACCATCGGCAGATCCCGATAGTTTTCGACGCCGACCACGACCGCGAAGGCATGGTCCCTCGGCGGGTTGTTGGTCGCAGGCGGCAAGAGCTCCGCGTCGATCTTGGCCAGCTCCGCCCCGCCGAACATCGACGTGGCCGCTTCCTCCGCCGCCGTCGCTTTCGACTGCCCGACGTTGTGGGCATAGGCGGTCTGGACGTGGTTGACCATCGGGGACACCGTTCCCGCCACGATCGAAGGCACCACATAGGTCTCGATGATCTCTTTCAGCTTGCTGTCCAACGGCCATTCGGTGCGCGACACCCGGGCCGTGTCGGCCTTGCGCCACACCTGTTTCCGGCTGTGCACGTTGTAGAGGTTCGTCAGAAAATTCATTCTCACGTCGTACGTCGAACGCGGCAACGGCAACCCGACTTTCGCTTCGAATTCCTTCACCTCTCCCATGATCAGGAGATCCGCCTGCTGATCGCGCGCTTGCGCCAGAATCTCTTCGGAGTCCGCCTTCCCGTCCGAACGCGGCGGCAATTTCAAAACTTTGACTTCCTTGAAAATCCCGGTCCGCTTGAGCGGATCGACATACATCTGCTGAATCGTGGCCTCCAGGTCGGCCGAGACGGGATTCCCGTCGTAGGTCACCGCCGAGACATCCATCGGTCCCACGGCGATCACCACCGGCACGTCCTGATCCTTGACCCTGAGGGACAAGTTGGCCGGTTTCTCCGACGCACAGCCCTCGAAGGCTAATGCGACCGCCAGCCAAAGGCTCCACATCCGTCGACAGCTCCCCGCGCTCATCATGGCGACACTCCTCGTGTCGGCCTACTTGCCGACTTTGACGACTTTTCCCTGCACCTCCAGACAATTCGCCGCCCCGAGCAAATAAAACGCCGTGGACGAATTGGAGGTCACCTCGATCATGGCATCCCCGCCTTTGCCGGCGATCAGCTCCTCGATGAGCGTGGACAACGGAGCAGGGTTCTTCAGCGGGATCGATAAGAGCGTATAGCCGCAGGACGAATTCGTCTGCCGCCCGCCCAACTCGACGAAGTTCTCACCCACCGGAACGGTCGACGGCGCGATCGCACCGGGAGTCGTACATCCGGCGAGCACGCCGAGGAAGAGAGCCACTCCCCCGCCCAGGAGTCCAACACCATAGTCGGCCGCACGAGATCGTGGACTCATCGTCATTTCCCTCCCCGGACCGCCTGGCCCTTCACCGTCGTGCAGCTCGACCCGAACAGCGGCAATGGGAAGACATAGCCCGTATGCTCCACCGTCACCCCGACCAACGCATCGGCCCCCTTTTCCTTGACCAAATCGTCGATCATGACGGCAGTCTCGCTCGTCCCGCCGAGTGGAATGCCCAATAACCAGGAAGCGCAGGAGTTGCTCTCCACCGGCCCGATCTCCGTATAATCCGCCGTGAGGGGCGTCGAGGAACTGGCGATGCCCGCCGGATGCCGGGTGACGATACACCCGCCGAGCCACACCGCCATGACCACCACGACCATCGCCGAGGCGGCCGCGGAAACGCCTCGGTTTCCCTCGGCCCAGGTCTGCCCGCGCATCATCGGAGCCACACGGGTTCGAGCCGACCCGGCATCCGAATGGCTGACTCCCCGTCCTGCCTGTCGTTCCTGTCTCAGCATAACCTCTGTGTCCCTTCTGGCTGGCCCGAGAGCCGTTCGCCCGGTCGACGTCCCGCAGCCCTACCGCTGAACGATTTCATAGGTGGCGGCGCACTCCGTCCATTCCCCCGGTTCGAG
This sequence comes from Candidatus Inralta sp., assembly GCA_039794185.1. Taxonomy (GTDB): domain Bacteria; phylum Nitrospirota; class Nitrospiria; order Nitrospirales; family Nitrospiraceae; genus BQWY01. The sequence goes on along the minus strand of JBDIVW010000001.1, from coordinate 200,795 downwards.
TCCCGCCAACGTCTTGAGCAAATCCACCAGCATCGTCGTGTCGTTCGGGCGAAACTCCTCGAAAATCGCTTCGGGCGCCCGCCGCTTCAACACCTCGATCGGCTGCCGCGTCGCAATCACCTTAATGCTCTCCACCGAGCGCTGTTTCCCGGAGGCCACCATCGTGGTCATGTGGATGCCGCGCTTGACCAGTTCGGCCGGCGGGAACACGTACTCGTGCCCGCTTGGGACATAGGTTTCAGGTACGAAGCGGTTGGGCGCCAACACAGTCAGATGTTCGTCCTCCGTGATATCGAAGACGTAGAGGTAGGAGTCCTGGGTCGGAGTCACCCGCAATTCGGCATGATCACCGTGTTGATAGGTCGTACGATTGAGCCGGCACTGAACCGAATAGTTGGCCCCACGCTTCCCTGGGGACAAGCGCACCACTTGGGCTCGGATCTTCGTGCGATAGGTGGCATGGGAGCCCGCGCTGCCCTGCGCCTGGAGACCTCGCTCCAGCACCTGTTCTTCCACGATCATCCCCTTCGACACAACATGAACCAGATCATCCACCAGTTGAGCATTCCGCACCAGAGTGGAGCCGGTCACGTTCATCCCGACCACCTTTTCGATCGCCGCTCGCCGAGCCGCTTCCAAAGAGGCACGCTGGGCGAGGTCCATGGTGGTTTCGTCACCGAGATTGAAACTGCCTTCCGATTCCACCCACACGCCGGCCGGGCGGTCCTCAGCCGAGGCGGCCACGAATGCTCCCCAGCCCAACACCACCCCCGCAACCATTCCTAAAACCGCTCGCACCCTGTTCACTGGCAACCTCGCTCTCGCTCGGCCGAGGCCCGACAGGGCTTCCGTGCCGTTAGACCGCATTCGAAGGGAGGGAGGCTATCACGACCGAGTCGTCGTCGGAAGGGCCGTTTAGCCCCCTGCTCCGCACAACCGTGATGGTATCGACCATAAGAAGCAACCCTCATGCCCCTTTTCTCCATTGCCTTGGATCTGCGCGTCCAGACCGCTCAACTAATTGGAATATTGGTGGATTTTTCCTGAGGCCGCCTCGGCCTGGAGAGAGAGCAGCCTCTTGTTCCGCCCGAGTGCATTATCCGTTTCGATACTACGATGTACGGCCCTTGTTAAGAGAATTGTGGACCAACTGGACCCTGCCGTATCGATGGCCCTCACCGAAGCTGGCCTATCGGAGTGAGCGGGCGCGCTGCGACGCCCAACGATCATCCCGAATTCGGCGCGCCTCGGCGATATGGCATCGGAGGCAAAACGCTGATCCCTTCCCGCTCATCTCCCGTCAGTCGACGATTTGGAAACCCAGCCTGTAGTCTCTGGTCTGCCCATTCTGGGCCCGCACCTCAATGACAATGGTGTTCTCACTGCAACAGGAGAATTCGATGAGGGCGGACGGAACGTTGTTCCCCAGTGCTTGGAAACCTCCGTTATTCACCCGATATCGCATGGTCGCGGATTGATCCTCCGGGGCCGCCGTGAGACGGTAACTGATCTTGCCGCAGCAATCCTGCGCAGTGTACTTCTCAGAAGTGCCAATGAAGGGGGCGTTCAGGGTTACCACTCCTCCTTCGCTACTCTCTCGCATCTCCAGGCGCGCGAGGGGAGTACACCGGGCGGAGGCTGGAACACCGGGTATGTGAGGTCATGTTGACGCCCTCCAACATTGCAGCCGCCGAAGCTTTCACGAGCTGCGCGGCGCAGCCGGCCGCTCAAGCCAGATTAGTGATGCATCGACCTCGCACCCCGACGCACATATCGATCCGATCGCACTCGGCTCGCTGCGAAGCGTCCGCTCTGAGGCCACGTCTAAACACTTATGGCAATGACTCCCGACCTCTTTGATCAGACTCTCTACGCAAAGCACAGTATTTCTATCCAAATACCGGATTAACATCAATAGTGTAGGTCTTCGTTGCGCCACTTTCGGCCCGCACCGTGATACGTATGGTTGTCCCGAGACAGATATTTCCAGGTATAGCGTCTATTGGTCCGAAACGGACTCCGGACTGCAAACTCGTTTGAGCGCCACCATTCACTGAAATGGTCATCGTAGCCTTCGAACTCGGCGTTGTGGCAGTCACATAGAACGAACAACTGGGGTCAGCATAGTATTCAGTGACGTCGGGGCGAAAGCCCGATGCTCCAGAAATTCCGTAATATAGTGTGAGTATCCTGATTCCACCGAAAAAGTCTTCGGAAATCACCAAATTGCTCAGGTTAGTATTTGTATCGAGAGGTGTGGGAGCCCTATTTACGATCACTGTGTAGGTATTCTTGGTGACCCCATCCACGGCGGTCACCTCGATCGCAATTGTTGTCTTGCTGCCGGTTGCACCAAGAGTCACTGGAGACAACGAATTGGTTGAAACACCGTTGACTTTGTAAGCAAGAGTCTGGCCAGGGTTGGCCTTCGTCGCGGTGACGCAAACCCGTGAAATGTAATATTCAACGTTGACGGTATAGCTGAGGGTGGTCTTTGAGAAAGCTGGAGTCAAGGTATACGGTGAACGACAACCGTCCCCGGCTCCTACGTAACCGTAGTCCTCCACCGTGAGGTTTGCCAATGTGGCATCTCCCTTTTCCCGTGTGACGTTCACCCGGTAGGTCTTGCTCGTCCCATCTCCGCAGCGGACAACGATCGGAATGGTCTTCGCGGTTCCCGGCTCTCCTAATGTGACCAAGAGACTGTTCGTGGTTTGCCCGTCTATCTGCAGGGTGGCGTTGGCGTCCTGCTTAGTCGCCGCGACCGTGAGGCTCGAGACCGTGCTGGCGACTGAGACGTTGTAGTCCTGGGTGGAGGAATTGAATGCGAGCGGTATCTTCCCGCCATCAAGCGTCAGGCTGGTGAGGTTCGTGCTGCATGGGGCCTCCCGCTCAACCTCGATCGTATAGGTCTTGGTCGTGCCATCGGGACACTGGACGACAACCGGAATCGTGGTCTTCTGGCCCGCCGGATTCAGTGGGACTTGCAGGGAATTGGCCGGCTGCCCGTTGATACTGACAGCGGTCGCGGCCGTGGCCGTGACCGTCAGGCTCCCAACTCCGCTCCCTACCCTGACCGTGTAGTTCTGTATGGACGGGCTAAACGCCGGAGACAGTTGCCCCTGGTTCACGGTGAGCGTCGTCAAGTTGTTGTTACACGGCGCCTCTCGATCCACCCGGATCGTGTAGGTCTTCGTGGGTTGCCCGGGGCAGTCCACCGTAATCGTGATCGTCGTGCTCGATCCAGCCGGATTCAACGGGACCTGGGCCGTGGTTGTTGGCTGCCCATTGATGTTGACCGTGGCATTGTTCCCAGCCGTCGCCGTTACAGTGAGGCTCCCGACCCCGCTGCTTACCTGCACCACATAGTTCTGCGTGGCGGGATTAAAGTTCAACGTGCCCTGGTTGACCATCAGGTTCGTGAGGGTCGTGGCACACTCCGGCGGAGGCCGATTCACCGTCACCCAGTAGGTTTCGGTCTTGCCATCAGTCGTCCGCACGACCACAGGAATGGTCGTCGCCCCATAGGCAAGCGGGATGGCGTCGGAGGGCTGACCAGACTTGGCCCCCACTCCATTGATATTGAGGATGGCTGTGTCGTCGATCAGGGTCGCGGTGATGGTCGTCGCCGCCGTATTCGTGTCCGCGGTGACGGCATAGGTCGTCTTGTTCGAAGCGAATGCCGGGTCCAGTGGTCCAGCCGAGGCTTCAAGATTCTTCAGCTTGGGTGTCGTTTCAACTGCTATGACGACCGCGTATTTCTTGGAGAACCCCAGCGCTTCGACGACCAGGGGAATCTCGGGATTACGGCCGGCCTGGACTGGGATCGGCCCATAGGCTTGGCCGGAAGCCCACGGTTGATCCTGAATCTTGAGACTTGCCCGCGGGTCGGCCACCGTGGCTGTGAGCATCAGTTCTTTCGTCCCAGGACCCGCCAGCACCTCATAGGTCTGTGTGCCAGAATCGAACGAGGGTGACAGGGCCCCCAGAGACGGTTGCAGGTCCTTCAGGTCCACCACCAAGTCCTGGGTCCCCTGCGGACCGCCCTGCTCCGTGGTCCCCGGACACCCGCCCAGGATCAGCAGCAGAAAAACCGCCCACACTGGGATCGTGGCACGAGCCCAGATGGAGGTCCTGAGAGATGAGGACGGATGAAACCCCTGCAGGCGGGAACCATTGCGATATGAAGTCATGGCGGCTATCCTCTCTCACCGTGGATGCCAAGGTATCGGCTTCGATTGGCCACGACCGGCCGTTCGGTCATCATCCTTTCACCCTCACCCTCCCTTCGCCGGTCGCCCTGTCTCTACGAGAACGTTCCGACCACCTCAAGAAACTCGAGATCGTCCAGTTGGCCGACCACACAGCCCTCCGCCCCGCCCGTCACGGTCGTGGTGGTTTGATTGGTGACGACATCCGTGCGGATCTCCAGCGTGATCTCGCCCGGCACCAGAGGCCCCAGCGAGAAGCTCCTGGTGATCGGCGCAAAGCTGCCGATCGCCGGGGTCATCCCCAAGGCTTGGGCGGGCGGCCCGCTCTGGGTCCCCGCCTGCGTCAGCCGCATCGTCACCGACGAACATTCCACGCCGCGCGCCGTCACGGAGATCGCCACCGTACTGAATGTGTTTTGCTGCTGCGCCGTGAGCGTGAACGAATCGGTCCAGCTGTTGCCCACCGGCGGCGTCTGGAATTGCGCCGCCGCGGCACTCGGAAACGGATCGTCCCCCAGGTGCGTGACGGCCAGGCCCTTGGGGAACACCACCTGCTGGGGCGTGAGCGCGGCCGTCCGCACCTCGTTGCTCGCGTTCACGGTGAACACCGTGCCGCTCGAGAAGATCAACGGAAAGGATTTGGGCAGGAACCCCGGCGCCGAGGCCAGCCCGACGAAGTACTGCGGCAGGTCGGTCAGGGGAAACTGGAGCGCATACTGGCCGGCCCCGTCGGCCGCCGTGGCATAGCGCGTGTCCCCGAGCTGCACGGCCACCTCCGCTCCGGCGATCGGCCTCCTGTTCTGGTCGGTCACCGAGCCGGTCAGATTGACGTTGTTGTTCGGCGGCGGGTCGTCCTTGGCACATCCGAACACTCCGAACAGGCCCAACAACAGGATGAGGCGCTTTCCACGTGGGATCATGGCTCAATAGTCCTCTCAGTCCGTGGCAGGAAAAGACCGATGTCGATCGAGAACACGTGTTCCCATGTAGTGACAAGGTCAGCCTCATACGCAGGAACTAGGGTCTGCTGATTGAAACCGTGCTCCTCGGTTGCCCAGAAATGAGGCAAGAAGCTAGCAAACTGATATTCTCGGTGTATATTCGGCATTCCGTTTACGTAAAATGATTACGTAGACTTGGGCAGCTCGATACCACCACGACCTCCGTCACAGGACCGGATGTCTGATTCCGTACAGTTCCTGCCACGTCCCCGCCTGCAAGCCCGAGCACGATCGATCCGGCGCCTCTTGATTGCGCGCACCTCACTTCAAGACGATCGTAGTGGCTTTCACGAGCGGCCCCTTGAGCGTAACGCGCCCACGTAACGGGGTACCCTGGACTCCGCGTCAACCATGCAAACCTTCCCCTGGAAACAACCGTCCCCCGTCTACCGCGACGTCACACTCGCTCGGCCCCCAGTGCCTCCTCGATTCCTGGACTTCTCCCCCCCTGATCGCCAACCGATATTCGAAGAGCGAAAGGAGCGCAGGCACGAGCTAGTCGACCCTGCACAGATCCTGCGTTACCGTGATCGTGGTCGTGCGTTGCGTCACCCCATTTGGGCCGTTACTTCTAGTCGAATGGTAAGCGCTGGAGAGCCACAATTATTCTGGAAACTCAGCGTGGCTTCGGCCGTCGGATCCCCGGCTGCGGCAACATCACAAACGCCCATACGGCAATCACCCGGCCCCAGGATCCTTAGCAGGGCATTCGCGTCCGACTTCGTCGCAGTGATCCTCACGCGGAAGGCTCCCGTACTCCCCGTATAGAGGCAGTTGCCATTCACAGTGCACTCGAAAGTGGGCGCACTCAGCGTCAACGCAATCGCGGTTCCCAGCTTTGTATCTTCAAAGGCACGGAATGACGCCAGGGTGGCATTGCTCGACGGAGCGGCCGCGCGAATGATTGTCAAAGTAAATGCTTGGCTCTTGCCATCCGGACAGGTGACGACCACGGGCACTGAAGTGGATTGCCCGGCTGGGTTGAGATTCACCTGAAGCGAATTGGTGACTTGTCCGTTGATACGCAGGGTGGCAGGAGCCGGCACACTCGCTGTTACCGTCACCTGCGCCGTGGTGGCCGCCACGGCCACCGACCAGCCGGCAGTGGTCCCGTCCACAGGGCCGCTCTTGGGACTCACATCCAGATTGGTTGGCTTGCTCGGAGTACATGCAAGATCCTGACGGGTAATCGTCACCGAGTACGTCCGCGTGGTGCCGTCCGCACAGATCACCACCACCTGAATCGTGTTGACGCCCACCGTAAGATTGATTGGGCCTACCGTCTGCCCGGAGGATACAGTTTGGCCGTTGATCCTCAACGTCGAGAGGCTTCCGGCCGGAAGAGTCGCGGTCACGGTCGTACTGGCAGTACTGTTGGGCACAGTGATGGCGTACGTCGTTTGGCTCGGCGTAAAGCTGATCGAGCCCGCCGACAGCGTGAGGTTGCCGAGGTTCGGGATGCAGGGCGTGTTCGCCCGGTTGACCGTGATCGTATAGGTCGTGGTGCTCCCGTCCGGGCACTGGACCACCACCGTGATTGTGGTGGCGCTGCCCGGCGGGTTGAGCGTGACCGACCGCGATGTGGTCACCTGTCCGTTGATCGTGACGGTCGTACCAGCCTGCGGCGAGGCCGTGACGGTGAGACTGCCCACCGTGTCCCCAACGTTGACCTGATAGGCGGGGACCGACGGGTTAAACGCAATCGCTCCAGGACTTACGGTCAGGTTGGTGAGCGTCGCCGCACAGGGCGGCTGGGACCGCGTAATCGTCACCTGATACTGCTGGGTCGCGCCACTTTGCGCCGTCACCAACACGGTAAACAAATTCGGCCCGACATTCAGAGGGAACGGCCCCGCCGCCTGTCCGGAGGTAGCCGAATTCCCGTTGATCGTGAGACTCGACGTGCTCTTGGAGACCGTTGCCGTCACTGTGGTGCTCGTCGTGCTGTTGGGCACGTTCACCGTGTAAGTGGTCGTCCCCGAAGAGAACCCGGGATTCAGCGCGCCTGCCGACACCGCGAGATTAGTCAGGCTGGCATCGGTATCCGCCGGGGTGCGGGTGATGACCAAGGTGTAAGTCTTGCTGCCTGCGGAGCCGGCCGTCACGACTATGGTAAACGTATTGGGCCCCACGTTGAGATTGAAGGGCCCCGCCGCTTGATTGGCCTGCGCCGCCTGATTGTTGATCGTGATCGTGGCCGTGCTGTCCGCCGGTGTGACCGTAATCGTGGCTTGAGTGGTGCTATTGCCCGTCGAGGCAGTATAGCTCTGCACGCTGGGGCTGAACACGGGGGCGATCGGGCCGGCGCTTGTCTGAAGGTTCGCCAGATCCGCCGTGTTCCCCCGGATGACCGTCACCTGATAGGTCTTCTTCTGGTCGTTGCTCGCCGTGACTTCCACCGGAATAATCGTCGAGCCAGGGTTGAGAGCGATGGGGCTGGAGGCCACACCCGAGGTTGCGGAACTCCCATTGATCTTCAGCGTCGCCGTGGTGTCGGCTACTGTTGCGGTCACCGTGGTGGAGCTCGTGTTAAAGCCGGTCGTGACAGTGTAGGGCAAGGTCGCCGGATCGAAGGCGGGCGAGAGGGCCCCCGCCGACGCCGTGAGGTTTTGGAGGTCTGGGGTCGTCCCTCGGACGATTGTCACCTGATAGTCTTTGCTTACTCCAAAGGCCTCCACGACAATCGGGACCACCGTCGTGAGCCCCGAAAGCGTAAGGGGTCCGAATGGTTGACCAGACACCGCCGGCTGACTGTTGATGGTCAGACTGGCGCGAGGATCGGTCGTGACCGCCGTCAGGGTGACCTCGCCGGTAGAGGGCCCGACCATCACCATGTAACTGGTATCTACTGGGTGGAAGGAGGGCGAGAGTCCGCCCACGGAGGGCTGCAAACTCTGCAAGTCGACGACGAGGTTCTGGGTCTCCGCGGGTGCGCCCGGATCATTCTGCGCCGCGCAGCCTCCCAGGCCACAGGCCAACACCACCATCAGTCCGATGACAACGACGGGAAGGCTACGAGGCGCCCATCGACCCGTGGATGGCCCAGCCATGTTGTTTCCTCCGTATGGGCCTGGAGTCCCCTGGCTTGCAGCTACGACGACCTGCGGCATGAGGTATTGCCTCAAAGGTGAGGCTCCGCTTCTTTCGATAGGGGCAGCAATTGTAGTGCCGGTGAGGACAGCATGAAGCGGCATGCGTGTTCGCAAAAGCGCAAGCTGGTTGTGATCGGCCTCCAGTGCCGCTTGGCCTCCGTCAACGTAGGGGCGAGCCTGACTGTTCGAGACAGTGGGACCGGAACTGTCCGGTACAATACAAAAGGATACGCTCATGTATCTGTTCTGATACGAGCCAACTACCGATCTGCGGGACTGAGACAATGTCTTGCCGTACCGGGTACGACCGGTGCACGAAGCTAGGTCGACATCGATATACCCACATTATGAGATCGGTGCGCTCGTTCTTCGCTGTAATCCCACCAGGGTAATGTCCGCTTTTCCCACAATAGAGATGTCCTCGGTCGACTGCTCGCTCTTACCAGGAGGGCGGGATGGGTGGAGAGGACAGCATCGTCATGGGTGGGAACGAATTGCGGCGGGTGCCTGTGATCCACCCGGACCTTGAGCAACGGCTGACGCAACAGCAAGCCACCGAGACGTTGGGGCTGACACCGCGCCATATTCGCCGGCGCCGCGACCGGCTGCGGGCCGAAGACGACCGGGGCTGGCGCAGCGGAGCCGCGGCAAGCCCACCAATCGGCGCAAACCGGCCCCGTTTCAACAGCAGGTCCTTCAGCGCTATGCGCGCCACTATGGCGATTTCGGGCCGACGTTCGCGGTGGAGCCGCTGACCGGCGTGGCGGCGACGAATCAGTTTAGGCGGGCCTTGCGGGACTTGGGCGTCGATCTGTTCGCGGCTCATTCCCTCAGGCCAAGGGGCGCATCGAACGTCTCTTTCACACGCCGCACGATCGGTTGATCAAGGAGAGGCGCTGTCCAGCCGAGGCGCGCTCGACGCCCACGGCGATTGGTCAAACCGCACCTCGATCATCCGTGGAATCGGTTCGGGACGGTCGCGACCGCACGGCACAGGGAGGCCCCCCATGAACCGGACATTTCTAACATTTCTATTGAGGTAAAAAGCGGACACTTCTCCAGTGGCCGGACATGCGCTTGTTCTTCGCTTGACACCCGCAAACTTCAGCGATTACTCTGCCGGTGGGCCTCTCACCTGCAACGAGGAGCATCACCATGCCCACGCGCCAGCCCCATCCGCCGATATCCATCCCCTCCAAGCTGAGCGGCATGCGCTTCGTCGTGCTCGGGAGCCTCCTGGTCGGTGCGCTGCTCGCCGGTTGCTCGTCCCAAGGGCCCGCGAAATTCGCCCAAAATTCGATCGCCACGGCGGGATTGTCCCAAAGCAACTTTCGAATTGTGAAAAGTAATGTCCGGGGAGACAGTTACGGCTTCCGGCTACTCGGGTTCATTCCGATCGTCCCGGCACGCGTGGCGGACGCCAAGGAGGACCTGTACCAGAAGCTGGACCGGAGTGGGATCCGAATGGAGGGCCGGTCCATCGCCTTGGCGAACGCCACGGAAGATGAGAACCACTACTACTTCATCATTGGCAGCGTGCCTCGCATTACCCTGACGGCCGACATCATCGAATTCCTGGACGATCGAGGCACGGCCGAAAAGAACGCCGAGCGCGCGCGCGCCAGCGAACCGCTGACAGGCGCTCTGGTGCCCTCTTCCATCCTGAAACCGTCGGCCCTGAACTCCCCCCCTCCGAGTTCCCCGCCAGCCGCTCCACCGGCGCCGGCTGCGACCAAGCCAACGCCGGCCGCGCCGGCAAGCAGTCCGACGGAATTGACTCCTATCGGCGACGCCCCCATTGCAGAATTTGATATCCCGCCTTTCGGCACGCAGGGGAAAGAGACCGGCACAGTCCCCTCCAAGTAGACCTTCCCTTCATCGCTCACCAGGCGGATCGCCACGCGACCTCGGGGTGACCCCCGGCCGCACCCATCTCCAGGATGGGCTGCGGAGACCGAATGCCCCTCCTGTAGACGGCCCGGTACGCGAAGCCAGGCGGCGCGGCGCGAAAAATTTGAGTTGACAGGCGGCTCGATCAGGGATACCCATAGGGCGCAGTGGGGAGCACCGGGGGTGGTCTGAGATCTCATCCCATCATCCTTAACCTAAGAGGCGCACTATGAAGAAGGCACTCGGCATCGTTGCAGTGGGACTCTGCTCACTCTTCTTCGTCGCAGGACAGGCCAATGCGGCAGGGCTGTCGGACAGCACGATCGTGTCAAAACTCCTCGGCAAGCTCGCCGGTCATAACGCGGCTTACAGAGGTGTCGATGTATGCTCGAAAAAGGGTGTCGTCGGCATCCACGGCTCGGTCAAGACCGAGGAACAGAAGGCCATGGCGACCGATCTCGCCAAACAAATCAACGGCGTCACCGAAGTCAATAACGAGCTCGTCGTGAAATAGCGGCGAAACACGCCCAGAGCTTCGGGTACCCTCGGCCCCCAACATATGCTCACACTGAAGACAACCGGGCTGTCGCGGCACTCCCGATGACGGGAGGCCGCGATGGACCCTCCCCACGCCGACTGCCCTCCCTCATCCTCGATCTCATCGCTTGCCGCCACTCCATGGGTTTGCTCCATTCCTTCGCCGGACAGGAAGTTGCTGGATTTGTAAGCTCCCCTGTCAACGAGACGCGATCAAAGGGGAACTTCCGGCTTCTGACGTTAGCCCCATTCGGAAGCAGTTCTTAACCAGGGCAGCAGACATCTTCGACGGGCCAACGATGTGGGACAAACTCGTTCGGAGTCAGGTGCCCGAGCGAGTTGTGCAGGCGGCGGTGATTGTAGTCGAGCCGCCAGGCTTCAGTGACCTGGTGGGGTTCTGTCATCGAGGTGAACTGATGCACGTTCAAACATTCGTCTCGGAGGCGTCCGTTATGGCATAGAACTGTCTTTATGAATCCATGTGTCAACACCATCGAACCCCAGCGCCAGGATCTGTACCACGTCACACCATGACGAAACTGTCAGATCGCTTACACGAGCCTGGTGAGCAGAACATAGGCGAGTGCCGAGAGAAGCGCGGAGGCAGGGAGCGTGACGATCCACGCGAGGACCATGTCGCGCACGGTCGTCCATCGAACGGCGCTGACGCCCTTCAACAGGCCAATGCCGATGATCGCCGAACTGCTCACGTGTGTCGTCGAGACCGGCAATCCCATCACTGCCGAGACAAACACCAGTGAGGAGGTTGTGAGATTCGCGGACAATCCCTCACTGTGATCCATGCGGGTGACGTTCTCGGCAAGCACTTGGGTGACACGGAGTCCTGCGAGGTAGCTGCCGACGCCCATCGCCACCGCCACCCCGATGAGTGCCGTACTTTGTGAAGCCGCGCTGGGCCAGGACGCGACCGCACTCCCCACGAGCAACATTGCCGCGATCTTTGGGGCGTCGTTCGTCCCCCGAGCCAACGAAGCCAGCCCACTGGAACACCAGTGGATGCTGTCCAACCCGACGATGAATCCGCTGAGACCAGTACGATCACACTGGGCCGGAACGGCGACCACCGGTTGTGCCGCGCCGGTCGCCTGAAAAAGCGTACGAGTCATGCCATGTTCGTCGATCATCACCAGGGCTCGAGCAGCCGGCATCACACAGAGGCAGGTCCCCTCCCATCGAGCCGCGAGTAGGCGGATAAGAGGATATACCAGCACAGAAACCGTCAAGGCCAGCGCGGGACTGAGGACGAGTGGCAGCACGATCTTCTTGCCGATTCCTGTCCACACCAGCCCTTGCGCACCGAACGCGATCAATCCGACTCCGACGATGGCGCCCGTCAATGCATGGGTGGTGGACACAGGCAGGCCGCTCCAGGATGCGACCAGCACCCACAGGACCGCGCTGGTGAGCACGGCGGCGGCCACTATGGGCGATTCGGCGGTGTCGGGCGCCGGCAGTCCTTGACTGAAGGTCTTCACCATCGCTGTGGCCACCAGTCCCGAGAGCCCAGCGCCGATCACGGTCCAGACCGTCCCCCAGAGGATTGCGGTCCGATAGTCAGTCACCCCGCTGCCGGCGAGGGTCGCAATGGCCTTGGACACGTCGTTCGCGCCATTGGCAAAGGCCAGTGACAGCACAAGGACGAACGCGAGCATCGACAGGTCCATCGTAGTCGGCCTACTCGGTCGGCGTTGACGTCGTGACAGCCCCGCCGCAGGAAGAGCCGGCACCGGCCGCGCAGCCGTAGCAGTGGTTCCCCGTCACAATCCTGCGCACGCTCAGGCGGGTCGGATCGAAGTCACGAATATGACGTGGCATCCCCTCGTCGACCGGCAGATCGAGCATCTGATTGAAGTCGCAGTCGTAGAGGGTGCCGTCCCATCCCACGGAAATCATCGACCGGCACATGACGCCGGCAGCAGCGACCGGGTTGAACGCATTCGCCAGTCGTGCCATGTAGGCGTCATAATTGCCGCTCTCGATCAGGAACTCCAAGAACCGACTGATAGGCATATTGGTGATGGTGTAGAGACGGTTGAACTCGATGCCATGCTGTCTCCGGAGCTCTCTCCTAAACTGCGCTTCGATCGCCTCTTGCCTCGGTGGGAGAAAGGCCCCCACTGGATTATAGACGAGGTTCACCGTGAGGCCGGTGTTGGGACGACCATATCCGAGTCGATTCAACAGTCTGAGGGCCTCGATGGATTTCTCAAAGGTCCCTTCACCCCGCTGGGCATCGGTTTGGCTGGCTCGATAGGCTGGGAGCGACGCGATGATTTCGACGCAATGGGCGGCCAGAAACTCGGCAAGATCCGCTTGGGAGGGAAGCAGCAAGACGGAGAGATTGCATCGATCCATCACATGACGGCCGAGGGCATGGGCCTGCTCGACCAGCCAACGAAAGTTCGGATTGAGCTCGGGTGCCCCACCGGTGATGTCGACGGTGGGAATGTCGGTCCTGGCCAACGCCGCGATACAGAGTTCGGTGGTCTCCCTCGACATCGATTCGGGGCGATCCGGCCCTGCATCGACGTGACAATGCCGGCAGGTCTGGTTGCAGAGTTTGCCGGCATTGATCTGAAAGACGGCGATCCCTGTGGCGTGTAGCGGGAACAAGCCGGCCTGATTGAGTCGCCTTTCAAACGGCGGACAACCGATGGTTTCTCTCAGCAACTTGAGCTGTTCGGCGGCAGAGGCAAGCGGGTTGTGTCGTCCGAGCAAGGTCAGCGGCATCTCTGTATCCGTCAGAAAGCGAGAGGCTATTCAGAAACTTACCACGGCGTCAGCGTGCGTGCCCCCCTGCCGCCAACACCGTTTCCGGGAATCGCAACTCGCAGCATCCGAAGTTCAGCGCCTTCCCTCGCCTCTGGGCGAGCGCGCGTTGGACCCTCGGCAGGATGCGATAACAGACTTGCTTGCCGTCCCGGCGTCCCTCAACTAATCCGGCATCGCGAAGAATACGGAGATGATGCGAGATATGCGGCTGTGGACAGTGTAATTCCCGCACGAGTTCACTCACGCATTTCTCCTCGACCAGCAACGACTCGAGGATGCACAACCGCGTGTGATCGGCCAGGGCTTTGAGCAGCGTGGCACACTGGTCGGCCGTGAGCAGGTCGCCGGATGAGGCGCGCTTCATCAACAGCAGCCCCCATCGGGTGAACAGGTGACCGCGCCGCCATTCGCACCTTGGCCGGCTCGGTTGATGACGGCGAAATACGGAGCATACTCGTCCGTCGCCAACACCTGCCGCGTCTTGGAACAGACTTCCAGCGGGACTCCCCGGCGGTAGTCGTGATGGTCGTCATCGGCGGCTTCGAGAAACGGCCCCGCGAACAGGGCGAAGTCTCCTTGCCACACGCAAGAGGCTTGCGACGGCCATACCGCTGACCAGCGCGCATCCGATCGGTCGAGCGAGATCGGTTCATGGGACAGCACAAAACACGGGGCGAGCGGGGGCTGACTCAGCAGCAGAGCCGTGTCCGGCCCGATCGATTGCGGAATGCCCCGCTGATAGCCGGTTCCACGTTCATCCACCACACGGCTAAACGGTCCGCGCAGTGTCGCGTAGCGAACGGTTGGTCCCGGGGAATGCGCCGGCAGTTTGTATCCGGTCAGCGTCACAGAGAAGAAGTGAATCCCATCGATGATTTGCCAGGGGGAGAACTTGGCGAGATGGATGCCGAGAAACCCGGCGCCCACCAAGCCGGCGATGTAGTCCGCGAGCGTCAACGCGCCGGAGAGACACTCACCCCATTTCCGAGCATCATGCACCAGATATTGTGGGACCGTTCGGTCTGACACGATATCTGAAATCGTGAAACGCCCACCTGGTTTCGTGACGCGGAACATCTCACGGAAGACCTTGGGCTTATCCGGGGCTAGATTGATGACGCAGTTGGAAATGATCAGATCGATCGTATTGTCGTCCACCGGCATCGCATCCGCCACGCCCTTGCGGAACTCCACGTTCGCGGAGGCATAGCCGAGGTTGGATGCGACGATCGGCGCATTGCGGCGCGCGATCTCCAGCATCGTGTCCGTCATATCGATGCCGATCACATGCCCAGAGGGCCCGACCAGCCGCCAGGCCTCAAAGCAGTCGATGCCGCCGCCGGAACCGATGTCCAAGACGGTTTCACCGGAGCCTACCGTCCTCAATCCGGCGGGCGTACCGCAACCATAGGAGATCTTGAGCACCTCTTCAGGGATAAACGACTTCAGATCGGCAACGTCATAACTGGTCGGACAACACATCTGCTCGCCCGTTGCGGCAGCCCGCGCATAGCGGTCACCGACTCGTTGAGTGATTTCGTCTATTGGCATGGCCCCTCGTTGCGACTGTATATATAGAGATCCATCTATGCTATGTGTCAATCCTTCCCCCGTGAGATCATTCACATCTTTCTAGATAGGTGGATAGATCTATATACAAGAAAGGACCTGAAGTTTCTGTAAGCTGGCTTACAGTCACGACATAGGCGGTCTCTGGGTCGTGGAAGCGGTAGAGAAGAGTCGTTTGTTCACTCGAATGCTTACAGGTAAAGAACGGAGAAAAAAGAACGCGTACCCTCTTGACTCTGTACCATGGTACAGGGTGTAGAGTCCCATCGGAGGTGAGACGATGACAGTTGGGTGCACCATCGGGCAACTCGCGAAAACGGTCGGCGTCAACATCCAGACAGTGCGGTACTACGAACGGCGCAGGCTGCTCGGTCCGTCTGCGCGCCGACCGTCGGGATACCGGATCTACGGCGAAGGCGAGGAACGGCGGCTTCGGTTCATCAAGAACGCCCAGGCGTTGGGCTTCACGCTCCATGAGATCGAGGAACTCCTCGCTCTTCGGGTCAGTTCGAAGGCCAGGTGCGGCGATGTGCAGCGGAAGGCTGAGGCTAAGCTCAGGCACGTGGAGGCCAAAGTGCGCGACCTGCAATCGCTTGCGACAGCGCTGCGACGTTTGATCCGTACCTGCCGAGCCGGGCAACCGACGGATCGGTGTCCGATTCTGCAGAGTTTGGAGAGGAACGAAAGGAAGGGAAACAATGGCAACCGAAAAACGACGCGTTGAAGTGTTTACGGCCGCCTGCCCCCTCTGTGAGGACGCGGTCAGACTGGTCACGTCCCTCGCCTGCCCCAGTTGCGAGGTGCAAATCTATGACCTGCGGAAAGGCTGTGCAACGAACGAATGCCGTGAGAAGGCGGCCCGCTACGGTGTCACGGCTGTCCCGGCGGTGGCGGTGAACGGCGTCCTGCTGGACTGCTGCCGGCGAGAGCCGATCACGGCCGATCGGTTGAGCGCTGCCGGGATCGGCCAGGCGTAATGGGAGGGACGAACATCGGAAAGGGATGACCTTGTGAGTCAGAAGCGACTTGTAACCTTCGGATTGGCTGGAGCGGCTTTGACCGCTCTGTGCTGTCTCACGCCGATTGTTGCAGGGCTGCTGGGCATCGTCGGGCTGGGAGCGGTCATCGGCTACCTGGACTATGGGCTGCTCCCCGCCATGGCCGGCTTTCTTGGCCTGGCATCGTACGGCCTGTCCCGACGAAATCCGAAGCCCACTTCTCACTGTTGTGCCGGCAATTCTGAAAGGAACTGGATGAGACCGGGAGGAGCAAGACGATGATGTTAGGAGAAAAGAAAGAGATGAAGTCGGACGCTAAAACCCTGTTTGAAGAGCTGCGTCGGCTGAGTCCGAAAGTCACCGGCGGGTTGCTTCGCATGCGCCAGGAGACCTATCGCGACAGGGTGGTTCCCGCCAAGTACAAGCTGCTCACGGCGATGGCCATCTCGGTCGCCATTCGCTGCGAACCTTGCATTCGAGCCTACGTCCAAATGGCGGCTGAAAAGGGAATTTCGCAGGATGAATTGATTGAATTCCTCGAAGTCGCCATGACGATGCAGGGCTGTCCCGGCGAGGAATGGGCACTCAAGGCCTATGCCGCGTACAAGGAATACCTCCAATACCTCGATGGTAAGCCCGCTTCGGACGCATCAGGCTGCTGCGATCACCAGTCAATGAAGCAGATCGATGAGGAGGGTGAGTCATGAACCAGCGAATCATGTCCCTGATCGTGGGATTGTTCGTGACACTCATGTTCGGCGTTGGAGTCGGTGTGAGAGAGGCGTCTTCGGCGAACATCCTCATCCACATGAAAACGTCGCTCACGCTGGATGATGCGCAGATCTGCGCGGTGCCGAATGTGGCGTGGGCGGCGGTCCAGGCCGGACACAAGGTGACGATCCTGGTGGATGCCAGCGCCGTCACGTCGGTAACGAAAGGTTTCGGATGGTTCAGGAAGCTCGTCGGCTCTGAGTCAACTGCGCTGGATCGCGCTGGTCTGCCTGAGCGAGAACGGCAAAGTCTCTCCGAACAGATGGGCGTGCCGCTCGATCAGGTGCCACACAATTACGGCGAGTACTTCGAGTTTCTGAAAAACAAGCTGGGCATCGAGATCTACGGAAATCAGACGATGATGCTGCTCTACGAGATCAATCCGGCTCGGGTCGCCTCGTCCGTCACACCCATTCCGCTGGTAAAGATGGTGGACGTGTTCGCGTCCGCTGACCGAGTGATTGTGTATTAGAAATACCATTGACGGGTAAGATGGACGAGGGATAGACTGACGCCATGCGATCACGTTCCCCTCGCTCCCGATCTTTTCTCGCCGGGACCATTGTGGTGTTCTTGTTGGCGTTCAGCTTCAATGCGTACGCCTGTCTCGTGCCGCTGTCCGGAACAACCTATGCCTCGATGGCGAACGGCTGTTCGACCCCCATGGAGCAACCGGCTCGGCAACTGTGCGACGCCTTCAAAACTTTGGGGGTCGAGTCCGGCTCTCAGTCGTCTTCATTGCTTATGGACCATCATCTCCTGGCTGACCACGCGCCGGCTACACCGCCGGCCGTGAGCCATCAAATCCAACGTATCTTCCACCGATATCCTCCTCTCGAATCGAGTTCGCCCCCGCATCAGTCTCTCGCGACCACCGTGCTTCGCATCTGATCTCCCCGCTTCTTCCGTAACGGTTCCACCATCACGTCACCTGCCGGGCGCTGGGCCTCGGCTTCTCCAGTCGTTTTTTCTGTAGCAAGGACGGGAGCCCGGGACCGGTGACAGTAACGGGCAGGAAAGCTCTTGGGGAGGACTATCACATGACTTGGTCATTTCAGCTGTGGTTGCTTACCATCACGGTCTTGAACCTCGCCTTGTGGACAGGTGAACGCCGCATCGCTTACGCAGTCGATCAGACTCCCCGACCGTCATTAGTGTTACCAGACTTGATCCAGGAAGCCCTGGCTCGCAATCCTGAGATTGTCGCTACACGGCAACAATGGGAAGCCGCCTCGCGACGGATTACGCAGGCGCGGACGTTGGAGGAGCCGACCCTGTCGGTCCAATGGTGGAATGCCCCCGAATCCTTCAACCTGGGCCGCGCAGACAACACCATCATCAGGCTGTCCCAAAAATTCCCCTTTCCCGGAAAACTCGCACTAAAGGAAGAAGTGGCCAGTCGGTCGGCCGACATCACAGCGCAGGCGGTGCGCGCCAAGGAGCGGGACCTTATCGCCCGCCTCAAGCAGGCCTACTACGACCTGTTCCTCGCCCATAAGGCGATCCAGATTCATCATGAGCAGATCGACCTGCTCAAACAGTTTGTCGAGATCGCCAATGCGAAGTTCCGGGCAGGAAGAGGCAGTCAGGTCGATGTGCTCAAGGCCCAAGTCGAGCTGTCCACCCTGCACCAGCAACTTCCTGTCCTGGAACAACGCCGTGACACCGCCCAGGGCAAACTGAACCAGCTGATGGATCGGGATCCACGGTTTCCGCTCGCGACTCCACAGGGGCCGCGTGAGGCGCGGTTCGACCAGGACCTTGAAGACCTCTATCGGGCAGCGACGACGTCCAGACCCGAGCTCAAGACCGCGGACCTTGCGGTGCAACGAAATGAGCGGTCGCGTGCGCTGGCGCTCCGCGGGTATTACCCGGACATCAACGTGGGTGTTCAGCGCTTTCAAAACTTTCAGGCTCCCAATGGATTCGGCGCCGTGGTGTCGATCAACCTCCCCTTCGCGTTCTGGGCCAAGCCGAAGTATGACGCGGCCGTGCAGGAAGCCGCGGCGGCAGTCGCGGCCGCGCGCGCAGAGCAGCGCACCTTGGAAAACCTCACCCGCTTCCAGATTCGTGACTTGCTGGCCAAGGTCAGGGCCAGTTGGGAAGTAGCGGTGCTGTACCGGACCACCGTGTTGCCGCAGGCTGAGCAGGGTGTGGAGGCCGCGCGAGCAGGTTATCGTACCGGGAGAACCGGATTTCTGAATCTGATCGAGGCCGACCGGGGCTGGCGAGGATTTCAGCTTGAGTACTACCGAGCGCTCGTCGAGCGGGAGCATCGATTAGCCGAACTCGAACAGGTGATCGGCGCTGACCTGAATCGGACCGATTCAGAAGGGAGGAATGCGCCATGAATCACACTATGCGGAACAAGGGTCTTGTCGTGAGTATTACGGCTGCCAGCCTGTTGGCGGGAGCCATCACTGGATTCCTCGCCGCGCATCGCATGATGGGAAGCGTGACGAGCATGCCTATGCAGAACATGCCGGGGATGAACGCGAAAAAGCCCCTCGAGACCACAGGTACGCCGGGGATGAGCGGGAAAGAGGGGGCCGTCGCGATTCCGGCTGTGATGAGGCAGTTGATCGGAGTGCGGAGCGCCCAGGTTGTCCTCGCAACGTTGGAGCAAGAGATTCGCACGGTCGGCACAGTCGGCTACGACGAACGCGTGCTCACGCAGGTCACCGTGAAAACATCCGGGTGGGTCCGCGAGGTGTTCGTGGATTCGATCGGCCGACCGGTGCGCAAGGGCGAACCGCTTTTCACCCTCTACTCGCCGGACCTCCTCACCACCCAGGACGAATACCTGTTGGCGGTCAAGACGCAGGCTCGATTAGCCGCCAGTCCATTGGCCGACGCGAAGACGAATGCCGCAGCCCTCGTGCTGAGCGCACGAGAACGGCTCCATCTCTGGGATGTCACGGATTCACAGATTGCGGCCCTGGAACGTCGCGGCACAGCCGAGCCGGTCCTCACCGTCTATGCCCCGTCCTCCGGGATCGTCCTCGCGCGAGAGGCCTTGCCAGGAAAGTATGTGGAGCCGGGCACGACGCTGTATGAGATTGCGGATCTCTCCACGGTCTGGATCTCTGCCGACATCTACGAGTCCGAGGTGAAGGCCGTGACGCTCAATCAACCGGTTTCAGTCACGTTCGCCGCCTATCCAGGAGAAACCTTTCGAGGCAACGTGTCGTACATTTACCCATCGTTGAATACGGAAACCCGCACGGTACGAGTGCGGCTGGAATTGCCGAATCCTGGATTGAAGCTGAAGCCCGGTATGTACGGGAACGTGACGTTGCAGACGGATGCGGTCAAGACCTTGGTCGTGCCAAAGGAGGCAGTGCTGGAAACGGGGCTTCGCCAACTCGTGTTCTTGGATCTGGGCCAAGGCCGTTACGAGCCGGCTTCCGTCAAGCTGGGGCGTCGAAGCCAGGATGATGTGGAAGTGCTGGAGGGACTCAAGGAAGGAGATCGCATCGTCACCTCGGCCAATTTCTTGTTGGACGCAGAGAGCAAATTGGCCTCGGCCTCGAGCATGCAGGCCATGATGGGACGGATCGGCATGGCCGATTGGCAGATGCGCGGCGCACACGAGGGCAAGATGGAAGGGATGGACATGGGACAGGGAGGCGTGTCGGCGCCTTCAGGGCGGAAGGACAAGAACGGTGGCATGCGAGGCATGGAGGAGATGAAGTGATTGCGCGACTGATCGAAGCCAGTGCCCGCAATCCGATCCTGGTCATCCTCTGTGTGTTGCTGTTGGCAGCCTGGGGCCTGTGGGCGGTGTTTCAGGTCCCGCTGGATGCGATCCCTGATCTGTCTGATATCCAGGTCATCATCTACACCGAATGGCCAGGCCGGAGCCCCACACTCATCGAGGATCAGATCACGTACCCAGTCGTGACATCGCTGCTCGCGGGCCCCAGAGTCAAACGGGTCCGAGGCGTCTCGGAATACGGGGTTTCCTATGTATATGTGATCTTCGAAGACCGGACCGACTTGTACTGGGCGAGGAGTCGCGTGCTGGAATATCTGCAGAAACTGACCGGGAAGCTGCCGACCGGAGTCACGCCGACGCTGGGCCCCGACGCGACCGGTGTCGGGTGGGTCTATCAGTATGCGTTGGTAGACGAATCCGGGACACACGATCTGGCACAGCTCCGCAGTCTCCAGGACTGGCACCTGCGTTATCAATTGGAAAGTGTGCCCGGCGTGGCAGAGGTCGCGTCGGTCGGTGGGTTCGTCAAACAATACCAGATCGAGGTGGACCCGAACACCTTGGCTGCCTACCGGTTGCCGATCAAGACCATCATCGAAGCAGTCCGGAACAGCAATGCGGAGGTCAGCGGCCGCGTGCTGGAGATGGCCGGCACCGAATATGTCATTCGAGGACAGGGCTATGTGCGTTCGATCGAGGATATCGAGCTGATTCCCGTCGGGACGGATGGACGCGGCACACCCATCTTGATTCGGGATATTGCCCGTGTCCAAGTCGGACCGGACCAGCGCCGGGGCATCGCCGAGTTGGACGGCAAGGGCCAGACGGTTGGCGGCATCGTGATCATGCGGGCCGGAGAGAACGCGCTCGCCGTGATCGAGCGGATCAAAGCTCGGCTGGAAGAGATCACGCCGGCCCTGCCGAAAGGCGTGCACATCGTTCCCACCTATGACCGATCGGATCTCATCCATCGGGCCATCGCTGTGCTCCGCGAGAAGCTCGTGGAGGAGAGTGTCATCGTCAGCCTGGTCGCGGTGGTCTTTCTGTTGCACCTGCGCAGCGCCCTGGTGGCCATTCTCATCCTGCCCGTGGCCGTGCTGCTCGCCTTCATCCCGATGGCCTACTTGAAGATCACGTCCAACATCATGTCGCTCGGTGGGATCGCCATTGCCATCGGCGCGATGGTCGATGCGGCAATCGTCATGGTGGAAAATGCGCACAAGCGGTTGGAGCAGAATCCAACGGCCAACCGGGTCGAGACCATCATCGCCGCCACGAAAGAGGTCGGGCGGCCCCTGTTCTTTTCACTTCTCGTGATCGCGGTCTCGTTTCTGCCGATCTTCGCCCTGGAATCTCAGGAGGGACGACTGTTTACGCCGTTGGCTTATACCAAGACCTTTGCCATGCTCTCTGCCACCGCGCTCTCGGTGACGTTGGCTCCTGTGCTGATGGTGGTTCTGATCCGTGGCCGCATCCGAGCGGAAACCAAGAATCCGTTGAACTGGGTGCTCATCGCTCTCTACCGGCCTCTCCTCTCAGGCGCGTTGCGTGTCCGGTGGCTGATCCTCGTGTTGGCGGTGGCGGCAGTGGGACAAACGGCGCCGGTATTCACGCGACTCGGCGCGGAATTCATGCCGCCGCTGAACGAGGGGACCATCCTCTACATGCCGACCACCGTCCCCGGCCTCTCCATCCCCGAAGCGGCCAAGGTGTTGCAGGTCCAGGATCAGTTGCTCATGACTTTCCCGGAAGTGGAACGGGTGTTCGGCAAGATGGGGAAAGCGCCGACGGCCACCGATCCAGCCTTTGTCGGAATGGCTGAGATCACGGTCACTCTCAAACCGGAAACGCAATGGCGGCCCGGCATGACGTGGGAGCGTTTATTGGATGAGATGGATGCCAAGCTCCGCATTCCAGGATTTCCGAACATCTGGTGGATGCCGATTCAGACCCGCACCGAGATGATCACAACCGGCGTGCGCAGCCCGGTCGGCATCAAAGTCTTGGGACCAGACTTGAGGACGATCGAGGAAATCGGCGTCGAGATCGAACAGGCTTTAGGGACCGTGCCGGGCACGAAAGGCGCGTTTGCTGAACGGCTGAATGAAGGGTACTACCTGGATCTGATCGTGAACCGGCGTGAAGCGGCCCGCTACGGCCTGACGGTGGGAGACGTGCAAGCGGTGATCACCTCGGCCATTGGGGGAGAAACCGTGACGACCACGGTCGAGGGGCGGGAGCGGTATCCGGTCAATGTCCGCTACCAGCGCGAGTTGAGAGACGATCCTGATCGCCTGAAACGTGTGCTGATCCCGACTCCGACCGGGGCGCAGATCCCACTTGGACAAATCGCGGAAATGAGGACCACCCAAGGGCCGCCGTCGATCGCGGATGAGGCAGGAGCGCTAGCCGGTCTGGTATCGGTCGCAGTCCGTGGGCGCGACCTGCGCGGCTACGTCCAAGAGGCCCAACGCGCGGTACGAGAACGAGTGACATTGCCCCCTGGATATCGGCTGGTCTGGACCGGTCAATACGAGCATCTGGTGCGGGCCGAAGAACGATTGAAGCTCGTAGTTCCTGTAACGCTTGCCTTGATCCTCCTGCTGCTGTATCTGAATTTTCGGTCGCTGGCGAAATCGCTGATCGTGCTCCTGTCCGTCCCCTTTGCCGCGATCGGCGCCATCTGGTATCTCGACTTTCTCGGCTACAACCTGAGCGTGGCCGTGTGGGTGGGCATCATCGCCCTAGCCGGCGTGGCGGCAGAGACGGGGGTCGTGATGCTCGTTTATCTCGACGAAGCGTATGAGCGGCGAGTGTGCGAAGGTCGAATGGCGACCGTTCACGACCTGCGTGAGGCCATTATGGAAGGCGCCGTCCGGCGGGTGCGGCCCAAGATGATGACCGTCGCAGCCATCGTGGGTGGCTTGCTCCCGATCATGTGGACGACCGGCACCGGTGCAGACGTGATGAAACGGATCGCCGCTCCCATGATCGGCGGGATGGTCAGCTCAACAGTGCTGACGTTGCTGGTGATTCCTGTTCTCTATGCCTTGTGGCGAGGGCAGCGGTCAAAGTCCGATGTAACGTGGCCACCCGGCTTCCTATCAGGACGGTCACGCTGATGACGCCATGGGTACGTTATGAAGGTAACCCGTCCGGCACAAGGCCTGTGCTCACAAGGATTGGCGTCTTTTGAGTGAACACCGGGATCGTGGCGCCGGTCGGTGTAATATTCCAGGTCCGCCCAAAATCGGGGCTGTGCACACGAATGGTCCGTCTCTCTCGGAAAGCCCTCGACGGCACAATAAACGAGATGTTGCTTCGGGGGGGTAACGCGAACGTCCTTGAAATGCGGCGCACGATTACCCTGGAAGTCGTAGTGGCGACAGTGGGCTTTTCCCCTGGGGGGCACAAAAATCGGGTTCTCAACCGGATCAATCATCTCTTCAGGGAGAGACGTGGGATACCACGCTCGAAACTCTCAGCCGTCTGGTCGGCAATCACGAGGAGGCCGGTCCGACCGGCTTTATTGGAAAGCGGACCGGAGGATGCCAATGTCGGAATTGGAGGGGTGCCAATTCTGTCCGTTCGTAGTCATTCAACCGACTTAGCAACTGCGTGGCTGTACAGCCCGGCAATAGAGTCATCAGCGAGATCCATCCTGCCATCGCAAGAGATGGAGGGGACATGGGCATCTCCTTATCACAATTCTATGCTCCGCGGACACCCGGTTGCATGATTCAACCAACCAGGTGTCCGTTGCTCTGCAGGGCTAGAACGTGATGACCTGATATCCCTGGGACACGAGCTTCTTGAAGCTCGGATGCCCGTCATACTCCCCTGCCAGTTTCACGCCGCAGGCGGCCACCTTGTCCTTCACGCCGAATGCGCCCGCACAGAATTCGCACGCGCCTCCGATCCGATCCTTCACTGCGACGTACAGTCCATGCAGCTTGTGATCGGGTTTTTCCAGTTCAGGGATCCACTTGGGCCCGGCGCCGTCGAAGATGAGCTGAACGTCGTCATGGCCGTCCTTGAACTCCTTCACAGCTTCAAGCGCGTTCACGACACGCCCCAGACCTTCATGGGTTTCCGTATCGGCCAGAACAACAATCGCCACTTTAGACATGATGCACTCCTTTCGGAAGACGGTCGGTGAATGAAGAGACCGCCTCCATCCAATAATTGAGTGGGAGGCGGCGTGAAGGTCATTTCGAGTCCACACTCTACCCTTCCTCCCAGTCCCCATCTGTGGCCTGGCTTACAAACACACACGTGCATGTTCTTTTACAACTCGTAAGGTGCCTTACAGATGGAGAGCGCGCACGCAGGTAGCATCGCGATCAGGACGCGACCGGGCGGATCAATCACACGGAGGTGCCTCATGACATGCGAACGATGCCATGGTCTGATGGTGAGCGAGCGGATCTGCGACCTGCAGGGGACTCACGGCGCTCTCTGTCCGGTGGACGGCTTTCGTTGCCTGCTCTGTGGCAATGTGGTCGACCCCACGATTCTCGAAAATAGACGGCGTTCGTCCGAGGTGGTCGAACCGCTCACGGTCTACAGCCCTCGGATGCCAAGACTCGTGGCGGCATAAGGCGAAAAGGATCGTCGGATCGATCACGCCCTCCCACGACTGACTGAAGGTTGACGAGGAAGGAGATGTCCCATGACTCCTCAAGACGAATCGACACTGGCCCTTCGCCTCCAGCTCAACCAACTGCCCTGTCCGACCTGTAGCAGTCATGAACTGGTGCCGCTGTTCCAATGCGATTACTACCCGGACGGCTGTCTTTGGCTGGTTCGATGTGAAACGTGCCGGGCGCAATACCATCTGGATCATCGAAGCGGGCCCGCTTGGATGGACGATGTACGGACCATTGCGCCGGCAGAACCGGCCTCCACTGAACACTCTGAACGGACAGAAGAGGGGCTCCCATGCGAATCCATGAGGTGATGTCCACGGGCGTGGTCACGGCGAATGCGACAGACACAGTGCGTGACGTCGTCGTCAAAATGTTGAGTCGGCATTGCGGCGCAATTCCGATCGTGAACCCCAATCACGAATTGCTCGGTATCGTCACGCTGCGCGACGTGATGCTGCCGATGTACCCCAACTACGGCGACTACCTTCATGACGCGGTACACAGCCGGAACTTTGTGGAAATGGAGCAGAACTATCCCGAGGTCCTGGCAAAGAAAGTCGAGGAGATCATGGTGCGTAATCCGCTGACCATCTCGCCGGAGACGCCCATCCTCGAGGCCGCTTCGTATATGGGGCTCAAGAACTTCCGGCGCATCCCGGTCGCCGCCCACGGCACGCTCGTCGGCATGGTCAGTATCGGCGACATCCATCGAGGACTCTTCTTTTCACGCGGAGGTTGCGAAGCAGCGTCATGAGCGACCAACTGAACCGCTTCTTTACCGGACCTGCCGCTCGCCGGGCGATGCTGTATCTCAGCGTGACAGCGGCATGGCGCATCGCACCGCAATAAGCGTGATGGGAGACCTCGCAGCTTGCTACCGCGCTCCAAGGACGGCGCGCGACCACCTGATGTTCTTGTCGGGAGAAAAGGGCTGCAATTGGGATTGAGCACCTCCCATTTCAACGAGAGCTGCGGCCGCTGTTCCAGAACGTCGCACCTCTTGCAGCATGATCCCGGAGAAGGAGGCACACATGAGCGGGGCGAGATCCGGTCAGAGCGCGTTGCGAATTCCCATCCAGTTTGTCAGCGATCTCATGAAACAGCCGGCCTGGATTCCGATATGGGTCTCGGCATTGATGGTGGTCAATCTGGCCAGCCTCGCGTTCTGGAGCGAGCCGCTGGCCAAGGTCATCTTTGTGACGTTTCTGATGTCGGTCATGGTGATGATGGGCCTGTATGCCAAATTCGGGTTCGAACGGATACTCGGATTGGGTCATGTGTTTTGGATTCCATTGCTGGCGTATGTGCTTGCTCACCTGCACCAAGCCGGGGACGCGTTTGCAATCTATCTCGGTGTGCTTTCCCTCTTCATCGGCATCTCGTTGGTATTCGATATTCACGACGTGTGGGCATACGTGTCATCAAAACGCGCGCCGAACTGAATCCGCTCATACGGCGGTTTCACAAAGGAGTGTGACGGCCATGACTGCATCCATAAATATACCCCCGAGCAAAGAGACATCTATCCTTGGACACCGTCGCTATGGCCAGGGCAGCGAGAAAGTTCTCGTCCTGGACCACTGGATGGTGGACGCAGCTAGTTACGAGCCGCTGATCCCCCTATCTCGATCCGAGCATCTACACTTACGGGTTCGTGGACATCCGCGGCTATGGTCAGTCTCGGTATCTCACCGGCTCCTACACAGTGGAAGAGGTGGCGGCCGATGCCTTTCGCTTAGCCGACAGCCTTGGGTGGACGCGATTCCACGTCATCGGCCATTCGATGACAGGCATGGTGGTGCAGCGCATGGCCGTCGATGACTGGATCTCCGGCGTGAGGCGGCTCAAGAGCATTGTCGCGATCACACGAGAAGGCTCTCAATGGTTATTACCGGATGTGGCTGGAGACCGACTTCTCCGAGGACGTCCGCAAGGCCAACGTCGGAACTCCGCGGCCTGTCATCGGCGGTCGCCAGAATCTCCCCGGTTTTCAGGAGGAGCACCTGAGAAAGACTTTCGGGGCCTGGCATCCGAATGTGGAGCTCACTTTCATTACGGATAGCGGCCACTTCCCGATGGACGAAACGCCGGTTTACCTCGCAACCCTCATTGAGCGATTCTTAGACGCCCATCGCTGTGCCGGCCGTAACGGACAGGCAGATGTGCGCAAGTGCTCTGAGCCCCTCGCACTCAACGGAAGGGAGGTTTCCCCCTGACGCCAGAACGAGCTGCAGTTGTCTCCCCATTGTTTGCAGCGCATGCGTGGAAAGCCCACATCGAGCCCGTCACCTGACGAGAGGAAGACCCGGCTGGAACGTTTAGCGCCCCCAGCCGGTCCTTGTCGAGTCCTCATTCGATTCATTCGTAGAACTGTAAGCTGCCTCACAGCGGGTTTCCTGCACGATCGATAGGATGTGATGGGAGCGCCGTGCCCTCCACTCATGCGTTGTCGGGAACATGGTGTTCTCGCGCACTGGAAAGGAGAGCCATCGATGAGCGGGGCGGGGCGTGCAATCGGGCGGGGCGCGCCTATTCGGCGACTCGGAAGAAAGGTTTCACAATAACACACATCCAATCAAAGGAGAACGACATGAACGCAACGACGACAACGCATGCCATGATCCATTCCGCTCTGTTGGTGGCCTTGAGCCTGGCTGGAGCCCAGACGGCGGCCGCTGCGGGTCCAAAGGTACCGGAACTGCCTTCCGGTTGGGAGGCCTGTGGGGGCATCGCCAAGGCAGGAATGAACGATTGCGCGGTCAAGACCAGCCTCCATTCCTGTGTGGGCATGTCCAAGCAAGACAATGAGCCCGATTCCTATGTGTTCTTGCCGAAAGGTCTGTGTGGAAAGATCACGAACGGTACCGTGCTGGCCATCACGAAAGACGATCTGGCGAAAATGAAAGAGAAGATGATGAAAAAGATGTAGGGCAATAGCCAATGACTTCTCTCAGCTCATCAGCCCCGATCCCGGCCCAGGCCGGGATCGGACTGCGGTCACACCACTTTCGGGAAATCCTGGAGGAGCCCCCTCCGGTCGCCTGGATGGAAACCCATCCGGAAAACTATTTCGGGGACGGGGGCTTGCCGCTTCGCATTCTCGAGCGGATCAGAGTCCGGTACCCTCTGAGCTTCCATGGGGTCGGATTGTCGCTCGGCTCTATCGATCCGATCAACCACCTCCATCTACACAAACTGAAAGCCTTGGTCGATCGCTTCGACCCGGCACTCGTATCGGAGCACCTCTCGTGGAGTTCCGTCGGTGGTCGTTTCCTCAACGAGCTGCTCCCCTTGCCATATACCCAGGAGAGCCTGAATCATGTCTGCTCACGGATCGATGAGATTCAGGACATTCTGCAACGGCCTCTCCTGATCGAAAACATTACCCGCTATCTGACGTGGCGGGATTCCCCAATCCCGGAAGGTGAGTTCATGGCCAAGGTCGCCCGAAGAACGGGCTGCGGCATTCTGCTCGATCTCAATAACGTTTATGTCAACGCGGTCAACTTTCACCTGGACCCATTGGAGTTTCTGAGTGCGATTCCGGTTCAGGCCGTCGGAGAATTCCACCTCGCGGGTTTCGATCGTGTTGGGAAGTGGCTCATCGATACCCATGGCGAGGCGATCTATCCGGAAGTCTGGAGCCTGTACCAGTGGGCGATTCATCATTTCGGACCCCGCCCGACGTTGATCGAGTGGGATACCAACATGCCGCCGCTTTCCGTCCTGCTAGACCAAGCCAAGCAGGCGGATGCCATTCTAGGAGCATGCCATGTTACGGCTTCATGAGGTCCAGCAGGCATTTGCCGAGGGAATGACAGGGGGAAAATACCGCGCCGTGGCAGAAGCGATCGCGCCGAGAGGCTCGGCCCTGCGAAATGTGGCGCTCTATCGCCGCCTGATCCGCACCAACTATACGCAGGTGCTCCGCGTCACCTATCCGGTTTTGCGCCGGCTGGTCGGCCCTCGGTATTTCGACATCCTCGCGCGTGGATATCTGAAGCACTATCCCTCGACCAGCGGCGATCTGTTTCCGTACGGGCGGCACCTTCCGGTGTGGCTGTTCGAATTACAGGTTCCTCGTCTGCTGGTCGAACTGGCGCGGTTGGAATGGACCTGCCATGAAGTGTATCACGCCGCCGATTCCCTGCCCTTCCCCCACGATCACCTCGACACCATCGCCTCGACCGATCCGTCGCGCGTGACGTTCCGCCTCACGACGACTGCGCGACTGCTGCGCTTCTGCATGCCGGTCCATCGCGTGTGGCTGGCATTGCAGCCCGACGCTCCGACGGACATCGTGGTCGACTTCCCGTTGCCCGAGGAGGAAACAGGCATCCTCGTCACCAGGCTCGACGGGAAGATTCATGTGACCGCTCTTGCTGATCTCGACTACCGGTTGCTCGAAGCCATGGCCGACCAAAAGAACGTGGCGGAAGTCGAGCAGATGGCGATGGAGTCCGACCCCGAGTTCGATTTCGCGCGGTTTATGGCTTCCATTTTGGAATGGAACCTGCTCGCCGGATGTTCCATAGAGGTGCGTTCATGACACACGACACTGGCTTGTTGACGCGCGCGCTCGATTTTGCCGTCCCAGCCTACCGTCGGTTGATCCGGGGACTGGAGGCGTTGATCCCGTTATTCGACCTGGCGGTCCGCCTGTACCTGGCGCACATCTTCTGGAAAGGGGGCATGGTCAAACTGTCCAGTTGGATGTCGACCGTGATGCTCTTCACGATGGTCTATGATGTCCCGGTTCTGCCCCCCGAGATCGCCGCATATCTGGCGACCGCCGTCGAGTTGGGCGGGTCGTTCTTGCTGGCGATCGGTCTGGGCGGACGATGGGCGGCCTTCTCGCTCTTCGGGCTCAATATCATCGCCTCGATCTCGTACGGACAATTGTCAGAAGCTGCGCTCCAGGAGGCATTCTATTGGGGCATTCTGTTCTTATATTTCATCCTGCACGGACCGGGGCTGCTCTCGGTCGATGCTTTGCTGCAGTATCTGATTCGACGAAGACAAGCGATGAGCCGTACCGACGAAGCCGTTTCCCACCGAGCGGTTCCTCGCAGTGCGTAGGGCCGAAAGGCAGGCGCGCGCAACGCCTCGGCTTCGAGACGTTTGCCCAGCACAACCAAAGAGGTCACCCTGAGAGGGGTGACGACGGTCATGCAAATGGGGATCTCATGAGTTCCCCCGATCAAGAGACGCCCGTCTCCTCGCAGCGAGAACCACCGCAGGACGACACCATCGGTCGACGGACATGGCTGGTCAGCGCGGTCTCCTCAATGGCCGCCACGGCAATCGGACTGATCTCACCCGTACTGCTGCCGGCCTCAGAACAGGAAAACAGTGATCCCACCCGCGTGCCGGGCCGCGCCCCCAGCCCCAATGGTTTTCGCGCACCGGGAGAAACCGCCCGGCGATTAACCACGACCACCCATTCTCTCACACCGCACCAATCCTTACACGGCATCATCACGCCGTCGGCCTTGCACTTCGAGCGCCACCACAATGGTGTGCCGACCATCGATTCCTCTCGCCATCGGCTCTTGATCCATGGTTTGATCGAACGGCCGCTCATGTTATCGATGGAGGATCTCGTGCGCTTTCCCTCCGTCACGCGCACGATGTTTATCGAATGTTCCGGCAATTCCGGGAAAGAGTGGAAAGGGCCGACTGGGAAGACCGTCCAAGAGACGCACGGTCTGATGAGCACCAGCGAATGGACCGGTGTCCCGCTCGCAACCGTCTTGTCTGAAGCAGGTATCAAACCGGATGCAGCCTGGGTCCTGGCGGAAGGCAGCGATGCCGCCGCCATGACACGCAGCTTACCGCTGGTGGAAGTGCTGAAGGACGCGCTCCTCTGCTATGCGCAAAATGGCGAAGCGCTCAGACCGGAGCAGGGCTATCCGCTCCGCCTGGTCATCCCAGGCTGGGAAGGCAACACCTGCATCAAGTGGCTGCGGCGGGTCAAGGTCGGTACCGCACCCTTCATGACTCGCGAGGAAACGTCGCGCTATACCGACCTGATGCCGGACGGCACCGCTCGGCAATTTACCTTCGTCATGGAAGCCAAGTCGGTCATTACCGCGCCATCAGGAGGCCAGCAGATCGAGCCCGGCTTCGTCGAGATTCGCGGGCTTGCGTGGAGCGGACGTGGACACGTGACCATGGTAGAGGTGAGTACCGACGGAGGGCTCACATGGCGCCCAGCGCAATTGCAGGAGCCGGTCCTTCCGCATTGCCACACGCGCTTCCGGTTCAGGTGGAGATGGCACGGGGAAGAAGCGATGCTCCAAAGCCGCTGTACCGATGAGACCGGCTATATCCAGCCGACCAGAGGGGCGCTGGTTGCCGCGAGAGGCGTCAATTCCTCATACCATTACAATGCGATTCAGAGCTGGAAGGTGGATCGCAACGGACAGGTGACGAATGTCCAAGTCTAGGAGCTAGTCGATCATCGCGCTGTGGGGATTGGCCTTACTCATTGGTAGGATCGCTGTGCGGAAGAGCCGTTGCTGTACGGCTTCGGCCGACCGGAGACGGAGGAGGAGATCACAGCCTGGGACATCGACCTCGATCCGAACGGCCCGGGGTGACCGCCGGGTCGAGGGACCGCTCAAGAGGGGGCGAAAGCTATTGGCCCTCCACAACGACATGGTACGACTATACCAATCGTCTCGCTGACGGCTCAGGTATCCAACCTGTTTCCCTCGTGACTACTCCACCCTCTTCTTGAACACGATATCCCCATAGAACGCCTCAGCCGATTCCCCCGTATTGTCGGTATCGGTCATGATGGCCACGCCGGAGATCATCGGAGGCTCTTCTCCGAATGCGCGCTTGTAGTCTTCG
Source organism: Candidatus Inralta sp. (assembly GCA_039794185.1). Lineage (GTDB taxonomy): Bacteria > Nitrospirota > Nitrospiria > Nitrospirales > Nitrospiraceae > BQWY01. The sequence goes on along the minus strand of JBDIVW010000001.1, from coordinate 168,708 downwards.
TAGACATTGCGTGTCTCGGCGACCCAAGTGTTCAACTTGGCTGAGCCGCTCTCCACCACGATCATGTAGACCTGATCCGTATAGGGATTCGGCGCGGCGGTGCCGACCGGCGCCCGACTCTCCCAGATGTAATTGATCGCACCGAGGGGCGGGTAGCGGCCGTAGATCAGCTTGGCCGCTTCATATTTTGCCTTCCCGAAGAGACCGCTTTCGCGCTCTCGTATTGGAAGGTGACGTAGATGCGCGCAGGGTAATCGTCACCCTCTTTCTTCGCCACGTCGCCGGCCTTCAAGATATTCGAGACTTTCCACGTCCATTGAATGATCGGATATTCCTTGGGATCGATCCGAACTTCTCGCGTGAGCCCGGATGAGGAGGCCTGACTCGTCGCTTTGACGACCACGTGGTCCCCATCGCGCACCAAATCATAGCTCGTATGCTGCGCAATTTTAGGAAAGGTGAGCGGTTTCCAGCCGGTCGGAACGGTGCTGTCGGCACGTTCACTGGAAAAATATCCGACCAGAAGCTGTTCCTCAAAACGGGCCGACACGGCGTGGGACAGAGCGAGAATCATGAGGATGGCGGCCATTCCGGTAATCAGGACATCCAGTCGACCGCGTCGAACGCGATGTGTGGTTGGTCGGTTCATCGATGTTCCTCTCCTGCTTTCAGCGAATCCAGGCAAACCAGCGCTGCAGGATGCGCTTGGTTCCAGGGGTCAATTGAGTTTTTCGCCAAGCGTTTGCGACCTTCTTCACGACTTCCCCTTGTGTCGGATAGGGATGGATGGTGGAAGCGAGGGTCTTGAGTCCCAACCCGGCTCTCATCGCAAGCGTGAATTCATTGATCAGATCTCCGGCATGGGACGCGACGATCGTGGCCCCGAGAATGCGATCCGTCCCCGCCTCGACATGGACCCGCGCAAAGCCCTCGGTTTCACTGTCGAGCACGGCCCGGTCCACCTCGTCTAACCGATGCGTGAACGTGTCCACCTTGTGGCCCCTCTCTTTCGCCTCGGCTTCATACAAGCCCACATGGGCGATCTCCGGATCGGTGTAAGTGGCCCACGGGATGACCAGCGAACTGACCCGTGCGGTGCCGAGCCCGAAGGGATGAGGAAAGAGGGCGTTCTGAACGACGATCTGGGCCATGGCATCCGCGGCATGCGTGAACTTGTAGCGTGAACAAATATCGCCGGCTGCATAGATATCCGGATTGGTCGTGCGGAGTTGGTCGTTGACCGTGACGCCAGTCTTGTCATATTCGACACCGGCTGCGTCCAACCCAAGACCGTCGACGTTCGGTTGGCGTCCGGCACCCACTAGAATGTCGTCGACTGTGACATCGTAGGCCCCTCCATGTGATCCACCCGTCAGCCGCTTGCCGGCCTCCGTGTTCTGGATGCGCAACTCTTTTCCACAACAGTACACGGTCACCCCCTCGCGGCGCATGACCAGCTCGACAAGGCCTGCGGCATCGCGGTCCTCGTTCGGCATGATCCCGTGCAACGCCTCGATGAGGTAGACCTGGCTGCCGAATCGGGCGAAGGCTTGTGCCAGTTCACAGCCGATGGGGCCTGCGCCAATAATCGCCAGTTTGGGGGGCAACTCCGTGAGCGAAAAGACGGTTTCGTTGGTCAAATAGCCCGCTTCCTGGAGACCGGGAATTGGAGGAGCAGAGGCCCGTGCGCCGACGCAAATCACGGCTTTAGTGAATTCCAGCGTCGCGTCGCCGACCCGAACTCTGTGCGTGCCGGTGAACTGGGCCTGGCCCAAGTACACATCGACGCCCAGGCCGGCAAACCTCTGGGCCGAATCCGTCCGGCTGAGTTGGGCGCGCAGTTTCCGCATGCGCGCCATCACGGCGGGAAAATCTTCCTTCACCGCGCCGGAGAATCGAATGCCGAATTCCTCACCTCGCCGAACATCGGCCCAGGCGCGCGCGGCGCGAATCAGCGCCTTCGAAGGCACGCAGCCGACGTTCAAGCAATCACCGCCCATCAGGTGCTTCTCGATCAACGCGACTTTCGCGCCGAGCCCCGCCGCAATCGCCGCCGTCACCAAGCCGGCCGTGCCGGCTCCGATCACCACGAGGTGATACCGCCCGTCCGGCATGGGATTAGGCCAGTTGGAGGGATGGACGTTGCCAACCAGCATTCGATTATGTTCGTCATCGGGCCGCACTATGTCGTGCTCAACAGGCTTCTCGGGCATGCTCATGAGCAGAATCCTTTCGTGGGAGATGAGGGCGCACCGACCGTCATTCACGGGTGAGAGGAAGTCTCTGAACCACTCACCAGCTTGGCCGACTTGCCGGCGAATCGTCGGTACAAAATCGGTACGAGGGCGAGCAGCCCCAGCAAGGTAAACGCCAGGATCACGTGGGGTGATGCAATTTCCTTGAGTGAATTGATCGTGCCCAGCTGACGCCCGGCGTAGGCATAGACGAAACTACCTGGAATAATGCCCAGGGCCGTCGCGAACACATAGGTGCTCAGACGGACTCTGGTCAAGCCCGACAGCAGATTGACCAGGAAGAACGGAAACAAGGGAACCAGTCTGAGCATGACGAGGTAGCTGAAGGCGTTCTTCGCGAATCCTTCTTGAATCGGACCGAGTTTCTGCCCGAACTGCTCCTCGACCCACCCGCGCAACAGATACCGGGCGGTGAGAAACGCGAGGGTCGCCCCGCTGGTGGCCCCAAGATTGACGAGAACTGTTCCCAAGAGACTCCCGAACAGAAATCCTCCCACGAGGGTCAGGATCGTCGCGCCGGGAAGCGACAATCCGGTCACCATGGCATACGCGACGACGAAGCCCGCCACCGCGGCAGTGTGATGGTCGCCAGTCAAGGCCAGGAGCCGGTCACGGTTTGCTTTTACGGCTTCCAAGGTCAGATACCTGTTGAGGTCAAACAAGAAGAAGGCCCCGATGGCCAGGCCCAGTATGATGACGATGAGGAACTTGCCCGAACGTGATCTCTTTATTGAAACGACGGGCACGGCGTCTCGATGAACAGAATGGTGCGGATGCGCCGTCCCGCACGTATCCGAATGTGTGTCTGCACAACGTGTGTCCATCGAGAGGCCCCCTTCGATTGGCAAGTCAAGAGCTGCTATCACTGCTGATTCGGATCGGATCGGCGACGTGCAGGATCCTCCCAGCCTGACCACAGGCTAACGCAATCCCCTACTCCAATCTGTAAGCCATTTCACACGATGGAACGCGCGGGACGACAGGATGAACGTCTGGCATGAAACAGGATGATGAGTCTTCTGCGAGACATCCGTCAGGTGACTACGACGGGGAGAGATTGGGTTTGAAATACACCTCCCACTCATGCCTTGACAGGCCGATAGAAGGCTGTGCCCGCCGTATTGCGACCGCTGATCCGCCTTGCTCTGTTAGTTCCGCCTTGCCATCACGCCGCCATCGATATTCCATACGGCGCCGGTTACCCTGACCGCCTCGTCGCTCCGCAGGAAGGAGACCGCTTTGGCCGCATCGTCTAACGTGCCGATTCGACCGATCGGATGAAAGACAGTGAACCGGGCCAACGTGTCGACGATGTTGCGCGTGGTTGATTAATGCATGGCGTCAGAGCACGCCCAAAGAGTAGGTGGAACGCAGCGCCATGTAGGGGCAGTCTATGAGGTTCTCCTGCTTATCCACGGCTCGCCCACGATCCGGCTCGTCGCCGCTTGAGTTTGTGCCCCACCTGCACGATCGCCTCGATGGCGGGAGTCAGTTCCTGGCCAAGATCGGTCAACGAATACTCCACCGTCGGAGGCGAGGTCGGTACGACGCGACGCAACAGAATCCCATCCTGCTCCAGCCGCTTCAATCTGGCCGTGAACACTTTCGGCGACACGCCGGGAATATCGGCCATGAGCTCGCTGAACCGTCTCGGTTCGGACCGGAGATACCAGATGATGTTCGGCGTCCATGCGCCTTTCAGAAATTGCATGCATGCGGTGAGCGGGCAGCCCACGGGAGGCGGAGTCACCTTTGATTTCCGGCGTTTCACAGCCATCGCGGAGCCTCCTTCCTTGATCCGGTCGACTTACCAAACGGAAAGTGCAAAGTGTGCTTACCATTGGATAGCAGATAGCACTCTGAAAGTCCATCTGGTACGGTGCGCACCAGGGACAGGCGCCCTTCACTTCACTCTTACTCATCCGAAAGGAGACATGCCATGACAGCACACAAGACAGCCATCATCACCGGGGCCTCCAGCGGCATCGGGCTCGGCCTGGCCACCGCATTGATCGAGGACGGCTACCGCGTCGTCGCCAATTCGAGGCGAATCACCGCGGCGGGAACCCTGGAGCCCTCCGAGGATGTGATTCTGGTCGACGGCGACATCGGCAGCTCAGACATCGCGCACCGGATCGTTGAGACCGCCGTTCAACGGTTCGGGGGCGTGGATGTCCTGGTCAACGGATGTGATTCTGGTCGACGGCGACATCGGCAGCTCAGACATCGCGCACCGGATCGTTGAGACCGCCGTTCAACGGTTCGGGGGCGTGGATGTCCTGGTCAACAATGCCGGGATCTTCATCCCCAAGCCGTTCACGGACTACACGACGGAAGACTTCGAACGGCTGGTCTCCACCAATCTCGCCGGATTCTTCTATGTGACCCAGCAGGTGGTCCGGCAGATGAAACGACAGAGACACGGTCACGTCGTCAACATCACGACGACATTGGCCGACCAGCCGATCGCCGGCGTGCCGGCTTCGATTCCCGTGCTGACCAAGGGAGGACTGAACGCGGTGACTGCGGCGCTTGCCATCGAATTTGCCAACGAGGGCATTCGGTTTAATGCAATCGGCGCCGGGATCATCGACACGCCCATGCACAGGCCGGAAACGCATGGATTCTTGAGGACGCTGCACCCGATCCAGCGAATCGGCACGGTGGCCGAAATCGTCGATGCCGTGCGCTACCTCACCGCAGCCACGTTCGTCACGGGCGAGGTGCTGCATGTCGACGGCGGCGCGCATGCGGGAAAATGGTAATCCATCGAATCCGAGCGCTCCTCTCGAGCGCTCGGATGATTTCAGCAAGGAGACCGGCGATGCCTTACGTCCATCTGCAAATTACAAGAGAAGGAACGACACCGGAGCAAAAAGGAGCGCTCATCAAAGGGGTGACGGACCTGTTGGCCCTGGTGCTCAAGAAGAACCCCGCCACGACTTTCGTCGTCATCGAGGAAGTCGAGCCCGATAACTGGGGCATTGCCGGCATGACCGTGACTAAATACCGGCAACAAGAACGAACGGCAGCGCGGAACTGGGAGCAGTGAACCGGGGCGCAGCCTTCGGATGGACCCCACCCTCAGCCTGGTCGCGGCGACGGATTATCGGTATCCCCACTCCTTCCTCATGCCCGCTCGTATCATGTCGCCGGCAGTGTGAGGATATAGTGGTTCAGGACCGTATGGCGCTCATAACTCAGAAGATACACATGGAGCCGATCGGGCTCATGTGCATCCCAATGAAGCACCGGCCCATCGACACCGATGGCATGATGGTCGAGCCAGCGATCTTGTGCGTCCAGATGAAATCCGTAGAACGTGCGCCGGGTCGGAGGATTTGCCACGGCCTCCTCGTAGGACTCGAAGAAACCGGGGTTGCCGATGCCGAGCGGCACCTGCCAGCCGCGAGCATACTGCTCCGGAGACGCTACCGGAATTGAGGCCCAATCGAGTCCGCCGAGTGTGAGGCGCGTAGTCTCACCGGTCTTCGGGCTGCGGAATGCGAACTCGATTTCGAACAGCCTCTTGCCATGACCTGGGAGCTTCACCTCACGAAGAATGACACCGGTGAGTTCTGCGAGATAGTGCAGTTCGGTGTCACGAGGGCGGGATCGGGAATAGCGCCCAGGCGGGATGAAACTCGCGAACCGAACCGGCCCTCGATACCAGTCGCGATAGGTGGCGGCGACCGGGGTCAGGATGTTCTTGCGTTTAGAGACTTGCTCGCCTTGCGCAGCGACCGGTTCGTCCCACAACACGGTGACGTGAATCCGCTGCTCCCGTTCGACCGTGCGAAGCCGGTCTAGTCGGATCGGCGTGCCCGACGGATCGATCCAATGCTCCAGCGACCACCAGTAGGACCAATATGACAATCCATTCACCCGTTCGAAGAGCTGCTTGTAGATTCCGAGCGGAAATGTGAACCACAGATGCTCGTAGACGCGGTCTTCGCCGTCCTCGGTCGTGAAGAGCAACAGTTCCCATAGGCCGGCGTTTAGGCAGTTGCGGGCGAGATCGACGCGGCTGAGTGCCCGCTGCTCGAAGCCGTCCCCTCCATCGTGCACCCGGACATGGGGTGAGTGGCGGGCAAACTTCACTTGTTGTCGGTTCCATTCGCGATCGATCAGGCCGATTTTCGTCAGATCCGCGTCGGTTCGGGCCCAAGAAGGCACCGCCGCGACAAAATGCGCGAGGTCGACATCGGTCAGCTCGATCGGCGCGGCCTGTGGTCCGACCGGTTGCAGCAGGAAGCGGAAGCGGGTGCCGTCGAGTTGCTCGAGGATCAATCGCCGGTGGGGATAGGCGCCAAAGGCCTCGCTCGTATTCTCCGGATTCTCGGGATACTCGTCTTTGGAGAATGCCGTCAGGGCAACGGTTTGCTGAGGCCGGTCATCATAACGGCTGGCGAACCAGATGAGGCCAACGATGACCAGCAGGGCCGGCACGCCGAACAAAGCAAACCATCGCCGCTTCGTGATTGCCACAGACATAACAACCCCCTCCGTTCGGAGGACAGAGCAACCGGGCACGGGAGCCCAGCATTGAGCGCTCGATGGCTGATGCTACCCCGGTGCCGAGCACGCAAGGCGTAGCAGGCAGTCCACGGCCGCGGCCCTGAGCGTCCTCCGAACATTCGAACGATGGAAAGATGGAGACGATCGCTAGGCCGCTACGGGGGGAGCCCGGGCTTGTACTGGTCCTGAGACGAGGGAAAGGACTGGACGCTGCAACCTGACCGAGGGCCCGAATGAAATGATCGGAGCGGGAAGCGTGAGTGGCGAGCCATCGACGAAGGCGGCCTCTCCGCTTGTCCCGATCCAGGTGCAGACTTGATGGTGAGGTGTTTTGGGCTCGCCCGGGAGCGGAAGACCGGCTTCCAGCGCCCAGATGTGCATCCACACCGTCAGCGACAAATAGGCCAAGCCGAGGGTCCAGAACAGCGGCCGCTGGCGTCGCTCGATGAGCCGGTCCATGAGGCGATACGCTACTCTCAGGCGAAGGAGCCTGTCAACGGAACGGAGCGGTATCCAGCTTGGTCCTTGTGGTCCTCAGCGCCTTGATGCGCGAGGTGAGCGTGGTCGGCCTCATACCCAGCCACTCTCGCCACGTGCACCGAAGATCCTGCCTTGCTCAACTGTAGTGCGCGGACGATGTTTTCCCGCTCCTGGCGTTTCAGCTCTTCGCGTGTCGCGCTGTCTGGAGTTCGCGCACGTTGCCGGGCCAATCGCGACCGGCGAGCCGGCTCAGTACCGCTTGTGTCACACGCGGGATCCGGCGATTCAGCCGTTTGGCCGCCTGTGTCATGAAGTGCCGTGCGAGCTGCGGAATGTCTTCACGACGTTCTCGAAGCGGTGGGACCTGGATGGGAAACACGCTCAGCCGATAGAAGAGATCGTGGCGGAACCGCCCGGCCTCGAACTCCCGTTTCAAGCCGCGATTGGTCGCAGCCGCAATCCACGCGTCCACCTTGTGCGTGCGGGTATCTCCCCCGCGCTCGAACTCGCCCACCTGCAAGCGATCCACTTTTCGTCGCTGCGATGCCCGCTCAGCCGGAGCAGCTCTCCGTCCTAGCCACGCGACCGACCTTTCGCTTCCCGATTGGAGGCCGGTTGAAGGCACCGTCCGGACGACGGTCGTCGACGCTCGGATGGTGCGGCACGCCGGCACCGGCGACGAGGTGCAACCACCGACTGTTGTCGGAGGCATCCTCCCGCCGATGGCGGATCTCACAGAGCTCGTTGGGCGCCGCGAGCCGGATCTGCGTGAGCACCGTATTCGGGCATTGCGCGATGCCGTCGGTCATTGCCCGAACCAGATCACGGAGCCCGCGCTGCTGGACTGCGGAGACCACCAGTTTGTGGGGGGTCCCATCTATTTTTACAGGCTACGAGATTTCATTCAAAAATTTATCGACTATTCGTAGATTACGAATAGTCGTAACTATTGCGAGCCGCATAACGTCAATGCAACTCTTGTCTTTTCAATATCTTGCGCGTCTTCGCGATCAGGCACGCCCTCTGCTCTAACGAGTGCTATCGAACGCTGCTGCAACGACGCAGATCCACTCACAAAGGAGGAATGTATGAATCGCTTCGCGCATCTCGATCCCGCAACCACGAACGGCCCTGCCAAGCCGCTCTTCGACTCCGTGCAAGCCAAGCTCGGCGCAGTCCCGAACCTGTTTCGGGTATTAGGCAACGCGCCAGCCGCGCTCAACGGCTTCCTGAGTCTCAACGGAGCCCTTGCAGCCGGCGCCTTCCCGGCGAAGCTGCGCGAGCAGCTCGCCCTGACAGTAGCCGAAACCAATCAATGCGCCTACTGCCTCAGCGCCCATGCCTTCGTCGGCGGCAGGCTCGGACTGAGCGTGCAGGATATTGCGGATGCCCGGCAGGCCGGCGCCGCCGACAAACGGACCGATGCCATTCTCAAGCTCGCACAGAGCATCGTCGTGCAGCGCGGGGAACTCGGCGCGACGGGCCTGGATCAGGCGCGCGCGGCCGGGCTGACCGACGGGGACATTGTCGAAACCGTCGCCCATGTCGCGCTGAACATCTTCAGCAATTACCTCAACCATATTGCCGGCACGGTCATCGATTTTCCGGAGGTTCCGCTCACACAGGGGCGTGCCGCATCTGCTTGCGCCTGCGGCTAGAAGCAACAGCCCTGCTCTTTCAAGACGATTCATACTGATCACTTCAGACGAAAGGATGCGGTCATGACCATTCTTAGTCGCTCGATCATCGCCTCGTTGGCCGCCGTCATCGTCGGCCCGACCATGACCTCGTCGCTGGCCGCACAGAATTCGAAACCAACCGTGTCGCACTATGCCGGACCGCGAGAGGATGCGCCGGTTCCTCGTCCCGGCCTGACGCCGAAAAAAGGCCGGGTGGCCGTGGTCGTCACCGATCCACAGAACGACTTCCTCAGCCCCAAGGGGGTGGCTTGGGGCGTGGTCGGACAGAGCGTGCAAGAGAATAAGACGGTCGAGAATATCGAGAGTCTCTTCAAGGCCGCCAAAGGCGCCGGTGTGCCGGTCTTCGTCAGCCCGCACTACTACTACCAGCATGACCACCAATGGAAGTTCGGCGGAGCGCTGGAAGTCCTCATGCACAACATCGGCATGTTCGACCGCAAGGGCGCCTTGACGCAGGAAGGCTTCGCCGGATCGGGCGCCGATTGGCTGGACCGCTACAAGCCGTATATCGAAGACGGTCGGACTGTGGTCACCAGCCCGCACAAGGTGTTCGGGCCGGAGTCGAACGATCTTATCTTACAGTTGCGCAAGGCCGACATCAGCCAGGTGATCCTCGCCGGCATGTCGGCGAATCTCTGCACGGAATCGCACATGCGCGAACTGCTCGAGCAAGGGTTTGAAGTCGTGGTGGTCACCGATGCCACGGCCGCCGCCAAGTTGCCGGGGTTCGACGGCTATGAAGCGGCCTTTGTAAATTTCCGTTTGATGGCCAGCGATGTGTGGAGCACGGCTCAGACGGTGAAGACCCTCGCATCTCTGAAGTAACGACATGCCGATCATCGCGTCACATAAGTTGGCGGAGACAGATACAAGTGAGGCATCTGAAACAGGCCGGAAGACCGAGGAGGAGGAACTATGAAAACGGCAATCGTCATACTCTCTGACCCAAAGAGCGGCGCGGAGGAGGCGCTCGGACGGGTGTTCAACGCGCTCGCGCTGGCTGCTGAATGCAAACAGAAGGGCGACGAGGTCGCGGTGGTTTTCAACGGCCCAGGCACGCGGTGGCCGGCGGAGCTCACCAAGCTGGGGCATCCGGCCAATGGCCTCTATAACTCGGTCCGCGACGTGGTGCAGGGCGCGTCGTGCGGCTGTGCCGAGGTGTTCGGGGCGACCGAAAGCGTTCAGTCGTGCGGAGTCCCGATAGTACACGACAATCCGTTGCCGGGAACCGCGGGCCTCTTGAGCCTTCGCCGATACCTGGCCGACGGATGGAGCGTGGTCGTGTTTTGACTAGTCGAACAGGGGTGATGGAAGGCGGCCTGAAGCCGTTTTTCATCACCCAATTGGCGGAGGGCAAGACGATGGCGGGAAAATATCTTCATGTGACGATGACCGAATCCGTGCGCCGGGCGCAGAAACGGTACTACGGACGCGCGGCGACGATCATGGATGTTCCCGAGCGCGACCCGCTCGGTGAAGCAGAGGCCGGATTCATTGCCGCTCGCGACAGCTTTTATCTGGGTTCGGTCGGCGAAAACGGCTGGCCCTATGTCCAACATCGTGGCGGCCCCGTCGGTTTCCTGAACGTCCTCGATCCTGCCACCCTGGCCTTCGCCGATTACCGGGGGAATCGGCAGCTCATCAGCACAGGGAATCTGCTCGCGAACGACCGGGTGGCGTTGTTTCTCATGGACTACAAGAACCGGGAACGGTTGAAGATCCTCGGTCATGCGCGGGTGGAAGACGTTCGAGACGATTCGGCGCTCGCAGTACGGCTCGCGCGGGGAGACAGACAGGCCAAGGTGGAGCGGATCGTCATCATCGATATCGTGTCGTATGACTGGAACTGCCCTAAGTACATCACCCCGCGCTATTCGATCGAGGAGGTGGAGGAGCTTGTCGGGGGATTGAACGGACGCATCGCCGAGCTGGAAGCGCAGCTTCGATCGACTCGCGCATAGGGAGTGTTGGAAGTGATCGGACTCATGCTGATTTGACCATACAGGAGGGATGACCCATGCAAGATCTATCGCGTCGACGCTTTCTACAACTCGCTGTCGCAACGGGCGGAAGCCTGGCGCTCGGGGATCTGGCCGACTCGCTCCGGCTCACCCGGTCCGGACGATTCGCCTACGCCTCGGAACCGATCAAGGTCGGGATCATCGATCCGCTCTCGAGCCCGTACAACACGTCTTCGATCCACGACGTGCACGGTGCGACCGTGGCGGTGGATCGCTTCAATAAGGACGGCGGGGTCCTGGGACGACCGGTCGCACTCATCGAGGCCGATGATGCGTCCAAGGTGGAGACCGCCGTGCAGGCGGCCCGCAAGCTCATCACGGACGATCGTGTGGACTTCCTCATGGGCACCTTCAACGGCGATGTGGCGCTGGCCGTCGCACAGGTGGCCAAGCAAGAGAACCGGCTCTTCATGGTGACCGGGGCGCATGTGCCGGAGTTGACGGGGGCCGGGTGCAACTCGCATACATTTGTGTTCATGCCGAGTGCCAGGATGTTGTCCAGGGCCGTCACGCCCCATCTCGTGAAGACCTACGGGAATCGCTGGTTCATGATCACGGCCGAGACGATGGACGGCCGGGCAGCGGAGCAGGCCATGAGCGAAGCCCTCCAGGCCGAGGGTGGCGAAGTGCTCGGCTCGGTCAGCACGCCTTTCGGGACAACCGACTTCACGGCCGCGCTAGCTCGAGCCAAAACTGCGAAACCCGGCGCCGTCATACTGAATCTCTACGGCTGGGATCTCGTTCATGCGCTGAAGGCCTACACGACGGCGGGGTTGGCCAAGGAGCACATCGGGGTTGGCGGAATGATCGGCGGCGAGCAGATCGGCCGTCCGCTTGGTTACGCCAACAACGCAGGGATCTGGGGGCTGATCTGGGACCCGAAGATCAACAGCGAAAGTTCGCGGCGGTTCATTCAGGGCGTGATCGAGAAATACAATCACACCCCCACCTCGCGCTGCTACCACGGCTATGCGGCGATGACGCAGATTCTGGAGGCGGTCCGGCGTGCGGGGACGACGGAGACACCGGCCGTGATCAAGGCCCTGGAGGGACATGAGTTCGATGGGTTGAAAGAGGGCCGATCCTACTTCCGCGCCAGGGACCACCAGCATGTGCAGGACGTGCTCGTGGGGAAAGCCTACGGCAAGGAACTGGGCTTGGGCCACTATCAACTGCTGGCCACGGTTCCGGGTGATGTTGTGGCAAGCACGCACGATCAGAAGGCTTGTGTTCTCTAGCGCCGATCCGCGGACCCGCCGGTGGCGGGACCCGCGGCTTGGCGATGGTGAGCTGGCATCCTCTCCGAGTAAGTGCTGATCCACGTCGGCGTTTTATATGCCGAAAATAACCGGTCGGCTGGGCATTCCCGCATCGGAGACACCGCGCGTTGTGTGCACTGAATCGGCCCACGCGACCGTTCGGAGGTGATCAGCGGTCAACATACCGAGTAATGATCGCGCCTCCGAAACGTCGGCGGAGGTGTTCACCGATGTCCATGAGGGCTTGGTCGTAGTCGGCTCTCCTGCTGTCGAGATCTTCGGCATCGTAATACTCATCCCACGTCAGGATCGTACCCTCCTCCGACGGCTCCATGGTCACAAAATTGAGATCGTTCGAGAGGCCGAAGGCGTTGCCCTCCTCCCCGCTCGAGGCGTAGCCGAGGTTCGGCTCATACCAACGGATCATCTCACGGTGCGAGATCCCTTCTCCGTCTTTCTCTCCCTGCTTGAAGTGGCACACGTACTCCGTGAGCGCGCCGCTTGCATCGTGCGTGACCACCACTTTTTCAAGCCCCGAGCTGTACTCGGGAAGTCGTGAGACTTCGCCGATCAGAGCCCACACGTCGGAGACGGGAGCCTTCAACTCGACGCGCATTCGATTCCGCAGGGGCGCGGTGGTGAAAGAACTGGCTGGTGGGATGATCTTGTTTTCGACCTTCATAGCGTGACCCTCCTTGATTGTGCCGTCTCGGGATACGTCCGGACTTGTTCCGGTACAAGAGCCGGTGACCGCCGTTGCAAGGACCACGACCAGCGCTCGACGCGACAACACCTTGCGGGGAATCATGTGACGCCTCCTTTCTGCCGTGAACCCGTATTGCGAATATATGCGGATCGGTGACAGAATCTGTCACCAAATGGCGAGAGCCGAGCGTTTGATGGAGTTGGCGGATCGGTTGCGCGCCTGCGCCGAAACCACCGTGGGAGCACTTGCTGTGGAGTTGGGGGTCAGCCCGCGTACCGTACTGCGCGATTTGGCGACACTACGTCAGCGCGGCTTCCCGATCGTCGGCGATGCAGGTCCGGGCGGAGGGATACGCCTGGATGGGTCGCGCGGGGTAACAGCGGTGCATATGTCGGTGACCGAGGTGACGGCCATCTGGCTGGCGGCTCGATTGTCTCGTGAGGGGAGCGATCTGCCCTGGAGCCGTGCGGCGAGTTCGGGCCTCGCTAAACTCCTGAGCAGTCTACCGGGTCACAGAGCCAGTGCGCTTCGGGAACTGTGCCGCCGGGTCATTGTGGGTCCTCCCGCAGGTGCGGAGATACGATCATCGGCAGGCGGCCCGCCGCGCGAGCTATTGGACGTGTTCGAGGAGGGCTTCACGAACGGCATCGGGCTGCGGTTTCGGTATACGGACCGGTTCGGGAACAAGTCCGTGCGCCGCATCGAGCCGCACGGCCTGCTGGTCGAAACTCCGGTGTGGTATATCCTCGCCCGCGACGTCGACAAACAGGAACCGCGGACGTTTCGGATGGATCGCATCGCGCATCCGTCTCTTGATCGACAGACCCGCTTCACCCCCGACCTTCGGTTGATCCAAGCCCAAGTTCCCGAGCCCGAGAAGCGGCGCCCTCTGGTGGAATAGCGCCAAGCGGTTGAGTTTCTAGACGCCGCATCTCGCCGGCAGTCATGGCCAGCAGAGTTGCACGCTGTAGGAGCACGTCATGTCAACGAATCAAAATAGAGGCCCCTGTTCCACCTTTCACCGAAGAGACCGCGAGCCGGAACGTGCACATGGCCGAGGACGCTTGGAAATGTCCCAATCCTGATATCGTCGCGCCGTCCTACAGCGGTGGCAGCCTGTGGCGGAACCGCGACGAGTTCCTGTCCGGCCGTGAGGCTATCGGGACTTCCGGTGGCGACAAGGGGCCAAGGAGCTGGCCTACCGGCTAATCAAGGAACGATGGGCGTTCCATGAGGCGCGTATCGCCGTGCGTTTTGCCTCTGAGTGGCAGGACGATTCCGGGAACTGGTTCCGGTCCTACGGGAACGAGAACTGGGAGTTCGACCGGAACGGCCTCATGCGCCGGGTGCATTGCGGGCGTCAACGCCCCTCCTATTAAAAAGGAGGACCGTCAATACCGCCGGCCGCTTGGCCTTCGTCCCGAGGGCTACCCTTCCCTGTCCGATCTCGGCCTGTGGAAGGACGGTGTGAGTGAGATAAGCGATGACCGTCGGACGGCCGCCGTGGCAGCCAATCGAGATGCGATCAATGCAGCGCGACTATCCCGCAATCCAGCAAGCATGGGCTCGGTCACGGGAAGAGGCCCTGTGACCATGTCGTTCCGAGCGGACCAAAATGTAAGCTACCTCACAAATTATCTTTATCCATTTGGGGTAACGGAACAAATTGCGCCGGTGCTTTGCCAAAGGCAAGACACGTGATCCGTGTCGGGATATTCCGAGGACACATTCCAGTCGATAGCGAACGATGGGTCAGTCCCGTGGTCCTTCGCCACAAGGAGCCACTCATGAAAGCCGATGTGCCGCTCCGACTGGCGACGGTCATCGAGCGGCGGCGTGGTTGCGAATCTCTCGCCAAGTTCTTGCTAACCCGAACTGTCCGGATGTCGTGAGGACATTCTCCCCCTCCGCCCTGTACGACGGACCGGCCGGCCGGTGGATCTGCCGGCCAGCTAGGAGGCACCCATTGCATTGTTCAGGGTAGGCGATTAGTCTATGCACGTCAACCGTGAGCTGACCCAATGGAACGCACACAACTCGCTCCCAACAAACTCTGGTTCCTCAAGCACATTCGACTGTTCGACGGCATATCCCCTTCCGAGATGCAGGAGATGGAGAAGATTACTCGGATGGAGCAGGTCAAGAAACGGCAGCCCTTGTACCTCCCTGGTGATCCGAGCAGCAACGTGTATCTCCTTAAAAAAGGCCGCGTCAAAATCGCCAACACGGCGCCCAGCGGGAAAGAGGTCACCTTTGATATTTTGGAGCCGGGAGAAGTGTTCGGAGAACTTGAGGTCCTCGAAGACGCTCCTCGCTCGACCTCGGCCGAAGCCCTTGACGACGCGCTGATTTGTGTGATTCCTCGGAAGGATTTCGATCAGTACCTGGCCATGCATCCCAACGTGACGGTCAAGTTGACCAAACTCATCGGGTTGCGGCTCAAAAAAATCCAGAGCCGGGTCGAAGATCTGGTCTTCCGTGATGTGCCGGCCCGTCTGGCCCATCTGCTCTCGGAGTTGAGCAAAACCGATGGGGTCGCAGAGAAGCAAGGTGTGCGACTCAAAGTGAAGTTGACCCACCAGGAGATGGCCAACTTGATCGGCTGCAGCCGTGAAACCGTGAGCGCCACCATGGGCCTGTTCAGGGACCAGGGCCTCATCCAGATGGATGGTCGCATAATCACCATCCTGAAGCCGGATGGGCTCTCACATCTGGTATCATAACCACTCCTCTTCATGGCCGCACTCGGACGGCATCCCACACTGGCGATGGGAACCAGTGATCGGTTCCCATCGCCAATGAGCTCGTCGCTCTGTGCCTTGCGCTCATGTCTGCGGTTTCACGAGTTGAAACGAGCGGGTGAGGCCAAAGATAAAACTGGTCCCTTGCGCGAGGTTATTATTCGCATCCCGTGCGAGAGGGATCTGGGTCATGAAGTAGACCGAGGTCGCCTCCGTGAACCGTGACTTGATCAGCTCGCCGAGATCAATCTGAGAACCGGGAGAATAGGCAAGATAGGTCGATCCCGTATTCGGGATTCGACGATCGAGAACTCGGGGGTCGAGCACGGCCGGTTCATCTCCGGCGAAGGGAAGGGCCGATTGCTCCAGGTTTGCCGTGACATTGTCGTGGGTGAGATACCGGTAGTTGAACTGGCTGGTCAACACGAGCCAGGGGGTCGCAATCAGATTCAATCCCACGTTCAATTGGTACTCATCTCCAAATTGATACCCGTCCCGATTGCGAAACGTATGGCGATAGCTGGCAAAGGCGAATTGGTTCAAACGGTGAGGAATCAGCTCGTAGGTCTGGTAGATGGATCCGATCAGGCCGACGTTCCCTCGACCGACTTGTCCCGCCGACTCCAACACTTGTCCTGAACTCTCTCGCGCCCTGGTATCTCCCGTGGGAAGCTCCAGGCCCAATCCCATGACGACCATGTGCCGGAGCGTCGGCAACAGGTTGTATTTGGCCGTGACCCGCACATCGCCGATGCCGTTGTCCGAAAAATTGACCCGTTCTCCGAACTCCGTCGCCGACTCGCCGATCTCGTCGAGATGGATGTGCCTGCGTTTCAAGTAGGGAATCGTCACCTGCATCGCAACGCGATCGGTGACCCCGTAATTCAGATCGAGGGTATAGGTCTGGGTGATGGTTCGCACCTCCTGATGATGATCGAGAATCAATCGTTGCCGAGCCTGGTCGGCCGCCGGGATGATCCCGGTCGTGCCGCCCAGCAACCGCATCGGCGTGTAATTATAGATCCCGTTGACGGTGAGGACGCCCTGCTGTGGAACCTGCTGTTGAGCGCCGATGACGACGAAGCAGCTCACGGCGCCGCAGGAGGCATTGGCTACCGATTGGATACAGAGAGCACAGATGACCATGACCGAGATCAGAGGCATTTGATGATGAAGTGGCATGAGCTTTCTCCTAAACCACAAGGGCGTCTCCTTCGATAGGCTGAAGAACCGCCCCGATACACGTTCTTCGCTGGATGTTCTGTCTCACCTCCGGCCCAAACGCACAACCAAGGTACGACGCAATGACATCGTCCCCTGGTGATCGTCAGGGTCGAGGAGCGACGAGTATGGTCTTGGGAAGGTCAGGCTGAGGGGGGTGGACCGCGAGAGAACTGCCGAGAGAGAGTGGGAGCGCGGCCCGGATCCGGCTGGGGCGAATCGACCCCCTCTCGGGCCATGATATGAACGCTGTCGCGCTGTCGGATCGCGTCGACGACCTGCCCGGCCGCGCAAAGCCACGCACACAATGGGCTCGAGTGGGCGCCGGCATGGTGGTGAGAATGATCGCCCATGTGTGCCGGCAGATGGGGAAGCGCAAGTCCCATCGGCGCAAAGAGCACTGCCACCAGCAAGGCGCTCAGATATCTTAAGGAAAGACGTCTCATAGGCTAACAACAAACGCGCATTGCGATCCGTAGCCGAGCCCGCTGCGCTGCCTGCGCGTTTTCCATACAATGATGCCGCGAGGATTCCTGTGAGGTGGATTACAGTTAGTCCGAACAGGGGAATGGAGGGCCCGTGCCATTGGATCCTGTTGACTCAGGATGCGCACCCAGTACCCAAAGCTTAGAGACCAGATGAGCATCGAGCTTTCTGATATTCGATCCAAAGACGTGAACGCCGTCCATTGAAAACTTCGGACGACTCGGTCTCTGTGCCCCCGCATCCTGCAGCATGTCGAGGACCGTCTGATGCCCCTTCCGATACAGGATCTTGCCGGCCATCCGGATCACCGCCGGCGCAGCGTCACAGCCTTGACAATTCCGAAACCTACTCGGAGGCCACGCTGAGGTCGCGCTCGGCCTGCCGTGGCGTCCTGAGCAGGATTGCGATTCCGACGGCCGCCGACACCAACGACCCGATAAGGATGCCCAGCTTGGCCTCGCTTACCAGGCCGGCGCCCGGGAATGCCAGGCTGCTGATGAAGAGGGCCATGGTGAACCCGATGCCCGCCAGCCACGCTGCGCCGACCACATGTCGCCACGACACACCATCTGGTAGCATGGCCAGCCCCGCCTTCACAGCCAGCCAGCTCGCCGCACAAATGCCCGCCGGCTTTCCAAAGACAAGCCCGACGATGATGCCTAGTGGCACGGGAGAGGCAAGTGTCCGCATCGCCGAACCGTCAACCGCGACACCGGCATTGAAAAGCACGAACACCGGCAGGATGGCGAAGGTCACCCAGGGCTGTACCATGTGCTCGAAGCGCTGGAGCGGTGAATTCGCCGCATCGAGGGTACGGCTCAACACGCTGATGGTCTCAAAGCGTTGGGGATCCATGGCGCGGCGCACGCCGTGGACGGCGTCGGCTTCGACGGCGTCAGCGCTGCGGCGGATTACCTGTGCCAGCGCCTCGGGCACGATCCTCACTCGCGCGGGCATGACCAGCGCTGATAGCACGCCGGCCAACGTCGCATGTATGCCAGAAATGAGCAGACCATACCAAAGGCCCGCCCCAAGCATCAGGTAGATCGGGGCACGGCGAGCACCCGCGCGGTTCGCCACAAAGAGCGTGACCAAAAACGCCGTGGCGATGGCGATGCCGGTCAAGTCGATCGACGTAGTGTAGAAGACCGCTATGACCACCAGCGCGCCAAGGTCGTCCACGATGGCCAGCGCGACGAGAAAGATCTTCAGTCCAACTGGGATGCGCGCGCCCAGGAGCGCGAGTGCCCCGAGCGCGAAGGCGGTGTCGGTCGCCATCGGGATGCCCCACCCGTTGGCTCCGTCGCCGCCGGTGTTGAACGCGGAGTAGATCAAGGCTGGCACGACCATCCCACCGAAGGCGCCGGCGATCGGAAGCATTGCCTGCCGAGGCTCGGCGAGCTCGCCGACGAGGAACTCGCGTTTGAGCTCGAGGCCGACCGCGAAGAAAAAGACCGTCATGAGGCCATCGTTGATCCAACGATGCAAGTCGAAGCGCAACATATGCTCGCCGAACAAGACACCGAACGGCTCGTGCAACAACCGCTCGTAAGCGAGGTGCCAGGGCGAGTTGGCCCAGACAAGGGCTAGGATGACGCAGACCAGCAGCAGAAGCCCGCCGGATGCCTGTCTCCGCGCGAATTGGTGGAACGGACGCAGCGCGAGATCGGCGACACGCTCAGCCTGCGTCCGTGCGAGCATTTCATCATCACGAACCAGTTTGCGGATTCTCATGTTGCGCGACCTTCTTCGAGGCGGTGGTTCCCCACGCCCTTCAGGGGCGACGGCAAGCCGGGATCGCTGAGTCCGTATCCGAAGACCTGCGGGCAATCGTGATAAAGTGGGCGCCGCCGTATACTTTCGTATTGCCGCCAACATAATAATGAATCCCCGGATGGAAGATCTTTCCTGCTCTATCTTCCCAATTACAGGCCGCCTTGTACCGATTCTCTATGAAGACAGAGCGCGAGTCCCAATTGTCCTTTTCACGTGGCAGGTATCCGCCCCGTTCCAGAAGCAGGATACGTGTACCAGAGGGGGCCAGATGATGGGCCAGCGTCCCGCCGCCTGCGCCCGTGCCGATAATGATGACGTCATAATGATGGTCGCTCGCCATAGACACACCTCATTGGATAGTATCTCGTACCTTCACATCAGGACCGTGCCGCATAGCCGCAGTGGAAAATGCATCGCGTGGTATTTCGGTGGTGCAGCTTGGCGCAGATCACTGCGCCAAGCCCCTTGATTCGCACATACAACTCCGCGGGCAGGAGCATGCCTGCGGGGGGCGCAATCATGTACAGCCAAAACCCGGTCCATTGCCACGCCGGTAACGCTGACGCGAATGTTCTCGCCGGATTCATGCCAAACCACGAGAAGGGGGCCTCGAGGACGACGTAGGCCGCCACTAATAAGCCAGCAAAGAGCCCCGTCAAGGGAGCCAAACGATCGTGATTCATGGCTATCAACAGAACAACCATGAGGATAAAGGCGATTGCAAGTTCCGCCATGAAGACGACAACCACTCCACTGTCTCCCGGGACGGTAACGACGTAATTCACGGAAGGGTGCGCCATGTAGTTGCCGATACACAATGCGGGCAGTCCCACGCCCACGTGGTCGCCCGCACACTGAGCCAGGACATACAGGATGGCGTCCCATCGCCGGCCCCATGACACTTCTTTCAGCGAGCGCGCAGGAGAGGGTGACGGCAGGGGGGCCTTCATTATTCTCCCGATTGTTTGAGTAATTTAGCGACCAGCCCCGTCCACCCGGTTTGATGACTCGCTCCCAACCCTGCGCCGGTCTCCCCATGAAAGTATTCATGGAACTGGATGAGATCGCGCCAGTATGGGTCATGGCGAAGCATATCAAGCTCTCCATCCACGGGACGGTGACCTGTACCATCACGGAGGAAAATATGATTCAGGCGTCGGGAGAGTTCTGCTGCCACCTGCCATAAGGTGCGCGATTGCCCCGAATCTGTCGGGCATTCGACCGTGAACGAGTCGCCGAGAAAACGATGAAACTTCTGGAGCGACTCGATCAACAGAAAATTCACGGGGAACCAGATGGGGCCCCGCCAATTTGAATTCCCTCCGAAGAGGCCAGTCGTCGATTCCGCCGGTTCATAGTCGATGCGGTATTCGGTTCCGTCGATGTGAAGCCGGTAGGGATGGCCGCGATGATATTGGGAGAGGGCGCGAATCCCATAAGTGGAAAGAAACTCCCTTTCATCCAAGAGGTACCGTAAGACACGCGGCAGACGCTCCGGATCGACGACGGACAGCATCCGGCGCACCGACCCGTCCGGTAACGCGGTCGTGCTCACGTGGCGACGAAACTCCGGCTCACTCTCGATAAACCACAGCATCCGCCGCTTAAAATCCGGCAGCGCGTCCACCACGCCCGACTCCAACGTCTCGACGGCGAAGAGCGGGAGCAATCCGACCATGGACCGCACTTTCATTTGCTGATGATGGCCGTCCGGGAAATGCAGGACGTCATAATAGAACCCGTCGTCCTCGTCCCAGAGGGACAATCCATCCTCGCCACGATGGTTGATGGCATGCGAGATGTGCACGAAATGCTCCAGAAATTTGCTGGCCATATCGGCATAGGCTGGATCGTCTTGCCCCAATTCCAGCGCGATGGCGAGCATGTTCAGGCAATACATCCCCATCCAACTCGTGCCGTCCGACTGATCAATATGCCCGCCCATGGGCAATGGCGCGGAACGATCGAAGACGCCGATGTTGTCGAAGCCTAAGAACCCGCCTTGGAAAATATTCCGGCCTTCCGCGTCCTTCCGGTTGACCCACCAGGTGAAGTTCAACAAGAGCTTTTGAAAGACTCGGGCTAAAAAGGTGCGATCACCCTTGCCGCGGAGGCGTTTTTCGATCTTATACACGCGCCAGGCAGCCCAGGCATGGACGGGAGGATTCACATCACTGAAGGCCCATTCATAGGCAGGAATTTGCCCGTTGGGATGCATGTACCATTCGCGCAAAAGGAGGACGAGCTGTTCCTTGGCAAAATCCGGATCGACAAGGGCGAGAGGAATGCAATGAAAGGCCAAATCCCAGGCGGCATACCAGGGATATTCCCATTTGTCCGGCATGGAAAGGATATCTTCGTTATACAGATGTTGCCAGTCACGGTTTCGTCCTTGACGATGCCCCTCGGGAGGCGTCGGGCCGGCTGGATCGCCTCGCAGCCAGGTCCGAACGTCGTAATGATAGAATTGCTTGCTCCACAGAAGACCCGCAAAGGCCTGCCGCTGAATGTTGCAGCCATCCTTCGACAGACTCTGTGGCGCCCGTGCGGCATAGAATTCGTCGACTTCCTGTGTTCTCGCAGCAAAGATCCTGTCGAACTCTTCTCCCAGCATCCCTTTGGTCGGTGGCGTATTCGTCAGCCGCAGTCGATAGGTCGCCTGTTCCCCCGGAGGAATGCGGGCATGATAATGCGCCGCGGCCTTGGTCCCGATACCCTGAGGGTTGACGGCGTCTGCCTTACCATGGATGACATAGTTGTGAAACGCGTCTTTCACGTAGGGCGTGGTGTTCGTCATGCCCCATAGGCGCTGCACGTTGGTGTCATTTTCCGTAAAGAGCAGGCTGGGCGTGCCTTCGCAGAGCAGCCACCGTGAGCCGTATTGCTCGTGCAGGCTCCGGATAACAGACGCTCCGTCAACCGTCTCAGCCCGATTCAGCCGCGGCCGATGGGTATCCTGCTCCCACGACCAGGTGTTGCGGAACCAGAGGGTGGGGAGGAGGTGCAGATCGGCCGCTTCCGGTCCTCGATTGTGGACCGTGATGAGGATCAGGATATCCTCATGGGAGGCCTTGGCATATTCGACAAAGACATCGAAGTAGCGATTGTCGTCGAACACACCGGTATCACGGAGTTCGTATTCCCGATCCTGTTTTCCGCGCCGCCGGTTTTCTTCGACGAGCCTGGCGTAAGGGAATTCGGCCTGCGGATATTTGTAGAGAAATTTCATGTAGGAATGCGTCGGCGTGGAATCGAGATAAAAGTACGCTTCCTTGACATCCTCCCCGTGGTTGCCTTCGTTGCCGGTGAGGCCGAACAGACGTTCTTTTAATATGGGATCACGACCATTCCACAAAGCTAATGCAAAGCAAATCCGTTGATGACGATCGCAGATTCCCCCAATACCATCCTCTCCCCACCGATACGCCCGCGACCGGGCATGATCGTGCGGGAAAAACTCCCAGGCGGTGCCGCCGGGACTATAATCTTCCCGGACGGTGCCCCATTGCCGCTCGCTCAGGTACGGCCCCCACCGCTTCCAATGGACGGTCCGCAATCGGGATTCTTCCAGCCGCTGCTCTTCACTGACCGAAGTGAACGGGGTTGGGCGCAGCTCTGTCTTTCCCTCTGCTCTAGGACGTGCCTTGGCAGGCGCCTTGGATAGCAGCGGAACCTTCCGGGGCGTGGTGGGCTGCGGAGCGCCTTTTTTCGAAGCGGACTTCACGGGTTTGGATGACATGGTCTGTTCCTTCTGTAGAGGACGGAGGCAAAAATGCCGGCCGGTTGTTCAAAGAGTCAGGCCGAGAAGCCGGCGCCGACTCCGCCAATCAATTTAGAATCGGAAGATTTTTGGGTGTTTACGCGCTTCTCTCTGACCGGTCCGGCAATACCAAAGCAGGCGTGCGAAATGGTCACGCTCTGTCTGGTGAGGAATGTTCGGACGATGTCTTCAAGGCCTTCATGGTCTTTACTCGGGAAGCTTTCTTCCACCACCACGGTAGGAACCGTCGTTCCCTGTTCAAAGTAGGCCAGCCTGGTATTCGTCCCGCCTATATCTCCAGCTAAAATCATTCTTCAATCTCCTTTCATGTCCGCCATGACGTGGTCCTGCGGGTCCTCCCACATATTATTCGGTCACGTCTCCATGAGGAAAAGTGATGCCGTGTTCACAATCGGTGTCAGGCACGGTCATATTCCACGTCCCGATCCAATCATGAATGTTGCGACCCTCACGGCATCTGATTGCCATTCGCCGCGCGACCCAACGACGTATGGAAAAAACGCGAGTCGAACATGAAACGGTCCACCGGCGGACTCGGCACGACAGCGGAGTATGCCTCAGTGAATTGCATCCGCTACGGGCCGGCCAAGCCCGTCAACCAGTGGTCTATCGTTCCCGAAGCAACATACGCCAAGGCCGCTATCCCGACCATCATCAGGGCCACTACGGCGAGAGTCACGGTATTTCGCAGGGGCACGGCTTCACGTCCGGTGCCCCGGTCTCCGTCGTGTGCGATGGACGCCGCTTCGACTTCTGCAGCCGATCCGCTCATATGCTCTTGGAGTTTGCTGCGGGCCAGCCTCGTGAGATACACCATCACACCGGCCGTCGCCAGTAACCCCACGGCCAGCAGAGTCCACTCCCAAAGGGTTCGGGCCCGTTCGGTCTCCACTGCCATGCCGGTCATGTGTCCGAGATAGACGTAAAGAAACGTGCCGGGAAGCATAGCCAGCCAACTCGCGAGGACGTACGGCCAGAAACAAATCTGCGTCAGGCCAAATAGGTAGTTTTCCAGACTGAAGGGGGTCACCGGCGACAGTCGAACCAAGGCCACGATCTTCCAGCCCCCTTCGTCGATCGCCTGATCGATGGCGGCAAAACGACGGTTTCGGCCGGCCATCACGGCGACCTTGTCGCGAGCCACATAGCGGGAGATGAGAAAAGCGAGCGACGCTCCCACCGTCGACCCGATGGATGCCGTGACCATCCCGATTCCCAATCCGAACATGGCGCCGGCAGCTATGGTCAGAATCGTTCCCGGCACGAACAACACCGTGGCCACGATGTATATGAGCACCAAGACCATCGGACCCCAGACTCCCAGTCCGGACATCCAATCTTTCATCGCCTCCATGGCTTGGCCGATCGGCAACGAGCGAACGATTAGCAGCAGCCCGGCCACAATCAACAAGATCGACACCCACCGAACAACTGCAACAATTCGCCGGCGGTGCCTCTCATTGATGCCAACGGGGATTCTGCCCGCCGGGTTCGTTCGCTCGACGCGCACCGGTTCGCCTGGTTCTGGGATGTTGGACATGTGAGTCACTTCCCGGGTTCACGCTGTAGGCCGACGACCCTTCGTCAGCCTGTTCTTGCGTCCTCTCTTAGTTTTTCGGTCGCCGCCAGACGAGCTGGTTCAGGTGCCGGCATCACGATCCCATCCAATCGTCGCTTTTCGTAGGCCATTGGGTTTCTCTCCATGCTTGTGCATGTGGCCGTTATGCTGCCGATAGACTTCGAGAAAGCGCCGGTCAATCATATCTTTCACCCACATACTGGAACGGCCGTTCCACCAAAACGGCCCCCACGTCGACAACCCGGTGCCGTCGCCGAGATTGAGGATGGCAAGATATCGTTTCTGGGGTTCGTATTCAGCCAGTGGTTTGCCTTCCAAGCCGGCCAGCAGGTTGGCGTGAATGTAGACAGCCTGGCGCACACCGAACACGCCCAGCTTGGGCAGGTCGAAGCCTTCCATGACGGCGCAATCACCGGCCGCGAACACCCGTTCGTCGGCGATCGAATGCAATTTGGCGTTGATACGAAGACCGTCCTTGGGATGGGTCGGCAGGCCGGTTTCATGCACGAGCGAATGGGCTTCAAGTCCAATCGCCAGGACGACGACATCGGCGTCGATGTGGCAACCCTCTTCAGTGATCAATGACTTCCCCTCGCGGCGGACGATATGGGTGTGCGTGCGGATGACCACGCCGCGTCGCGTCAGCTTTCGCTGCAGCGCCAGTGCAGCCCCGGCCGGGGCCTGTGCAATCAGCCGATCGCTGCTGGTGGCCAGGGTCACTCGCAGATCGATGGCATAACGCGCGGCCAGTGCCGTCAGATTGGCCGTCACCTCGGAACCCGTAGCCCCCCCGCCGATCACCGCCACCCGCGGCGTCTCGCCCGCACGAAACCGCGCTTCCACATGCTCACGCAGCTTCCACAGATTACTGACTGGTTTCACAGGCCAGACGCTTGGATCGTGCGCCGCGCCGGGAATAGCGTCCACATTCACCCGGCTACCGACATTGATCGACACAAAGTCGTAGGCCAGATTACCGCCATCGGCCAGACGCAACCGCCGCGCGCCGGTATCCAGGGCCTCGACCCGGTCTTGAATGAACTCCCCACCATGGGCCTCTATCAACGCCCGCGGGTCCACCTGATCCTCGGCGGGCTCGTACATACCCCCCAGCATTCCCGTGGCCAAACCCGAGTACCAGAACTCCGCCGGATCGATCAACACGACTCGCGCCCCGCGCTCAATGAGCGTGTCGGCATGGGCGGCCACATACAAATGGGCGTGCCCGGCTCCGACCAGAATCACCGTGTGCCGTTGACTCACGACCGCCCCTCGCCTTGTGTTGATGTCACAGGGCCTCCACCAGTTCATTGACATTCGTCACCACGAGATCCGGACTCAAGCCCAGCGTGTCCAGCAATACGCCAGTTCGATTGATCCAGCAGACGTTGAAGCCGAAGCTTTTGGCTCCCAGCACATCCCACGAGTTTGACGAAACAAACAGGATCTCGTCTTTGAGAAGCCCCGTGTGCTGGAGTGCCAGTTGGTAGACTTCGGGTGACGGCTTATACCGTTGTACTGAGTCCGCGCTGAGCACGGACGTAAAATGCGGCCAAAGCGCAGTTTGTTCCAGGCCGCTCCGAAGCATCTCCGGGGTTCCGTTGGACAACACCCCCAACAGATATGTTGCTTTCAGCCGTGGTAGCGCCGTCGCGACTTCCGGGTAAGGAGTGGGGAGAAGCCAGGCCGCCATCAGCCGTTGCCGCTGCTCTGCGGTCATCTCCAATGCGAAGCGCGCGACGGCAAACGCCAATGCCTCTCCGGTCACCGTCCAGAAATCACGGTATTGTCCCATCAACGTCCGCAGAAACGTATACTCAAGTTGTTTGGCCCGCCACTGGTTGTTAAACGCGATCGGATCGGGGGCCAACTCTCTGCATGCCTCCGCAACAGCCCCAGCATCGACCAGGGTCCCGTACATGTCGAAGACAAGGCCCTTGACGAGCAATCCAGGTCGAGCCATACCCATGCTTCCTTGTTCCTTCCTCGTATGGGGACATGAGGCTTCGCAGGCAACGTCATCCATTCATCTGCTTACGAATACGATAGATCGGATGGACTCCATCACTTTCTGTCGAGGAACGTGATCAAGTGGCCGCTGATCTCTTCAGGCTTTTCCTCCATCAGCCAATGCCCGGCGTCCTTAATCCAAATGAGCTGGGCGTTGGGAATCGTCGCCTGAAGCGTCCTGGCGTAGGCCGGCTTTTGAAACACGTCATTCTCCGCCCACAGGATGAGCGTGTCATTGGCCAGATGCGTCAGCTCGCCGGCAATCGCCTGCGTGTACTCGGGATTCAGTCGCCGAAAATTGCGGAACAAGGCTTTCTTTCCTGCCTCGGTCGACCAGGGCGCCAGATAGAGGTCGATGACTTCGTCCGTCATGACTGCCTTGTTGTGAACGCCTTGCGGCATGAACCCGCGCATCATTTTCAAAAATGCTGCGAGGCTCATGGCCTCTTCAGCACCGGCTTTCTGCAGCGGGAGGAACTCCGGGATCGGCCAGGAATCAAAGCAGACCGTATCGATCAACACCAGTTTGCGCACTTTTTCGGGGTAATTGACGGCAATCAGTTGTGCGACTCCTCCGCCGATATCATGCGCCACGATGTCGGCGGATTGCAGTCCGAGCTGATCCATCAACTTCACGATCAGACGACTTTGCGCTTCGATGGAGACGTTCGCGTCCACGGGTTTGTCCGATTTGCCGTAATTCAACAGGTCAGGGGCGAAGACCCCATGTGAGATGGCCAGTTGCGGCATGATGTTCCTCCACAACAGATTCGAGGTCGGGATGCCATGAAGCAGGACGACCGGGCTGCCCTCCCCCTGCTGATTGTATGCGATTCTGTGGCCATCGATGAGAACAACGTGATCATGGGATTGTTTCATGATGAATCATACCTCCTTTGAATTCGTGTCGTGAGAGGATCGCTTGTCGCCTTGGTTCGACCGGCACCTTGCTGCCGTATTCCCATGAACGTGAACGGCGTCCATGATCAGTCAAGGACCATCGTTCCCACCAAACCCAGTAGGAACCCGGATACGGCCCCGATTGCGGGGAAGTCATGGTGTTTCAGGTGCGCGCGGGGGGCAATGTCGTCAAAAATTAAATAGAGAATGCCTCCGCTACAAAACAGCATCACGACCCCGATGGCTGCAGTACTCGTCGATAACCAGGAGAAGCCTAGCCAGGCCGCCAGGGGACCCACCAGGGGAATTGTAAAGAAAGCCGGCCACAACCACCCTTGCGATCGTCCGGTATCATGTATCTCGTGGTAGGAAGCAAAGCCCTCCGGCATGTTTTGCAGCGCGATCATTCCGGCAAGGAGATAGACGACACTGGAGCCGGTGGCAGCGGCAGCCCCGAGGAGGAGGGCTTCCGGAATAAAATCCAATACCATGCCGATGAATTGGGAAGCCGTGCCGCCCGCGCGTTTCAATCGCGAATCGAGTTGCCAGAATACGAGACCTCCAATCAAAAACGTCACTGAAGCAGACAATACCGAGACATGCTCGATGCCGTAGGGCAGTAAGACAAGCGCTATCGCCGCGAGCAATGCCCCGCCTCCAAAGTATGAGACGAAACTATCGAGATCATGCTGCAAACAGATCGACCTCAAAGAAACCATGGAGGACACAAATGCCCCGGCTGGAATAGCCATGCCGGCGACAAGAGCTAAGGATAACGTCAACGGTAATGTCATCGTCAGTCCATCGGAGTGTCACGCCTCGGCTCAAAGGGATTGTCCTTGCTGTGCCGGTCTGGAGCGATTCTATGGCCATGGATTTGGACAGATTGATCCTTGGATTGTTTCATTGGTTCTCCTTTCGGTAGAGGCGGCTTTCACGGCCATATTGATACTGTTTGGTTTCAAATGAAGTGCGGCGCGCATCGGGAGAAGACGAGGGCATGGTGTCACCACTTCAGCCAGCGCCGCAGCAGCCATTGGATCGTTGGCGTCAGCCGTGTGCGGTTGTAGGCGTCCGCCGCCTGCTTAATCGCGGCAGCCTGGGTCGGATAGGCGTGGATGACGCGGGCCAGGGTGCGCAGACCGATCCCGGCGACCATCGCCAGCGTGATCTCGTTGATCATTTCGCCCGCATGTCGGGCGACGATCGTCGCGCCCAGAATCCGGTCTGTCCGCTCCTTGACGTGGATTTTCACGAAGCCCGCCTCTTCGTCGTCGGCGATGGCGCGATCCACGCCGTGCATCGGGATGGTGAAGGTCTTCACCGGGATGTCCCGCTCGCGCGCCTCTCGCACGTAGAGGCCGACATGGGCAATCGCCGGATCGGTGTAGGTGCACCACGGAATGGTCAGCGCGCTCAGGCGTTGG
Source organism: Candidatus Inralta sp. (assembly GCA_039794185.1). Lineage (GTDB taxonomy): Bacteria > Nitrospirota > Nitrospiria > Nitrospirales > Nitrospiraceae > BQWY01. Next base: position 139,848 of record JBDIVW010000001.1, on the reverse strand, counting down.
CGACCGAGGAAGAGCGCGTTCCGCACCACGATGCGCGCCGACGCGTCGGCGGTATGGGTGAACTTGTGCTCCAGACAGACATCGCCGGCGGCATAGATGCACCGGTTGCTGGTCTGCAGGAAATCATTCACCCGGATGCCGTCTGTGTTGTCGTGCTCGACGCCCGCGGCCTCCAGATCCAGACCGTCGACATTCGGCACCCGACCGGTACCGGTGAGAATGGCATCGACCGCGACCGTGGTCTTGGAGTCGTCGCTGACCAGATCGACGAGCTTCTCTCCGTTTTCCACGCGCACGTTGACCGCCCTGGTGTTGAGCCGGACTTCGATGCCATCGCGCGCGAAAGCATCCGAAAGGAGCTGCGCGGCGTCGCGTTCTTCCCTGGGCAGGAAGAGCGGCCAGCTCTGCGCGATGATGGTCTGCGCGCCGAAGCGGCGGAACGCCTGTGCCAGCTCGCAACCAAGCGGGCCGCCGCCGATGACCAACAGGCGGCGCGGCAGTTCGGTGAGGTCGAAGACGTTCTCGTTGGTCAGAAAGCCGGCCTCGGCGAGGCCGGGAATCGAGGGCGTGTCCGGTCGCGCGCCGGTGGCGACCAGCGCCTTTTTGAAGCGCAGTTTGGCGCCCTCCACCGTCAGCGCATCGGTTCCGGTGAAGCAGGCCTGGCCGAAGAACACATCCACGCCGGCCGTGTTCAGGCGTTGCACGGAATCCGCGCGGCTGATGCGGGCGCGAATCCCACGCATGCGCCGCATCACAGCAGGAAAATCGACGCGAATATCGGCCGGGATGTGCGCGCCATACTTTTCGGCATTGCGCATCCCGGCGTAGAGCCGCGCCGTGCGGAGGATCGCTTTCGACGGCACGCAGCCCACATTCAGACAGTCGCCGCCTAACAGGTGGCGCTCGATCAGCGCGACCTTCGCGCCCAGTGCCGCCGCGGCGTGCGCCGCCACCAGTCCCGCCGTGCCCGCGCCGATGACCACCAGGCTGTAGCGGCCTGCAGGCTGTGGATTGCGCCACCCGGCTGGATGCACGTTTCCCAGCCGCTGGCGCTCGAATGCGTCCTGCGGGGCGGTCGAGGATGGGTCGTAGTGTTGCGGCATCTTTGTGATCCTTGGGATGAATGGAGACGCTACAGCCAGCCGCCGCGGAATCCGGCGCACCGCAACCCTCTTCCAACATAGGAACACTCGCGCATCAGGCGCCAGATGAGGTGGGTGCGATGATTTTCGATCATCATGACGACGATGCCCTGGTCGAGTCCGAAGTGGCCTGCCGACACCCAGACACCGCGGCCGTCGCCGGCGAGGGTCGGATTGAAACTGCTCGTGTAGCGCTCGGCGGACAGCATTTCGGGATAGCGTTGCCGCATGGTGCGCGCGGCGCCCAAGGCGATCCCGGGCGCGAACGGCAGTGACGCCAGCGCCGCCCAGCCGCCGAGGGTTCCGTCATCGGGCCCGTAGGGCACACCCCGCGCGGCGTAACCGAATAGGCGGCGCCGTTCGTGGGCCAGCCCCGGCATCTGATTTGTCGGGCCATCGCAGGCCGTCAGGCCCCAGCAGTTTTCGTCGTAACCGGCGAACTCGTGCGGATTGCGGCGCGCGTACTCGCGCTGCACTTCGGTCGCGCGCCGGCTGTTCTCGAAGTAGTCGCAGCGCTTCTCGCGCATGAAGCGATCCTGGATGCCGCGAAAGTCGATCCAGGCGTGCGAGAACTGGTGGATGAACAGCGGCCCCGCGTACAGAAAATCGTAGCCGTAGAGATTTTCCCACTGGTATGTTGCGGTCCAAGCCTCATAACAATCGCCCTCGAGCGGATGCGTCGGCGAGCCCAGCGCGAGGACATAGAGGATGATCGACTCGTTGTAACCATCCCACCCGTAATTTAGGAATCCGCATTCGGGTTTCCAGCCTTGCCTGATGGTGGCCGCCTCACCCTGCGACCATCGCCAGTCAACGCGACGGTAGAGCGTCTCGACGAGTTCGCGCAACTCGGTTTCCTCGGGCGTACTCGCGGTGAAGTAGCTGCCGGCGGTCAGCGCACCGGCGATCAGGAACGACGTGTCGATCGTCGACAGCTCTGAGCGCCAGACGCGCGCGCCGGTGTGCATGTCGAGAAAATGGTAGTAGAAGCCCTTATAACCAGTCGCCTCCTGGCCGCCGCTCTGGTCGCTCTCGCGGAAGAAGCGAAGCGTCGCGATACAGCGTGCGACGGCATCAGCCCGCGCCATCCAGCCGCGCTCCACCGCCACCGGATAGACCGACAATGCAAACCCGACCACCCCAATGCTGCACGGCGAGCCCGCGCGAGAGGTGTCGGCGACGAGTCCGTTGGCCGGATTCACCGCCTGCAAAAAATAGCCGACGGCGGCACGCTGGAGTTGATCCAGCGTCTGCTCACTCATCGCTTGCTCGCTGCTCACGCGGCACCGCCCCCGTCTGACGACTCGGGTGCGAGCTCGAGCGTGACGGCCGCAATCGCATGCGGGGGTAGGTCGATGTCGAAGCGCACTGTGCGGTTCCCGTACGAAACGCCGAGTGGCTCCTTCACCAGCCGCGAGGCCGCCTCGAGCTGCTCCACCTGCGAGCGGCTCGGATACTCCGGTTCGCCCATCTCGCGCCAGCGCCGGCGCGGATTCGCATGGTCCTCGTCGATCCGTTCGATATAGGCCGCCAGCGGCGGGGGAGCGTCCGTGAGACTGATTTCTACGAGCTGGGTCGCGATGGCGTAGCGCGGCTGGGCGTGGTTGGTGAGGAACACGGTGATCGACCGGCCCTTGCGCACGACCCAGACATCGACCGTCTCGTGCTTCCCAACGACGGGGAGCTGCTCGGTACCGAGCGCATGCAGGAGTTGGAAGGCGCGGTAAACCGGCTTCGGGACGCCGTAGAGGTTAAGCAAACCGAACCCGCCATGGAACGGGATCGAGGGGAAGTAGTTCTCCTCGAAGATGTCGGTGAAGGTCCAGAAGCTGTAGCCCTCCACGAAAGGGTCGGTCCCCAGCACGATCCTGGCGGCGTAGGCCGCGGCGAATGGCTCGTCGTGGTAATGGTCACGCGGATTCGAGGAGATGTTCCATTCCGTGAAATAAACGGGACGTTCGCGCGCGCGTTCGCGCACGAGTTTCGCCCGATCGCGCAGCAGGTCGCGCGGGCTGTTGGCGAGCTGTTCCTCCGTGTCCGCGCCCTCGAAGCCGAGCGGGTCGGTCGGATAGATGTGCGTGCTGATGAAGTCCACAGGCAAGCGCTGCCGCTTGCAGTAGTCGAGGAATTCGTCGATCCACGCGGTCATGGAAGTCGCCGGGCCGCCGACGCGGAGTGAGGCATCGACACTCTTGATGGCACGGGCGGTGTGGCCGTAGAGCTTGAAATAGTCGTCCTGCGTCCCTGTCCAGAACGCCGGGAGGTTGGGTTCGTTCCACACTTCGAAGAACCACAGGCGCACTTCGGCGATGCCGTAACGCTCGACCCAGTGGCTGACCAGTTTGCGGATGAGCGTGGCCCAGGCGTCGTAGTCCGCCGGTGGGGTGACGTTCCCGCGGAAATGAAAGACGGTCTCGCGGCCGGAGGCCAGCATCTCGGGCATGAAGTCCAGCTCGACGAAGGGGCGCATCCCGATCGAGATCAGGAAGTCGCAGATGCGGTCGGTGTTGAAGAACGAGTAGAGGGGCTTCTCCAGGTGCGAGATCAGCGTGCCCATATCGTCATCGAGCAGTCCGTGGAAACGGACGTGCCGGAAGCCGAGCTCGTCGTGGCAACGTTGGAGCTGCGCCTGCCAGTCCGCGCGCAGCGCGAGGAGCGCGCGGCTGCTGCCGACGGTGTGCTCCCAGGCGTGGTTCAGCGCAGTGGTCGCTGACGACAAACAAGATGTGAAGGTGACGGTCATGACTGGCGCCTCTGCTCGAGGGGGCCGGTTGCCTGATCGGGTGAAATCATGTTGAGTCTGGGCATTGACTCTCTCCTATTGAGATGGGAAGGATTCATGAGCGGATGCCGGCGGCAGGCCATCAACGGGTCCAGGCCAGCCACTTGTTGAAAAGCCACTTCACAAAGGGTGTCAGCCGCGTGCGGCTGTATTGATCGCCGAGCTTGCGGATCGCTTCGGCTTGTGTCGGGTACGGGTGAATTGTGCTGCCGATCTTCTTCAGCCCCAGGCCGTGGGTCATTGCCAGGGTGATCTCGGAGATCAGGTCGCCCGCGTGGCGCGCGACGATGGTCGCGCCAACGATTGTGTCGGTACCTTTCTTCACGTGGACTTTGACGAAGCCGTCTTCTTCTCCGTCCAAAATCGCGCGGTCGACGTCGGAGAACTTCTGGACGTACGTATCAACCTCGAGCCCCTGTTCTTTGGCTTGATTCTCGTACAGCCCGACGTGAGCAATCTCTGGGAACGTGTAGGTACACCAGGGCATCACCAGCGACGTGGATTTCTTGCGGCCTTTGAACAGCGCGTTTTGGATCACGATGCGGGCCATGAAATCGGCGGCGTGCGTGAACTGGTAGGGCGAACAAATGTCTCCGGCGGCGTAAATCTTGGAGTTCGTCGTCTGCATGCGTTCATTGACCTTCACGCCCTTCTTGTCGTAATCGACGCCCACGGCTTCCAGGTTCAGATGCTCCACGTTCGGCTCCCGGCCGACGGATACCAACAGCTTGTCGATCGGCTCGTCATACCCCTGGCCGTGCGATTCGACGACGAGCCGGATGCCTCCGTCGTGCGTGATCTCCAATTTCTTGCCGCAACACAGCAGCTTGACGCCCGAGCGCGCAATCGCCTGTTGCACGATTTCAGCCGCGTCACGGTCTTCGCGCGGCAGGATGCCATGTTCTGTCTCGACCAAGAACACGTCGGACCCAAGCTGCGCGAACGCTTGAGCCATCTCGCAACCGATCGGTCCGGCGCCGATGACGCCGAGTCGTGGGGGCAACTCGGTCAGCGAAAACAGCGTTTCGTTGGTCAGATACTCGACGAGATTCAAACCAGGAATCGGTAGCGAAGCAGGTCGCGCTCCGGTCGCGATCACCGCCCGCTTGAAGGTGAGTTGCGTGCCATCCACGTCGACCGTGCGGGAATCCACAAATCGTGCATGCCCGAAATAGACGTCGATGCCGAGGTTGCGAAATCGTGTCGCCGCATCGTTCGGGCTGATGCGAGCTCGCAGCCGCCGCATGCGCTGCATCGCCGCCGCAAAGTTCACGGGCGCCTCATCCGAAACTTCAACGCCAAATGCCCGCGCAATGCGCACGGTGGACGCGACGCGGGCCGCGCTGATGATTCCCTTCGACGGCACGCAGCCGACGTTGAGGCAGTCGCCGCCCATCAGGTCGCGCTCGATCAACGCGACCTTGGCCCCCAGACCCGCCGCGCCGGCGGCGGTGACCAAGCCGGCGGTGCCGGCTCCGATGACGACCAAATTGTATCGTCCGGCAGGCTTCGGGTTTACCCAGTCCAAGGGATGGACGTTGCGAACCAGCTCCTGATTGAACGCGTCCGCCGGACCGGTCTGTGGCAATCGCGCGATGACCGGTTGATCGTCGAGATTTGTGTTTTCTTGATGAACCACGGGATCCTCCATTCTTCTCGTATCGAGCCGGTCGCCGTTGCAGCCAGCGGTGCTTCCCGCCATAGATGCCACGCGCGCCGCGACATTACGGCGCCGATCGGCTGTAGCAGTGCCCAAGTTGCAGGATGTGGCACCCGCCACGTTCCCCGCAACATCATTTCTTCGCAGCGTCCTTCGCCGCGCCGGATTTTTTGAGCGCTTGTTTCGCGATGCGGCTCACCCAGATCGTCACCCCGATGGTCACCAGGAGGCCGGCGCCGAAGAACACATATTCGAGCAGGCTGCGCTGCTCCGTTCCGCCCCCGCCGAGTCCAGCCTTTCCGGCCGCGCCGAGATACACGTAAAGCAGCGTGCCGGGGAGCATGCCGCCTGCGCTTGCCAGCACGTAGGGCCAGAAGCTCACTTTCGTGATGCCGTAGAAATAGTTGCTGGCGTTGAAGGGAATGAGCGGGCTGAGCCGCAGTAGGCCGACGATCTTCCAGCCTCGCTTGCCGATCGCCTCATCAATCGCCTGGAACTTTTCGTTGCTCTTTGTCATCTCCTCGATCTTCGATCGGGCAAGATACCGTCCCACCAGAAACGCCAGCGACGCCCCGAGCACGGCTCCGCTCCATGCCGCAAACGTTCCGAGGGCGACGCCAAAGATCAGCCCCGCGGCGATGGTGAGCACGGACCCTGGCATAAAGAGCACCGTCGCCATCGCATAGATCAGGGCAAACACGACGACGCCGGACGGCCCGAGCGCGTCCACCCAGCCGCTGCCATTGGGCGAGCGGGAGAAAGGATGCGGCGACCGAAAGCGCGATGAGGGCAAGCCCCACCGCGAGCCATTTCCAATATGTGCCGAGCCAGTTTTGAATTTTACAAACTCACAGACTTCTTCATGAATTCGGCTCCACGCCGGATTTACCAGCGACGACCGGGTTGTGCCAGCCACCGGCGGGCGAAACGATCTTGTCGACTTCGCTCGGCCCCCACGTCTTCTTCGCATATTGGTGAACTGGCATGTCCGCCTTCAAGATCGGATCGACGATGCGCCAAGCCTCTTCCGCATAGTCCTGTCGGGCAAACAGGGTGGCGTCTCCCTGCATGGCGTCTCCCAGCACGCGCTCGTACGCGGACCGCTCATCGGAGCCCTGCTGGCGGCACGCCACCATCTCCACCGACTGGCCCGGCTTCTGCTCGTCCGAGCCAAGCACATTCATGCCCAGCGCGAAAATGATTTCGGGACTGATCCGCAATCGCAATGCGTTTGGTTCGAGAGCGAGGTCTTGATACCGGGTCGTGGGCCGGCGGAGCCGGACCACCACTTCGGTGCAGGTGAGGGGCAGGCACTTCCCGGCTCGGAGATAGAAGGGGACGCCTTGCCAGCGTTTGGTATCAATCTCCAGTCGCATGGCGGCATACGTCTCCACCTTGGATCCCGTTGCCACACCCTTCTCCTTGCGATAGCCGCGAAACTGGCCGCGAACGAGGTGCTTCTTTTTCAGCGGCGCAATGGCCTTGAGGACTGCGACCTTTGCATCCCGAACGGACTCGCTATCGGTGTCGGCTGCCGGTTCCATGGCCAGATTGGTCAACACCTGGAACAGGTGGTTCTGGATCACATCGCGAATGGCGCCTGTTTCTTCGTAGAAGCCGCCCCGGCCCTGGACGCCGAAGTCTTCCGCCAGCGTGATTTGCACGCTCTCGATGTAGTGGTGATTCCAGATCGGCTCCAGGAAGGCATTCGCGAAGCGGAAGAAGCGCAGGTTATGCACCGGCCGCTTCCCGAGAAAATGGTCGATGCGGAAGATCGCCGACTCATCGAAGGTGTTGAGCAGAATCCGATTGAGCTTCCGGGCGGAGGCCAGGTCTCGCCCGAAGGGTTTTTCGACAAGCACGCGCGCCCCCTTGGCGCAGCCGGACCTCTCTAATTGCTTCACCACCGTTTCGAACATCTGAGGCGGGATGGCCAGGTAATGCGCCGGCCGCTTGGCTCCACCCAGTTCTTTGCGCAGCCCCTGAAAGGTCTCCGGTTTGGTATAGTCGACGCTCACATAGCGCAGTAGACTACAGAGCTTTTTCCAGGCGGCGCGATCGACGCCCCCGTTTTTCTTAAGGCTGTCGCGAGCCCGAGCCCGAAGCTGGTCGGCCGTCCAGTCCGACCGGCCCACGCCAATGACCGGCACATCCAGCCGGCCGCGTGTGGCCATGGCCTGCAGCGCCGGGAAGATTTTCTTGAAGGCCAGATCGCCCGTGGCACCGAAAAAGACCAGGGCGTCGGATTGGGATTTACTCATCGTTTTCTACTCCTTTTTTTAGTTGTCGAGTCGTTAGTGACTTGTCCGGCTGATTTTGCGCCCCATTTCCAATTCTGAATCTCCGGCAGGTCCTCGCCATGCTGCGCGACGTATTTCCTGTGCTCGAAGAGCTTGTCGCGAATGGCTTGTTTGGCGTACGCGGCCTTGGGACCGAGTTGCGGCACGCGGTCGATGACGTTGGCGACGAGATGATACCGATCCAGGTCGTTCAACACCGTCATGTCGAACGGCGTCGTGGTCGTGCCTTCTTCTTTGTAGCCGTGCACGTGCAGATTCGAGTGGTTCGTGCGGCGATAGGTCAGGCGATGGATGAGCAATGGATAACCGTGAAAGGCGAAGATGATGGGCCTATCTGTGGTGAAGAGCACGTCGAACTCCTTGTCGCTCAGGCCGTGGGGATGTTCGCTCCGCGGCTGGAGCTTCATCAAATCCACCACGTTGATCACCCGGATTTTCAGTTCGGGAAAATGCTTCCGCAGCAGCTCGACCGCGGCCAGGGTTTCCAGCGTCGGCACGTCGCCGCAGCAGGCCATGACGACATCCGGCTCGCCCCCCTGGTCATTGCTCGCCCACGGCCAGATGCCGATGCCGGCGGTACAATGTGCGATGGCCGCATCCATCTCGAGCCATTGCGGCGAGGGTTGTTTCCCGGCCACAATCACGTTCACATAATTGCGGCTGCGCAGGCAGTGGTCCGTCACGGAGAGCAGCGTATTCGCATCGGGCGGGAGATAGACACGGATGATTTCGGCCTTCTTGTTTACGACGAGATCGATGAAGCCCGGGTCTTGATGCGTGAAGCCGTTGTGATCCTGCCGCCAGACGTGCGACGTGAGCAGGTAATTCAGTGAGGCAATGGGACGACGCCAGGGAATGTCGCGCGTCACCTTCAGCCACTTCGCATGCTGGCTGAACATCGAATCGACGATGTGGATGAACGCTTCGTAGCAGGAGAAAAAGCCGTGCCGGCCCGTCAGCAGGTAACCTTCGAGCCAGCCTTCGCACTGATGCTCGCTCAACATCTCCATCACGCGGCCGTCGGGCGCGACATGATCGTCGATGGCGATGATTTCCGCCGTCGAGCAACGGTCCGTCACCTCGAACACGGCGCCCCAGCGGTTCGAGGCCGTTTCGTCCGGGCTGAACACGCGAAAGTTGGCGGGTTTGAGTTTGATCACGTCGCGAATGAACTGGCCCTGGATGCGCGTGGCTTCGCCGTCCACGGCGCCGGGCTTCGGGACCTTGACCGCGTAGTCGCGAAAATCCGGCAGCCGCAAGCCGCGCAGCAGCAGGCCGCCGTTGGCGTGCGGATTGGCGCTCATGCGGCGCTCGCCCTTCGGGGCAAGGTCGGCGAGTTCGGAACACAGCTTGCCGGTCTTGTCGAACAACTCCTGCGGACGATAGCTCTTGAGCCACTTCTCCAAAATCTTCACATGGCCCGGATGACTCATGTCGCCCATCGGCACTTGATGCGAGCGGAACGAGCCTTCGGTCTTTTTGCCATCCACCGCCTTCGGGCCGGTCCAGCCTTTCGGTGAGCGCAAAATAATCATGGGCCAGCTTGGTCGCTTCTTGAAACCGTTCGCACGAGCGTCACGCTGGATGCGCCGAATGTCCGTCACGATGACGTCGAGCGTAGCGGCCATGAGCTGGTGCATCTTCATCGGATCGTCGCCCTCGACGAAATACGGCGTGTAACCGTAACCGCGAAAGAGCGCTTCCAATTCGTCATGCGGAATGCGCGCGAGCACGGTCGGGCCGGCGATCTTGTAGCCGTTCAAATGCAGAATGGGCAACACGGCGCCGTCGTGCACCGGATTGAGAAATTTATTCGAGTGCCAGCTGGTGGCGAGCGGGCCGGTCTCCGCTTCGCCATCGCCGACGACGCAGGCGACGAGCAGGCCGGGATTATCAAACGCCGCGCCGAACGCATGCGACAGCGAGTAACCCAGTTCGCCGCCTTCGTGAATCGAACCGGGCGTCTCCGGCGCGACGTGACTCGGTATGCCGCCGGGAAAGGAGAATTGCTTGAACAGTCGCTCCAAGCCGTCCTCGTCTTGCGAGATGTTTGGGTAAAGCTCGCTATACGTGCCCTCCAGATAAGTGTGGGCCACGATCCCCGGACCGCCGTGGCCCGGGCCGGTGATGTAGATCACATTCAGGTCGTGCTCCTTGATGACGCGGTTCAGATGGGCGTAGATGAAGTTCAACCCCGGCGTCGTGCCCCAGTGACCGAGCAAGCGCGGCTTGATGTGCGCCAGCGTGAGCGGCTTTTTCAGCAGCGGATTGTCGTAAAGATAAATCTGCCCGACCGAGAGATAGTTCGCCGCTCGCCAGTAGGCATCCATCCTGTGGAGCATGTCAGCGGAAAGCGTGTGTGTCGTCATGATTCAATGGTCCGTTCTTCCGGCCCGGCCTCGGAATTTGTAGGGAAATGCGGTTGCGATAAGTCTTCACGGGTACGGGATAGCGTGATGGCGGGCGTCTCGCCTCTCTTGGATGAATAGTTTCGTCTGGTGGTCAGATTCATGTTGCGGTCCTTTCCTTCCACAATGGCGGCGTCGATCGGGTTCCCCAGCGAACAATGCCCAGCGTGTCGAGATCTCGAAGCAGATACAGACTGAAGCACGCCGCCAGCATCGGCCATGCCGCGAAGAAGAGCAGGTGCGGTCCCTCAGCGAAGGGAGCCAAATAGTGCTTGAACGCGGCGAGCGTCGAGATGCCGTGAAGAACAAGGACCGCCCCGTAGGTGCAGCGCTTCGCAATTCCAAGAACGAACCCGACCAGTAAGGCGACTTCCAAAGCGCCAATCGTCAGGGTCACCGCACGACTCAGCCCGCCGACGAAGTAGTAGTTCTCGTATACCGAGGCCGCGTGCTCAGGTCGGACGAATTTGTCCAACGTCCACACGAACATCACGATGAAAACCGAGAGACGAAGCGTGAGCAGCGCGACGGGGATTCGCCGCTCGCATGTCAGCGGCAGATTCGCATTTGTTGGGTTGCCCATATTCAATTGCCCTTCTTTTGCATTTCGTTTCGGTCCGCTGCGGAGTTGCCTTTTTCACTGGGCATGCGAGGATCGAGAATACGGCACACCGATAGCGCGATCATTTGCTCTTCGTCGGTACGAATGACGCGAACCGTGACGCGACTGGCATCCGTGGAAATCATGCCGACATTCTCCGCATTCCTCGACTCATTCAATTCCACCCCGAGAAAGCTCAACCCCTCACAGATGCGCGCGCGGACGAGTGGAACGTTTTCGCCGATACCCGCCGAGAACACGAGCGTGTCCAGTCCACCGAGTGCCGCGGCGAAGGCGCCGATCCACTTTTTCGCCTGATAACAAAACAGCGCCACGGCTTCCGCCGCCCGCACGTCGCCGGTTTCCCGCGCGAGCAAGTCCCGCATATCGGAGCTGGTATCCGATACGCCGAGCAGCCCGGCCTCGTGGTTCACCATGTGCTGAAATTGCGTCGCGGTCATTTGTTCGGTGCGCGTCAGATAGCCGACCAATCCCGGATCCAGGTCGCCCGAGCGGGTGCTCATCGGCAATCCGGCCGTCGGCGTAAATCCCATACTGGTGTCGATGCTCTTGCCGTCGCGCACGGCGGCCAGACTGGCGCCGTTGCCGAGATGCGCGAGGATCACACGGCCCGTCGCTGCCGCCGGGTCGCCGAGGCGCCGAGGCGCACGAGTTCTTCCATCAGGTAGGCGTAGGACAGGCCATGGAAACCGTATCGCTCGACTCCCTTGGCGTCGAACCGTCGTGGAATTGGCAGCAGCCGGGCGACACGTGGCATGGTGCGGTGAAACGCCGTGTCAAAACAGGCCACCTGGGGCAGTTTCGGATGACGCCGGCGGAACGTCTCGATTAGTTCGATCTCGAGGGGCAGATGTTCCGGATCGTACTGGCTGATGCGATGCAGTTCATCCAACAATTTTTGGGTGACCCGCTCGGGCGCGGTGTGTTTCATGCCGTGGACCACGCGGTGTCCTATAGCCTGGACCGATGCGAAACCATGCTGATCCTGGAGCCAATCAATCAGGAAATTCACAGCCGAGTTGGGATCGGAGGCGGCGAGGCGGAGGCTGTCATGCTGATCCCTGGTCGAGTCGGTGAACGTCAGAATGGTACCGCTCAGGCCGATGCGATCGATCTTTCCATGAAGCCTTCGCTTCAATGGTTCGCTGGCTTGGTACAGCGCGAACTTGATGCTCGACGAGCCGCCGTTGATCGTCAGGATGGTTGGCGTGGTTTCCCGTTCGTCCATTGCTTTGCCCATGTGTTAGTTTCTATCTCCGAGCTTCAGCAATTGCGCCAAGTCGACTTGCAGCAAGTCGCCGATGCGATCCAGGCTGATGTCCGCGGCCGGATAGTCGGCCAGATTCTTCGGGTCGAGGGCGTAATGGCCCTGGCGCACGAAGACGGTCGTCACCCGCTGGCCCCAGATTTTCTTGATTGCGGTGAGGAGTCGCAGCTTGTCCTCGACCAGCACGTAATGTTCAGCCGGGCAGCGCTCGGCAACATCGGCGAGCTCTTGTTCTTTGTGGAGATAAATGAAGACCTGCTCGTCCACCGCGTCAAACAGTCCGGAGCGTTCCACCTTCCAGGGTTGGAAGACCACATCACCGTCGGTGAGCAGGGCCGCCGGCCCCCATTGCCTGACGTGTTCGATGACATCAAGCGCGCCCGAAAAGAGGCGGTCGGCAAAAGGATAGTTCAACAAGAAGTGGGAAACGGTGAGAATACTCGGGTCGTGCGGATACTCGCCGCGATAGCGTTGCAGCGCACCCAAATAATCCGCGTAACCCAGCTCGGTTCGCAGTTGTTCGAAGAGCGCCCAATAGCACTTGGTACGTTCGGCTCCGACCTCCTGCTCGAGATGGTTTTGCAGGTCGGCGATCACGCGGTCGTTGTCGAGCAACGTGTTGTCCACGTCGAACAGGAACGCGATGTTGGACTGGGCTGTGCTCATTCTGTGGTCCTCTTTTTGGTTGTTACTTCTCGGCCAGCTTCTCGATGTGCCCGCCGAACTCGAACCGCATCGCGGAGAGCAGCTTGTCGGCGAACTCCGCCTCGCCACGCGAAGTGAAACGCGAGTAGAGCGCCGTGCTGAGCACCGGCACCGGCACGCCCTCGTCGATGGCCGCCTTGATCGTCCACCGTCTTCCCTGGAATCTTATACCCGGCTGTCGAAGGGAGCGCATCAGAGGGGCCGAACCATGTGAAACTCGGTTCGCTCCCTCCGCTAAATGCCTGTGTGAGCGCGCTATACGGCTAATGCGACTCATTTTTCTCGAAGCTTTTCTCCTTCGCCCTTCTTTGGCGAAAGCGTAACGTCCTGATTAAGGCCCTTGTCTTGCTGCTCGGCCGGAGAGGATCCTTCAGACGGTCGTCCAAATCTCATTCGAATACTTCTCCACGCCAGTTGTACGTCAGCGATCTTATGCCCTGGCGCCTCGTATCCATACGCGCGATACTGACCCGGCTCTACCTTTCCTTTCTTGCTGACAAACCCGGCAAATTCCTTTGTCCAGTCATCGAAGCTACGAAACACTTCAGGCTCTGTCGACATATCTTCTGACTGGTTATCGCTGTATTTTTTCCCTATGCCGAACTCTACGTAGCGCCACAGATGATCAGGCGCCTCTATTCCTCCGTACCGGCACTGCCACACGAGAGGTCCATAGGCGTCTCGCATATCATCGAAAGGCTCTTTCTCGGGATCAAAGTACGATGAGTGTCTTAAAATTTTCGGCCGCCCGCTTTTATCCATCTCATCTCCCCCTCCGTCGCCGTAGCAGTAAAACGCGGCTGTGCGCCCCTCCAGATGGTTGATACTCAAATGTTCCCACTCTTTCGTGTGCTCAAGCTTCATGGCCAGCTCTGGGTTCTTATGCTCAATCAGATCCTCGCGCGGATTGCCGCCGTTCATACACACGAGCCGGTCAAACAGCAGCTTAAGGTTGGAACTTGGCCCGTACCAATTCACGGGGCCAATGATCGCCCAGGCATCGGCCAGGTCGAGTCTCGCGTACAGGTTGAGATTCCACATCAAATCCGGTTCAGCACTACTGTCCGGTTCGTAGCAGTTGCAGGGCCAGACACACAGGGCCATGGAGGTAGAAACACAGGCGTTACAACTTTGTATGTGTTCGCGCCCGTACACGTTACCGAGGTCCTCGTAGTCGATTTCCCAATCCTGTGGCAGGCGTTCGGCCATGCGCAGCATTAGCGCCCGCGACTTTGAATCGACGCCGGGGCAGTTATACTGCCTGCGATTCGAGCCGGCAATGATCAGGACCCGAAAGGGGCGTTCTGCGGTAGGGAGTGCGCCATTACCATCGTAAGGTTTCATACCAGATGTCCTTTCGTTATTCGCTGCCCGATTTCTCGATGTGTCCGCCGAACTCGAATCGCATCGCGGAGGGCGACCGAGAGCCGTAGAGCTTCTCCACCGCTGAAGCCGGCGTCCCGTACTTCTCTTTGCGCTCGCTCTTTGCTGGCGGCCTGTTCCATGGCATCTCGGCGATCACGAGCTTCGGCACGTTCACGAAGACCTGATCGCCCGCGCGTCTGACCACGGCATCAAGCGGGATGTAGGTGTCGCTGGGAAAGATCATGCCACGCGGCACGACCATGTAAGCCTCGGTCTCGTCGTCCGCCGCGACGACATCCTTCACGGTGCCGATCTCCAAATGGTCGGATCCGCGCACGTTGTCGCCCGGCTGAACCTGACCCGCCGTTGGCGCAGAGAGCGCGGCAAGGAAGTCGTCCACCTTGATCACGCCGTTGCCTACCAGCGGAAAGTTGAGGGTCACCGACGCCTCATAGCTCGGGACATTTTCCGAGCCGATAGCGTCCCAGAGATAGGTGACGTCGTAGCCGATCTCCGCAGCGCGCCGCCCGGTGCTTCCGCAGCAGATGTTCGCCGTCATCCCGGCAATCACCAGGTGGGTTATGCCGAGACGCTTGAGATGGTCTGGGAGGTCGGTTTCGAACACGTCTGTGCCCTTGTGCGGCAGAAGGATGATCTCGTCAGCGAGTGGTTGCAGCTCGGGATGGAAGTCAGCTCCCCAGCTTCCCGCCTGAAACATCTTCCGCTCGAACATGATCCGGTTGATAGCGCTCTTTCGATGCAGTTCCTCGTCGGCTTAGTCTTCCTCCGTGTAGGCCATCGGGCCAAAGATCACCGGCACGCCCTTCTCGCGGGCACCGTCGATGGCGCGGCGGAGGTTGCCAACCACGTCATGCAATTTGAGGGTGTTCTTGGTGAGGTCCCAAGCCGCGCCGCCCTCGGACAGAAAGTCGTTTACCGGATCGATCACTAGAAGTGCCGTCCGGTCGAGAGGGAAGCCTAACCCGTACTCGTTCTTGGAAAGGTAGGTGGCGCGCTCAGACGCCTCTTTTCTGCGGTGGTCTTGGCTCATGGTGTTACTCCAATGTTGTTGAAATTTGTTAGTTTGTCGGTCGTGTTCATGGCGTTACCTCGAAAGAAATTGGTGCAAGTCGTTGGGTTTCATATCAGAGAGATCCCCTTGGGTCATTTGTCAGCCGCCTTCTCCATATGCCCGCCAAATTCGAACCGCATCGCGGAGAGCAGCTTGTCGGCAAACTCCGCCTCGCCGCGCGAGCTGAACCGCGAGTAGAGCGCCGTGCTGAGCACCGGCACCGGCACGCCCTCGTCGATGGCCGCCTTGATCGTCCAGCGCCCCTCGCCCGAATCCGAAACCCGGCCGTCGAACTTCGAGAGCGTCGGATCCTTGAGCAGGGCGGCCGCGGTCAAATCCAGCAGCCACGAGGCGATCACGCTGCCGCGCCGCCAGACTTCCGCAATATCGCGCAGATTGAGATCGAATCGGAACTCTTCGGGATTGCGCAGCGGGGTCGTCTCGGCATCGTGGGTCTGTTCACTCTTCCCCACATTCGCGTGGGCGAGGATGTTCATGCCCTCGGCGTAGGCCGCCATGAGGCCATATTCGATGCCGTTGTGCACCATTTTGACGAAGTGGCCGGCGCCGCTCGGCCCGCAGTGCAGGTAGCCCTGTTCGGCGGCGCCTCCGATCTTCTCACGCCCCGGCGTGCGCGGAATGTCGCCCACCCCGGGCGCCAGCGTCTTGAACACCGGCTCAAGCCGCTGCACCGCCTCAGTCGGGCCGCCGATCATCAGGCAGTAGCCGCGCTCCAGGCCCATCACGCCCCCGCTCGTCCCACAATCGATATACTGGATTTGCTTGGTGGCGAGGTCCTTGGCCCTGCGGATGTCGTCCACGTAATAGGAGTTGCCGCCGTCGATGAGGATGTCGCCGGGCTCGAGAGAGGGCAGAATGTCGGCAATGAGTGGATCCACAAACGCTCCCGGAATCATCATCCAGATCGCCCGCGGCTTCTCCAGCTTCTTCACGAGATCCGCGAGCGAGGACGCCCCATCGGCCGTCTCCTTCGTCAGCTCCTCCACCGCGTTGGGCGACCGATCGAAGACCACACACTGATGCCCTCCCTGCAGAAGCCGCCGCACCATGTTCGCGCCCATTCTTCCAAGCCCAATCATTCCGAGTTGCATAGCTATCCTCCCTCCGCGCCGGCCTATCCGACGCGCTTGCACACGATGTGATCTGCTGATGGCTTGTCGATGCCATGCCCGAACCCTGTTCTGTCATCATTTACTGAATCTCCCTCGAGTAGATGCCCATAATGGTGTGGAGGAGTTTCATGGCCTCCGCCTTAGGACGCTGGAACGAATTCCGTCCGATGATGGATCCGAATCCCCCACCGTCTCGGATGGCACGAGCTTCCTCCAACACGTGCGTGTCCTCGCTCTTGGCACCGCCCGAGAAAACGACGATGCGTCGCCCATCGAACGAACTCTGGACCACATGCGCGACCCGCTCGGCCAATGTCTTGATCGGAATGTGCGTCGACTCATAGACCTGTTTCGCCGCCGCCTGTTCCACATGCGCAGTGGGGAGCTTGACCTTGATGATATGGGCGCCCAATTGGGCGGCAATCTGCGCGGCATAGGCCACCACATCCATGGCCGTTTCTCCCTCTTTGCTGAGCGCAGAGCCACGGGGATACGACCAGACGACGACCGCCAAACCGCTCGCTTTTGCTTCTTCTGCAATACCTCGGAGCTGCTCGTAGATCGAGTGGCAATGGGCCGACCCTGGATAGATCGTGAACCCCACGGCCGAACAGCCGAGCCTCAGCGCATCGCGCACGCTGGCGGTGACGGAAGGTAATGGATCTTGTTCGTCGTGCAGGACGTCGTGGTTGTTCAATTTGAGAATCAGGGGAATCCGGCCCGCAAACTCCGCGGCGCCGGCTTCCAAGAATCCCAACGGCGCGGCGTACGCGTTGCACCCGGCATCGATAGCCAACTGACAATGATAGTGGGGGTTATACCCCGGCGGGTTCGGGGCAAAACTCCTGGCTGGTCCGTGCTCGAATCCTTGATCGACCGGCAGGATGACCAGTTTGCCTGTGCCTGCCAGCTTGCCCGAGCGCAACAGCCGCGCAATATTGGTTTTCGTCCCGGCATTGTCGTTTCCATACCAACTGAGAATCTCCTGAACCCGATCAGCCATGGTGCTCCTTCCGTACAATGATGTGTTGGGGCCCTCTTCTAGACCGTTAGACCGTCCCTTTGACAGAGGCTTCTTCTTGAGCCCCTTGTCACGGCTTCCGAACATATCCATCCGACTCCTGTCGGCCCTTCCTCGCGATCTTTCTTTTATGTCTATGCCCGACGGAGACCAACTTGCGCAGATCGTATGCGAGCAGATCGCCCACGCGAGCCAGACTGATGTCTGCCGCTGGAAACGCCGAAAGGATGGCGGGATCGATGGCGTAATGCCCCTGGCGGGGAAACACGGTCGTCACCCGTGGTCCCCAGGCTTGCTTGGCGGCTGCCAGGATGCGGAGCTTATCGTCCACCAATACATAATGATCGGCTGGATAACGGCGCTCGACTTCGTCCAGCTCATGTTCCTTGTGAATGTAGATCAGGACGTGGCCCTCGACCGCTTCGAATAGCCCCGACCGCTCGACCTTGCGCGGCTGGAACACCACATCCCCGTCAGAGAGAATGACGGGCGTTCCCCATTCTTTGCACCGTTCCACCACATCCAGCGAATGTGGGTAGAGCCGGTTCGCAAAGGGATAGTTCACCAGGAATGACGAGATCGCCAACAAGTTGTGATCGTGGGCATGCTCGATTCGATACCGTTGTAGAGCCCCGAGATAGTCGGCGTAACCGAGTTCCGCGCGCAGTTGTTCGAAGATCGCCCAGTACTGCCGCTCGCAGGCGCGCCCGACTTCTTGCGCGAGATGTCGCCGCAAATCGGCCGCTACTCGATCGTTGTCGAGCAACGTATTGTCCACGTCGAGTAGGAAGACGACCGGGTGCGAATTCCTCGTGTGGAACTTGCCACGTGCTTGCGTGGTGGACTTCATGTCAACGTGACTTCTCCCAGAGACGCTGCCCGCCGATGAACGCATGAGCATTGTCGCCGAGACGGGCGCCTTCCGGGAGTTGCTGTAACTTCTTCGCGTTGCCTCCACCCAGTACCACGTAATCGGCCACCAAGGCGGCCTTCAAACGACTCACGACATCGTCGACCGTCCGCCGCCACTTCTTTTTCCCAAATCGTTCGAGCCCTCGGCGCCCGACAGATTCCTCGAAGGTTCTGCCTTTCCTGTACGGCAAATGGGCGAGTTCCATCGGCATGATCACCTGGTCTGCGATCAGCGCCGATCCGAGCCCCGTTCCTAAGCCGAGGAAGAGCATCCTGCCGCCCTCATAGCTCCCCAGGGCCTGCATGGCCGCATCGTTGATGAGTTTGACGGGACATCCGAAGGCCTTCTCAAAATCGAATCCTACCCACCCGGCTCCCAAGTTTTTCGGCTCTTCCAGGAGCGTCCCCCGGCTCACGGGTCCGGGGTATCCGATCGAGATCGCGTCGTACTTCCAGCCCTTGGCCGCTTCCACCACGCTGGCCACCGTCTGCTTCGCCGTCAACTCCGGCCCCGAGCGAAACTTTCGAACGGTCCGCTGTCCGGACGCCAGCAGTTTGACGTTCGTGCCGCCCACATCGACCACCAGAATCTTCATCGAGAGCCTCCGGCGTCTTCCCTATTCCAATGGAAACATCGATCGCTTCGACGACACAATACGACCGACACGCCACGTGGCCTTGAAGACAGCAACGATCGCGCGCCAGCCGAGCGTGGCCGAGACGACACGCTGAGCGCGTTCGGCATGCGTCCCTTTCAGCGCGTCCACCCCTTTTTTCTCGTAGAGAGCGAGATGCACGGCACTGCCGATCAATGCCAGTTGGGTATAGGTCTGCGGAAAATTTCCCAGGAACGCACGATTGCCCGGATCAATCTCCTCCGAATACAGGCCGACATCGTTCGCGCATTCCACCAGCCGGTGGAACAAGGCCGCCGCTTCTTCCTTCCGGCCGATATGCAGGAGCGCATCGACGAGCCAGAAGCTGCAAATCAGGAACGCCCCTTCGTCGCCCTTCAGACCGTCCTCGTTCTTGTAGCGATACAGAAAATCGCCCGACCGCAATTCCCGCTCGATCGCCTCGATCGTGTTCGTCACGATTCGGTCGCGCACGGGAAATCCAGTCATGGGGATCAACAGCAGGGCAGCGTCGACCTCCTGGTGCTCGTATGCTTGAACGAGGTGATCGCCCTCCGCCGATAGACCGCGCGCATGCACGTCGGCAACGATGCGATCCCGCTCGCTTTCCCAGCGCGACTGTGCACCGAGGAGCCGAATCGCCCGATCGAGCGCGACCCAGCTCATGATCTTCCCGTGAAGGTGATGCAAGGGCGGGCCGCGCATTTCCCAGAGCCCTTGATCCGGTTCGTGCCAATGATCGGCCGCGAAATCGGCCAGCGCACCGAGCATCCCGCGCGAATGTTGATCGAACGTGCCGCCAAGAGTCTGAAACAGCAGCGCCCAGTCGAGAATCTCTCCATAGATATCGATCTGCCGCTGGGTGTAGGCTCCGTTGCCTTGCCGCACCGGGCGGCTACCGCCATAGCCGTCCAAATGATCGAGGGTGTGCTCATCGATCTCGGTTTCACCGCCGATCCCGTACATGATCCGCAGATTGGGTGCGGTGGCGGCGCAGACGCGTGGAAGATACGCGCTGAACCGCCGCGCCTCGCCGCCGTAGCCGCTCACGGCCAGCGCATAGAGCGTGAACGCCGAATCCCGGAGCCAGCAATAGCGATAATCCCAATTGCGGTTGCCGCCGATGCCTTCCGGGAGGGACGTCGTCGGCGCCGCGACGATGGCGCCGGACGGCGCATAGATCAGGAGCTTGATCGCGAGCAAGCTGCGTTTCACCGGTCCCACATAGGGTCCGCTGTAGCGGCAGTAGGCAATCCACTCGCGCCAGAACGCGATCGTGACCGATGTATACAGGTCAAGGCGATCCATCGGGTTGAAACTTGTACAGGGCTGCGCGGCAAGGATCAGAACCCGCCTCTGCCCCTTCTGCAACCAAACGGTCGTCAGTGCGGTATCGCCGATGAGGGAAAAGCCGCCGACGTCGTGATACAGGACCGGTCCTCCGTCGGCGGAAATCCTGTCCCCGCGACCGTGTAGCCGCGCTGATTCCCGTCCGAACGAAATGCTCGGGCGATAGTGGATACGCAACTGTGCCGTCCCTTCCCGAACTTCTACGATCCGAATCAGAAACTTCGGGGCGACCAGATCGACGTAATCATGAGTTCCACAGCCGGGCCTTCGACCCACCGGCATGAAGTCGGTCAGAACAACGGTACCGTGGGTTGCGGTCAAGGTCGTCTGTAAGATATTGGTGTCTTCGACGTAGGAACGAGTTGCCGAATGTTCGTCGACAGGGGCCACGGAGAGGTAGCCGCCCCGCTCGGCATCCAGAATGCGGCACAAGGTCGGGTCTGCATCGAAGCGGCCCAGGCAACACCAGTCGATCGATCCGTCGCGAGCCACCAAGGCCGCTCCATGACAATCGCCGATCAACGCATAGTCGCGGATCGGTCGATAGGACCCCGCCGTGTCGGGGCTCTGGTCCCTCTCTCCGCCAATGGTCATGCGTGTTCCTTCGGGCTCTGCCACCCGCCGAACGGAGCGATCAGCGCGTGAGACTCGCGCGGTCCCCATGTGCCCGGCTCGTATTCATGGACCGGCGTGGGCATTTTCAGGATCGGATCGACCACGCGCCAACTCGCTTCGACGCCGTCCTGGCGCGCGAACAACGACGGATCGCCGATCATCGCATCGCCGATCAGCCGTTCATAGGCTTCCATCTCGTCTCCTCGCTGGTGGTAGACGAAGAGTTCGGTCTCGTCTCCGATCATTTTGTCTCCCGGGACCTTGGCGCGCGCGCCGATGGCCACCGCCACCCGATCGGGGCCGAGCCGGAAGCGAACATAATTGCGCGACTCGTTGAGCGTCTCGCCGAAGACGTTCTGGGGCGGGCGCTTCAAGATCACGATGACTTCCGTGGCGGTGACCGGCAGCCGTTTGCCCGCTCGGATAAAGAACGGCACCCCCTCCCAGCGCCACGAATCGAGATGGACTTGGAGTGACGCGAAGGTTTCGACTTGAGAATCGGGCGCCACTCCCGGCTCACATCGATAGCCGCGAAATTGGCCGCGTACCAGGGTCCGCCCAGTGAGCGGGCGCATGCGCTTGAAGACCTTCACCCGCTCGTCGCGCAACGCTTCCCCCGCGCCGCTGACGGGCGGTTCCATCGCCAGATTTGCGACGACCTGCAAGAGGTGGTTCTGAACCACGTCGCGGAGCGCGCCGGTCTCCTCATAGAACCCGCCGCGGCCTGAGACGCCGAACTGTTCCGCCATCGTGATCTGCACGCTTTCCACGTAGGTGCGGTTCCAGATCGGCTCGAGGAAGGCATTGGCGAAGCGGAAGTACAAGAGGTTCTGAATCGACTCCTTCCCCAGATAATGGTCGATCCGGAAAATGGCCGATTCGTCGAACAGGGTATGCAGCGTCCGGTTGAGCGCCTGAGCCGATGCCAGATCCCGCCCGAAGGGTTTTTCCACCACCACCCTCGCGCCGCGCGCACAGCCCGACTTGCCCAACCCCTCGACCACCGTGGGAAACATACTGGGCGGGATCGCCAGATAATAGAGCGGACGCAACGCGCCGCCGAGTTCCTGGCGGAGGCGGATGAAGGTCTCGTCTTCACGATAGTCGCCATCGACATACCGCAGCAGCTGAACGAGTTTGGCAAAGGCCGCTTCATCGACGACCCCGCCGTGTTGGCTGAGGCTCTCGCGAACGCGATCCCGTAGCTGATCGAGAGTTCGATTCGCTTTGGCTACCCCGATCACCGGCACAGTCAGATAGCCCTGCTTGACCATCGCCTGCAAGGCGGGGAAGATTTTCTTGAACGACAAATCGCCGGTGGCGCCGAACAGCACAATGGCATCTGTCTGTGACTCGGTCATCACTCCCTCCAAGCTGAATCCATCACATCCATGCGTAATCAGTGTTTCCCCGCGTCGAATTCTCAGGCCAACACCCGCTCCATCGCTCTCTTGAGGGTCGCCAGCCCCGCCGCCACATCGGCGCCCAGGTGTGCCCTCAACAGCCGCCGGCCTCGCTCCGCCAAGACCTGAAAATCTCCGCGCGCCTGCGCCGCCTTGACGAGGCCGAACGTATAGCGCTGCCCAGACACCGGCAGATCTGCGGCATCCTCGCAGGTGATCTGGAGAAACACGCCGCTGTTTGGGCCCCCTTTGTAGGCCTGTCCGGTGGAGTGGAGGAAGCGAGGCCCGAAACCCAGGCAGGTGGCCACACGCTTCTTGTCTCGCACGCGATGACGTATGGCCTGGAGCCACGCGTCATGCGCGGGGTTCATTTCGACATAGGCCAGCAGCGCGAAGTAATCGCCCGCCGCGAGTTGATTCAGATGGGCCCTCACATAATTCGTCAGCGACGGAGACGTGCCTGCCACAGCCGTGAGCCTCTCGACATACGCCGGCTCAGCGTACAGTCCGATTCCTTGCTCCTCCACGATCGGACGTTCCTGCGGGAGCGTGCCGGTCCGTTCATACTCGGCCGTCAACTGTTTGGTCGCGACTTTGCTGGCTTCCACGTCCGGTTGGTTGAACGGATTGAGGCCCATGATCGCTCCCGCCACCGCCGCGGCGAATTCCCAGCGGAAGAACTCCTGGCCCAGATCGTAGAGGTCGGCCACCGAGATACGGACCACCGGCTGGCCCGCCCGCTCAAGCCTGTCGATCGCATTGTCCTGACCCTTGTCGGGTCCGGCCTGCAGCCGGATGTACAGGAACAGACGATCCGCTCCATAGACGTCCGACGCGCCGACCGCTTCACGATCGACCGGGATGATCCCCTTGCCTTCCTTGCCGGTCGACTCGGCGAGAAGCTGTTCAAGCCAGGCACCGAACGCTTCCAAGCCCGGCGACGTGACGATTGTGAGCTTGTCGCGTCCGTGATTGGCGAGCAGACCCAGAATCGTGCCGAGCACCAGACCAGGGTTCTCCTCGGTCGGCACGCAGGAGGAGCAGGCCTGCGCCATGGTCTCGGCCCGGTCGATCAACCTGGATACGTCGATGCCCATGATGGCGGCAGGGACCATGCCGAAATTCGACAGAGCGGAATAGCGGCCTCCGATACTCGGAAGTCCGAAAAAGAGATGGCGAAAGCCCTCCGCTTCGGCCACTTGTTGCAGCGCCGAGCCGGGATCGGTGATGGCGATGAACCGTCGGGCGGCCTCTTTCGTTCCGAGCAGGCGTTGGACCAGGTCGAAAAAGTAGTGTTTGAAGATGTTCGGCTCGAGGGTGTCTCCAGACTTGCTCGAGACGATGAACAGGGTGGTGGCAAGATTGATTTTTCCCTCGATGGCTTTGATCTGAGCCGGATCGGTCGAATCGAGGACGAGGAGTTCCGGAGAGCCTTCGCGCTTCCCGAACGTCATCTTCAAGACGTCGGGACAAAGGCTTGATCCGCCCATGCCCAAGACCAGGGCATGCGTGAATCCTCCTTGTTTGGCTTCTTCGGCGAGGCCGGTGAGCAGTTGGAGATGCGCCAGTTGGTCTTCAGTGATGCCCAGCCAACCGAGCCATCGGCCTTCGTCTTTCCCTGTCCAGAGAGACGGATCGCGAGACCACAACCGTCGCACCTTGTTGCCGTCGCCCCATTCCTTCAGAGAGGATCGCACCGCGGCAGTCAGAGGACCCGGCAAGGTGTAGGAGTATCTCGTCATGCTGGAAGATGTATCCGTCTTGCAGTGACACTCCACGGCGACAAGGAGTTTGTCGAATGCGTCACCGAAGAGCGTTAACCCCTCCTCCAACAGCCGGTCAGTGATGGCCTTCATTGAAATACCCGCTTGTTCGAGGGACGCCATGGTGTCCTTCGCCTCTTCGATTCCTTCTGTCAGCGTGATCCGAGTCCGTCCGTGGTCGCGAAAGGCTTCGAATGTCGCCGGGGGAACCGTGTTGACCGTGTCAGGGCCGATCAGTTCCTCCACATAGATCACGTCGCGATAGGCGGGATTTTTCGTGCCGGTACTGGCCCAGAGCACCCGCTGACTCATCGCCCCTCGCATGGTAAGCGCCTCCCAGCGGGGACCGGAGAAGAGCGTCCGGTATCGTTGATAGGCTAACTTGGCATTCGCGATGGCGACGTTTCCTTGGAGGCTTCTCAGTAACGCCCGCTCCGTTTCATTCGTAGAAGTCTTGAGACGCGCGGCAATCGCTGTGTCGACCGCCGTGTCGATGCGGCTGATGAAAAAGCTGGCCACGCTCGCCACGCTTCCCACATCACCGCCCCGTGCCGCCAGCTGTTCTAACCCTGTGAGATACGCCTCGGCGACCAGCTCATAGGTCTCCTGGGAAAAGAGGAGGGTGACGTTGACATTGATCCCCTTGCCGATCAGTTGCACGATGGCGGGGATCCCTTCCGGAGTGGCCGGCACTTTGATCATGAGGTTGTCGCGACCGACGGCGTCCCAGAGTCGCCGCGCCTCTTCGAACGTGCCCCGCGTATCGCGGGCCAGATGGGGCGAGACCTCCAAGCTCACATAGCCGTCGCGCCGCTTCGTTTTGGCATAGACCGGCTGCAATAGGTCGGCCGCGGCTTGAATATCCTCGATGGCCAACCGCTCATAGCGCGCCTTCGCGTCCAAATCAGGCCTCCGTCCGAGTTCCTGCAGCGCCGCCTTGTAGTCGCTGCTGCCGGTCATCGCTTTCTCGAAGATGGCGGGGTTCGACGTGACGCCGCGTAGCCCATCTTCGTCGATCAGGCGCTGTAACTCCCCACCGGCGATGAGGCTCCGGCGGATGTAATCGAGCCAGACGGATTGCCCGAACGTGTGGAGGGCACGCACCGGATTCATGACGTTCGGATGTGACGGGATCATCAGGTCGTCTCCTTCAATCTTGTTTGTGGCTTATTCGAGCGTGTGCCAGTTGCTCTTTAACCGCCGCCATCAAGCGTTCAGGCGTAAATCCGAATCGCTTCTGCAATGCTTTGAGGGGCGCCGATGCGCCGAAGGTGTTCATGCCGATGCTGATTCCCATCGAACCGACATAGCGATCCCAGCCGGTCGTCGCGGCTTGCTCGACGGAAATCCGAGCCGTGACATGGGGAGGGAGTACCTGATCTCGGTAGGCCCGGCTCTGCCGCTCGAAGAGTTCCCATGAGGGCATGCTCACCACGCGGGCCTGAATGCCTTCCGTCACCAACCGCTCGTACACGGCGACACAGAGCGACACCTCGCTGCCGGTTGCCAGCAGCAAGACCTCCGGCGTTCCCCCGGGCGCGTCGGCGAGCACATAGGCGCCCTGCTCCAAGCCGGACGCTGCCGCATAAGTGGTTCGGTCCAGCGTCGGGAGCGCCTGCCGGCTGAGAACGAGTACCGCCGGCTGATAGCGGAGCCGCATGATCACACGCCACGCCTCCGTCACCTCATTGGCATCCGCCGGCCGGAGGACAAGGAGTCCCGGAACGGCCCGCAGAGAAGCCAGTTGCTCGATGGGCTGATGGGTGGGTCCATCTTCTCCCACACCGATCGAGTCGTGCGTGAAGAGGTGAATGACGGGAATTTCCATGAGAGCGCTCAACCGGATCGCCGGCTTCGCATAGTCGCTGAAGATCAAGAAGCCAGATCCGAAGGGCCGCACTTTCGAGAGAGACAGTCCGTTCAGGATTGCGCCCATGGCATGTTCGCGAATGCCGAAATGCAGGTTGCGGCCGCTATAGTCGGCAGGCGAGAAATCGCCAGCGCCCTCGCCGGTGAGTCGCGTTTTGGTGGAGGGGGTGAGGTCCGCCGAGCCTCCGATGAGCCAGGGCACTCGATGGGCTAGGGCGTTCAACACCTGTGCCGACGCATCCCGTCCGGCCAAGCCTTTCGAATCCGCTTGGAAGACCGGCAGATCCCGGTCCCAGCCATCCGGCAGTTCCCGGTGCTGCATCCGATAGAGCGCGTCCGCCAATTCCGGATACTGCATCTTGTATCTCTTGAATCGCGTCATCCATCGCTCGCGCGCCGCTCGCCCGCGCGTGCCCATGACGGTCTGAAAATGCTCCGGCACGCCTGACGGGACGAGGAACTTCGCCTCTTCCGGCCACCCGTAATGGTGCTTCGCCAGCTTGATTTCTTCTGCACCCAACGGCTCTCCGTGCGCCGCGCTGGTGTCTTGCTTGTGCGGGGCTCCATAGGCGATATGGCTATCCACGATGATCAACGTCGGCCGGTCCTCGCAGTGGCGAAACACCGTCAGCGCCCGGTCGAGCATCGCCAAATCGTTGGCATCCCCGACCCTTGTCACGTTCCAGCCGTAGGCGATGAAGCGGGTCGCCACGTCCTCGCTGAAGACCAGGTCCGTGCGCCCTTCGATCGTGATGTGGTTGTTGTCATAGATCCAGCAGAGGTTCGAGAGTTTGAGGTGGCCGGCCAACGACGCCGCCTCTCCCGTCACCCCCTCCATCATGCAGCCGTCGCCGCACAAGGCGTAGACGTCGTAATCGATCATCTGAAACTCCGGACGATTGAAGGACGCGCCCATCCACTGGCCGGCCATGGCCATGCCCACGCTCGTGGCGACGCCTTGCCCTAATGGACCGGTCGTCGTTTCGACGCCGGACGTCCACCGATATTCCGGATGACCGGGGCATTGGCTGTCCAGTTGGCGGAACTTCTTGATGTCCTCCAGCGTGACCGACAGGTCTCCCACCGTTTCATAGGCCGGATTGACCGCCTTCACGCCGCACAGGTGCAACAGTGAATAGAGCAGCATGGAGGCATGGCCGATCGAGAGCACGAACCGGTCGCGATTGGGCCAAATCGGATCATCAGGATCGAATCGAAGAAAATGCTGCCAGAGACAATACACAACCGGCGCCAGAGTCATCGCCGTGCCGGGATGCCCCGAATTCGCCTGCTGGACCGCATCCATCGACAGGGTCCGAATGGTGTTGATGCATTGCGTATCGATTGATTGCGTGGTCATCGAGATTCCGGCCTCTTCGCATTCCGCATGGGGCCCTCCTTCCGCAAGCTATACTCGGCCCGGAGATGTCCTGTACCACCTTCACTCTGTTTCGTACGCTATCAGTCCCCGGACAAGACGTCTGTGAACAGGCTTACGTTTGGCCTCAGGTCTGGACGCGCACTCGGTGGTCATCGCGCTTTCTCAGATCCTTGCAGGGAGAGGGTTGTATTGGAAATCGGCGCAAATGGGCTGCCGAGAGTTTCCAAGGGAAAGGCCGGGGTCCGGCCGATCCGCCGCAGCGCCTCAGTAATGCGTTCCGGCCTTCCCCAATCGCTCCACAACACGTTTCTGAGCTCCGTCACCCCCACGCGGTCCGGCACCTGTTGGAGCAGATCGGCCGAAAAATTCCTGGCCGGTATCTTGTGATAGATCGCTTCCACGACTCGGGCCTCTTCCGAGGTGCCGATGGCTCGCCCGAGGCGCTCGAACCGCTCCATGAGATCGGGGAAACACCGCCGACCCAGTTGCCAGAGGGTCTCCACCGTGGCGGTCATCACCATCGTGTTCCAGAGCGCGTGCTGCGACAGCGCGTCATCGGCTTGTTGCGCCGTGGGCTTCTCGAGGAACTTCTGGACCGCCTGGACCGGCTTCGTTCCGGCGTGGGCGAGTCGTTGCCCCGGTAGAATCCAGCCGTAATCCAGCTCAAGCCGGTCTGGCGCCACGCCGAGCAAGACGATGCGATCATGCAGCCGCTCGGCGGCCAAGACCGCGTCACGTACGGTGTCGAGAAACCGCTCTTCCGGGTACACAAAGTGATCGGACGGATAGACGACCACGGTCGCGCGAGGATCTCGTGCGCGGATATAGGTCAACGGCAGAAACACGCCGGCCGCCGTATCCCGGTTGGCAGGTTGAAACAAGACGGCCCCGACCCCGCGCCCATCCAGCTGCGCCATGGCCTCCTCACGATGGGTCTGCGCGACGACGAGAACGGAACGCTCCACCGGCGCGAGGCGCGCCGCACGGTCCAGGGTATGTTGGAGCAGGGATCGCGTGCCGACAAAGGTGCAAAACTGCTTCGGTTTCCGCTTGCCGAGCCACCGCTGCACGAAGGAGCCGACGCGCGTCCCTTCGCCGCCGGCCAACACGATCGACCACAGTGCACTGTTGTGGTTCACATGCTTCATACGACCCTCCCTTTCGTAACCGGTCATGAATGAACTCCCGTTCCACCGCTCATTCTCGGACTGCCTTCGCCCGCTTCTGCAAATAGGCGTTACGAACCGCCGTATACAGATCGAGCGTCGCTTCCTCCACCCCCTGGAATTTTTCTAAATTGAGGGACCGGTCGTTCACGAGGCCCCCGACACGAGTTCCGAGTTGCGCGATCGTGGAGGTGGTCCGATTCTTGTGCGCCACCGCCGAGGGCATGTCGTTCACCTCGATCACGGGGAAGACGAGCCAGTTGATCGGATCGAGCGCAAGATCCGCGACATACCCGATGCCGTCCCGCACCGTCAGCGGCGGAAACAACGGCAGCACCAGATACGGGCCCTGTTTCATTCCATAGGCGCCGAGTGTCTGCCCGGTGTCCTCGTCCGGAGTCTCCAGATGCCACCAATGTTTCGCCGGATCGAAGAACCCGCCGACGCCCACCGTGCTGTTGATCAGGAACCGCCCCAATTCGATCCCGGCCCCCTTCGCCTTCATCTGAAACACATTGTTCACCAGCCGCGGCACGAACCGGACGTTATGGAAGAAATTACTGACTCCCACTTGCACCACATTCGGCAACACGAAGTTATAGGCCTGCGCGACGGGCTTCAGGGCGTACTTGTCCACCTTCCGATTGAATTCAAACATCACCGTATTGAACGATTCCCAGGGATCGTTGTCGTCCGCTTCTTCGGTCTCGTCCGGTTGTGCGAAGGGATCGTAAAACTCGTCCTGATGCGAAGCCTGCGCCGGCACAGCACGGACTCCTTCTACTTCTGATGCACCGGCTGGTTCCGCCTCGGACATCGTGCCAGGCGACGTGCTGCATCCTGCGATGCTCATCAACAGGCCCACAACCATGGCAAGAGACCGTGCCCGGGACACGGCTGTCCGGCCCGACACCGTTCCGCGATCCGGATCGACCGCGCTGACGCTCAAACCGTGTTTCAACATCGACCGCACACCCTTTCGTTCGGCTTGGTGATGGCTTATTTCAGGAATCACGATGCGCTCCTGTCTCGATAGCAAAGCATGTGATGTGCCACTCCCGATGTGCTGTTCCGGAATCACGGAGCTATCCGGTTTCCCAAAGGCTTGCGTCGAATGTTCTGTATGGCGGAGGAACGATCTTCTTCGATGCAGGCTCCGACATTCCGGATCGACTGCGAAGCTTCGGACCGGCTCGATGGTCCTTGTCTTGAACGAAGATCGAGGGCGCGATCACATTCCGGCGCCGGCGACGGACAGGCCTGATGCGAGCGAGAGCGTACGGCGGGCTTCCCCTCGACCGACCGCGCGACTCGATGGGTCACCACTGAAGCTACTCCATCCACGGGATACGGTCTGTGAGAGGGATCACCGGAACGGTGTCAGCGAACACACGCTTGCGCGAACAGCGATGGAAGAGTCTGGACACCCCACTCGCTGTTCACAGAGTGGGGGCATAGGGCGGAGGTCATGACAGTTGGGAAAGAAGGCGAGCCCGAGCCGATCATGGCGACGATCAGCAGGAAATGCTGGCCGACATGATTGGCGAGGCAGTTTCTTCATGAATCAATTCTGCAACCTGGGCTTCATTGCATGGAACGGTGGGTTGCGCGTCCACCGCTCCCTCCTCACGGTCGTCTTGCACGACCAATTTCCGTTACTATCAGAGGAGTTCCCGCATGGGAGCGTCCCGCTGTCGGCTTCGTCCATGTTTTCTAACCTGAGCAATTTTGAGCAGACGGCCCTCCCCTTCCCCCCCATAATCGGCATACGATATTTCGTATCGGGCCCGACATCCGTAGTCTCGTGAGCGGCGACACCGGGCATGGGTTTGGCGTACCTCAGGTTGTCTCATATCGTGTCCAGAGAGAGGGATGTAGCCATGGGACAGACACTCGTGGATTTCACTCGGGTGCGCCTATTCTCCGGGTTGACCCGGGCCAGCCTGCAAGAGATCGCTCACATGACCCGGATCTCGACGGTCAAGAAAGGTCAGTTGATTTACCAGGCGGACGAGCAGGCCACCCGCCTGCACTTCCTCCTGGACGGATGGGTCAAGGTCTTGTCTGCCCACGCCGACGGACGCGAACTCACGCTCCACATCCTGGGGCCGGGAGAAGTCTTCGGTGAAGATTGCGTTCTCGGAGGGGATCTCTATGGGACGACGGTCGAAGCCCTAGAGGATTCGCTGATTGCGATGATATCGAAGGTGGACTTCGTCCGTGTCCAGGACCGGCACGTGCATCTCGCGACTGCACTTGCCAAACTTATCAATCATCGGCTCCGGAGGACCTATGAGCAAGTTGCGGATCTCGTGTTCCACGCCGTGCCGGACCGTCTCACGCACCTCCTGCTCACATATTACAAGGCGCTTGGAGCGGCTGACGACTTCTCCGGTTGTGTAAAACTCACCCATCAGGAGATGGCGAATCTGATCGGGTGTAGCCGGGAAGCGGTGAGCACCGCCATGGGAAACTTCAGGAACGCCGGTCTCGTTCACTATCTTCACCGCGCCATTACCCGCGTGGATGCGGAGGGGCTCTCCCGGCTGCTCAGAGAATCGCCTCACTCGCCGCTCCTCGCATCTGAAGGTCCGGCAATGCGGCGGTCGGCGCGCCCATCCATACACGGACTTCATACGGGTGCGTCGTCTCGCGCAGTCTCGCGTGTCGCATCAGGCCGGTCCGGCGTGCCGGCACGGTCAAGCAGCTCGATCACGGCGGCGTAGCCTTTCCGGTACAGCATCTCGCCGGCCCGCCGGACCACCGCGGGGTCGGCCTCAATCCCCAATCCGTCCACCCAGCGGTTCATGAAACTGAAATAGGCGCAGACCAGGGCGGCGTGGGACAGGGCGGTGTCGTCCCATCCCGCCGCGTACAGCGCGTTCACAGCGGACTTGGTGACACGCCCTGGGGCGAGGGTCAGCATGCGAACATAAGACAAGACAGGCTTGAAACGCTCAGCGATCGGCGCGTTGTCGATCCCTTTCAGCAGGTGATCGACCAAATCATCCGGCGTTCCATAGTGTCGTCCCACCTCGATATGCGAGGCACGACAGAACTGGCACTGGTTCAGGCCGGAGACGTATGCGGCGATCAGCTCTCGTTCTTGCTCCGTGAAGGGCGAGGGACCTCGCATCAGTTGCTGGGCGAACTCATGCAGCGGCCTTGCAAACTCAGGATAGGCGCGAAACACATCGATCAACGAGGCGTCGGGCATCGCCCGCAGAAAACTCATGGCGCTTCTCCCTTTTGGTTTGGATTTGTCGGATCGACTTTCGGCGGAACCATCGGACCCATCAGGGCCTGGTCGAATCCGACGTACAGACGATAAAGCCCGTCCCCCCGCTTCCATTCCGACATGGAGCTGTCCACGACGAGATAGTAGGTCCCCGGCTCCAGCTCGGAGGGAAACAACGCGGTGACGCCGGCGCGCAGCACATAGCCCTGCTGCAAACGGGCAGCGTCGGACGACAGGAGCGAGAGGGCCGGCTGCCAGGCGGATCGGACCAAGCCGACGACACCGGACCAGGTGGCGCGGTTCGCCGCGACGGCGACTTCGATCCGCGTCCGTTCGGTCAGCGCGAAACGAAAGACATGATCGGGTCCATCCAACCCATCAGGAGGCATGTAGTCATCGTGTGCCTGCGCCAGTGTCCCCGTCAGCACAACACTGTCCGTGATCCGGTCCGCATGAGCGAAGTCTTCCCCGCCGCGGAGCTCTGCATCAGTCAGGGGTCGGGTTCCGCAGGTCGCCCAGGTAAACTCGCGCTCGTACCGACTGGCGACCGAACAGGAGGTGCGCTCGGCAGGACACTCCACCCACGGAGCGAATCCGGGTGCCGATGCCGCCAGCTCAAGACCTTGCCGACGACGAATCCGAGCGCCGCGCCCGCAAAGACATCGGACGCGAAATGTTCGTTCACGTGAATGCGCGACAGCGAGATCAACGCCGCGCCGGTGTAGGCCAGGAAGGGGATCGGCTGCGGATAGGCATCCGCAAACACGGCGGCCACCGCGAAGCTTCTGGCGGCATGGCTCGACGGGAACGATTTGTCGAACCCTTCGAACGGGTCATACGACTGCGTGCCTTCCCCCGCGTCGGGTCTGGCCCTGCCGACGGCAAACTTGGTCAGGCCGGCCAGCCCTTCGGTGAACAGTTGCGCCTCCAAACTGACCAGGGCCGTCCGCATCAGCTTGTTGCCTTCCTCCTGTTCGCGGAAGAGCCATCCTGCGCCGATTAAGCCGACATTCGCCATCAAGACGTTCCTCCCGAAGCCGAGCGTCTCCAAGCTATCCGCGATGTCGTCGTTCGTGTTGGTCCGGTTCTCTTGAAACGCCCGCTGTGTGGTCTTGTCCACTGCCATGAGTCCGCCTATCCCCGCCGCGACGCCGCCCACGATGAGCGCGCGCTTCCCGTCGATCCGCAGGGGCGACGTGAGGATGTACTCGGCATCGTCGATGGCCTCCTTCGCCAGCGAACCGACGACGGCGACCGCTCCATCGGAGGCTGCCGGTCCACTGCGGTCTCCCGACCCGGACGCCGATTCGCCTGCCGGTCTGTCCGGCGCGCAAGGGCCGATCGTTCCATCGTCGCAACCAGAGGCGGCAGCGGGACGGCGACGATCGCCGCCACGAGTACGACGGCGGGTGCAAACCTTCTCACTACGTTCCCGAGGTGGAGAGCCTCATGCGTGGTTCTCATCTCGAACGATCCGGTCTCTCGCGGGACCAAGCTTGCTTGGATGCTCCTCTCACAAGACAACTGAGAGAAACATCGATGGCTCGCGTCCTTTCCACCAGCCTGTTAACGACTCCATGGCAACAGGACAGTGTTCCGGCCGTCGCCATGCTAGAACCGACTTGACGTGGGTGTCTGTGATGAATCTTACAGTTGGGTGAGGGGAACGTCCCGCAGCAGGACTCCCGATGTCGAGACTCCGAACACTTGATGGAAGGACGAACGTCCTGAACCGGGAGGGAGACGATCGTGAAGAAACCGATGACTATGCATCGAGACCTCAAGCCGCTCTGCCCCAAGTGAGCTCCGCTCTTCTTG
This sequence comes from Candidatus Inralta sp., assembly GCA_039794185.1. GTDB lineage: Bacteria > Nitrospirota > Nitrospiria > Nitrospirales > Nitrospiraceae > BQWY01. The sequence goes on along the minus strand of JBDIVW010000001.1, from coordinate 106,221 downwards.
CCCTTGGATTCGATCGACACCCCCTGCATTAAACCGAGTCAAGGGAACGCCGACCGACGAACATCATGGAGTTATCCGCGTGTCTGGCGTTTTCCCTGGTACCGCTCGAGCACCCGCCGTTCGGCTTCGAGCCAATGTGCAAGATCGTGGCCGTGCTCATGGCCGCATTCGCAGTAGAACCTGTAAGCCAGCTGCTGGATTTCTTCTTGCAATTGTGTCTGCTCAGGTCGCTCCGACGCTGTCTTGTTGTCGTGTGGCTTCTGTTGGTGTTTGTGTCTCATCCCATCCCCTTTGTGAAATCACGCCCTCGTTGGTTGAGGGCGTGGTGAATCGATGCGGTTTAGCGAACAGCTCTCCCAACAACCCTCAGTAGTCTGTTCAATCTGCTGAGGATCGCGCCCTGCGTCTTTAGTCGGTCGTCGGTGACCGCACTCCTCGTGCCTGTTCGATTGCGTGATGCGTCTCCAGCCATTTATGCGCCGTGACGACGAATTCAGCGTGGCTCCACGTCAACGGCGAGACGGAGAGCGGTTCTCCCGTGTACGGATTCACTTGTTCCGCAAGCACCCCTGATGGCAGCGTGTGATCGGCTACCCACTCCAGAAGCGTCAGAGGCTCTTGGAGGTCGGAGGGGTCTTCGGCACAAGCAATCAGATACTGAGCCCACCAGAGGGTGCAGATGAACCAGGGATTGCCGGGCACGTTTTGCACGTTGGTCTGCTCCACCTGATGGTAATAATCGTTTTCGTATCGGGCGAGCCCGCCGATGGGCGTGTTCACCCATAACCGTTCGAGAACCGCCTGCATCGTGGATTCGACCAGCGGGTCCTGGGGAGGGAAGACGTCGAAGTACCAGAGGGCCACGAGACTGGCGTCTATGGTCGTGTCCAAGTTGTAGTCGCCTGACGGTTTGAGGGTAGCTCCACGGGCGAATCGGTTCAGGTCGCGATGGAAGAGGTGCCGGCGCAGCGCCCGCACCATGTCGTCGGCCGTGGTGCGATACCTCCCGGCCGCATCGGCTTCCCCGAAGGCGGCGGCAAAGTTTGCCGCGGCGCGAAGCCCCGCGATGACCGTCGAGACCGTGAAGGTGTAGACGCCGCGGCGTTCTTCCCACAAGTCGTAGGACGGCTCCGGGAGGTTGGTCGCGTCGTTCCGATACCGCACAAGAAACTCGGCCGCTCGAATGATCAGACCACGATAGAGCGGCTTGATGAATTCCACATCGTGAAACCGTTCGAAATGCCGCCAGAGGGCCCAGAGCACGAGCGCGGTCTCGTCCTCCTGGATCGGAAGATCGGGGTGGCCCTCGCGCCACCACGGATGCCAGGAACTGCCGACGGAGCCGTCCGGGCTGAATTTATGGAGAAAATAGCCCTCCGGCTCGATGATGCGGGCGCAGAAATCGAAAAAGCGTCGGGAAATCTCAGAATAGCCGGCTCTGATCAACGCGGACGCCACGAATGCGCCATCACGCGGCCACATATAGGAATAGGTGTCGCGGGCAGATTGGTAGGTGTCGGTGTCATTGGCGGCGATGATGGCTCCACCATTGTCGATTTGCGTCCGTAGGATGAGCAGGCTCTGTTTCAGCACGCGGGCAACCGCGGGAGGCAGGTTGCTCCATCCACGATCGCTCTCTTTGTTGGCCCAGAGCCTCCAGTAGTCTGCCGTGCGCCGGAGCAGGCGTTCCGGCGTCTTGTCCACAACGGTCTGATTAAGCAGGCTGACCTCGCGCCATGTCGTGCCGGCACAGATCCAATAGTAGGCCGTCGTCTCTCCCTGCGGCGGTACGTGGAGAGAAATCCCTGCGGTTGAGTCCACAGACCCGTGGGCAATGGCATTGCCCGACAAACTCCCATCTTCCGCATCCTTCCATGTCCCTTCGAGCCCCTGTGTTTCCGTCAGGCCGCAGGCAAAATGCTCCACACCGCACTTGCCGGCATCGCAGCAGTTGATGAGGAAGTACCGCTTCCCCTTATAGTGAATGAGGGCCTGGAGCCGAGGGTCGAAGTAAGCGGTGTCACCCACTTCCGTGCCGGAAAGATGGAAGTCGTGGCTGAAGAATAGGCGTACGTCGCGTGGCTGGTCAGTGGGGTTCTTGACGAGAATCTTTTTCAGATACACGTGTTCATGGAAATCCACGGCATCGTGGCAGACGAGTTCTACTCGGAGGCGCTCATGGGCCGCCGTGACTTCCGTGACCAGGGTGTCGGGAAGGTAACGCAGGTCCCTCCGCCACTCCGGTCCCATCGCGCTCCACTGCCCATCCACCCACAGACCGAACTGGAAGGCATGACCGACCGCATGGTTTTCCAGGCCCACGTGAGGGAAGTAGAGATCGCGGATGCGGTACTCCCGATCGAACGCCACCAACAGCGACCCGTTTCCTACCGGAATGTCTCTGGGCATAGGATCCTCTCTTCCCTGGCGCGATCACCTGGCATTCGTTCGCGCACGATCATGGCCTCATCGTATCAGTAGGCTCCCGTTCTCTCTGTGATGTAGCTGACACTTTGAAGTCGCGTTTCGGATATCGCAGACGGCCTCTTCAGCGTTCCCATTCGCGCCGCGCGAAGAGCATGGAGGCTTCGCGGTGCACAAAGTGGGAAGATCCACGAGAAGACCGAGCGGAAATGGGACGTGAACGGAGAAAGGCGATACCGGTCCGAGCCCAGCCGTCAGCCTGACGAGTGACGTCGCAGGGCGATTTCCGCGGCCCACCCGGTGCGAGAACGGCCGAGAAGAACCAGCGCGACGCCGCCGAGAATGGCTGATGCAGGCGTGACCAGGCGCCAGGTCATCGGCTCGCCCAGGAACGCGACGCCCCCGAACGCCGCGAGAACCGGCACCGTCAGTTGCACCGTCGCAGCGCGGGTGGCCGTCAACCCACGCAGCGCGGCGTACCAGATCGCATAGCCCACGCCGGAAGCGAGCGCGCCGGACAGCACGGCATAGAGAACTCCAAGCCCATCCATCCGCGTCCATGACAGCGTCGTCACGCTCAACAGCCCAGCCAGTGGAAGAGTCCGCAGGAAGTTTCCAGCGGTCGCACCGGCCGGATCGTCAAGCTGCCGGCCCCGCAACGAATAGATGCCCCAGGCCACACCGGCTGCAATCATCAGGACCGACCCGCCGAGGGGCGGAGACGAGAGCCCTGGCGACAGCAGTGCCACGAGGCCACCCACGGCGAGCGTCCATCCTGTCCATTGCCCCGCGGTCATCCGTTCGCCGGTCCACAGTCCTGGGACCACCATCGTCACCTGCACGGCGCCGAAGAGCAGCAACGCTCCCGTGCCGGTCGGCAAGGTCACGTAGGCAAACGAGAAGGCGGCGGCATAGACGAAGAGAGCGCCGGCCGATGACCAGGTTCCACCGAGTTCCGTGCGTCCGCTGCGACAGCGGACGATCAGCCAGAGTGCGACGGCGCCCGACGCGAGTCGGACGGTGGAAAAACTCGCCGGGTCGATGGCCGTGTGGGCCAAGGCCACCCGACAGAGCACTGAGTTGCCCGCAAAGGCCACCAGTGCAAGCACGGTCAGAAGTGTCGTCTGAAGCAGTGACGGAACCATCGGGATGTGTTAACCGGATGAAACACCATCTGTGTCCAAGTGGATTGTTCACCGACCGGACCGCGGAGGAGGGCCACGACAGTGTTAATTCAATGGTCCGCCGCAGGAATCGCATCGTGGGGAGCCGTCTAAGACAGGAAGCGCCGCCTGACCGGGCGTGACATGGACGTGAGTTGCCACCGGCATGTCGCCGCGCAGCAGTCGAACCCACCGCGCGGTGGGGTAGCGGAGCACCAGCCTCGGAAGGAGCAGCATCACAGCCACCATGGCAAGACCCGACAGGATCATCAGCCACGCGCCCGAAACCACTTGGCTACCCGCATAGGTCAGGGCGAAGGTCGGCGGAATCATCCCGACAAACGTGACGACGGCGAACGTCCGGAGGGACATGTTCGTCAGGCCGGCGCCGTAGCTGATCACATCGAATGAGAAGAGGGGGATCAGACGGGCCAGGAGGACGAAGATCGCCAGATGGCGGTCCGAGCAGCGTTCGCAGAACACGACGTTGGTGCGCAGAATCCTGGTCAGGACCTCCTGCCCCAACGTGCGTCCGATGAGAAAGCTCGCGATCGCGCCGATCTCCGCGCCGATCACAGAATAGGCTGTTCCCATTATCATCCCGAATGTGGCGCCGGCAGTGATGACCAGCGGGAGGTCCGGGAGCGGGCTGATGACGACGGAGGTGGCCATCAGCGCCATGAACAAGATCGGCCCGAAGGGGCCGGCCGCGCGCAACCAGTCGGTGATCTGGTCGGGATGCAGGAGTTCGTCCACATCGAGCCAAAACATCGCCGCGTAGGCGCCTGCAATCAAGATCAGAAGACCACCGAGCTTGATCAGGCGAGTCTTCGCAGACCGCGGGTTGTCGCTCCCGGAGCCCATCATCACCTCATTTCATTGCACGTCCCGACGCCGGAATACCTCAGGCATAAAGAATGAATCGCCGGCGTAGAACAGCACCCTGTTGATCCCGGTGTTTCTGCAGACGAGGTTGGAAAAGGCTTCCATAACCGGACACGGAGACCGTTCGGCTTTCCTCCCCGTTACATAGCACACCGTCATCACCATTCGATCCATCATGGAATGGTGCGAGACTACGACATCGCGGCTCAGGAATCTGTCGGGCATCTTACAGGCGCAATGAGAATGAGCATGTTCTGTCGATGAGGTTGTCAGACGGCGTTATGGGCATGCAGGACAGCGGAGCGAATTATTTGACCAACCATGGAGTCGGTCGCCCCTTCATATGACGAATCCGACCGAAACCCTCATGGAGGTGTCATGCCGTTCTCACTTGGCGATCGTAATCGGCAGGGTCGGCACCTTAGACACGTCCGTGACCGTGAGTTGAAAGAACTGGTACACGGTGCGAAACGCTTCCAGGTCCCACTCGTTCGCGCGATCCTCCCTTCCCTGCCGGGCGCCGATCGAGAACCAGCGGCCTTCGAACTCGACCGTCGCAAACGGATGCGACGGAGAGGCCTCCGTTTCGACAATGTCGATGGTCTTGGTAGGATTGAAGAGCGTCTCTCCGGTGCGGGGATCTTTCTCCACGTCGAACTCCGGTTCCTCGGCAATCCCATGGGCCAGGAAGCTCAGGACCGATTCGAAACTGCGCAGTTGAATGCGCCCATGTAACGGATACTCGCCTCCGGGATGGCCTGTACGAATATCCACGAGAATCTGATCATTCGGATAGCGCTGCGCTTCCGCATGGAGCCGGCGGCGTTCTTCGTTGGACAGACGCGCAGGATCGTAGTTCGAGATCACGATGCGTCCGACGACGTCCCGGCTGAGATGCGACGGGCGACCATTCGCAGGATGGCTCCACCGATAGCCGTGTTCGAAGGCCTGCTTCGTCAATACATGATCGACGGGCAAGGGCCATGCTTCTTGGTACACCAGCGGTCCAACGTGGAGGGCGTGTTCGACATGCAGCGCAGAGAGATGCGAGACGCGCCGGCGGAACTCCCGGTACCCATCCGGCTGACCCGGCGCATTCTGATAGACGAGCGGGAGTTCGCTCCGGTCCGGCTCGATCACAATGGCCCGCCCGGCCAGCCTGAGCAAGATGGCGGGATCAGCCCCTCGGTGATACAGAAATTCGAACCGCGCCTCGTCCATCGGTGCCAGGATCCGTTTGGTAAACTCTTCGCCCTGAATAGGAATGATGTTCACGGTCGGATTCTCGGCCATGCTGGCTCCCAGATTGAACGAATAGAAGTTCTTGGTGAAGCCTTGAGGGGCGCCGGCAAAGACCCCTTCGAACAGCTCGCCGCTGAAGCCCGCGCTGGTGCGAAAGTCGAAGGTCGCCGCCACGTTCGACACCGCGGTAAAATGCAGGTGACGGCGATACCGCGCCCGTGCGATGTTCAACAGCAACATGTGCGTCTGAACTTGGCTGACCGTCCGGTCGTATTCCATCACCGCCCGATGCATGGCGATGGGCGAGAGGCATCCGGACAGCACCAGCAGCGAGCAGAGGAGGAGGCCGGCGTGCGCGAACCGGCGCCCTGATTTCCTGAGTACGGAGCCGTGGACCGCTGAAAGCGAATCGGAATCGCTGTGACGTTTTCCCATCCGTCCATCTCCCTGCATGTGAAGGTCTTTCACTCCATTTCGTGTGGAGAGTAACGCAGGTAGCCACCGTCCCACTGTGAGTCAGCTCACCGACTCGGCGGGTCCGCTGGAGTCCTTCTCTCGGGATCACGACAAGATCGGTTCGCTCTTAGCCCGGCGACGCTCCGGCCTCATAGCGGAGAATCGTGCCCGCTTCTCCCACCGCCCAGCCGTGTTGCCCGTCCAAGAACTGAACTGCCCAGAGATTGCGATGCGTTCCGCTGGGCTGCTTCTTCCACGTCACGCCGCCATCGAGCGTACGCAGAATCGTCCCCCGGCGTCCCACGATCCAGCCTTCGCGCGCATCCAGGAATCGCACAGAGGAGAGCTCATCCGATACACCGCTGACCTGAGCATTCCAAGAATGGCCCCCGTCGGCCGTCGTCATGATAAGACCGTCTTGGCCGACGGTCCAGCCTCGCTCGCGGGTCACGAAATGAAGGCCGAAGAGATTCGACAGGAAGATCGCTTGCTGCTCCCACGTACGGCCGCCGTCGACGGTATGTACCACTTGCCCGCGCATGCCGACGGCCCACCCTTCATCCGGGCTGACAAACTGGATTGCGGTAAACCACTGCGAGGTGCGACTGTCTTGTTGTATCCAGGTCGCCCCGCCATCCGTCGTATGGATGATGTGAGGAAAGCTTCCGACCGCCCAGCCGAGCTGGTCATTCGCAAACGCCAACCCGAGCAACACATTCTCCGGTCCTTTGTGCTGTACCCTCCAGCTGAAGCCCCCGTCCTGCGTGGCGAGGACGCTGACCTGGTCGCCGACGGCCCATCCGTGGTTCCGATCCGTAAACGTGAGACCCATGAGATTGACCCTGACCTGGCTGTTCTGGGACACCCAGGTGTTTCCTCCGTCACTGGTGTGGAGGATGGTCCCCTCTTCACCGGACACCCATCCGGTTTGAGGATCCAGGAACCGGACGGCGGTCAAGGCATGGGACGTTCCGCTAGCCACGGCAACCCAACGCGCCGACGCTTCGGATTGTGAGGGCTGGTTCGTGCACCCGGCCTGCAGGACTGCCCCAATGAAGATCAGCCAGACGAGGAGACTCAGATTCCCGCATGCGCCGTCGATGAAGCTTGCATTGGGGTTTGGAGCCACGGTCATGGTCCGACAATGATGCCATGCGGATCTTTCTCTACCGGAATACTCGCCGTCACCTTCTTGCCCGCGACGTCGATCACTTCGACCGTCCCCGTATCCCGGCTGGTCACATACAGTTCTTTGCCGTCCGGCGAGAACACCACGATATCCGGACGACGCCCGACGGGGATCGTGTCCATGACCAGATGGGAACCGACATTGATCAAGGACAAGCTGTTCTCCCCTCTGTTGGTCACGGCCACCAGCCGCCCGTCCGGGCTCAAGGCGAGCCCGTGCGCATCCGCGCCAACCGATATTTCATGCGCGATCTTGCTCGAAGCCACATCGATGACCGACACCATGTTCTCTCCACCCTCGGAGACCCAGACTTCTTTGCCGTCCGGGGTGATGACCGTCCCCATGACGTCCTTGCCGGCGAAGATGCTGGCCAACACCTTCCTCGTGGCCGGGTCCACCACCATGACGTCCGCCGATCCTCCGTTCGAAACATAGGCACGGTTCCCGTCAGGAGTGAAGACGATGAGCATGGGTTTCTTCCCCACCTCAATCGTGTCCACGACCCGATAGCCGGCCAGTTCAATGACCGACACCGTATTTGAGCCAACGTTCGCGGTATACAGAAACCGCCCATCCGGGCTGACCGTGACTCCATGCGTCTTGGTGCCGGCTGGGATCGACGCCACTTCTTTGCGGGTCTTGACATCGAAGACCAGCACGTTGTGGCTTCCGACGTTGGCGACATACAGCGTCTTCCTGTCCGCAGACAGTGTGAGATTATGCGGATTGGCGGTTGAGAGGGGAATTGTTTCGACGACGCGCCGCGTGGCGGCATCGATGACAGAGATGGAATTCGATCCTTGGTTCCCGACATAGATCGTGGCGGCGACCACAGCGGAAGCGGATAACGGTCCAGCCAGCAGGGACATGACGATGGCCCATCCGACGCGGTTTCTATAACAGTATGGCATAGTACCCTCCTGGCCTCGCCCGCAATCAACGCGTTGTGGGCAATGCTCGTAGATAATTGATGACGTACCAGCGGTCTTCCTCGGATAAGACGACATCCCAACTCGGCATGGGCCCGCGGCCGATCGCGATTTTCCAGAAGAGGCGGCCATCCGACTGAGCGCGGATATCCGGGCTTGCCAGATCCGCGGGGCGGATGCCAAGGCTGAGAGCAGAAGGCCCATCGCCTCGACCTTTCGCACCATGGCACACAGCGCAACGTTGTCCGTAGATGATCGATCCTCGGCCTTTCGATCCCTGGGACAAAGGAACCGGATTCGAGATCAAGTCGGCCTCCTTCGGAACCGTCCATTCGGAGGACGCCGTGGAGAGAGGGATGCCGAGACAGAAGGCCGTAAGGCAGCATACCGCTCCGGCGACGATAGATCGGATGGACGGACTCCTGGTCTGCATGGCCTCAGCCTGCCGTAAATCTCAGCATTGCTACAGCTTCGTAAGTCTTACCCTCGCTGCTCGTAAACACCACCCTCACCGGGGCTTCGCGTACCGCTTTTAACGAAAAGGTGATGATCGGATCGTCGCTGATGGCCGACGACATCTCGTACCACGCCACTTTGTCCCCGCCGTAGAAGATCTCAAGAAGGCGAATATAGACGGCGGGATGGTCAGGGTCCGGCGCAAACCGGTGCTCGTCGATCATCCGCAATCCGGTGCGCGAGGGATGGCGGACTTTCGCCTGGACACGAATGATCTCCCTCTTCATGATCCGGCGAGGCAGGCGGATGCGGGCCGGTCCACGGGGATAGTCCGACGCGGAGAGGCGCGCGACCGGCATCTCAGTCTTGGGAGTGGCCATTCAACACCCTCCAACCGCCACATCCACGTCCGCGCTGCCCAGCCATCGGCCGTGTTGATTGCACTCGGCAATCGCATAGATCGTGGATTTTCCGGAATCGAGCCGGACTTGCGTATATAGGGAGACCGCGCCGGAGTCCGGCGTAAAATGAAAAGTCCCTTTCCAGATCAAGGGATCCTGAAAATCCAGGATGCGGACATTCTGAATATAATGGTCCGGGTCCATTGGATGGTCCATCTCAACGATCACGGGCGCGTTGGCGCCGTCCTCGATCACTTCGGCGATCCTCACTCTCGGCACATGAAGCCGTTCGAACTCCGTCAGATTCTGCGGGTTCTTCGGCCGATGAAGAGGAGGCGGACCAACGGTTCCAAAGACCCACCCTGGAATTCCGCCGGCCGCGCCCATCAACGCGAGGGCGCCGGTCAATGCTCGAACGAGAACCGTTCGTCGCCCGACATCCGCCTGTGTCGCTGGTCTCTTCGATTTCATCGATGTTATCGCTTGGCCTGCCGCGCATGCGTGTGCGGTTCCGCCTTCCCGCCATGCGAGAAGGTATGCTCGAAGGCCATCACTTGCCAGCGCTGCTCCTCGGTCAGCTTGTCTTTCCAGGCTTTCATCTTGGTCTTGGGCACCCCCTCCGAAATCCGCCAGAACCAGAAGCTGGCCTCGTAGGTATCCATGCGCTTGCCTTGACGGAAATCCCTGGCTCCGGCCTTCACCGGCTTCCCGTCTTCGCCGTGACACTTCGCGCATTTGACCTCGGGATCGACGAGCCCCATGTAAACTTTCCGCCCTTCCTCTATCGCCTTGGGATCGGTCCACCAGCCGGTGGGCATGTGCTTGTCCTTGTACTCGGTCGGAACCGGCGGATGTTCGACGACCGCTTCGTCATCTCCCCCGAGCCCGAGGGAATCCAGAAGACCGGCCATGACAAACGGTTCCGTTCCAAGCCCAAGGATCCCCAGGAGCAGCACAAGCGCGCCCATCGCCGAGAGCCATAACAACCGGTTCTGTGTCATCGTCGCCCTCCTCTGTCTCACACGAATGGATCAGTACGGGTTTCACCGATCGAGTCAGTTCAACGAATGGAGATAGGCCACAATCGCATCGAGCTCAGGATCGCTGAATCCGAACGTGGGCATGAACGTGCCGGGCTTGACTTTTTGGGTGTCCTGAAGCCACCGGCGTTCCCATTCAGGGCGAATCTTGCGGCCCACATGGGTCAATTCGGGGTAGCCCGACACGCCACCCTCGCCGATCGTGTGGCAGGCGCGGCAATCATAGGCTTGAACGAGGGCCTCGCCCTTTTCGATCTCCGAGGCCTTGGCTTGGAGAATTTTCTCTTTGGGAACCTCCCGCTTCAGGGTAAGCAAGAAGGCCACGACATCCGCGACCTCCTGCTCGGATTTCCACTCCGGCCGGGGCATCGGACTTTCGGGGAACAGTTCCGACGGGTCGTAAATAAAGTTCGTCAACCATTCCGGAGACCGCCGAAGCCCGATCTGGGCCAGATCCGGTCCCTGGCTGCCTCCCTGACCGCGGACGCTGTGGCAATTCAAGCACTCATGCTTCTTGAACAGCTCCTTGCCGACATCGGGACGTCCTGCCATGACTTGATCTGATGGCGCGCTGCTTGAAGGGGGAGGTGCTTGCGTCTGCGCCTCGGCCTTCGCCGGCTGCGGCACGATGACGGACGTCGATTCGCGCGACACAGGCGGCTCCGCGCATCCCAATGTCAGCGCAAGAAGGGCGCTGAGCCCTATCGCGGTGTTCCCTGTCAGTGTCATGATTGTCGTGCTCCTCTCTTGTGCGCAACTTCCGGCAACCCCCTGAGGACCTCTGGTCCCTTACTCTCTCGGCTGTCGCAAGTACGGTAACGGAGTCCCATAGACATCGGCGCATCGAACCGGCTGACAAAGGCTCGGCCCATCCCGCCGGCCTTCTCGTTGATCCTCCCAGATGACCGCCAGCTCATGATGCTCGCCGATTGCCAGAGCCGCATGAAGATGGTCGGCCGGCCGTCGATCACTGTTGACTCGGACATTGGGACGGAACGTATGTCCTCCGTCTACGCTGTAAGCCAAATAGATGTCTGCCTGGCCGTTTCGATAATCCTCCCACGCCACCGCCACGGCTCCCTTGCTCCCGACTCCCAGACTCGGATGAAACTGATACGCATCGCCTCGATCGTCGTTGATCTTGAGATTGGGATCGAACGTTGCGCCGCCGTCACGACTGACGGCAAAGTAAATATCGGCATTGCCGTCCCGCAGATCGTGCCAGGCGAGATACACGGTTCCTTCGGCATCCACCCCCAGGCTGGGATTGAATTGTCCAGCCGTTCCCTGATCATCGTTGACCCGGATGTTCCGGCTGAATGTCTTGCCTCCGTCGGTGCTCCGTGAGAAATAGATGTCCTGGTTCCCTTTCCTGAAATCGTGCCACGCCAGGTAGAGCCTCCCTCGGGCATCGACCGCGATGCTCGGATAGAGTTGACCGGCGCGTCCGATGTCGTCGTTCACGCGGAGGTTTCGGCTGAACGTCTGTCCACCGTCGGTGCTCTTGGCAAAATAGATGTCGGCTTGGTTGCGGCGATAGTCCTGCCATGCGGCGTAAATCGTCCCGTTCCGATCGACCGCCAGGCTGGGCAATGTTTGAAACGCCGGATCGGCTGAGCCGGCCGGCTCGCCGTCCCCAAAGGCGTCCGCCTCAACCGGGTGGTCCTTATCATCGTTGACCCGCACGGCCGGGGTCACTCCATCACGACGATCCGACTCGCCCGCATAGTAAATGTCGTAATCGCCGTCCCGGTTGTCGAACCACACGACGTGGGCGCGATGGTGCCGGTCCACCACCACGGTCGCTCCGAACAACCCGGCGGTCCCAGGCACATCATTCACGCGCACATTCGAGCCGAATGTGCGGCCGCCGTCGCGGCTCTTGGCCAGATAGATGTTCGATGTGCCTTCACGCGTGTCCGACCAGACGGCGACCGCTATCCCTTCGCTCCCGATCGCCAACCCGCGCTGACCGGCCGAAAGCGTGCCGGCCTGAGCACGGCCTTGGGGGTAGTCGGAGATGCGCGCATTGACCGGCTCGCTCGCGAGAGTCGAGAGGCCGCGAGCCGGTCTGTCACTTCCTTCCAGGAGAGCCAAAACACCCATGATTCCCATCACCACCGCCAGTTGCCACCGTTTCGGACTCATGCGGGTCTTACTTCAAGCTGTCCAGATACGCCGCAATGGCTTTTGCTTCATCCTCTGTAAACCCGAACGTCGGCATGAAGGTTCCAGGCTTGATTTTTTGAGGATCCCTCAGCCATCCCTGTTCCCATTCGGGATAGATCTTGCTGCCGATGTGAGTCAGGTTCGGATACCGTGGGCGCCCTCCGTCCTGAATGATGTGGCAGGCGCGGCAATCGAACGTCGTCACGAGCGCTCTCCCGAACTCCACCAACGATGTCGCGGCGTTGCGAATCGCGTCCCGATCGACCGGCTTCTTCAGCGTCTGAAGAAAGGCGACGATGTCCGCGACCTCTTGCTTGCTCTTCCAGGGAAACCGCGGCATTTTGGTGTCCGGAAACTGCTCTTCCGGGTCGTAGATGAATTCCACCAGCCAGTCACGAGACCGCCGGACGCTGACTTGGGTCAGATCGGGTCCAACCTCCGAGCCCTGATGGTTCACGCTGTGGCAGTTCCGGCAATCGCTCCGATCGAAGAGCTTCGCTCCGACATCGGCCCGCCCGACGAGCGTGGGCGTCGCGGGAGTTGCCGTCCCACCTGCGGCAGAGACGCTCTGTCCCTGCAGCAGGATCACCATGCTCGCCAGCCCACTCAAAGCGAGCGAGGGGCACAAGCCTCTTCTCTTCTTTACCTGTGCGTTCATCTGAAACCCCCGTCTGTTGTGCAATCTGGCTGCATCGTCCAGATTACATGGCCCCTGGGACCGGCGTCGGCACGATCTTCATGGCCCCCGGCTCCAACCTCCGGCCCTCGCTGAAGGTCGTGATATAGGCCGTCAGATCGGTCGCGGCCTGGCTGTTCAAGTCCAGCGGCATGCCCTTCAAGAAGGTCATGATGCACATGTTGTTCATACCTCCGAGGGTTACGACGGCCTTCATCGGCCCCATCGACTTCGGAAAGTGCGGGGCCGCGCCCTTGAGCGTGGGAATCGCCACCTTCATCTTCATCCCTTTCCACTCCATCTCGGACGCGCCGCCCACCGTCCCGCCCTCGCTGTGGCAGCTGGCGCAGCTCTGGCCCGACTTGTTCATCCCCAGGGTCGTGTCATTGAACAGCTTCTTGCCTCGCTCAGTGGACGCCTCCAGCGTGTCCGGTTGCATCGTCATCATCATCTGCTTCATCGCCATCACCTTGTCCTCGGGGAGATAGGGGCTCATCATGCCCATCGTTCCCCCCATCGGCATGCTTTTCATCTCGCCACAGGCCCAGAGGCCTCCCAGCATCGACACGGCTAGCACTGAAACAACAATCGCTCGGTTCATGGCCGCCCCTCCTTCTTCGAACGTTCAGTCCATCGGTTCGTGATCGTCTCTCTGGGATTACATGGCTCCTGGGACCGGCGTCGGCACGATCTTCATGGCCCCCGGCTCCAATCTCCGGCCTGCGCTGAAGGTCGTGATGTAGGCCGTCAGATCGGTCGCGGCCTGGCTGTTCAAGTCCAGCGGCATGCCCTTCAAGAAGGTCATGATGCACATGTTGTTCATGCCTTCCAGCGTGACCACGGCCTTCATCGGCCCCATCGGCTTTGGGAAGTGCGCCGCTGCGCCCTTGAGCGTGGGAATGGCCACCTTCATCTTCATCCCTTTCCACTCCATCTCGGACGCGCCGCCCACCGTCCCGCCCTCGCTGTGGCAGCTGGCGCAACTTTGCCCAGACTTGTTCATGCCCAGCGTGGTGTCATTGAACAGCTTCTTGCCTCGCTCAGTGGACGCCTCCAGCGTGTCCGGCTGCATCGTCATCATCATCTGCTTCATCGCCATCACTTTATCCTCGGGAATGTAGGGACTCGCCATCTGGGCGCCGGCAAGGTACACACCCGTCCCTAAGACCGATCCGATAACCATCAGCAGCACTGCCCAGAAACCGTCCCGTGTGAGTGTCATACCAATACCTCCTTTGTCCCGTTATGAAGAGCGATAGTTTCAACCTGTTATAGAAATTCGCCTGCAGTACAACACGGACCGGTTCCCCTGTCCGTGAGCTAGCTGACACTCTCCGGAAACCTTCTGAACGACCATTCTTCATTCTCTGCGGTCGTGACGGGTGCTCTTGCCAAGGCTCCGCGGCCTGACTGACGATGCGCCGCCGAACTGCTGAGGTGTATCGTTGGGCAGTCGAAGACAATACTTACCGGCGCCGGCGTGAGTCAGTTGCACCTGTCCCGTCCTGCTCAGACGATCCACTTCAAAGAAGACCTGATTCCATGTGAGGTCCGGGCAGGCGAACACCAGCGCTTCAAGCAGACAGCCGGGAGAATCGGACACGGCTTGGATAATTTGATCGCTCGAGGTGGATTGCTGCTCCATGATGATCCCGTTCCTTTCGTTCACCGGCACAACGCACGGTGCCATGGCTCCAGACCTGTCTCGACGGGCGCCTCTTCGACCATTACGGTGTCACCACAAACTGGAAGCTCGACACGAGTCGATCGAAGATCGGCCAGTACTCCCCATACAGTTCCGGCGAGGCGGCATACTCGATCACGAGGAGATCCGGCCCTTTCTCGACGATGACGACACTTTCCCTGAGATCCAGGCTCACCACTTCGAGCGCCTTTGAGAGCAGGGAGGTGACTTCGTGAATCCGGATCAAATGAGCGGGGTGTCGATCGACCAGCATCGGTTCGGCGCCTAGGACGTGCTTGGTTTTATCGTGTTCCAGCTGCGCGATGATCTGTTCAATGGAGATGGCCTGTGCCGTTCGTGGATAGCGGGACACCGACATCATGACGACGGTCTCTCGCGTTGGATCCACCGGTCCGACAAAGAAGGCTTCGAGCTTCCGATCCCGGGGGTCGCGAGGATGACTCCATGCCGCCGGGGCAAGAAAGCGATAGTCGCCCTGTGGCGATGTCGTCATGGTCAACGGCAAAAGTTCGGCAGGTGGACCACCATCCTGAACGACATACCCATGCCCCTGCACGGTGACGGCGGAAAACACCGGATCACCTCGTGCGCTATTTCCACCGACCCATGTCGTCGCGCCGACTGATAGGATGGCGACGCTCATCATTCCCAGGATCAGGATGAGTTCCGTGGAGTACTTCCCTTCCCAGTGGAGTGCCATGGTGCACCTCCTTCACTCTCAACGATCTTTTTCCATTCGTTCGCAGATGATGGGTGGAGCCCCCTGCGAATGAGAATCGCATATGTCGTGCCGAACCGAGCAGGACCAGGCGGATTGACTGAGGCCTGTGTTCCGAGGAGTTAGCGTGCCGGCCTCGCCTGGCAGGTCTTACGTCTGCCTTACGGCACGACGATCCTTCGTGTCGGCTCCGAGCCATCGTATCCGGCAACACGCCATACGTTGATCAGAGGCGAGGGGCCGCAGGGGGAGGGGCAGGTTGCATAGCCTAGACAGGATTGAGCCGCGTAGCGATGGCGGGTCATTGCCGGCAGGTCAACGGAACCCAGAAACCCTTTGCGAACGGATTGACATAGGACAATCCCAGGCGACGATAGGTCTGCTCGGGAATGCCGATGTCGGCCAGGAAGAGATGTCCAGTTCTCTGCGGCAGCAGGCCCGTTTTGGGCAGGGCCAGGGTCATGGTCCAGTGGGGCTGGATACAGTCTCCAGGCCTGTGGCCGGTTGTGGCGTCCACCCCGGACGGAACATCGAGCGCCAGAATCGGAGTCCCTGTGCCGTTCGCCCGCTGGATCAGCTCCGCGACCGGACTTCGGGGGGCAGAGCGGAGGCCGTAGCCGATCAAGGCGTCGACGACCAGATCGGCTGGTTCGACACCGAGGGAGGTCGCTGCGATTTCTCTGCCACTCGTCGAGCGAAAGATCTTCCGCTGAAATGCCGGAACTTCTTCGAGGTGGTCAGGCTCTGCGAGACAGAGTCTGACGTCGATGCCGCGATTGGCAAGGTGGCGAGCGGCACAGATTCCTCCTCCGCCATTGCCTCCGCGGCCAGCCAACACGGTGACTCGGGCGCTGTTCCACACATCGCCGAGCAGCGCGATGACGAGCAGCGCAAGATTGCGTCCGGCGTTCTCCATCATTTGAAACAGGTTTGGTCCCGTCTCTTCACTGGCAATGCGGTCCACTTCCTGCATCTGTTCAGCCGAAACTGCGGGAACTTCGATCCCGCCTTGCGTGAAGAATCGCGCCGGAGTTTCAACAATTATCCGACCTGTGGCCTTGCGTTCCATCGGTTCCCCTCTATTTGATCCGGCGAACCGTCGCCGTCAACGGTACCTTGAGCATCGCCAACGGTTGAATTTCGTCTCCTGGCTGATACGGACGCGGTAGGACGATGACCGCCATGGCGAGATCATAGACCCCCGACTCACGGAGGTTGGTCATGTTGAGCAGGCTGTAGCCGGCCGCATGACTCCCCGGTTCCTCTTCCGGCCCTTCACGATCCGTGGCTAGATCGTCGTCCTGAAAGACAGTCCCACGGACAATTCCCCATTGCCGCCACTGCTCCGGGATCACAAAGGCTTGGAGGTGCGTCCCGGCTCTCCCGCCGACCACATACCATTCATGATCTTGGGAGGAATTGCCCCCCGTGTGGTTGGCACCGGTAAAGGGGAGGCCCCGCGAGTTGACCGAATCCCGGTACGTCATTCCAATGGCGTTGTTCCGAAAGTCGCTTACGCCGGTGAAGCGAAACGCGCGCAGCAACTTGAGCACGAGCCAGGGGACCGCAAACCGTGACGGCGTGATGAAGGAGCTGACATAGAAATAGGTATAGGTCGTTCCGTTGGGGATGGCCGGGATGTAGCGGCTTAGATCGAGCGACTGACGCACTCGTCTGATTGCCCGGACCGGACCATTCTTCACCCCGTCGATCGTCACCGTCATCTGCTCTTCGGTAAAGAGCGGGCTCCAGGTCGCCACGCCCAGAGAAAACGTCGGATTGACCCGTACCTTCATCCGGTCGAGGAAATCTTCTCCCGTCCCCCCGGCGGCGACATGGATGCGCATGCCGGTGAAGAAGTTGCGTCCCGGATAATACTCCATGGTGTAGAACGATGTCCGGGCTTGATTGGTTGTGGGATCGAATGTCGCATAGGTCACCGGCGACGCGGGAGGAGCGTCCCTCGGAAAGTGGATCAGATAGGCCCAGCCGCGCCCTTCGCTCAATGAATCGGCCACCTCAATCTCAAGCGCAGCATCGCTCGAGGCCGGCAACAATTCCGGTGTGATCCGATCTCCGATATCCTTCGCCATAAAGACCAGGTCGTCGTTCTCGTCGAGTCGAAACTCGTTCTTGGCGCCGGTGTCGCTGAAGGCGATGTCGCCGGCGCTGTCCCGCTCGTCAAACTGGAACGGGATGGGAGAGAGGACGCTTTGGCGAAGGCTGTAGAGTCGATAGCCTGCCGTGTCGCGGGTCGGAAGCCCTGTGAGGATGCCGGTCTTCACAATCACGGGATCATGCACGCGCGTGATGGTCTTTGCCTCCTGAGCCGACGCAAGATTCGCTCCGCCGGAGAAGAGCGCCAGGCCTAGACACCCGCAGAGTCTATAGGCCCATACACCAATCGATGCAGAGATATGCCTGCGCGTGCTCATTGCCGAACTCGACCGGTTTCAGGTTCGGTACAGCGGATCGTCAGATCGTCGAAGCCGGCGGTGACGCGAGAGCGTGTATTGTCCGTGTCCGCCAGCAAGGCTACGGCCTCCACATCGCCCGGCTCTTCCCCCGGGAACGCCCGGACGAAATCGTTCACCAGATGGACCTCTTCCACCACCCATTGGCCCACCTTCGAGGTTCCACTCTCCACGATCACCATCCGTTCTTTCGCCGGGAGCCAGGCGTTGGGGTAGATGGCCCCGACGGGCGCCCGGTGGTCCCACAGGTAGACCAGAATGCGTTTATCCAACGGATTCCAGTACGACGGGCCGCGAAAGACCACGTACAGCTTCGCAGCCGCATCGTCTGCCTCTTTGCGCGTGAGGTCGCCTGCCGCGATCGTGTTCGAGATCCTCCATCGCCAACTCACATGTGGGCATCGCCGGGGAGACCACGCGAGATGCACCCCCTTGGCGGAGGAGGACCGATCGCTCTGGACCTTGAGATAGTGATTGCCGTCCGGCTCGGAAGCGAGGGAAAAGACGTTGTGCCTGGCGATACTGGGAAATCCCTGCTCCTCCCATTGAGCACTCAGGCCGGCTTCGAAGTCTTCAGACAAGAGCAGGGAATCCTGCTCCGCCGCTTGCGACATCCCGGTGCTGAACCGGCTGGCGTACACGAAGACGGCGAGGAGCCCGGCCCAACCAAGACCGCCTCGCGTCCTCGCCGGACCGTGGCTCTGCCGGTGGCGCTCGACCGTCAACGGCAGCCCGGCTGTTGAGTGCTTCTGATCTCTCATCGTGCTCAACTCCTGCTCAGCGAGAGGCGTCGATAGTACGCAGTCGCCTGTTCGCCCGTGTCGTCCGTATCGGTCATGATCCCGATGAATCTCAGTCTGGGCGGATTGCTCCCAAAGGCCTTGGCATAATCCTGTGAGACATTGCGTCGTTCACTGACCCATTGCGCGACCTTTGACGGTCCGCTCTCCAGGATGACCATCTTGGCCCAGGACGCATTGGCATTGTCGAGCATCGTCTCCACGGGAAGTCGATTGTCCCAGACATAGAGGAGCGCGCTGCCCGGGGGATAGCGCCCGTAGATCAACCGGGCGAGCTCATACGTGACCCGCTTGAAAAACGACGCCTGGGCCGGATCATAATGAAAGGCCACAATGATCCGCGCGGGAAAATCGTCTCCCTCTTTTGTCGTCGCATCCCCTTTCGCGATGAGATTGGCCACCTTCCACTCCCACGCAATCAGGGAGTACTCGTCCGCATCCAAGTCTACCTCGGTATAGATGCCGGAAGCAGACGCCTGGCTCACCGCCTTGAGAGCCATTTCCTCTCCGTCGAAGCCGACGGAGTAGTCGGTGGGCTTCGCGACGTTCTGAAAACGCAGCATCTGCCATCCTTTCGGCAACCCCTTGTCTCCCAGCGAGTCAGGCGATAGATTGAGCAGAAGCCGGGCGTCTTCTGCCCCGACAGCCTCCCAGGAGACCGCCAGGATGGTGGCCAGCGCGATCCATACGAACAGATTCTTCATTGATCTGCTCATATCACCGAACCAGGACGGGCGGCCTGTTGCCGGGCCGCAATCACTCTCAGAATCGAGTCGGCGTGATCGAGGGCCCGTGCACTCCAGTGGCGAACCGCCTGGAGATAAGTCAGGTCCGCATAACGCGGATCCAATTGGAGGGCCCGCTGGTAACTCTCGACCGCGGGGTTGACCCCACCGCTGGCGAAAAGGCCGAGAGCCAGCCCGGCCCATGTTCCGGCCATCTGTTGGTTGATATCCACAGCGACGCGCCAGGCTTCAATCGCAGGGGCTAGTTGCTCCAACTCAAAAAAGGCAAAGCCGAGATTGCTCCAAGCCGGCGCAAAGGCAGGACTAAGCCTGACAGCTTCTCGGAACTCCAGAAGCGCGTCTGTGGGGCGTCCCATGACATGGAGAACCATTCCCAGGTTGTTATGAGGTGCGGGATTCCCGGGGCTCAACCGGATCGCTTCACGAAACTCCCGTGCCGCACCCTCCATATTTCCCTGCGCAAAGAGCCTCCCCCCGGCGTCATTATGGCTCATAGACTCATCCTCTGGAGTGCGCCGCATTGTCGCCTCCGGACTCGGCGCTGAGGGCGTGCCAAGAAAGGCGCCTGCCTGAGAGGCGGCGCAACCAAGCGTCGCCGTGAGCCATGCCGTCACACTCCAAGCACAAATGCGAGTCATACATCACCTCACAGGGTTCACATCTGATCCCGCCATGAACGAACCACCATGAACGTTCCCGCTCATTCGTCCGAGTCGGGTGGGACCAGCCTCCATCGATCGGCTTCACCCTGGAATGAGCCTGCCTCATCGGCAGGTCGTCATGAACCGCGTCAACATCCACATCGCCGTCAGTGCGAAACTCGCGATGCCGATGATGCTGCTCCAGAACGCTAGAACAAGGAGTCGAAGATACCCTCCGAGCGTGTCGGATCCATGGCCGAGCACGAGATAGCCTTCCATGCCGAGGCCGATCGCCAGCATGATCGCGGAGAGTTTCATGAACGTCCACGCATTCCCTTCGAACACACATTCCCACTGCATCTCGTGTGTCATGACGTCCTCCTTTCCCTCGGCATCCTGTCGCGTTTTCTTCCAGTCGATATCCGTGTCATCGAGAGCGCTTGTGATTCGTGAGGTCCGCCGCCTTGATCGACGGTCCCCCGGTCAGATTGTCTCCCCCCGCCGAATCTTTCCGAGGACTTGCCGTCCCAGAAGGGCTTGAACGAGCAGCGTCGTTCCCGTCAGCCGCACGTTCTCACCCAAGATCCTCTTGAGCGTCTCAACCCCCTGTCGATCGATGTAGGTCACATCGGACAGATCGAGGGTGATCTGTCGGCTCTGTGACAAGCACGACCCGCAGGTACGGTCGAGTTCAGCGACCCAGTCTCCAATCACACGCCCTTCCACCTTCAGACAGACCCGGGCGCTATCTTCGCTCACTTGAGTAATGCGTAACATCCTGATGCCTCCTCGAGCGCTCTGGAGCCTGGGCGCCCCATCATCCGAATCGTCCGGCGGTGATGCCCCCATACACCTCAAGGACCGTGCCCGCACCGAGAATCGTTCGATGCGAGACGGGCAGCGCCTGATTTCCAACGGTTAGAGACTAGCGCTTCATAGGATATGATTGCGTGAGTTACTAGAGTGACACGAAGGGTCGTACCGGGTTCGAGGGCTCGTAGAATTCGGACAGGTGCGATCGAGGAGCCTGGCAGGCGGACGATCTTTTTCGTGAGCCGCGAGGCTGTGACAAGGCTACTCGGGCTTTTTAATGCCAAGTTTTGGAAGACGGCTTCGCAGGGTGTTGGGATGGATATTGAGCAGTTCGGCAGCGCCTTTGGGGCCCCCGATCACCCACTTGGTTTGTTCCAACACTTTCCGAATATGGCTGCGTTCCATTTCTTCCAAGGTCATCAGTGGCTCGGGAGTCGCGGTGGCATCGCCCGCAACGGACATGGCATCGCTCCCGACCTCCAGGATCGGACCTTGGCAATGGATCACGGCGCGTTCGATCACATGCTCGAGCTCTCGTACATTGCCAGGCCAGTGGTACTGGACCAGTCGATCCATTGTCCTGTGGCCGATCGTCTCGAAGCGCTTGTTCATTTTCTTCACGTACTTGTCGATGAAGTAGCGCGTGAGGATTGGAATGTCCTCCGTGCGTTCCCGCAAGGGAGGAAGATGAATCGGAAAGACATTCAGACGATAGAACAGATCGGCGCGAAAGGTCTGCCGGGTCACAGCGGTCTTGAGATCCCGGTTGGTCGCGGCCATCACGCGCACATCTACCGTGATCGTCTGAGCGCCGCCGACTCGCTCGAACTCCTGTTCCTGCAAGACTCGGAGGAGTTTGGCCTGTGTCTCGAGCGGCAGATCGCCCACTTCATCCAGGAAGATCGTTCCCTGATGGGCGAGCTCAAATCTGCCGATTTTCTTACTGAGGGCTCCGGTGAAGGCTCCCTTCTCGTGCCCAAACAATTCGCTCTCCACCAGCCCTGGAGGGAGCGCAGCGCAGTTGACTCTCACTAACGGGCGGGATCGCCGCCGGCTGCAATCATGAATGGCTCGGGCAATCAACTCTTTACCGGTTCCCGTTTCGCCCCGGATCAACACCGTCGAATCGGTCGGCGCCACTTGCTCCACACTCCGCAGCACTCGTCGTATCACCAGGCTCTCTCCAATGATCTCTTCGAAGTTGTGCGTCGCCTTGATTTCTTCCTGAAGATACACATTCTCCTTGTGAAGCCGGTCGTGAAGCGACTTGATGGTGTCATAGCACTGCGCATTGTCGAGCGCGAGTGCCAGCTGATTGGCCACCTGCGAGAGAAAGGCGATGCTCTCTTCTGCGTAATGAGAATGGATTTTGCTGGCCACTTGAAATGTCCCCAATATCCTGTCTTTCGTCATCAGGGGCAGATAGACCACCGATTGCAAGCCTTCATCCAGGAAATATGCATCCTCGAAGAACCCACGGTCGTCCGGCAACTCTGGACGATACAGCGGTTGCCGGTGATCGAACACCCACCCCATCCCACTTCCGTGACGCGGAATATCGGCCCCCCGCTTTAAGGACATCGGAGGAGCGATCGTTTCCAACGCATAAATCGTGAAATGATCGGTTGCCGGATCGTAGAGGGTGATGCCGGCTCGATCGAACGTGCAGATTTTCTGGATCTCGCTCGCGATCGCCTTAAACAGAGCCTCACGATCGAGGTTCGACACGAGCGCATTCGTGATCTCCAACAGCACTCGGTACTTCTCAGCGGCCGTGTTGGAGCTGTCGTGTGAGGGCTGTGTGACCATGGCTAGAATCTCCGGGAATGCTAATGCTATTGGTCCGACGTTCCGAGACCGGGACACGTCACTGCCGGTCCGCTTCGTCACTCCCGATCATGACCTCAACGGTGCTCCAGCCACAAAGCGAGACCGCGCGATGGGATGCCGGGAATGAGACTGTGCCCCCGCTCTCGCCGCTCCACATCCGGCCGCGGATCGGATACAAACCCATCTCGATTCGGCATGCGGACCGCGGGGAGAGTCCTCGCGTCCATAACGGCATCGTCCGCCACGATGCCGTTCTGGAACAGCAGCCAGGCCACGATCGAGTACACCTCCTCCGGAGTCAATGACTGCGGAGCCGTGTAGGGCATGGTGCGGTAGATGTAGTCATAGAGGGTGGTGGCGTAGGGCCAGAAACTGCCGATGGTCTTCACCGGCTGGTCCGTGGCAAGGGTGCCTTGGCCTCCGACCAGCCGATCCTTCGGCCCTTCCGTACCAGTTGCCCCGTGACAGGCCGCACACTTCGCTGCATAGACTGCCGCGCCCTGCTTCACGGTGCCGCGACCGGGCGGCAGGCCTTCGCCGTTCGGCGAGACGTCGATATCCCACGCGCGGATCTCTTCTTCAGTCGCCGGAAAGCCAAGTCCGTACGGACCGGGCGCATCCTGTGCCGGTACCTCATTTCCGACCATGACGAGTCCGACCCAGATCGCAAGCGCCATGAACGCCCAAGGAGCCTTAGACCTGGACATTGCGTACCTCTCCGCTCGGAAGCAGCTTCCAGCTTTGGATCGCATTGTAATGGTAATAGGAGTTCACCCCTCGAACGGTGATCAGCGCCTCTCGAGCCGGTTGTCTGTAGCCCGTCTCATCGATGCAGCGGCTCTGGAGAATGGTTTCCTGTCCGTCCCAACGCCAGGGAAAGCGAACGCGTGTGTGACATTTCGGCAAAATCGGCTCTTGCAAGCCGGCGAGCTTCCACGTGCGGCCCCCGTCCGTGCTGACCTCTACGCGAGTCACGCGCCCTCGCCCGCTCCAGGCCAAACCGCGGATGTCGACGAATCCCGGCGTGATCTGTTGACCGCCAGACGGACTGGTGATCACTGACTTAGCTTCCATGACGAAGGTAACCCGCCGGGCTGTGCCGTCAGGCATGAGAGCGGTGTAACGCGACGTTTCTTCACGAGTCATGAAAGGCGTGGTGCCGAGCTTGAGCCGCCTGAGCCATTTGATGCAGGTGTTGCCTTCCCAGCCGGGCAGCAACAACCGTAGCGGATAGCCCTGCTCGGGTCGAAGCGCCTCGCCATTCTGGGCATAACACACCAGCGCCTCGTCGAGCACGGACGCGAGCGGGATGCTACGCGTCATGGCGGCGGCATCGCTGCCCTCGGCCAGCATCCAGGCGGCCTCAGGTTTCGCCCCGGCCTCGCGGAGCAGCGCGGCCAAGGACACGCCCGTCCATTCGCTCGTGCTCGTTAATCCATGGGTCTCCTGCGCCGTCTTCCCCTTGGGCTCACGCCATTCCCCTCCGGAATTTCCGGAGCATTCGATGAAGGCCGAGCGAGAGACAGACGGAAACCGCGTCAGTTCGTCGAGGGTGAACAGCGTCGGACGTTCGACGAGGCCATGGATCACCAAGCGGTGCCGCGCGGGATCGATGAGGGGGACGCCGTTGTGGTGCCGCTCGAAATGCAGGGCCGACGGGGTGATGATGCCGTGCAGGGCCTGGAGCGGCGTGAGCGAGTGCGACGGACTGACGAGACGGCTTGCGTCCTCAAATGTTGACCGTGGCCCGTATGCACTCGGCGGTGAACCGGGAACCCGGGTCGGATCATCGGGAATTCTCGGTTTCCCGGCGGCCCATGCAGGAGCGAGACCTTGGACCGCCGAAAGGCCCACGAAGGAGAGCCCACGGGCCACGAACGTTCGCCGGTTGAGGCCCTGTTCAGGCGATGCATTCCGCGAGTCCCGATCGTCGCCGGCATCACTACCAAGCGTACGGTGATGTTGCGGGTCACGTTGCCTGTCAAATTCTTGATGGCCGATCGTGCTGGCCGGATCCATAGCCACCTCGCGCCTGGTTGCTTTATTGAGTCGACGTTGCTCTCAACAACCAGTTGAACCGGTTCAAAACCTTGTCACCCTGACGCCTCAAAACAGGCCCGGCACAAAGAACGAGACCCCGACGTAGGACAGCACCCCGTTGATCCCGGTGTTCCGTTCGCCGAGGTCGGAATTCGAGATATGGTGGAGTCGCACTCCCATCGTCCAGGTGAGGCGGTCCGCCACAAAATAGTGCACGCCGGGACCGGTCTCCAAGACGAACTCGAACTGAGTGCTTTGTTCCGGAATCCGTGGCGCCAGATTCGTCCAGATCATGCCGGCACCGGCATCCCAAAACGGTACCCACCGCCCGAATGACAGAAGGTTGTACTTCAGCACGATGGATCCGCCGGCAGCCTCCGCCGCGAATGGCTTGACAAATCGCGCAAAGAGTGGTTCGGCGAAGGCTTCAAAATTGCCCTGCCACCAGCCGTGTCCTATCGGATCAGTCAGCACCATCCCGATTCGTGGCAGCACGAACGCCGCGTTCCGATTCGCCGTTTCAGCGCCTCCGACGACGGTCGTACCCTGCGCGAAGCCGAGCGTTCCTCCAAGTTCCACGGTCCCCTTCGTCATGAGGCTGCGGGCTTCGAGAGGAGGCTGCGCCTCGGCGCGGAGGCTGTCGGGCCACACCGTCACGATTCCCAGCATGGCGAAGAGAATGAAAATTCGCTGGCTGAAAGACGCCGACCTTGGGACACCGCCCGGCTCCCCGGTCGGACGGTTCCGGATTTCGGATCTTTGCATTTGCCACGCCTGCATGGCACCCTTCTTGTTTCAGTCCTTCGTTCGATGGCCCATGGTACGACGTTCGCGTACACATATCTGTGAGGTACCTCACGGTTCGATGCGATCGCGACCTCGAGTCACCGCTTGAACGAGTAAAAATTCTTGGCAAAGTGTCCTGCTGACCCCGAAAGACGTCCTTGAACAGCGCACCGCTGGAACCCGCGCTGGTGCGGAAGTCGAACGTCACCGCCGCGTTCGACACCGCAGCCAAGTGTAGAACCTATCTCAAAATGGCTGACAACCGAGAGTTCCGTTGAGCAGTGGTTCGTTGAGCCACGCCGGGCTGACGAGGGGCAAGCCGCTCCGGCGTCGCCCTGATGCGTTGACGTGCGACAGCCACCTGGATTCGTCCGGTTGGCCAGCAACGGGCTATGCCCGCCAGGGCGAGCGCCGCCGGGCTCGACCCCTCCAGCGGTGAGGGAGGAAAGCAGGCGGGGACAGCCCGCCTGAAAGGTTGTCCCCGCTCGGACAGTCCGTGGTCAGTGTGATCGCCGTACTGACAACATTTTGAGGTTCTGGACAACGGCGATACCGCGCCCCACGCGCTGTTCACCGGCACCCCGTCCGTCTGAACGTGGCTGTCCGTCCGGTCGTATTCCATCACCGCTCGATGCACGGCGAGAGGCCACCGGTCTGGAATACGATGCCACGCGGTGAGGGGCCCGTGAGGGACTGTTCGGATGTCGTCACCGATCCTGGTCGCCGGCTTGCGCACAGGCGATGCTGGGAGGAGTCGTGCAGCCGAGGACATGCTTGACAGTGGGAACCACCCGACACGCGGCGATCGCCAAGGATAGTTCGACAAGCCCGACGTCGCCGAAGCGGCGCAAGAGGGTTTCGCGGTACTCATCTTCGGCGCCGCTGGATGTGGCCACGGCTTCGGCAAACAAATAGACTTCCGCCAATTCCGGGGGAAGGGCACAAGGGTTCTCGTCGAGGACGGAATGCAATATGGACGCGCTCACTCTGGCTCCTTTCGCCAGGCGGACCTCGGCCTCTAAGCAGGAGCCGCAGTCCTCGTATCGGGCAGTGACCATTCGCGCCACGTGGTAGACCTCAGCAGGCAGGGCCTGCCGAAACTGCGCCAAGGGCATGACGCACATGAACTTCAGGAAATGCGCGATTGACGTACCGGCCATGTGCCTCAAATAGGCCAGCGATACGCCGAGTTCCGCCTCCTTCTTCCTGAGGTATCTGTCAATGAGCCAGCGGACAACCTTCATGGGGAGGCCCTCCCGCATCCTTGCCGCTCCGGCCACGCGACGGCCCGCCCATCTCGTCAGTCGCACCGCGCGCTCGCCGGGCCGTCGGAATTCTGGCCTGTCCGAGTTCAGCCCTCCTGCACCCGGACTGAGAGCCGATACTTGCGCGGACGGCCGTATTTAGAACATGGCCAGAATGGCTCCTATGACGACCGTCACAATCAGAAGTATGATCACGGCCGCTTTCTCCAACCATGTGGGGGCAGGATCCTGGTTTTCACCGGGTTGCGAATGTCGGCCAAACATGCCGGCTCCCATTCGTACGAGCATGACGGCAGTCGACTCACGGAACCCGACCAAGCTGAGCATCTATTTGGGTCTATTCGTTTTCCGCTGCACCGCACCGCGCAAACCGGGTCGGTTGGAGCGGATCGGGCGGCTATTCTATGAAGACTCAAAGGGACACTCTGTAAGCCCGCTTACAGATTCCGGTTCCCGCCCCGGGTTAGGCTGCCTTCCGTATTCGAATCATCCCCACGCCGCATGCATGAAAAGGAGCGGCTGTCATGAGGAGCAAGGCCTGCATACTCCTTCTGCTGCCTTTCATCGGGTCGTGGCTTCTGGGCTCGGGATCGATCGGATGCGTCATGGTCGCCGTCGACGCCGGGCATGAGGGAGTCGTGGTCGAAAAGCCGTTTTTCTTCGGCCACGGAGGCGTAGACCCGGTGCCATTGAAGACGGGCCGAGCGACCGTCGCGGCGACCACGCAGGTGATCGATGTCGACGTGCGGCCCATGCAGTTCGCGGAGCATTTCGACATCATTTCCGCTGAGAATGCCCCGGTCTCCTTCGACGCGTTCCTCATCGCCAACGTCGTCGAGGGGCGATCGCCCGAATTGATCAGCCGGTTCGGCCCCGCTTGGTACCAACACAACGTGAAAGAAGCGTTTCGGACGTTTGTGCGGGAAGAGGTGCAGAAGTATCCGCTGTTTCAACTCACGACGGATCCCGCCACCAGGGCCAAACTCCAGGAGGCGATTGCCCGTGAAGTCCACGCGAAGCTGATCGAAAAGCAGGCGCTTCCCATTCGCCTGAATCGCATCGTGGTAGGCAGCATCTTGCCGCCCAAGGGAGTCCTCGACCAGACGGCACAGACCATCATTCAAGAGCAACGCCGCATTACGATGGTGGAGTTTCAAAAAGCGGAAGAAGCCCGAGAAAAAGCCGAACGACAGCGGGGAATCGCTGATCGCGCCTATCGCGAGTCGTTGGGACTGACGGCGCCAGAGTTCGTGGATCTGCGCCGTATCGAGGTCCAGAAGGAAGTGGTCCAGCATGCTCCCACCGCCTTGACGGTCATCATGGGCCTGGAGCGGATCGGCATCAACGTCCCCCCGATCAGCCTCGCCACAGAGGGCCCATCCGGCCACTAGGGTGTGCCGGGGCCGAACGCGAGGTCATCGGGAGACCTGGGCGAGATCGCAAGCGGATTCTCGAGGATCGAGTCGAGTGGTCCCTTCTCTGCGGCTATCTCCGGGCCGCAGCCGCCTTCGAGTGATTCCGCATCATCAGCACGATTCCCTCGCCCCGAGCATTCAGGGAGCGGGGGGAACTTCGCAGGTAGCTAGTAATCGCTGAAGATCATCCAGCGCCCGTTTCAGGTGAATCTTGTCTTCTTCAGTGAAAGCTGCCGCGGTCGGATGTCGTGTGATCTCCGGGGACGATACGATCAGGGCTTCCTGGTCGGCCGTCGGCTCGCGCGTTCGACGCTGGGCGAGGACGCGCTGTTGCTCTATGGGAATCTTGATGGCTAACAGCTCATCCCGGATGGACTTGTATTCACGCTCGCGGCGCGCCGCTTCCTCCCGGGCTTCCTGAACGAGGCGGTGCGAGTCCCGCACCTGCTCTCCGAGTTGTCGCAAGCGAGTGTCGAGTTCTTGGGCTTGATTGTGTTCAGCCTGGAGGCGGAGTTTCAAACTGGCGACCTCATTCTTGGCCGCCCGATACTCCTCGATGCCGACGCATCCGCTCGTCGCGCATGCCGCACCAAGTATCAGCAATGGCGCCTGCCGCAGGGGCGAAAACTCCCGTCGAGAGTCGCGTGACATGGTTGCCTCCTGTGTCTTGAAGAGGGAGGGGCTCGGTGAGCCACTACGTTCCGCGTGAACATGACCTGATCCTGGGTCGGGAGTATCCTTCAATGTTTTATCAAGACCCCGCAGGCCCCCGTGTCCCATTTGGAGGTCTCGTTACGGAGACGCGGGTGCAAAGAGTTCCGAGTCCGGATGGAACGTGTGCCATGCGAACCAATAGGTCTTGACGGAGGGGACCGGTTGGCCTTGAGCGTCCGTAACCGAGGCGCTGCGGTGTTGAAGGTCAAAGCGGACTATGATGGCGTCGGTTCCGATACGATCGTGGAGCGGCGATTCGGTTTTTTGCAGTTCCGTAAAGGGGTAGGCCTTGGCGATACCGTTCCGCTCAACCCCGATCACCCATTCTTTGGGGTGGTACCGTGCATCGTAGTGCGAGACGTCGAAGAAGATTTCTCTCGTATCTTCATACCCTTCATAGGGGTCGCGATCATAATTTCGCCAGGATCCCGTTTGTGTGGACAACACCAGCGTGCCGGGATGCGCCGCCCGCCATTCCCCCCACGTGATATGTTCAAGCGGCATGGGGGTCAGTTTCTCTCCCATGAGCGGGCCGGTCACGGCCTTCATGCCCAATTGAGACCATAGGCTCTCCGTTTGGTGATCGTACAGCAGGACATTGCTCTGATACAGGAGGCCAGAGACTCCGAACGTGTGCGGTCGGCCGCGAACCGTGGCATCAAAGGCCAAACCAGATCCACAGAGAGGACAATACGTGACCATCACCCGCCGGCCGTTGATCGTATCATTGACGATTTCATGCCATGTCAGGATCTTCACGGGGTACGCCTTGATCTCGCTCCCCTGCGCGAGACCGAGCACGCGATCCCGGTCCGCGAGAAATGACGCTTCACTCGCTCGAACGAATTGTGGCCGCAGAATCGCCGGGATGCCATCCTTCCCAGGCCCGCCATCCACAATTTGCTCGAGCGGCACGCTGTGCCGAGACGTGTCAAATACCGACGTGGGCGTTTTGCCGAAGCCCAGCCATGCGATGAAGACGAGCACCGATCCGCCGGTGAGGAACACCGTCCAGCGCCATCGCAGAGAAGTGATGCGCTGGCAGAACGTAGTGGGAGGGCCCGTCGCGGGAAAGCGGTCTGGCTGAAGCGCACTCATCAGGTCAACCAGTAGATTCCCACAGCACACGACAGCAGGACGATCATGAGGATCCTGCTTCCGACCCAAGAGGCCGCACCCCGGTTCTTTTCGCTTGAGAGCGCGAACTGGCTCGCTCGCGTCGCTTCGTAACTCTGATATTCTTCACGCAAACAACTGCTCACGAAAGTGACGGCGTCCGGGACAAAGGCCGGCATGATTCCCGACAGGTATCGATCAAACGCCTTGAAGAATCGCATGGTCGACACGATCTTGTCGTACGTCGCCTGGTCGAGCGCGTCCAGACGGAACGCATGGGGCAATGCCGCGATGAAATAGGTTCCGGCCTCGTTCGTCGTGATGGCTAAGGCGATGATCAGCTTGGTTCTCCGATCCAGACGTTCGAGGTTCACCTCTTCCTTGAACAGTTTCCAGGCCGTTTCCAGATACGCCGGCCGATTGCGCATGCCTTCAAACAATTCGGGCACAAACGAGATATCGAATGTCCGGGCGATATCCAGAAAGACGGTCTGAACGGCGGCATAGCGGGTGAGTTCGGCATCAGTCGTCGATGCGTCATCGCCTTCCGCCAACAGGTTTACCGCACGTGCGGTCCGAGTCGGGACGACGGAAGACTGAGTCCTCATCGCTCCCCCTTCTCCCACGCACGCAATTTGGCCACAAGCCAGTCCTTCCTCGGAAGGCCTGTGGCGAGGACACGACCGTTCAACAAGAAGGCTGGAAAGGCCAGCACCCCGAACAGGTCCGTGTCACCTGGTTCTGCCGTTCGGACGTCGATATGCCAATTCGGGAGTTCGCTCTGGATTTCCTGGGCCAGGGTTCGAGCCGATAGCTCGGACAGGCATCCTCCATGCACGAGAATATCCAGACGGACCATACCGCGATTCTATGGTGGCTGGCCTCTCACGATCTGTGAGGCAGCTTACAGATGATGAAGCGTGAAAACCCATCACGAGCAGAGAACGATCCATACGTGACGTGATAGACAAACAAGACACGTACCCATGATCTCCCCCCAAGCTGACACGACAACACCAGGAACGCGAGGAAAAGATTCCTGCCACCAGGGTGGGGGCCTGCGCCTCCAACTGCGCGGTCGCATTAAATTGGCCAGAGAATAACAGGCGCCTCGGCCTTGTCCCCCTCGGCAAAGACACACTTCATGAGCCCGCATTATTCACGAGAATTCGTGCCCCTTCGACATGCTTAGGATCCCGAGCCCAGCCGAGGGACGAAACCGCGGAGGCGCCAGTCGAGACGGGCATGCGGAGTCGCGAGAGCCCAAGACAGACTTGAACCAGTCTGGCGAGGGACCGAGCAGCGAGCCTGCCCGCCTGGATGCCAGCAGGCCACATCCAGGCTTGTCGCAGCGGCGTCTCGGCGGGTGCAGGAGAAGTCATCGTGAATAATGCGGGTTAGGCCCATGGAGGACCCATGCGCAGTGTAAGGTTGCCCCCGCAGGTCGGGCCAACTTCGGTAACACGTCAGGAATTATGTACCCCCGATCGCACACCCCCTGCGCTCCGTTTGTGCGCATGAAGAAGGCGCAAACTGTCCGGCCCGATCGGCATTCCGGCGAACCTTGGTGCGAGTGTGGAAATCCGCTCTGCCCTACTGGGACACCCGACCAAGGCGATGATGACCACGCAATTCTCGCCAGGTGACCACGGCTGGAATCAGAAGTTCCGAGAAGCGGTCACACGCCTCGAACCGACCTCCTACCACCACGATTATGTCCTATGGATTGTCTTATGGCCGTTCTGGCGAGGAAGCGACGCCGCTCAAGAAATCGGCTAACTCATCGGAAGATCAGGGGAAAGAATGGTGGTCCCAACGGGATTCGAACCCGTGTCTGAGCCTTGAGAGGGCTCCGTCCTAGGCCAGGCTAGACGATGGGACCGTCCAAGCGGGCGGTATATCCGCATACGGCAGAGCGGGGAATCTAGCACAGGCACGCCGCGTTTGGGAAGCCGAGATAAGGGGCGGGAAACCATACAGATACCGAATCGCCGCAGATCCGCAGCAGACGAGGGTCAAGGAGCCACTCGGGATAGAGAATGCCGACCGGGCCAGCCGGGCGAGCCACGCATGAAGAGTCGCCGGCTCACCTCGAAGCATTAGGCCTTCCTCGGAGCCCCGCTCTCACTTTGGCCCGAGGGCCGGTCAAGGGAGAACATCGCCCAGAAGCTCCGCCTGGATGGTGACCGCGCGACAACGTCGATGCGCCGGCGCCCGACCCATTGCAGGCGGCTGCCGAAGGTTCGTATAGTACCGGCGTGCAGCCGGTGCCACGCACATCCCTCCTGATCCGCGGCGCCACTCTCAGTTCAGTGGTCTTGTGGTCCGCCGCCGTGAGCGGGTGCGCCCTGCTTGCGCCCGAGTCGTCGGCCGGCCCTCGTCACTGTCCTCCGACGGTCCAGAAGGTCCTCGCGTATCCGGAGAAGACGTTTTCAGTGACCTATCGCGAGCCCGAGACACAGGTGAACGGGGAGCGGTTGCAGACGCTCTCGCACATCACGCTCTACCTGGACGACGGAAGGGGAGCGGAGGAATACACCAAGGTCGACGCCACCAATCGCTCCGGTGGACGAGAAGTCAGCCGCGAGGTCACGATCCCTCTCCAACCGGGCGAACGCCGGACGTTCACGATCTGCGCCAATGCCACCAATTCGGCGGGACCCGGCCCTTCGACTCCCTGAGGACGCGGCACAACTGGAGCCCGATCGCGTTTTCGGGTACAATTCGCCCCCGTTTCGTCATGGTGGACCCAACGTCGATTCCTCGCTCACCGGCATTACCGTTCGGCGCCACGCAGGTCCCGTTGTGAGAGCATCGCACTTGGAACTCAATCTCGGCTCCAACAGCCTGCGCAACACGAACGGGATCATCAAGCTGCAGGGCCGGGAGCAGTTGGTGATCGAATACAGTCCGCCCCAAATCATTCTGACGATGGATTTCTACGACGGCGGCGGCGCCCACGTGGCGCACCTGCGGCGCAACCGATGGGCTTTCAATGCCCGCGAGCAATTCGTGCTCCAGACCAGCTCCCCGGCGGGGGCGTCCTTCAGCGAGGGCGCGTGGTTGAGAATTCTCGAACGGCAGAGCGGAACCGTGGTGCTGGAGATCACCGCCCACTCCAGCGGCCGGCTCGACGTAGTCAATGGGCGATTCTGCACGCATCAGGGGGACGTGGTGGAACTGACCCCGCACCTGTGCCGCGTGGGCAAGGGGCTGACGCTGTTTGGAGACGTGCGCGAGTGCCGGGGAGGAGCCGTGATTCTGGGGTAGCGAACGATCAGCCGGCGGCCCCAAGCTTACGGCCGGCAATCAACTGGCGGAGGCGTTCACGTTGCGCGGTGCCGACCACGAGGAACTCCGTGCCGAAGGCCTCCGGCGCGCTCCACCGGACGACGGCCTTCTCGACCTTCAACGGCCACTCGAAGTCCGATGAGAAGAGCCACAGCTCCACCTCCGTGCCCGCCGCGAGCACCGTGTCGGATTCCACCCGGCAGCCATGTTTGGAGAGATTGCTGGCGGTGCTCTCGCCTTCGAGGTCCTCGCTGGAGAAAAAGATGCGAATGTTCGAGGGATGCCGCTGGGCCTTACGTTCGGTCATATGATGTGGCGCGCCGCCCGTTGACAGAGCCCCGCGGGTGCGAAATAGTGGCGCCGCGCTTCAACGACCGCGTCGGCTCACTCTATAAGAGTCCCGACCTCTCGACAAGAGAATCTCGATCACGCGCATGTCCGATCTCCTGAAACCCAGCATTCAAGCCCTCCTCGTCTGCGACACCGTGATCGAGGACACCATGACCCGCAAGAAAAGTCTGATCGGGCTGTTCACGCATCTCCAGGCCTTCACATTCCCGTTTCAACACCCGCAACTCGGCGTCTACTTCTGTCTGACCGACGCGCAGGGCACGTACCAGTTCGACATCGACCTGGTATACCTGAATACGGATCAATTGATCGCCAAGGCCAGTCTGCCCGGCGTGGACATCGCCGATCGCCTGGAGATTTCCGACTTCGGGATCAATATTCCCGCGCTGATGTTCCCCGCTCCGGGCCGGTACGAGTTCCGCCTCTCGGTCAATCGGCAGGTGATCGCGCAAAAGGACTTTCACGTGGTCCAAGCCGCGCTGCCGCGGTCGCAATGACGGTCAGCGCATCCGCATCGACCGCACCGCTCTGGCAGGATTCTCCCCCACCCGTGAGACTGGTGGCCCATTTCGACATGGACGCGTTCTTCGCCGCGATCGAGGAGCGTGACCGTCCCGAACTCCGCGGCCGTCCGATTGCCGTGGGCGCAGACCCCCGCGGCGGACAAGGCCGTGGGGTCGTGTCGACGGCCAACTACGCCGCCCGCGCCTACGGGCTGCATTCCGCCCTCCCGATTGCGCACGCGTGGCGACTGTCGGAGGCGGCACGGAGGCGAGGGCTCCCGCCGGTCGTGTTCCTCCCCGTCAGGATGTCGCGCTATCGCGACGTGTCCGATCGCATCATGGCGATCTTCACGCGCACGGTCCCTCTCGTGGAAGCGGCCAGCATCGACGAGGCCTACCTCGACCTCAGCCATACCGGCTCCCTGCCCCAGGCGGAAGCCCTGTGCCGCAGCCTGAAGGCCACGATTCGCGTAGAAGAACAGCTCACCGTCTCGGTCGGTCTGGGTCCGAATAAGCTCGTGGCGAAAATCGCCTCCGGGTTCCACAAACCCGACGGCCTGACCGTCGTCGCACCCGACGCCGTCGCGAGCTTCCTCGATCCCCTGCCGGTTCGCATGATCCCGGGCATCGGCCCCAAAACCGAAGCCGAGATGGCCAGACAAGGCCTCACCCGCGTGGGCGACCTGAAGGGCTGGTCGCGAGAGCGCTGGGAGGAACAGTTCGGCAAACGGGGGCTGGAACTCTATGACAAGGTGCGGGGCCTCGACCACGACCCGGTGTGCACCGAATGGACGCCCAAATCGGTCGGCGAACAGGAGACGTTCGAGCAGGACACGCGCGAGCCGCAGTTTCTCTTGGAACAGCTTCGCGCCATGAGCGCCGACGTGGTGCGGCGGCTGCAGGCCGAGGGCTTCACGACGTTTCGCACGGTGGTGCTGACCGTCCGATTCGCGGACTTCACCACGACCACACGGTCGCATACCCTGACGACACCCGCCTCCGACGCCCGCCGGCTTCAGGCCGAGGCCTTGAAACTGTTCCTGCCCTACCTCGACCGGCGACAGAACCCGAAGGGCAAGGCCTTTCGTCTGCTAGGACTGCGAATTGAACAACTGGGGTGAGATCCGAAGACTCGCCATTCGTGAATCGTCAATCCTCAACCGTCGGACATCGAAGACGAGAACCCCTGCCGACGTCGAACGAGCGGCAAATGACGATTGACGGAGGACGCTTGACCTACGGCCGAGTGACGGTGACGGTGTACGTTTTGACCGTCACGGTATCCTGAGCGCGCACCACGATCGTGATGGTGGTCGTCCCGATGTTGATGGGGATCGTCAAGGCTTGTCCGGACGAAACAGCCTGCCCGTTGATACTGACCGTCGCCGTGGGATCCTCGACCGTCGCGACCACGGTGACAGTGGACGTGAAGAGCCCGGTCCCCGTGACCGCATAGGCCGTGATCTCGGGACTAAACACCGGCACCATCACGCCGGGAGACACCTGAAGGCCGGCGAGATTGGCATTCGACGAGGCCGCGCGCGTCACGGTCACGGTGTAGGTTTTCGTGGCCGCGCCCCCCGCCGCCGTGACCACGATCGTGAAGGTATTGGGTCCCACGATCAACGGGACCGGCCCCAAGGCCTGTCCCGAGGTCACCGCCTGTCCGTTGATCGTCATCGTCGAGGTGGCATCCGCCACCGTAGCCGTCACCGTCGTGGTGGCGGCGGCATTGGGGGCCCCCACGCTGTAAGCCGTCGTGCCAGGGTCGAAGGCGGGAGCCAGCGGCCCGGCCGAGAAGGAGAGGCCGGCCAGGTTGGCGTTCGCCGTCCGCGTCACGGTCACGACATAGGTTTTCGTGGCTCCGTTTTGAGCCGTCACGACGATCCGAAACTCGTTCGCCCCCACCGCCAGCGGGACGGGGCCGAAGGCTTGGCCTGAGGAGACCCCTGTCCCATTGATCGCGAGCGTCGCGGTCTGGTCCTGGACCGTGGCCGTGAGGGTCGTCTCAGTCACCGTACTCAGCACGGTCACCGTATAACTCGTCGTGCCCGAAGAGAACGCCGGGCTCAATGCGCCGGCCGAGACCGTCAACCCGGACAAATTGTTGTTGCTCGACTGCGGCCGCGTAATGCGCACGGTGTACGTGCGCGTGGTGCCGTCCTGCGCGGTCACGACGATCGTGACGGTATTGTCCCCGATTTGTAACTGAATGGGACTCGAGGGCTGGCCCGACGGGACGGTCTGGCCGTTGATCGTGAGTCGAGCGCTGGAATCCGCCAGGAGTGCCGTGACGGTCGTTTCGGTCGTCGCATTCACCGTCGCGACGGCATACGCGGTCGTGTCGGGCGCAAAGGCCGGCGAGAGGGTTCCCGCCGAGACCGTCAGCGCGGCTAAATCCGCGACCCCCGAGGCCCCTCGGTTCACCACCACGGAGTACTGTTTGGCCGTTCCACCCGGCGCCGTGACGGTGATCGTAAAGGGATTGGAACCCAGGGCGAGCGCAAGAGGCCCAAACGGTTGGCCAGCCGTCGCGGCTTGCCCGTTGATGCTCACGGTAGCCGCCGATTCCAGCGGCGTGGCGGTGATGGTCGTCGAGGTCGTGGAATTCCCCGTCTTGACCGTATAACTGGTCGCCTGGGGATCGAACGGTGGAGACAATCCGCCGGCCGACACGACGAGCGAGGCCAGGTCCGCCAACGGGGAGGCCGCGCGGGTGATGGAGAGCGTATAGCTGCGGGTCACCCCACCTCCCACCGTTTCTTCGACCAACAGCACCACCGGCTGCGCCGGTCCCACCTGGAGATTCTCGACCAGAAACGGCTGCCCGGATTGGGCCGGTTGATTATTGATCTTGAGCGTCGTGCGCGCAGGATCGGCCAACGTCGCGGTGATCGTGACCGCGGTCGCCGAGTTGGGCACAGTCACAGCATAGGCGGTGATTTTGGG
Organism: Candidatus Inralta sp.; assembly: GCA_039794185.1. Lineage (GTDB taxonomy): Bacteria > Nitrospirota > Nitrospiria > Nitrospirales > Nitrospiraceae > BQWY01. The sequence goes on along the minus strand of JBDIVW010000001.1, from coordinate 69,034 downwards.
ATCGAACTGCGGCGACAAGGCCGGCGGCACGGCGGGAGCGGGCGAGTTGGTCGTCAGATCCAGATCCGCCAGGAGCGCCCGGGTATCGTCGGGCGGCACGCCCGCGCTGTCACCGTCGGGAATACAGCCGGCGAGCGCGGCCACGGCACACAGAGCCATCCCCAGCAATCGGACGATCGGTTTCGTCGCCGAACGTGGTGCCGCGCGGGTGGATGTTCCCAACGCCATCAATGCCATCCAAATTCAGAACTCATCGAGAACCTACGGACGCGTCACCTGGATCGTATATGTTTTCAGCGTGACCGTATCTTGAGCGCGCACGACCACGGGAATCACCGTGGTCCCGATGTTGACCGGCACCGACAAGGCCTGCCCGGATGAAACAGCCTGGCCATTAATCGTCAGAGAGGCCGTGCCATCCTGTGTCATGGCGGCGACCGCCACCGAGGCCGTGAACAGTCCGACTCCGGTCACGCTATAGGCGGTCACATCCGGGCTGAAGGCGGGGGACACCGTGCCAGGCACGATTTGCAGGGCGGACAGGTTGGCGTTCGAGGAGGCGGCTCGATTGACGACGACCGTATATTCCTTGGTGCTGATCGTGTCGCTGCCTCTCACGAGAATCTTGAACGTATTCGGCCCGACGTTCAGCGGCAAGGGCCCGAAGGCTTGGCCCGAGGTCGCGGGAACTCCCCCAATCGTGATCGTCGAGCCGGCCTGCTCAGCGGTCGCCGTGATGGTCGTCTGCGCCGCGCTGTTCGGCGCGGCCACCGTGTAGTTCACGGTATCGGGTGCAAACGAGGGCGACAGCGCCCCGGCTGAGAACACCAACCCCGACAGATTGACGTTGGCCGAACGGATCACCGTCACCGTGTAACTCTTCGGCGCGCTGCCTTTCGGCGTGACGACGATCGGAATCGCGTTCTGGCCGACCGCGAGCGCAATCGGACCGAACGGCTGACCGGATTGGGCCGGCTCATTATTGATCCGCAGCGTGGCATCGGACTCGAGGGTGGTCGCCGTCATCATCGTGGACGTCACGGAGTTCCCGACCGTCACCGTATAGTTGGTGGTCGCTCCGCTGAACTCGGGCGAGAGCGCCCCCGCAGACACCTCCAAGGAGGCGAGGTCGGCAGCCGTCGTCGGGACGGGCGGTGCATCCGAATCGGGGATGCACCCCGTGATGGAAAGGACAACGGCGAGCGCACACGCCCCTGCTCGCAGGAGCGGGACGACAAAGGAGTGTCGGGATGCAGTCATCACGGAAGGCACTATGCCATAGCGAATGGGACGAAACAACTAGAGTACCGCGGGGTTACCGCTATCTTTCTACATCAACCTTGTATGTTTTTGTGGTCACCAGATTCTGCGCTCGGACGACGATCGTGATCCGGGTCTCGTCTTGTCTCGAGAGCGCGATCGGGCCGAACGGCACACCCGATTGCGCCGGAAGCCCGTTGATCGTCAGCGTGGCATTCGGGTCCTGCGTCGTGGCCGTAACGAACGTGAGCGCTGGCTTCCCCGGAGGCTCGATCTCGTAGCTGGTGACGTTGGGGTTGAACGGCGGCTGTAGGGTCCCGCCGACGCTCAATACAATTCCCGAAAGATTCGCATTACTCGAAAGCGGGGGAGCCGCTCGCACGACCGTGACCGTGTACGTTTTGAGGGTCACGCCGTCGTTCGCCCGAACCACGATCGTGATGGGATTGGCGCCCACGTTGAGCGTGATCGGCCCGAACGGGGATCCAGAGACCGCGGTCGCGCCGTTGATGGCCATCGTCGACGTGGCGACCTGCACGACGGCCGTCACCGTGGTACTGGTCGTGGCGTTCGGCACCGACACGCTGTACGCCGTGGTGTTCGAGTTGAAGGCGGGGCTCAGCGCCCCGGCCGACAGAGTCAGGCTCCCCAGATTGGCATTGCCGGGGCCGGCGCGATTCACGGTGACCGTATAGGTCTTGGTCGTGCCGTCCGGAGCGCTGACCGTCACGGCGATCGCAGTGCCGCCCACCGCCAAGGCGATGGGCCCGAACGGCTGCCCCGACAGGGCTGGCTGATTATTGATGCGAAGGACCGAGGTCGCATCCGCCGTGGTGGCCGTGATCGAAGTCGACGTGGTCGTAGTGGGAACGGACACGGCATAGGTGGTCGTCTGCGGAGTAAACGCGGGGGTCAGATCGCCGGCGGACAGGACCAGACTCGCGAGATCGGTCAGGCCGCTCCGCGTAATCACGACCGTATAGCTCTTGAGCGGCTGATTCCCTGGGGGTTCGACGACCAGGGAGACCGTCGTGGGCCCGTCCTCCAACACGATGGGACCGAACGGTTGGCCGGAGGTCGCCGGCAGGTTGTTGATCGTCAGCCGCGCAGCCGGATCCGCCGTGGTGGCCGTGACCATGATCTCGGTCGTGGTGCTGGAAATCGTGGCTGTGTAGGAAGTGACAGCGGGGTCGAACCCTGGGCTGAGGGTTCCCGGGGACAATTCAATGGCAGCGAGGTCCGCGGCAGTCCCCGTCGGCGCCGGGGCATCGCCGTCGGGGATGCAGCCGGGGAGTGTGAGACCGATCACCGTCAATGCGACGAGCCTGATGAGGACAACGCCGAGGGCATATCGCCACAACAGAGGCCTGGGAGATGCTGTAAGCACTGGGCATCCGACAGTAATACTTAATGTCACACGAACGAATCGAACCCATTGAAGAGTTCGGTAAACCAAAATACAGAAGTACCCGAACGGGCACGCACCCCCCCAATTCTGCATCAGGGTGTAACGGTAATCGTAACCGTGTAGGTCTTGGGCATTCCATTTTCGGCAGTTACCACGACTGGAACTGAGTTTTCACCAACCGCCAAGTTGATTGGATTAGAGGCCTGCCCAGAAGTCGCCGGTGCACCATTAATAGTCAGTGTCGCGGTAAGATCTGCCAGCGTGGCCGTAACCGTCGTGCTGGTAACGGTCTTCGCCACAGTGGCGCTATAAGAAAGTACCGCCGGATCGAACGCTGGCGAAAGCGGACCTGCTGAAGCCACAAGATTCGAAAGGTTATTATTTCCAGAGAGGATAATGGCCGCCCGATTGACCACGACCGAGTAGGTCTTCTGGCTGCCGTTCGGCGCCGTCACGACGATCGAAATCGGCGTGCTTGATCCCGCCGCTCCCAACGTGACCGAACGACTCGTCGTCGTCTGCCCATTGATACTGACGCTGGCACTGCCGTCCTGGGGCTGCGCCGTAACCGTCACGCTGCCCACAGTGCTGGCCACGTTCACCGTGTAATTCAACTCATTGGCATTGAAACTTGGTGAGAGCGACCCTGGCGAGACGCTCAGACTTTGCAGATTGTTATTCCCCGAGAGGGCAGCCCGATTTACGATCACGGTATACGTCTTCTGGCTGCCGTTCGGCGCCGTCACGACGATCGAAATCGGCGTGCTCGTACCATCCGGTCCCAACGTGACCGAGCGACTCGTCGTCGTCTGCCCATTGATGCTGACGCTGGCACTGCCGTCCTGGGGCTGCGCCGTAACCGTCACACTGCCCACAGTCCCAGCCACGTTCACTGTGTAATTCAACTCATTGGCATTGAAACTTGGTGAGAGCGGCCCCGGCGAGACACTCAGACTTTGTAAATTGTTGTTGCCACCCAAGGCCGCCCGATTGACCACGACCGAGTAGGTCTTCTGGCTGCCGTTCGGCGCCGTCACGACGATCGAAATCGGCGTGCTTGATCCCGCCGCTCCCAACGTGACCGAACGACTCGTCGTCGTCTGCCCATTGATACTGACGCTGGCACTGCCGTCCTGGGGCTGCGCCGTAACCGTCACACTGCCCACAGTGCTGGCCACGTTCACCGTGTAATTCAACTCGTTGGCATTGAAACTTGGTGAGAGCGACCCCGGCGAGACACTCAGACTTTGTAAATTGTTGTTGCCACCCAAGGCCGCCCGATTGACCACGACCGAGTAGGTCTTCTGGCTGCCGTTCGGCGCCGTCACGACGATCGAAATCGGCGTGCTTGATCCCGCCGCTCCCAACGTGACCGAACGACTCGTCGTCGTCTGCCCATTGATACTGACGCTGGCACTGCCGTCCTGGGGCTGCGCCGTGACCGTCACACTGCCCACAGTGCTGGCCACCACCACCGAGTAGCTTGTCGTACTCGCATTGAAAGTGGGCGAAAGGTCCCCTGGCGACACGGTCAGGCTCTCAAGGTTGTTGTTGCCACTCTGCGTGCGGTTTACGGTAATGAGATAATTCTTGGTAGTTGCACCGTCTTGAGCAAGCACGACCACGGAGATCACTGTGGGAGTGCCCGCAGGATTGAGCGAGATGCTTCGAGATGAGCTACTGACCCCGTTGATTGTCACTGACGCATTCGGATCTGCCTTTGTTGCCGTTACGGTGATGCTGCTCACCGAACTGGCTACATCCACAGTATAATCGGTGTTGCCGCTTGAAAAGGCAGGCGAGAGGGCCCCAGGGCTCACTGTCAAATTTGAAAGGTTCGCATTTCCGGACGGAGGGGCCTGGCTAATGCTTAGCGCATAGGTTTTTGGAGTCACCCCCGCCCCAGTCACAACAATCTCAAAGAGATTTGGCCCCACATTAAGAGGCACTTGCGATGGTTGCCCAGATGTAGCGGATTGGCTGGCATTGGATGATTTGTTTACGATTACGATAGAGGCAGTTGTGTCTGCGGCGGTCGCAATTATGTTGGCCAGTGAGGTCCCGAATGGAACACTAGCCGAATAACCAGAGAGTCGGCCTGGATCGAAAGCCGGTGAAACTGTCGCTCCAGACACCTGCAAGTTTGCCAAATCTGAAGTGCCTGCTCGGGTGATCACCACAGTGTACGTCTTAGTGGTGGCATCCTGGGCACGGACGACAACGGTGATGATGGTGGGCCCCACGTTGAGCTGAATGTTGTTCGATGGAACCCCGGACGTCCCCGGAGCCCCATTCACGGTGAAAGTGGATGCGGAGTCGGCCAACGTCGCTGTCACCGTAGTGGTCTGGGTCCCGAAGCCCGTTGTGACAGCATATTCCGTGGTGGCCGGAGCAAACGCCGGGGACAGTCCCCCCGCCGACAGCACGAGCGACTGCAAATTCGGGTTCGTTCCCCTGTTCACCGTGACCGTATAGGCCTTCGTGAGCCCAGGGGCCTCCACGGTGAGGGTCAGGATGTTCGACCCAGGCGCGACCTGAATCGGATCCGAGGCTTGTCCCGACGTCAGGACCGTGATCTGGCCGTCCGGCCGTTGGAGTCGAACGGTGGTGTTGCCGGGATTGGGCACCACCGCCTTCACGGAGACGGAGGAAATCGTCCCTCCGACGTCCGCGACATAGGAGGTGACGTTGCCATCAAAGGCCGGCGAGAGCCCGACGGTCTTTTGCGTGGAGTCGGTGAGGTCGAGGGAAGCGAGATTCGCCACCTCGCTGGGCACCCCGGGGTTGTCTGAACTTGGAATACAGGCGGTGAGGAAGCCGATCGCGGCGAGCAGCACGATGCCGGACTTGAACGTGTCGCGCGTCGCCCGACGAAATCGAGACACCAAGACCACCGCCACCTCGAACCTCATTCCCATCCTCCTTGGTCCGCTGCGCTGAGTTGGGCGTTCGAGGACCGCTCCCGGCCCGAGTTTCCGTCGTGACGCCTTGCGCGAGGTACGTATCCTATCCGGCGCTCGTTTCGCTATTCAAGCCCCCCTCGTCGCGGTCGACCCGCTGAAATGTCCGTATTTGGCCGGTTCGCCGTGACCAGGGTGATGCGGGGTGTCTGTCTCGGGAAAGCGATAGGTCGAGTCCTCGGAATCGGCTCGTTTCGGTTTGGCCGGAGGGAGCATGAACGACCGATGACCCGACGAGCGGCGGATGACCGGTCTGGCGTGGACGAGAGGCCATCCTATTGTGTGCGTTGAGGTTTCTCCCTCTCGGACTGGGCGGAGGACGCCTCGGGCAGGCTGCCAGTTATTAGCTGCGAGGTATTGGGGGCGACCTACTGGATTGCCTGCCACCAGCGATCGGCCATCCATGCTTCGCCGGCAGCGTTGGGATGCACGCCGTCGTACGTCTGCGTGGAGGCATCGAACCCGCTATTCAAGTCCACCACGCGCACCGGTGACTGGGCCGTCGTCATCTCGGCGGCGAGCGCGGGGATCCCGCCATTGAACCGAGCGATCGCGGCATTGGCCTCGGGGGAGAACGTCGTGGGGATGATCTGCGCCAAGAGGACGGTCACCGCTGGATTATCCTCCCGCAGCACCCTGATCACGTCTCGCATCTCGGCCAGGGTGCTCTGTTCGCCTTCCCCGTAGTACACGAGGTCGTTCGTGCCGAGGTGAATCAGCGCCACGTCGACGTCATACTGCTGCAGCCACGACGCGAGCCCTCCTCCGCCCTGGCCGTTCAGGATGTCATCCACTCGCCACCCCGAGTGTCCTTCATGCTCGCGATCGAACTCCCGCCCGGCGTACGTCGGAAATGCCGGTGTCCCCCCCACGTGCTCCTGCAACGACCCGACGAAGTCGAAGTCCACCCCCGCATCGATCAACCGCCTCCAGAGGTAATACCGGTAACTGAGATGCCCCATGTCGGACTGGGTGATGGAATCGCCCAGGGGCAGAATGCGCCGGCCTTGCGAAGCAGGCGGCGCCAGTCGTGTGATGGTCACCACATAGGTCTGGACGTTCCCCGCCGGCGCGGTCACGCGAATGCTGATCTCGTTCATCCCCTGGTTCAGCGGCACCGTGAAACTCGACGGCGACGCCACCGGCTGGCTATTGACGGTCATGGTGGCCGTGGGATCCGCCGGCGCCGCATGGACGGTCACCGCGGTCACCGTGTTCGGGACCGAGGCGACATAACTGAGCGTGGAAGGGCTGAAACTTACCGAGGCCGGCGGCAGGGCCAGGCTCGCGAGATTCGCATTGCTGGACGCGAGCGCCGCCCGATTGACCGTCAGCGAGTAGGTTTGCACCGCCCCGTTTTGCGCCGTCACCACGATCGGAATCACCGTGGTGCTGGGCGCCGGCGCCGTGAGCAGAACCGCGACACCCTGCCCCGAATTCGCCGGCTGTCCATTGATCGTAAGGGTCGCGGCGGAGTCAGCCGGCGTCGCCGTGATCTGAATCCCGGCCACGCTCCCCCCCACGGTCATGAGGTAGCCCAACGTCGTTGGGCTGAACCCGGGGCTCAACGTTCCAGGGGAAACCGTCAGATTCGCGAGGTTGGCGTTGGCGGACGCGGGCGCGCGGGTGATCGTCAACAGATACGTCCTCGGCGTCACCGACGGCCCTCTCACGACCACCTGAACGAGATTGCTTCCCGGATCTAGCGCGATCAGCGTCGGCTGACCCGAGGTCGCCGGCTGTTGATTCACCGTGATCGAGGCGGAGGAGTCGGCCACCGTCGGGACCACGTTGACCGAGGTCGTGGCGAATGGCACGCCGGCGACATAGGCCAGCACGTTCGGATCGAACGCCGGCGACGCGGGGAATCCTTCGACCGCCAAGTTCCTCAGGGCGGACGTGTCCGCTCGCGTCGCCACCACGGTGTAGGTCTTGGTCGTCTCATTTTGTGCGCGGACGCCGATGAGAATGGCGGTCGCCCCGACCGAGAGCGGAATCGGGGGCGAGGGAACGCCGGACGTCGCAGCAGCGCCGTTAATGGTCAGCGCCGAGGCGGCATCGGACAACGTCGCCGTCACTCGCGTGGTCTCCGTGCTCAAGCCCGTGGCGACCGTATAGGCGGTGACGGCCGGTGCAAAGGCCGGGGACAGTCCCCCGGCCGAGAGGGCAAGGGCGTTGACACTGGCATTTGTCCCGCGGATGACCGTGACCCTGTAGGCCTGGGTCGAGCCGGAGGCCTCCACGATAACGACCAGCGTGTTGGCGCCTTGGCTCAGTGGGACCGTGCCCCCTCCCTGACCAACGTCGAGCGCTCTCGTTTGTCCATCGGGACCTTGGAGCCGGACCGTGGTACGTCCGGGATCGGGTACTGCGACCGTGACGGTAAGCGATTCAATTGCGTCACCGACATCGGCGACGTAGCTGGCGACATGACTGTCGAAGGACGGCGAGAGCCCGACAGGTTGCTGATTCGAATCGATGAGTTCGAGGGACGACAGATTCGCCGCCTCGCCGTCGAGACCGGGATTCGACGAATCTTGCCCACAGGCCGTGCCGAGACATCCGATCAGCACCAGGGAAAACATGGAGACAAGCCGCTGCATTCCGCCCTGCCAAGCCTCCGCTGCCGCGCGAGACGACCATCCACATCCCACCCTGATCCTCCTCGGCCCCTGCGCGGAGCCGGGCATGCGAAGCCCTGGACCCGAGGGTCCTTCCTTAACAGGGGGGCATCGTATGCGGCGGGGGTCCGCATCATCAAGCCCTCAACCCCACACCCCCCGAAAGCGGGGCCAGTGGAGAGGCGCTTAATCGTGAGGTCTTACGGTCGAGGGCGGCTCGCCCGGGTATGCGGAAGCATCCTTGCGGTTGCGACGAGGGCCTGAGGAAGCGCTAGGATCGATTCACCGTGATCGTATAGGTCTTCGTGCTGCCGTTCTGGGCCCGCACCTCGACCCGGATCGTGTTGTTGCCCTTGTTCAGATTGATAGGCCCGAAGGGGACACCGGAGATTGCGGTCATACTATCGATGCGCAGCGTGGCAGTCGGATCGGCGACGGTCGCGGTGACCGTGGTGCTCGTCTGCGTCGTGGCGACCGAGTAGCCGGTCGTGTTGTGGCAAAACACCGGTGACAGGGTGCCGGCGGAGAGACTCAGCGCCCAGAGATTGTTGTTATTGGAGTTGGTGCCCGCCCGATTCACGGTGAAGGTGTACCGCCGGGTATTGCCGGCCTGAGCCGTGACGTCGACCGGGATACTGTTGTTCCCCGTCCCCAGATTCACGATCACCGGCGTGCCCGAGGTCGCCTGCTGCCCGTTGATGCGCAGGGTGGCCAACGGGTTTGCCGTCGTGGCCGATACAATCACCGTCGTCGTACTATTCGGCACGGGAGTCGCCGAATAGCTGGTCACAGAGGGTGTGAAGGCTGGACAGAGCACCAGCACCCTGAGCGTCCCCGCCACGGATGCGCTGATCTGCGCGGAGGCCAACGAGGCATCAGTGGATGGAGGCCCGGCCCGCGTCACGACGATGACATAGTCCTGAAACGCTCCCCCCATCGCCGTCACTCGGATTCTGATCGTATTCGTCCCGACCTGCAGTCCGCTCACCACAAAGGGTGATCCAGACGGCACCGCCACTCCATTAATGGACATGGACGATGTCGGATCCTGCACGGCCGCCGTCACCGTGACACTCGTGGTCGTATTCGTCACGCTCACCGTATAGTCGAGTATGTCCGGATCAAACGCCGGGGTCAGCGTCCCGGGGGCGATCGTCAGGCTCCGTAGTCTGGCGTCGCCGGCCTTTGTGATGACGACCGTGTAGCTCTTCGGGGCGCCATTCCCCGGTGGCTCGACCACCACCGAGACGGTGGTGGTGTCTGGGCTGAGTGGGATGGGGCCAAACTCCTGGCCGGATACCGCGGGCTGGTTGTTGACCATGAGCTTGGCGTTGGGATCCGCCGTCGTCGCCGTGACGGTCGTCGAGGTCACAGAGTTCGGAGCCAAGACGTGATAGCTGATCGTGGATGGCGCAAAGGCCGGTTGCAGCGGGCCGGCCGAGAGCTCCAGGGCCGAGAGATCCGCCGGTGACGCGACGGGGCCCGGCGAATCGCCGTCGGGGATGCAAGACACGAGCAACCCGCAGACGGCGGTGAAGGCGAAGCACCAGGGCAGCCAGGACGACTGTTCTGGTTCGTGAATCGGGTGCGATCCGCCGTGCATCACCGGGCCTTACTTCTCCGTTCTTGTCGAGACGCTGATCACAGCGGTTTATTGACCGTGACCGTATAGGTTTGACTGTTGCCCTCGATCGCGGTGACGACGATCGAAATCGGCGTGGCCGTCCCCGCTGCCCCCAACGTGACGACTACCGGTGTCCCCGAGGCCACCGCTTGGTCGTTGATCGTCAAGGTCGAGGTCGCGACCGCGACCGACGCGGTCACGGTCACGCTGTTATCGGTATTGGCCACCGCCACCGAGTACGAGAGCGTCGCCGATGCAAAGACCGGGGTCATCGTCCCAGGTGTCACGGTCAGCCCACTGAGCGTGGCATCTCCCGGTAAGGGGCGGTTGACGGTCACCGTGTAGGTTTGGTTGTTCCCCTCGACCGCGGTGACGACGATCGAAATCGGCGTGGGCGTTCCTGCTGCCTGAAGCGGCACGGCCAACGATGCGCCCGACACCACGGTCTGTCCGTTGATCGTCAGAGTCGACGTCCCGACGTCGACCGTGGCTGTGACCGTGACGCTGGTCACCGGGTTCTGGACAGTGTGCGTATAGGCCAGGGTGCCTGGGGCGAACGCCGGGGTCATCGTGCCGGGGGTGATCGTGAGCGCGGAGAGATTTGCATTCCCGGCTGCGGCTCGTGTCACGCTGACGGTGTAGGTCTGCTGGTTGCCCTCCGGGACGGCCGTCACGACGATACTGATCGGCGTGGTGCTGCCGCCCGCGCCCAACGCCACCGCCAAGGAGCCTCCCGACGCCACGGCCTGCCCATTGATCGTGATGGTCCCGGAGGCCGACGGACTCACCGTGACGCTGGTCACCGGGTTCTGGACAGTGTGCGTATAGGCCAGGGTGCCTGGGGCGAACGCCGGGGTCATCGTGCCGGGGGTGATCGTGAGCGCGGAGAGATTTGCATTCCCGGCTGCGGCTCGTGTCACGCTGACGGTGTAGGTCTGCTGGTTGCCCTCCGGGACGGCCGTCACGACGATACTGATCGGCGTGGTGCTGCCGCCCGCGCCCAACGCCACCGCCAAGGAGCCTCCCGACGCCACGGCCTGCCCATTGATCGTGATGGTCCCGGAGGCCGACGGACTCACCGTGACGCTGGTCACCGGGTTCTGGACAGTGTGCGTATAGGCCAGGGTGCCTGGGGCGAACGCCGGGGTCATCGTGCCGGGGGTGATCGTGAGCGCGGAGAGATTGGCGTTCCCGGGAGCCGCTCGATTCACCGTGACCACGTAGACCTGCGGAGTCCCGGTCTGGGGAACGACCGTGATGGTAATCGGATTGGAACCGACGTTCAGATTCGACACGGTGAACGGCACACCGGACGTAGCCGGTTGGTTGTTGATTTGCAGAGTCGAGCCGGACGATTGGACTGTTGCGATCACGGCCACGCTTGTCGTGACGTTGTTCACTGAGGCCGAGTAGGTCAGGGTCGTTGGGGCAAACGTAGGCGTCAGCGTACCGGGCGAGACGGTGAGCGACGACAGATTGGCATTGGTCGACCCCTCTTGCCGCGTCACCGTGATCTTGTACGTTGTCGATGCGACACCCGGGGCCGTAACCACCACCGTGATGATCGTTTCCCCCACGCCCAAGACGATGGGCTGCGACGGTTGGCCCGACGTCACGGCAATGCCGTTCACCGTCACGGACGCCGCGTTATCCGCCGCGGTCGGCGTGACCGTCGTCGTCGTGGTCGTAAACGGGGCCTGGACCGTGTAGTTGAGGATTGACGGGGTGAACCCCGGCTGATTGGTCCCCTCCTGAATCAACGTGCCCGCGGATACGGCGAGATTCGAGAGGCTCGTGGTGGCCGCACGCGTAATGGTCACCGTATAGGTCTGGGAGAAACCCGGGCCGTCGACAAGGATGGCGATGGGGGGATTGGCGCCGAGTACCAAGTTGATTGGGCCAAACGGCTGACCCGAGACAGCCGATTGGTTGTTGATCTTGATTGTGGCTCGAGCGTCCGCAACCGTGGCGACCAGGTTCACCGACGAAATGTTACTCCCCACCGCCACTGTATAGTCCAATTGTCCGGAACTGAAGGAAGGTGTGAGTGCGAAGGTTTGGGCCCCTGACTGGATTTGGAGGCTGCTCAAGCTCGCGACTGTCGATGGGGCGGTCGGCGCACCGCCTCCGCCGATGCAGGCCGTCAGCGTCACCGCCATGACTGCGGCCAAGAGGATGCCGAGCCACACCATCGGACAGGCGAGGAGACCGGCTACCTGGTATGGAAAGGATTCGGATCGACCGTCGACCTTCCGGCTTCGTTGTTTCACGTCCTCTCCTCCTGGTCCTAGGCTCCCTGAGCCGATGTCATAGGCGGCCCGCGCGGCATCAGGCAATTTCCTGCATCTTCGCCGAGTCTTCGGCGGCTGCCCATCCCTGCTTAGGATGGGATCAGCCGCCACTTTCGAGATGAGCCGTGGGACTCGCCAGCCTCTCGATGGCCGTTACGTTGAGGAGAAGACGAAAGCCGAGAGCGGTCCTCGACTTAGGGAGGGGATGGCGAGTGCGCGCGCCCGGAGTACTTGCCGCTACGGAAGGCCGAAGAATGCCTCAGGCCTTCTCTCTTGGAGGAAGACGAAGCGGCAAAATAGGGATCGAAGCGAGTGTATGCCGGACGGAGGGGCGAGACGCTACCAGTACCGGGAGGGGCCGCAGTCCACGTGCAGGAAGCGCTTTCGGGGGTAATAGCCCACCCCGCCGCGGCCCAGGCGGAGCGCGGCCTGGCGGAGCGTCCGAAGGGGAACGCCCTGGATGTGAAAGTCGATGGCTTGAGCGGAGACGTGAAAGCTGTGCCGAGCCGCCCGCCGATTGTGCTTGATCAAATACGTATGGTACTCGGGTGACCGGTACGCCGAATGCACCACGATTTCCTTGTTGCGGCCGACCTCCTGATGCACCGCGTTCAAAATCTCGATGACCCGCAGATCCATCATGGCCACTTGGTTCGTGTGGCGACAGCGCATGAATTGGTTCAGTTCTTCCAGCGCCCCCCGATCATACCGCCCCAACCCATCCCGATAGATAGTATCCAAGCGCTCGCTTGTCTGCGCGTTGTACAGCAGCAGTCGACCCTCGGGAAATTGCCGCGCCGACGCCTCCGGCGGACTGAGGCCACGGCCGCAGACCATCAACGCCCCGGCCACAACCGATCGTAGCAGGGAACGCCGATTCCACTCTGTCTGAAGTAAGTGGTCCATACCGCGTCGGGGTAAATGGAACGGTTAGATGCGGGTGCAGGAGATAGCGAAACGTTTTGTATCAGACCCGCACGACTCGGTCAACCCAGAATCTACCTCGCTGCCCGGGCAGGGCTCGTGTGGGGCGACCTAGGCAGACCGGCGGTGGAGAGGACTGGATGCGTATACGGGCGTCACGGGGTCGCCTCGTAGTCCCGCCTACGAAGTTCCTTGTTTCTTTTTCTCGATCTTCGCCCACGCGTCCCGCAACGCGACGGTCCGGTTGAAGACCAGTTTGTTCGCCGTCGAATCGGGATCCACGCAGAAATAGCCCTGGCGTTCGAACTGGTAGCGCGCTCCCGGCTTGGCCCCCATCAGACCGGCCTCCACGCGCGCCTCCGACAACACCTGCCGCGATCGAGGGTTGAGAAAACTCAGAAAATTCCGATCGTCTGTTTCGATCGGCGTCGCCTCACTGAGGAGGTGCTCGTAGAGGCGCACCTCGGCGGGAAGCGCATGCGCCGCAGAGACCCAGTGAATCGTGCTCTTCACTTTTCTCGTCGCCCCGCGGCCGCCGCTTTTCGTATCCGGATCGTAGACACATCGGATTTCGCGGACCTCGCCCGTGGTTTCGTCCTTCGTGAAGCCGACGCACTTGACGATGTACGCGTAGCGCAACCGGACCTCGCGTCCGGGCCCTAAGCGAAAAAATTCCTTGGGCGGATCCTCGCGAAAGTCCTCACGCTCGACATAGAGCACGCGCGAGAAGGGCACCCGCCTCGTCCCCGCCGACGGGTCCTCTGGATTATTGACCGCTTCGAGCTGTTCCACCTCGTGTTCCGGGTAATTCTCGATTACGACGCGCACTGGACTCAACACCCCCATGACCCGCAAGGCGCGCTTGTTCAGATCCTCACGAATGAAATGCTCCAACAAGGCCATCTCTACCGTCGAATCGCGCTTCGACACGCCGATATGCTCGCAAAACGCCCGGATCGCCTCCGGTGTATACCCCCGGCGCCGTAGCCCCTTGATGGTGGGAAGGCGAGGGTCGTCCCATCCATCCACGTGACGTTCTTCCACCAATCGCAGCAGTTTCCGCTTGCTCATCACCGTATACGTCAGATTCAGCCGAGCGAACTCGATCTGCTGCGGGACCGAGGTCATGCCCGTCTCGCGCACGACCCAGTCGTAGAGGGGCCGGTGATCCTCGAATTCCAGCGTGCAGATGGAGTGCGTGATCCCCTCGAAGGCGTCGGAGAGTGGATGAGCATAGTCGTAGGTCGGATACAGGCACCAGGCATCGCCCGTCCGGTAGTGATGCGCGCGGCGGATGCGATACAGCACTGGGTCTCGCAGATTGATGTTGGGCGAGGCCATGTCGATCTTGGCCCGAAGCACGTGCGTCCCGTCCGGAAACTTCCCTGCTCGCATGCGCCGGAACAGATCGAGATTCTCGGCGGGACTACGCTCACGAAACGGGCTCGGCTGCCCTGGCTCGGTCAGTGTTCCGCGACGCTCCCGAATTTGGTCCGGGCTCGAGCTGTCGACGTAGGCTTTCCCCTTTTCGATCAGTCGCACCGCACAGTCGTACAGGCGCTCGAAGTAATCCGACGCATACAGCTCGTTCGCCCAGGCGAACCCCAACCAGCGCACATCCTCCTTGATGGCCTCCACATACTCGGTGCTTTCCGTCGTGGGGTTCGTGTCATCGAAACGTAGGTTGCAGCTCCCCTCGTGCTCCTCGGCGAGCCCGAAGTTGAGACAGATCGATTTAGCATGCCCGATGTGGATGTATCCGTTGGGCTCCGGAGGAAACCGCGTGGCCACACGTCCCCCGTGCTTCCCGGCGGCGCGGTCCTCCGCGACCCAGTCCCGTATGAAATTCGATGCGCCTGAATGGTCGGGATTGCTCATCGGTCCCATAAACACGAAGAGCCGGCATGGCTCGGCCGGCTCCCGCTCTCCCCGCGCATCATGACGCCCAAATGGCTGGGGGACTAGGAATCGAACCTAGGTAGCCAGCTCCAAAGGCTGGCGTCCTACCGCTAGACGATCCCCCAGCGCGGTATGAAACCGGATCCTCGACCTGAGGCGCGTCATGGGAGGTAAAAAATGGCTGGGGGACTAGGAATCGAACCTAGGTAGTCAGATCCAGAGTCTGACGTCCTACCGCTAGACGATCCCCCAACCAAACCAGCAGCGTAATATTAACGAGTACCCTCAGTCAAGCCGCACGCTGGGCGTATTCAACGCCCTTGCGCAGCCGATACAACGTCCGTTCGCGCCCCAGCAACTCCACGACCTCGAATAACCCTGGACTGGCGGTTCGGCCGGTCAAGGCCACCCGAACCGGTTGCGCCACCTGCCCCATCTTCAACCCCTTGGTCTCCACAAACTTCTTGAACGCATCTTCCCAGCCGGGCTTGGAGAACTCTGGAAGCATGGAAAAGTACTGCGTGAGTTCGGCCAAGACCGGTGCCATGGCCGGGGTGAGAAATTTCTTGGCGGCCTCTTCCTCAATACGCGCCTCGTCGTGAAGATACGGCGTCACCCAGTGGGCCATTTCCTCGAGCGTCTTGGTGCGCTCCCGCACCATGACCACCGCCTTCACAAGCGATTCACGGGGCGCGTTGACGAGCCTATAGGCTAGTATTTCTTCACTGAAGTCTTCCGTTTTCATTGGGTCCATAGTTCCGAGGCTGATTAAATATTCCAACAGTAGGGACGCGACCTTGGCGGGATCATCCTGCTTAATGTGCTGCTCATTGACCCAGAGCAGTTTGTCCGGGTTGAACACGGCCGCAGACTTCTGCACATGATCCCAAGAAAACTTCTCGATGAGCTCCTGTCTGGTGAAGATCTCCTGATCCCCATGCGACCACCCAAGCCGGACCAGGTAGTTCACCATGGCATCGGGAAGGTAGCCCATTTTCTTGTATTCCATGATCGACGTCGCGCCGTGACGCTTGGACAGACGCGTCTTGTCCGCGCCCAAGATCATGGGCAGATGGCCGAACCGCGGCAAGGGAAATCCCAAGGCCTCGAAAATCGGCAACTGGCGGGGCGTATTGGTCAGGTGGTCATCCCCGCGCACGACGTGCGTGATCCCCATCAAAGCATCGTCCACCACCACCGAGAAATTGTAGGTCGGAATGCCGTTGGATCGCAGAATGATCAAATCGTCGAGGACCTCATGGTCGAACACCACGCGCCCCTTGATGAGATCGTCGACGATCATCTGGCCCTGCTGTGGGGCTCGGAACCGTAAGGCCGCCTCCCCCGCCGGTTTGACGATTCCTAAAGATCGGCACCGACCATCGTACCGAGGCGACAGCCCTTTGGCCTCGGCTTCCTTCCGGCGAGCCTCCAGCTCTTCCGGCTTGCAGACGCACCAGTAAGCCTTTCCCTGCTCGAGCAGCTTCATGGCATGGTCTCGATAGAGTTCCAGGCGATGAGTCTGTCGAAAAGGACCTTCATCCCAGTCGAAGCCGACCCAGCGCAGGCCATCGAGAATGGCTTGAATCGATTCCTCCGTGGACCGACTCTGATCTGTATCCTCGATCCTCAGGACCAAGGCCCCCTTTTGCTGGCGGGCATAGAGCCAGTTGAACAACGCCGTCCGCACTCCACCGATATGGAGGAAACCGGTCGGACTCGGGGCAAACCTGACGCGAACCTGGCTCATAACAGAGCGATGCGGAAACCGTGCGTGATGGGAGGGGTGGCGAGTATTACTAGCATGCGGCCTGAGGGAAGTACAGGTCGCCGGGCCGTTGCCATTGGTGATCCATCCGGCAGCGATCCGGCGACGAGAACTCTTGAGCAGAGTTTTCCGGGAACGCGTCCCTTGCCCGGTAGACGAGCATCAATGCCCTTCCTTCACGAGATTCTTATTCACAGGCGGGATCTCGACCACGATATCCTGGCTACCATCCGGAACACATTGGCAGCTCAATCGGGAGTGAAGCGTGATCGCGGGTGCCTCATCCAACTGATCGTACTCGTCGTCGGTGCCCTCGTTACAGGAATTCAAACCCTGCTTGACGTAAACATGACACGTTGAACAGGCGCACACGCCACCGCATGCATGTTCCAGGTCGATTCCGTGAGCCATGGCGATATCCAGAATGCTGCCTGGCAGGCCCGTTTCGCCGTATGGAATCTTGGCCGGATCCACCTCCACCTTTTTCGTCTCGTTTTTTACTGGATCGACGAAGGTGATGGTGAAAGTCTTGGTCGGAAGACGGTACTCGGCTTTTTCAATGTATGGATTTGTTCCACCCATAGCGGTGTTTTCTCCGAATCTTTCAGCGCGTTGTGGCCTATGGATCACTCCGTCTCAGGGCGGTTCGGGGCGGAGTAATTCTTTTCTGGGACCCGATTGACATGAGGAAATTCAAGATGATACATTTATATACGACTTTTTAAGTCGGAGATCAAGACGATCTCCGATATGATTAGTCGGATTAAATGTCATGATCAAGCTCTCTAAAAAAGCCGACTACGGTCTCATGGCGCTCCAGTACATGGCGGGGCTGCAACATCACGAGCTCTGCCAAAGCCGATTTGCGAATACCAAGGAGATCGCCGAGGAGTACCACATTCCCTCGGAATTGCTGGCGAAAGTTCTGCAGTCTCTTGCCAAGAACGGCCTGGTAGAAAGCCATAATGGCCCCAAGGGCGGCTACCTCTTGGCCCGTCATGCACGTGAGATCACGATCGCTCAGGTCCTTGAAGCGATTGAAGGGCCCTTGGGCATCATGGATTGCTCACACGAGACGGAGGGACTGCCCTGCTCCCAGCAGGAACACTGTACCATTCGCACCCCGTTACTGAAACTGCAGGATAGCATTTATCAGCTCCTCAATAACATGACTCTCCAAGACATGATGGGGGGAACCCCGTTAATCACCGTTCAATCTCTGACGACAGGGCAAGGAGTCACCCGATGAAGTTTCCTATTTACCTCGATTACCATTCGACCACCCCCGTGGATCCGCGCGTGCTCGAGACGATGTTGCCGTACTTCACGGAAAAGTTCGGGAATGCGGCCAGCCGGAACCATGCATTCGGCTGGGAGGCCGAAGAGGCCGTGGAACACGCCCGACAACAGATCGCCCACATTATCAACGCAGACTCGAAAGAAATCGTCTTCACGAGCGGCGCCACCGAATCCAATAACCTGGCCCTCAAGGGCATCGTGGAGATGTATCGGGAGAAGGGCGACCACATCATCATCAGCTCCACCGAGCACCGATCCGTTCTCGACACAGCCAAGGCGCTTGAAACGAAGCGCGGGGTCAAGGTCACGTACCTCCCGGTGGACAAACAGGGCATGGTGAATCCGGACGACGTCCGCGCGGCCCTGACCGATAAAACTGTGCTGATTTCGATCATGCTGGCGAACAACGAAATCGGCACCATCAATCCGATGGCCGACATCGGTAAAATCGCCAAAGAAAAAGGCGTATTGCTCCATTGCGACGCGACGCAGGGCGTGGGGAAAATTCCCGTGGACGTGCAGAAGATGGGGATCGACTTACTCTCGTGCACCGCCCACAAGCTCTACGGCCCCAAGGGGATCGGCGTCCTCTATGTCCGGAAAAAAGCTCCCCGCGTCCGATTGGCCCCGCTCATCGACGGGGGCGGCCACGAGCGCGGCATGCGATCGGGCACGCTGGCGGTGCCCTTGATCGTGGGATTCGGCAAAGCCGTCGAACTGTGCGAGCAGGAAATGGCATCGGAATCGGCCAAGTTGTCGGCCCTGCGCGACCGGCTCCACACGAGCATCACCGGAGCCCTGGAGGAGGTGTATCTGAACGGGCACCCTACGCAGCGACTGCCGCACAACCTCAATCTGTCTTTTGCTTTCGTGGAAGGCGAATCGCTGTTGATGGGTATGAAGGAGATCGCCCTCTCATCCGGCTCGGCCTGCACCTCGGCCACCTTGGAACCCTCGTACGTCTTGAAAGCTCTGGGCGTCGGGGCCGATCTCGCCCATTCATCCATTCGCTTTGGATTAGGGCGCTTTACCACAGAGGAAGAAATCGACTACACCGCGAAGCGCATGATCGAAACGGTGACAAAGCTGCGCGAGATGTCGCCGTTGTACGAAATGAGCAAGGAAGGCATCGACCTTAAATCCGTGCAGTGGGCCGCTCACTGAGCCCACCGTTGTTCAAGAGGAGGAGCGCAACATGGCCTATAGCGACAAAGTCGTGGACCATTTCAATAATCCCCGCAACGTGGGGTCGTTCAAGAAGGACGAAGAAGGGGTCGGAACGGGGATCGTCGGCGCACCGGAATGCGGCGATGTCATGAAGCTGCAGATCAAGGTGCAGAACGATACGATCGTCGACGCCAAGTTCAAGACCTTCGGATGCGGATCCGCCATCGCCAGCTCCAGTCTGGCGACCGAATGGTTGAAAGGCAAGACCGTGGAGGACGCCGCGAAGATCAAGAACACCGACATCGTGCAGGAGTTGAATCTCCCGCCGGTGAAGATCCACTGCTCGGTGCTGGCGGAGGATGCCATCAAGGCCGCACTCAACGATTACAAGAAGAAACAAGGTCCTCAATCGGACGGTCAATCGTAACAAGAGGTATTCCTATGGACACCAATCAGACTGCGACGCCGGTAGTCACGCTCACCGAGTCAGCCGTGAAGGAGGTGAAACGGCTGTTAGACCTTCAAGGCCTGACCGAGGGCGGGTTGCGGCTCGGCGTGAAAGGCGGAGGGTGCTCCGGATTGAGTTACACCGTGAATTTCGACGAGAAAATCGGCCCACACGACCAGGTATACGACGTCGAGGGCATCAAGGTCATCGTCGATGCGAAGAGCGCCATCTACCTGCAAGGCACCCAACTGGATTTCCAGAAGGACCTGATGACGGGCGCATTTCGTTTCCTGAATCCGAACGCCTCGAAAACCTGCGGCTGCGGGGAATCCTTTTCGGCCTAACACAGGCGACCATCAGGGCCGGATCAGAGACGCTGGGCCCGCGGACGGCAGTCCCCGTCCGGGCTCGCATGAATCGGAGAGAACGCTCAATGGAACAGACCTCCAGCATGAAACGCACCGAGCTCAACATGGCCCGGAGCATGTGCTGGCATTGCCAGTCCGAGGTGACGGGCGAATATTTCTGCGACCGCTGCGTGAAAGTTCAGCCGCTGTCGAAGGATTCCGATTATTTTACGTGCCTGGGACTGCCTCGCCAACTCTCGATCGATGCGGACGCCCTCGAAAAACGATTCTACGAGATGAGTCGAGCCTTCCACCCGGACTTCTTCCAGGTGAAAACCGACGCGGAACGGTCCATCAGTCTCGCCAACTCCGCCCTGCTGAACACCGCGTATCGCACGCTCAAGGACCCGATCCAACGCGCCGAGTATCTCGTCGGGCTCGAATCCGGGTCCGTCAAGGACATCCGGTCGACACCACCCGCCGACCTGTTCGAAGAGATTCTTTCCCTGCAGGAAGACCTCGAAGAGTACCGCTCCGCAGTCGCCGACGGGTCGCACGAGGAGTTAGGCTCGCTCCGAACGAAGCTGGAATCGGACAAGCGGAGCCTGGAGCAGCGCCAACGGGACATCGAGGCGCAGTTGGGCACCTTATTCGCGCGATGGGATGCGCTGGCACGGGCCACCGCGGGGTCCGAGGTGACGCAGGAAGGCAAGCAAGCCGTGATCAAAGATCTGCGCGAGTTGCTCTCCCACCGCACCTACGTCCGCAATATCGTCAACGACCTCACCGCCACTCTCGAGGCGGCCTAAGGACACTTCACATGGCACGTATCGTCGGCATCGATCTCGGCACGACCAATTCTCTGGTGGCGTACATGGACGGCCAGACTCCGCGCGTCATCGCCGGACGGAGCGGTCGTACGATGGTCCCCTCCGTGGTCGCCCTCACGGACAATGGATTGATCGTGGGCGATCCGGCCAAGGAGCATCTGATCCGCAGTTCGGACCGAACCATATATTCGGTGAAACGATTCATGGGAAGGGGACTGCAAGACGTAGCCGGTGAACTGGCCTACTTTCCCTACCAACTCCATGAGAAAAACGGGGTCATTCGCATCCAACTCGGGGACAAAAGCTACTCGCCGCCACAGGTTTCGGCGATGATCCTCAAAGAGCTCAAACAACGAGCGGAAGCGGCGCTGGGGGAGGACATCCGCCAGGCGGTCATCACCGTCCCGGCCTATTTCAACGACAGCCAGCGCCAGGCCACCAAAGACGCGGGGATGATCGCGGGATTGGACGTGCTCCGCCTCATCAATGAGCCCACGGCGGCTTCCTTGGCCTACGGACTCCAGCAACGCACGCAAGGCACCATCGCCGTGTATGACCTCGGCGGCGGCACATTCGACATTTCCATTCTCAAACTCAAGGACGGTATTTTCGAGGTCCTGGCGACCAACGGGGATACGCACTTGGGCGGGGATGATTTCGACCGTCGGTTGGCCGATCTGTTCCTGGCCGACATTCGGCAGCGTCACAATCTCGACCTCTCGAAGTTCCCCGATTCGATTCAGGCTCTGCGGCTGGAAGCGGAACGGGTCAAGATTCAGCTCTCCAGCGATCCTCAGGTGACGGTCGAGCTTCCCCTCCCTGGGAATAAAGACGTCTACCGTCGCGAGGTCACACGGGAGCAATTCGAGCGCCTGGTCGCGGACCTCGTGGAGCTGACACTTCGGCCATGTCAACTGGCCCTGAAGGACGCCGGCCTCAAAGCCACGGCCATCGACGAAGTGGTGCTCGTCGGGGGGTCTACCCGCATGCCCCTGGTCCGGCAGCGCGTGCAAGCCCTCTTCGGCAAGACGCCTCATTGCGAATTGAACCCGGACGAAGTCGTGGCCCTCGGGGCCGCGGTGCAAGCCGGCATTCTAAGCGGCACCACCCAAGACATGTTGCTCTTGGATGTGACCCCTCTGTCGCTGGGGATTGAAACCATGGGCGGGGTGATGAGCCCGCTGATACGTCGCAACACCACGATCCCGACGAGTTCGAAGGAAATGTACACGACCTACGTGGACGGCCAGACGTCCGTCGACCTGCACATCCTGCAAGGGGAGCGAGAGTTGGCCAAGGACAACCGCAGCCTTGGGCGCTTTCAGCTGAAAGTCCCCCCTCTGCCGGCCGGCATCCCCCGCATCGAAGTGATGTTTCTCATCGATGCCAACGGGATTCTCAACGTCTCCGCAAAGGACGTCCGCACCGGCGAAACCCAAAGCATCCAGGTGAAGCCATCCTACGGATTGAGCGATCAGGAAGTGGAGCGCATGATCGAGGAATCGTTCAAGTTTGCGGCGGACGATCTCCAGGCGAGGCAACTCATCGAGGCTCGGACCGAAGCGGAAGCCATCCGGACCGCCACCGAGAAAGCGCTCGGATTGGGCGGCCGGCTGATCAGCGCCGATGAAACCCAAGCGATTCAGGACGCGCTGGCCAGACTGGCCGCTGCCACACAGGGTTCGGACTATCGGGCCATTCGTGCCGCGCTCGGAGAGATCGAACGCGTCACGCATCATCTCGCCGAGGTCCTGATGGATCATTCCTTGAAGGAGGCCCTGCAGAACAAAAAGCTTTCGCAAGTGACCTGACACACCCGGCAATCGCACGGGCTTGGGAGGCACGCGACCGGCGCGACACGGATCCTAACCTGGGGAGCACGCACCGATTATGAATGTGACGTGGCAAGACACCGAAGAACTCGGCATTCAACTTCTCGAGGCGCACCCTGGAGTCGATCCCTTGACCGTGCGCTTCACCGATCTGCATGCCTGGATCACTGCCCTCCCGTCGTTTAAGGACGATCCGAAGAAATCCAACGAGAAGATTCTCGAAGCCATTCAGATGGCCTGGTGGCAAGAATACAGGGACGCGCAATCCTAGCTGCGCGCCGGAAGCCCGGCACCGACGCGGTGGCGCTACGGCGTGACCGGGTCCTGCACGGCGAGTTGTTCCGGGGCGAGATCTTGTCGATAGAAATCGGCCGGGTCGAGGCGGGGTGCGGCCACCTGCGTGGGCTCGGTTCCCTTGGCAAAAATCTCCACCGAGGCGGGTTCCCCGCTAGTTTCATCCGCCAGTAGACCGGTCGCGTGGTCGACCTTGACGAAGAGGATGTCCTCAGGAATTTCGAACGGCACGACCGGAAGCTGCTGAAGCGCCTGTTTCATAAACGCCACCCAAATGGGCAGAGCGGCGTGGGCGCCGGATTCCGTCTCCCCGAGGGGACGGCGATCATCGAATCCCACGTAGGTCCCGACCGCCAGATTCGGCGTCATCCCGATAAACCATGCGTTGGTGTATTCGTTCGAGGTGCCGGTTTTCCCAGCGAGCGGACGTCCGAGTGACTTGGCCAATTGGCCGGTCCCCCGCTGAATCACATCCTCCATCATATTGGTAATGAGGTAGGCGGTTTCCTTGGAAACGACCTGCTTGGGCTGAACCTGGACCTCCTCCAGCACCTGCCCGTCCTTGTCCTTCACCATGCTGATCACATACGGCTCAACGCGGACCCCCTGATTGCCGAAGACCCCATAGACCGAAGTCAATTCCAGAAGACTGACGCTGGACGAGCCCAACGCAAGGGAAAGATCCGGCGCCAACGGGCTCGTGATTCCTACCGCTTTGGCAAACTCGACCACGTTCTTGATGCCGACCTTGTCGAGCAGCCGGACGGTCGCGAGATTGTGGGAGTGGGCCAGAGCCTCGCGCAGCGTGACCAAGCCGTGAAACCTGCGCCCGTAGTTCTCGGGTTTCCAAATTTTCTCCTCTTGCTCATCCTCATACACCACCGGCGCGTCCAGAACGACCGTGGCGGGTCCCAGCCCCTGCGCCAGAGCGGCCGCGTAGAGGACGGGCTTGAATGCCGACCCCGGCTGCCGATGGGCCATCACCGCCCGGTTGTACTCGCTCCGTGCGAAATTGTAGCCCCCGACCATGGCCCGGACGGCCCCGGTCGTGGGATCCAGCGCAACCAGCGCCCCTTCGACGACAGGATCCTGCTCCAGCTTCAGATGAACTTGGTCGCGCTCGATCTTCTTGATGCTCACCTCGATGACATCGCCCGGCTTCAGCACTTGCTTGGGAGAGGGAAGAATCTTGTAGTCCCGGGTAGGGTCCTTGCCGATGAGCTGCCGTTGCGCCCAGGCCATGTCATCGAACGCGAGCCGGCCCGATCTATCGCCGATTTGGACCATAAAATGGTCCTTGGCTACTTTCGTCACCACCCCCTGGACGAATTCGCCCGGACCGGGCAACGGCATCTCCGTCGTGGTGGACGCCAATTGCGCCGGGTCCATTCTTCCGACCGGCCCGCGCCACCCCTGCCGCTTATCGAGCTCGCGCAGTCCGTCCCGAACCGCCTGATCGGCCGCTCGCTGCATGTCGAGGTTCAGGCTGGTCTGAATCTCCATGCCACCTTTGTAGGCCGCCGTCTCGCCGTACTTGGTGACCAGGTATTGCCGCACGTACTCGACGAAGTACGGCGCGATGCTGTCCGCGCTGGGTCGGCGGAAGGTCATCCGCTCGTTGACCGCCGCCTCGCGCTCCGATGAGGTGATAAAGCCCGCCTCTTCCATCCGGCTCAGGACGTGCTCTTGCCGTTTCTTCGCGCGCTCCGGAGAACGCAACGGGGAGTAGTGATTGGGCGACTTCGGCAACCCCGCCAACAAGGCGGCTTCTGGCAGGGTCAACTCCTTCAGTTCCTTGCCAAAGTAGGTCTCGCTCGCCGCCGCCACGCCGTAGGCGCCTTGACCGAAGTAGATCTGGTTCAGGTAGAGTTCGAGGATTTGCTCCTTGCTCAAAATCAACTCGATCTTATAGGCCAGGATCAGCTCCTTGACCTTTCGGGTGAACGTGCGCTCGGAAGAGAGAAAGAGCGACCGTGCGAGCTGTTGGGTGATGGTGCTGGCACCTTCCACGCGGCCCCCCCGGCGAAGGTTGGTCCAGGCGGCGCGGGCGATGCCGACGAAATCCAATCCGGGATGTTCGAAAAATCGAGCGTCCTCGACCGCGATCACGGCATTAATGAGATTCTTGGGCATCTGACCGATCGGCGTGACCAACCGGCGCTCGATAAAAAACTGGCCGATGAGCTGGCGATCGTCGGAGTAGACGCGGGTGACCTGACTGGGCTGATAGGTTTCCAGCATGTCGAGCGAGGGCAAATCCCGTGCGACATACCACAGCGTACCGAGGACGGCCCCGGCGCCGAGGACGGCACACGACAGCCCCACCGCCACCGCAAGCTGCCACCAGCGCCAGGTCTGCCGGCGGGGTGGGCGGTGTGACTGGATCGATTCGATGGAATCGCTGAACGAGGGCGTCGGCTTGTCTACCATGGGGGCCCGAGAGGCCAATGACCGGGGCCTCTGCCTGATTCACAACTTACAATGGGGCATCCGAAACTGCAAGCTGGAGCGAGGTTTTCGGACCCACCCCACGGCGCCTGCGCCGCGCTGCTTGTGCCTGCACCGACGTATCCGGTATACTGCCTCACGGACGCCTAGTTTGGGGGCGTCTTTTTTTTGACTAAAGGCCACACACATGTCCGAGTCAACGAGCACGACCGCGCAGAACCTCCAGCGTCAGGGGTGGACCCGACGCGAAAACATTCGCAACATCGCCATCATCGCACACGTCGATCACGGGAAAACCACCCTCGTCGATGCGTTGCTCCGCCAGACGCACGTCCATCGCAAAATCGACGACATGGGCGAACGCATTCTGGACTCAATGGATCAGGAGCGCGAGCGTGGCATCACGATCCGGGCCAAGAATGCGAGCGTGATGTACCGCGATGTTAAGATCAACATCGTCGACACCCCCGGCCACGCGGACTTCGGCGGCGAGGTCGAACGGACCTTGCGCATGGTCGACGGCGTCTTGCTGCTCGTCGACGCCAAAGAAGGCCCCATGCCGCAGACGACTTTCGTCCTCAAGAAGGCCTTGGCCTTGGGCCATCGCGCCATCGTGGTGATCAACAAGATCGACCGGCCCGACGCCGTCATCGACGACGTATTGAACCGGACGTTCGATCTCTTCGTCCATCTGGGCGCAACCAACGAACAGTTGGATTTCCCGGTGGTCTACACCTCGGCCATCAAGGGCATCGCCACGCTGGATGTGAACAAACCCGGCACCGACATCGCCCCCCTCTTGGACACGATTCTGTCTCAGATTCCCGCCCCGATGGTGCACCAGCAGGCGCCGTTGCAGCTGCTCGTCCTGGCCCTCGCCTACGACTCCTATAAAGGCAAGATGGGGATCGGCAAACTGTTGGCCGGTTCGCTTGCGCGCCGCCAGCAAGTCATGCGGATCCGGCGCGACGGGTCCTCCGCGCCGGGGCGCGTCAGCGAACTGGCGATCTTCTCCGGACTCGAGCGCGACGATGCCGAGACCGTCGAGGCGGGAGAAATCGTCGCTGTCGCCGGATTACCCGAAATTCAGATCGGCGAGACCATCGCGGATCCCCAGCAACCGGTCGCCCTGCCGCCCGTCGCGATCGACGAGCCCACGGTCCAGATGACCTTCGCGGTCAACACCAGTCCGTTCGCAGGCCGGGAGGGGAAATTCCTGACCTCTCGCCATCTCCGCGAGCGCTTGTACAAGGAGTTGGAGACCAACGTCTCGCTTCGCGTGCAGGACACCGACAGCGCCGACCGTTTCTTGGTAGCCGGGCGCGGCGAGCTGCACCTGGCCGTGCTCATCGAACAGATGCGGCGGGAGGGCTACGAGTTGCAGGTCTCCCAGCCGGAAGTGATTTTCCGCAAGGACGGCGAGGTCCTCACCGAACCCTACGAGGACCTGTCGATACAAGTGCCATCCGAGTATCAGGGAGCCGTCATCGAGGAGGTCGGCCGGCGGCGGGCGGAACTGCGCCACATGAAATTGGTCCATTTTGAAGGGGGCGGGTCCGAAACCCACTTGGAATACTCGATCCCCACCCGCGGGATCATCGGCCTCAAGACCTACCTCCTGGCAAAAACGCGCGGGACGGTCATTCTCCACCATGTGTTCCGGGAATACGCGCCGGTTGCCGCGCAGGACCTTGAAGTCGCCCCGCACGGCTCTCTGGTGGCCTTTGAGGACGGCGTCAGCACCGCCTACGCCTTGTTCATGACGCAGGAGCGCGGGACGCTGTTCATCGGCCCGGGCATCGACGTGTACCGCGGCATGGTCGTGGGCGAAAACAGCCGCGACGAGGATCTGGACGTCAACGTCTGCAAGACGAAACACCTGACTAACATGCGGGCTTCCGGATCGGATGAAGCGCTCGTCTTGACGCCCCCTCGCGAGATGACCTTGGAGTTCGCGCTCGAATACATCGGTCCGGACGAACTCGTCGAGATCACGCCGACGAGCCTGCGGCTTCGAAAACGAATGCTCAACCCGGACGACCGCCGCAAGGCGAAGAAAGACCGAAAGAGCTAATCCTCCCTCCTGATCTCCCGTGCCTGAAGGACACGGTCGACTGCCGTGAAGATCAAACGGAAAGCTCCGAAGTCCGGGCGGCCGGCGTTCGTCGTGGGATGGGCGTTTGCCGTTCCGACCACCACCGATCTCAAAGTCTGGTTCGATCTCGAGTACGGCGGGCCGCTCAGGATCGAGCCGGAAAGCGGCGCGGGACCGCTCGCGCGGCGATTCACCGCGACCCATGCGCTGTGGCGGACCACGCTCGTGTGTCCGTTGCCGGCTGAAGAAGCCGGCCGCTGGAAGGAGCGGCTCCAGTGGGGCCACGAGCAGGCGGCCGTGGTCCTGCATCGCTCGGCGCCCCCGTCACAGTGTTGCGACGTCCAATTGTTCCTCGGTCGGCTCGCGCGCGGCCTGACCCTGTTGTCGGAAGGCACGGCCTACGATGTGGCCGGCGAGGCGTTTCTCAACCCGTCGGACTGGCGGCATCACCCGCTCACTGCCTTCTCGATGGAAGACCATGTCTCCGTCGTTCACATGGATGCGGAAGATCCGACCTCGGAGTGGTTCCGAACTGCCGGGCTCGGCAAGTTTGGTTTGGACGAATTGGAAACGGCACGTCCTCGCGGCCTAGCCAGCCGGCCCACCGTCGAGACACTGCTCGCGCTCGCCGGTGAGCTGCTGCGCAGAGGGCAGAATCCACCGGTCGGATCCACCCTCAGCGCCGGCGGGGAGGATCTCGACGTCCATGTCGTGTCCCACCGCACGATCCCCCACACGACCGGCGTTCTTCCCATCCGCCGCGTGTGCTGGTGAAGCGTCCCGCGCTTGTCGAGAGACCCTCGGGTTCGGACGGATCTCTTCCCCGACAATGCCCGCCCCTGCGCTGAATGACCGCCTGGGGACCCGACCGGTAGGCCTTTTGCCCCGTTGACTTCGATTTTCTCTGCGTGGTACCAAACTTAGTCTTACCGCGCAGCAGGTCCCCAACCAGAAGGAGGATTCGATGGGTGATGCGAAACCAACAGTCAAGGTCGGCGATACAGCTCCTGACTTTACGCTCAAGGATCAGGATCAGAAGGACGTGAAATTGAGCGAGTACCGCGGGAAAAAGAACGTCGTCCTCTGCTTTTACCCGCTGGACTGGAGCCCGGTCTGTCAGGGCGAGAACAAGTGCCTGACGGACGACTTCCCAAAGTTCCAGGGCGCGAACGCAGAAGTCTTCGGGGTGAGCTGCGACAGCTTCTTTTCGCACAAGGCCTGGGCGGATGCCTTGGGGCTGAAGCATCGTCTCCTGGCGGACATGCATCGCACCGTGTCCAAGGACTACGGGTTGTATTTTGAGCCGTTGAACTGCTCCCAGCGCGCGACCGTCATCGTCGACAAGAACGGCAAGGTCGCGTATGTGAAGGTTCAAGAAATTAAGGTGGCTCGCGAGGACAAGGAGATTCTCGCGGCGCTGGAGAAGCTTGCCTAACGGGCTGAAGACCGAGTGCTGAGGACTGGGGCGAGAATCTCCGGTCCTCAGTCCTCATAACGCAGACCAGAGAACATATGTCCGGCCAGGTCGAAGACGTCAGCGACGAGAACTACAAGCAGTTTACCGACGCCCCAGCCGCGCTCGTCGCCTATGGGTTGTCCACCTGCGAGCCTTGCGCCCAGTACGATCCGATCCTGGAGGACGCTGCCGCGAAATTTCCACAGGTCAAGATCGGCAAAGCGAAGATGCACGTCCCGGGGCGCTGCCGCGAGATCAAGAAGATGCACTCATTTGAAACGTATCCCACCACCCATTTTTTTTCGAACGGCAAGCTGGTGCTGACGCGCGAAGGCAAAGTCGAGTCGGCTGAACTGGCCGCCCTTATTTCGGATCATCTCCTCAGATAGCCCCCCGATCAACCGGTCGTGCCGGGCGCCCGCGGCTCGCCCCGCCGGCGAGGCGAGTCGTCAACTGAGCCGTTGATGGTACACATGCCGCAGCCGTCTCGAGGTCGTGCCCGCTGCCCTCTGGATGCTCGGCACGTCACCGCCGGCGGTGAGACTGGGTGTTTGGGAATGTGGGTCTGGTTTCCCCCAGAATCGGACGCCAAGACGATGGTGCGCATCGCTGACAGGGGGCCCCGGGAAACCAGGGGCTAGGAAGGTACCGCCCACTCCCCCTGTCGAAGCCGAAGCTTAAAGATCACCCGACGACTCTTGCTCCGATCCGGTAGCTGGAGTGCGTCATATACAAGATCTTGTCGTCCACGCCCACTGGCGGAGGCCATTTCATGGAAGCACCCGTACGCCCACGGCACGGTCTCCCGGATGACCTCCAGGCTTCTTGACCATGACGTTCAGAGATCGCTCCTGGCTCAGCCTGAGGTTGTGAATGTCGCTCCTGCGGTCGTCCGTATGCCCTTCGATGACGAGAGAATCGATTCGATCACGAAATCCCGCGCACAACACCGTGGCATAGGTCGGCATGGCATCGGTCAAGAACTGCTCCGCGGCGCCCGAGAGCGTCCCCTTATCGAACTCAAAATTGAGGAGGGCTTCAGGAACTACGATGCGCAGCACGCTCGCGTCGGAGGGGTCGGCCTCCAGGGAGAGATTGAACCGTCGGAGGTGATCCCGGAGACTCGCCTGAATGTCCGTCGTCGCCTGACGCACCATCATCCCCGGCCAGGCCCCGGGTGCCGTGTCCGACACCTTAGTCGCATGCGCGGCAAACAACAGGATGAAGATAACGGCGAGCGAGGTCATCAGATCGGCCACTCCGTGCGTCACGCTCGAATTTTCGCCGGTCGACGTAGACGCACGCATCGGTTTCCCTGCGATCCCAATCACGAGAGGACGTTCAGACCGGTCCCTTGGCGGTCGCCCGCGGTCGAAGCCCGGCAAGCCATCTCAAGCCGGCACCCATCCCGTGCGATACGTCCTGAGCGAGCGCATCGGTAACATGGCTGAGATCGATCGTGAGGCGACCCGCCAGCTCCTCCAGTTGTTGCTGCGTTCGCTCCTGGGAACACCGGAAATCCCCGACCGAGCGGGTGAGCTCCGCAATAGCGCGTTGGAGGTCCTGGACGGGTGCCGCCAACCCATCGCGGACCCCAGGGCGACCTCGGCCACGGTGCGCGCCTGCCCGATGGATTGATCGGGGTGAACCCGCTGCACAAACCCCTGCAGGGCCGTTGCCAGCGCCGATACCGACGGGGCCAACGAATCGCAGACGGTCATTCCAAGACGCTCGGCCAATTCCGCGTGAGGCAGGGTCACCCCGCCGCCCGAAGCCGACCCAGCCGCCGTCCGGTTTTCCAGTAATTGCTCCATTGTCAGACGCGGGAAGAGCTCGTCCAGAACCGTGAGAAACCTATGATGGAACCTCGTCAAACCAAACGTCCACGACTTCTCGAGCATCACGAAGATGTTGGCGCACACTAACCCGACCACGGAAGTGACGAACTTGCCGGCCACCCCATTGATCAGCCCTTGAATCCCCACGATCTGTCCCCCCTCGGCATGCAGGCGGCTCAACCCGATCAGGATCGCCAGAAACGTGAACAGGAGCCCGAGGCCGGTCATCATCGACGGCAACTGATGGTAAAAGGTGATATTCAGGCGTCCGGCCAAGAGGCCGTCCGCCGGAAAATAGTCTGCCGCGGGTTTCGTACTGAAGACCCGCGGCTCGACAAACCAGGAGGTGTGTTCCAGCACATAGGTCTTTCGAAACTGCATCCAGGCCCGCTCAAAAAGAGGCTCCTGTCGTATCGCCGCATCGAGCGCGTGGACGTCGTCCAGGTCGATCCGAGTCGGACGCGGGTTCGCACGGCGCGACAAATCCTGCGTTGTATCGGCAAACGCCCGCACGGTCAGCCATTCCTGATCCACCTGGCGACGCTCATCGGCGAGTCGGCTCAGCAGGGGCCACACACGTGCGTAGGTCCTGCGGGCGCTGGCCACGCTTCGGCAGAGACAGCGCAGGTGCCACACGCAGAACAGGATGATCCCGAATGCGCCAAGCCAGCTCAGGAGCGGGCTGTGCACCCTTCCCCACA
Organism: Candidatus Inralta sp.; assembly: GCA_039794185.1. Taxonomy (GTDB): domain Bacteria; phylum Nitrospirota; class Nitrospiria; order Nitrospirales; family Nitrospiraceae; genus BQWY01. The sequence continues at coordinate 37,524 of JBDIVW010000001.1, read as the reverse complement.
GGGCCACGTCTTGCGTCAGCATCTCCCAGAAAGCGGGCACGGCATCGGCAATGGACATCGAGACCTCGGGTTAAGACACGGGGTGGTCGAGCGAGCCAGTCACCACATCTCAACTTCCATGCCAACGACGATATCCTGAAATTGCCCGAGTATTCAGTCTGATGGACGCGAGAGGGGAATCACGACGACCGGGGAACCAGGAAAGATTTTCTCTGTCGATGGGCATTCTTGCCCACGGGCAACACGGCCGCCGTCACGCGGTCCTGGCAGCATGGGCCGGCAGAAATGATCGGCCGGGCGGATCGGACGCCCTTGGGACCTTGGGGCGAAACGAACGGGAGGTGTCAGTTCAAGGGGGCCAGAATTCGACAGAGTTCGGTCAGGCGACGTTGGGCATCTTTTCGCATGAGAGAAAATTCGAGCCCGAATTCTTCGCCCAGGACCCATCGGACGATGGCCTCATCGATGATCATTGGGCTCGGATCGTTGTCGGTATAGATGCACAGTTCGAGCTTGGTGCCCGCCGAGACCGTGATCGGACTGCGGATCCGACATCCCCCGAGCGACAAATCCTTGAGATCCCCGTCTCCGGCGATCATGCGGCCGCTCGATGAGAAATGGCTCTGAAACTGCACCTGCACACGCGGATGCTTCCGCTTATCGCTTGGCGTTGATGGGATTTTGATCGGCATGAACGAAGGTGCTCCGCATGGACGCTGGGCTACCCCGCATACTCGTAGGAGAGATCGCGGGATTCAATGAGCTTCACCTCCTCGAGCCGCACACCCGCGAGATGAGGAACGATGAGGTACCAAATCGCCCGAGCCAGTTCTTCCCCCGTGCCGGCGCGCTCCGGACGCCGGAGACCAAGGTAGGCATTCGGCAAATTGGGGAGCACGCGCTCGGTGATGAGCCGGTCTAACTGTCTCAGGTCGGTCACCATCCCACTGGTCGAATCAATCGGCCCTTCCACGGTGATCCACAACTCATAATCGGCACTCCGGCCGTCACGCCTGGCACGCGAGAACAGTCCGGGCGATTCGCACCGCGCCCCATACCGTCGCGAAATGGAGGCCCGATCCAGGCCGTGTGCGGCACAGAGAGTGCCCCGGAGGTCTTCATCCTCGGCTAGGGAGAGCTTGTGGAGCTGCCCGATCGATCGGTGGCGCTCAAGCAGCCGCCAGAGCACGCGCGCCAGGTTTTCCATCGTGGGAACGGTATCCTTGAAATAGGCCGTATCCAGATTGAGATGCTTGTGATCGAATTCCTCGAGGACTTGTTTCAGGATCACTTTCAGGTCGTAGAGATTGACGACCATGCCGTTCTGGGGATCAATGCCACCCGCCACGGTGACTTCGAGAAAGTAGTTGTGTCCGTGCCCCGGAGGGTTGTAGCAGGCACCGAACACGGCTCGGTTCCTGACCTCGTCCCACTCCTCGCGGTAATAGCGGTGGGCGGCAGCGAACTCGATGCCTTTGGTGAGGTAAACGAGCGACACCGGAACCTTCCCGAACAAAAGAAAGGGCCAGGGCCGGATCGACCATGCGTCGAACCGGCGCTAGCCCCCTGACACGCGCTCTCGAACGGAATTACGCGCTGAAGGAACTGCCGCACCCACAGGTGGTCTTGGCTTGAGGATTCTTGATGGAAAAGCCGGACCCTTGAAGGCTGTCCACATAATCCACCTCCGCCCCGCTCAAGAGGGGGGCGCTCTGCGGATCCATGATCACCTTGATCCCGCCCTTTTCAATGATGGTATCGTCCTCGCCAATCTTCGACTCGAACGCCATCCCGTATTGGTAGCCGTGGCAGCCGCCGCCGCGCACGTAAATACGAAGGCCTTCGATATCCTGTTCTTCCTTCATCAGCTCACGAATTTTGGTTTCGGCTTTATCGGTAATGGTGACCATGCGCATGCCTCCTTTACAGTGAGCGGGGCTGAAGCCCCTCCCTTCAGACTATAATGCCCCCTCTAGTCGCTGTCAACGCCGGAGCAGGTTTTTCCGACCGGGCAGAGGCCCCAGATCTCGCACCGTTCGGCCTATGACGCATCCAGGTCCGTCAGCCATTGCCGCCGGAGCGCGTCGGGGACCTGGCTCTCGGCCCGATACGCAGAATGCTCCACGCGGAGACTTGCCGGTATCGCCGGCTGACGCAGGGCCGTCACGAATTCTGCGGAGGGACGGAATCGGAGGAAATGCACCGCGCTGATCTTCCCCGCCATGCTGTGCCCCCCTTCGAAGTCCCCATAGGCCGTATAAGGGCCCGCCGCCAGGGACACGGTGCGCCCCTGATCAATGCCCTGAAAGGCGTCCAGGTCGCGTTTGATGTCCGCCGACTCGGTGATTTCGATGAACAGTGTGGCGCTCAGCTCGCCGGTGGAAGGCAAGAGGGCGTTATAGACGTCCAACTCTTCCTGCACCTTCGCGGGGTCGACGATCCGCTCCGTCCGGATCATCTCTTGAATTTGAAATTGCACCGTTTCCCGGTTCTCGAAGACCAGGGTGACCTTCGGGCCGACGGAGATACGTCTGAACTCCTTCAGCGCAATAATCCGACGCCGATAGTCTTCCCGCTCGCGTTCGTACTCCGCGTAGCCGATCAAGTCTTCAAGTGTCAGCGGCTTCATAACGTCGGAAGGCCGTAGGCATCACGGACAATTTGAATCGGATGCTTGGTCGGTCGCCCCACATGGTCGTGCGCGCCCGCTTGGTCCAATTGAAGGCCGGAGAGCGGGCAATCGGAGGCCACCACGTCGGCTGGAGCTTGTTCGATCGCCTGCACCGCCTTTCGGGCCATCGTCATTGATAAAGGGAAAAACTCCGCTTTGGCGGACCAGGATCCGTCGTGACCCGAGCATTTCTCGATCAGCTCGACTTGCGCGCCTGCGCACTCCATCAACTCCTTGGACTTGAACCCGATATTCTGATCCCGAAGGTGACAGGGTACTTGGTAGGCCACGCGCCCCGGGCTCTGACGGAAATCCATGGACAGCGCCCCCTCTCGCTTCAGCTTCATGAGGTACTCGCAGACATCGAAGGTACGAGCGGCCAATGTGCCGGTGACCTCCGTCGGAAAGAGCTCCGGATATTCCCGTTTGAACATCAAACTGCAGCTCGGAACGGGAACCACCACATCGTAGCCTCGCTCGATCCAGGGAAGGAGCGCGCGCGTGTTGGCCTCCGCCGCCTTCTGAATGGCCTGGGTATCGCCCAAATCGAACGACGGCATTCCGCAGCATTGCTGGTTCGGGACGACGACCTCAACTCCGTTCTTTGCAAGGACCTGGACGGTCGCCTTGCCGACATCCGTGGCCTGATAGTTGACCAGGCATCCCGCGAACAACGCCACCTTTTTCGTTCCACCGACTCCCGATCCGCCGGCTCGTTTCGACCACCACCGGTCGAAGGTTTCCGTTTGATACCGGAGGACCCGGCGGTCGGCATGGACCCCAAGGGTTGTCTGCAGCAACCGGCGCGCCCAAGTGCGGCCAAGCAGCCAGTTGACCAGGGGGGCGAAGCGCGAATTCAGACGTCCCAGGAAGTCGGTTCGAATCAACAGCCGGTCGCGCCAGGGTACCCCGCGCTGTCGAACCAAGTGCTGCTTCCACACGACCATCAGACGTGGAAAATCGATGGCGTACTGGTGCGGCGGCGTATAAGGGCAATGGTTAAAGCACAGTTTACAGTAATAGCATTCATCGACCACCTGTCGATGATCCGCAGGAGTCAATTTGGCCACATCGCTCTCACAGCGGTCGATCCGGTCCAAGAGCGTGGTGAAGGAAGGGCAGAGATTAAAGCACCGGCGGCACCCGTCGCAGATCTCGTAGATCCGCAGGGCTTCCTGCTCGAGCGCCGCCGGCGCGACCGGCTGGATGAGACTAAGGCCCTTCATCGACATGCAGAGGGAACGGACGCCGGCCATCGGCTCCGAAGCGAGGGCGCTCCACGCCGATGGCTGACAGCTGAGGGCTGAGGGTTCGGAAAATTCGTGGTCAGCCCTGTTTCAGGCTGTCCAGCCCTTTGGTGAACCGATTGGCGTGGGAACGCTCGGCTTTCGCCAGGGTCTCGAACCATTCGGCTAGTTCGGCGAACCCCTCATCCCGCGCGGTTTTGGCCATACCGGGATACATCTGCGTATACTCGTACGTTTCCCCCTCAATGGCCGACTTCAAATTGGCTTCCGTGTTTCCGATCGGCGTTCCGGTGGCCGGATCCCCGACCTCTTTCAAAAAATCCAAATGACCGAACGCGTGCCCCGTTTCCGCCTCCGAGGTGTCGCGGAACAACCCTCCGATATCCGGGTAGCCTTCGATATCGGCCCGACGCGCGAAATACAAATAACGCCGGTTGGCTTGCGACTCACCGGCAAACGCGTGCTTCAGGTTTTCGTGACTCTGTGTCCCCTTCAGATTCTTCCCCATGCGCTACCTCCTTCTCTGGCGTTGTATGTATAATAGTGCCGGCCCGCGCCGGGCGCCCCTCCGCCCCGCGCGGGCCTCTCGACACTCGGCGCAATAGCCGTAGACTTCGACCCGGTGACCGGTGACGATGAACTGCCTGGGCAGGCCGCCCTTCACCGTCAGGCGATCGAGCGTTCGATCCTGCACGTCGAAGATCCGGCGGCACCCTCGGCAGATCACGTGATGATGCGGGTCCATGTTTCCGTCGAACCGGGCGCTGCCGTGCCCATAATTGACTTCCTGCACGAGCCCGGCATCCCGTAGTGCCCCAAGGGTATAGTAGACCGTGTTGGCGGATGTCCGGGGTCTCGACCGGCGCACCGCCGTCAGGAGCCACTCCGCCGTCGGATGCGAACTCGTTCCGACCAGCGCGGTATAGATGGCCACCCGTTGAGGGGTCATCCGCAACCCGTGCCGATGGAACCGACGGCGCAACTCTTCCTGCGTCACAGTCATGGCTGGACAGTTAGGAATCGATCCTACCTGATACGCTTTCCTAACACAGTGTTCGGGACGCGGTCAATGACAAGCGCGGGCGACATCGGCGGCAAGCGGCCCGCGATCGCCCGTCAACGCGGGAGTTCCGACTCCATGTCCTTGAGCGTGCGGAATGCGCGATCCTTCGGAGACAAGAGCGGGTCGGTGACGGGCCATGGGATAGCCAGCGCGGGATCGTTCCATAGGATGCCCCGTTCGCCGGCCGGCGAATACACGTCCGTGCACTTGTACAGAAAATCTGCGGACTCACTCAGGACGCAAAACCCATGGGCGAAGCCCGGTGGGATATACAGTTGTTGAGGATGATCTCCGGACAATTCGCACGCGACCCAACGGCCGAAGGTCGAGGACCCTCGCCGGATGTCCACCGCGACGTCGTAGACGCGGCCCGTCAGGACCGTCACCAGTTTACCCTGAGGCCGCTCGAGTTGATAATGCAGACCCCGTAACACTCCCCGCACGGATCGCGAGAAGTTATCCTGCACGAACGCCTCCGAGATACCCGCCTCGTGATAACGGGGAGCGCGATGCAGCTCATAAAAGACCCCGCGGGCGTCGCGAAAGGCCTCGAGTTCGATCAACAGGACGTCCGGCAAGGAGGTGGGAACGACGCGCATTGGCACCCGTCAGGGTTATGGTCCCGTGGGGCCTGACGCATCCGACCCGGATGGGTACAGCCGCTGGAGGCGGTCCACCAATGGTTGGGCGTGGGGTGAACTGGGGAGTGTCGGCTCGCTCGGGGGATGGTCCCACATCAGGATCGAGATACCATGCTCCGCAAAAGTCCGGCGAATCGTCTCCACCAGGGCCTGAAGGGTCACCTCGGTGCCCGCGCGCAGATCCAAGACACGGTGAGCGGGATCGGCCGGAGGGGGCCCCTCGTTCACGAGCGCCCAACAGCGATCGAACACCGTGTTCCGAACCGGCTCCGGCACGTTCAACGAGGGAAGCCCGGACGTACAAAGGGCCGCCACCATGAGCACGAACTGGAGATCCTCCATGCCCGGGTGGTTGACATCCAGCGATTGCATGCGGTTTCCTTAGCAGAGCGCCCGGGACCTGTCAACCAAACCCATCAGGGCCCAGGCCCGGTGAGAGCATGCTGGACATTTTCTAGTGCGGCGGGAGGTATCCTTGATGGTCACGATAACGTTGATGGGGCAACTCCAGACAGCCGAGGGCGAGCGGGACTTCACCTGCGACGTGCCCTCTCCGCTGAGTATCCGGCAACTAATTCAGCGACAGGGTCGTTCATTACGCCCGATCCTGCAACTCCTCAGGGAAAAAAAGGTTCTGGTGACGGTGAACAAACGCATCGCCAGCGAGGATTCCATGGTGCAAGACGGGGACGCCGTGCGGCTGGTCGGGCACGACGGCTTCGGAGGATCCGGTCTGGGTCCCTCCCTATACTGAATCCTGACTCCGGCTCGTTCCTCCCTGCGGAACCGGTTCCAAGCCTCCTGATACAAAGGCGGAGGGCCGGCCCCCCGCGCAGGGAAGCCGGCCCTCCGAAACTCTCCGACGGATCGTGGGCTACCGCTTGCCGAGGATCGCGTCCTTCGCCATCTTGGCCACGCGGAACTTCACGACGCGCTTGGCCGGAATCTTGATGGGCTCGCCGGTCTGTGGATTGCGACCCATGCGCGCCTTACGGTTGGCCAATACCAACTTGCCGATGCCCGGCACCACGAACGCGTTCTTCGCCTCTTTGTAGGCGAGCGCGGCCAGATCGTCCAGGATTTGGACGGCCGTCTTCTTCGTGATCCCGGCCTTCCCGGCCAGATGGTCGGCAATTTGTGACTTGGTCATGGATTTGGCCATGCGAACCTCCTTAGCAGAACAGGGTGGATGATGGTGAGAATCTCAATCGAACGATGAGTGTGCGTTGTGCGATCGACCGGAGTGCCTGACTCGTCAAAAGTGAGAGGATGCTCCCGTGTCGAGCCGCGGGGAGTCTAACGAACGGTCCCAGGGCTGTCAACAGCAAAAATGGCACACAACCCGCTCCAGACGCAGTTTTTTGCAGCTTCACGTGGGTCCCGATCTCAAATGAGCGACGTGAGCGACGGCCTTGAAGGTGATCAGGCCCAACGGGTACCATAGGCTGGTTCGATCGGATCGGCATCGCCGACCCGCAAGAAAGGAATGCCATGGGGAAAGAACTGCCCGTCGTCCCGGCACCGGCGTCGGTGGATCCGAAGAGCGGGGAAGACTACGTCTTCTCGCGCGTGTTTTGCCTTCGCGAGAATTCGCCTCCGCTCAAACTGCTGCTCGACTTCCTGCGATCACGGAATCAAACGCCGTTCATCCCCAAGATCGATCCCGAGGCCTTGGAAGATTGGGCCTGGGTTCAAGTGTCGATTGGATACGAGCGCGAACGTAAACCGATCCAACTCTACTGCCTGCGAGATCGTGGAACCTACAAGGACGCCCTGGAACAGGAACGGGCCTCGTTCCTCGACCGACTGTCGGTCTATGACGACATCGAGGCGCACCTGGTCAAAGACTATGTGACACGAGCCCGATTCGTCCTCACCACTCGCATGGCGAAAAACGACGTGACCGAGGCGGGGTACGATTTCAACGGGTGGATTCTCCAGTTTTATCAGGAGAACTGCGACGGGATCGTACAGATCGACGGGCAAGGATTTTATTCCCCGACCGGAGATTTGGTTGTCGAATTCTACGACCACCTCGAGTAGCGAGAGGTCGATCCTTCGGAATCTCGAACGGCGCCTGGCAGACCACGCCGACGGCTGGTTTGCCAGAGCGAAGGCGGCCGCCCTCGACAGCCTCCCCTGTCGATCCGGCTGCCATCAGTGCTGTATCGGTCCGTTCGCGATCACCGTCCTCGACGTGGCTCGTCTCCATGCGGGGCTCAGCGCCGTCCCCCGGTCCCGCAGTCGCGACATCCGCTCTCGTGCGGCCGCGATGGTGGCCGACATCGAGAGGGTCTATCCCAGATTGGCGGCCGCGCCGTTCTTGGATGACTGGGCCGACGCCGAGATCGACCGTCTCGTGACCGACTTCCAGGATCGGTCCTGCCCGGCCCTGCAGGCGGATGGCACATGCGGGATCTACGATTGGCGTCCACTCACCTGCCGTTTGATGGGCGTCCCGGAGGAGAGCGACGGTCTGGTGCATGGGGCCTGCCAGATTCAAACTTCCGTGCCGATTGTTCGCGAACCGGAGATCCTTCGCCAAGACGAGGAGCGCCTCGCGCAAGGGGAAGCCGCGGCGCTCCAAGCATTTCGACGGTTCACAGGAATCACGGGGGAGGAAGTGCTTTTGCCCTACGGCTTCGTGGATGAACGGATGGACAGAGGGTCCGGCGCGGTCGGTCTCTGACCACGGTGCCTAGACAGGCTCAGAAAAGGTGTGTTATGGTGCCAGGCTCGATTCTGGGCGCCTGTAGCTCAGTGGATAGAGCACTGGCCTCCGGAGCCAGGGGCCACAGGTTCAAATCCTGTCAGGCGCGCCAAACCGCGAGACAGATGGCAGGTGAGGCGGGTAGAGAAGAGTACTTGTGCCGTGCCCTGCGACGTGCGTCTCCCATTCGACGTTCTAACATATTCTGCATACTCTGGTGGGGCCGTTAGCTCAGTTGGTAGAGCAGCTGACTCTTAATCAGCGGGCCGTAGGTTCGACCCCTACACGGCCCACCATCCTCCACTGTGTGGAGCCGCGTGTTCATCGGCGCCTTCTTTCACGGCCGAGAGCATGACGCCTCGCCTCCAGCGCCTCCCTCCGTGCTTGACCTGATCAGCCGCAGGTACATTTGTCTTGCAAAACGATGCGGGCAGGAGTCGGGGCTCCTTGGATGCGTCTTCCCCCATCTTGCGCTTACCAGCCGGTTTCAGTATGGTTTTGAGCCATGAGCCCGACGGCCACCGTTTCCCCGCAGCTCTTGGTCTTTACCGATCTTGATGGTTCGCTGCTGGATCCCATTACCTACTCGTGGGAGGCTGCCCGCGAGGCGCTGGAGCTGCTTTCCTTGCGGGAAATCCCGCTAATCCTGGTATCGAGCAAGACACGGGCGGAAATCGAATCCTTGCGGGTCGATCTGAAACACCGGCACCCCTTCATCACGGAGAACGGGGGGGCGATCTTCATTCCCCGAGGCTATTTTGCCGAGACCCCCCTGGACGCCAGGATCCGCGATGACTTCGAGGTGATCGAGTTGGGGGCACCCTACGAGACGCTGCGTCGGGCGCTTCGCGAGATCGAGCGCGCCGTTGGAATTCAGCTCCGCGGGTTTCGCGACATGACGGTCGAGGAGGTGGCCACCCGGACCGGGCTGTCCATGCCCGATGCGGAACTGGCCATGGAGCGAGAGTACGACGAACCATTCCTGATCGATGGTCCGGCCTCCCTCCTCCCCGCCATCCAGCGCGAGGCGGCCGAGCGTCGCCTCTCCGTGACCAGAGGAGCTCGGTTTCATCACCTCCTCGGGGAGAGCGACAAAGGCCGTGCCTGCCTTCACCTGTTGGAGCGCTACCGTCGTCACTGGCACCACCCCCCCCGGGCCGTCCGCTCGATCGGTCTGGGCGACAGCGCCAACGATCTTCCGATGCTGGAGGTAGTTGATGTTCCCGTCGCCATCCAACATGCCGACGGCTCCTTCGACCCGGGGATCCAGGTGGCCAATCTGATCAAGGCCGTCGGGGTCGGACCGGTGGGCTGGAATGCCGCGATGCTGGAATTGCTCAAAACCTCATCACCCGAACGAGCTGCCAGGAAGCGAGTGACAACCAGGCAACCGTCTCCCCCTTCAGCCTCCTAACCGACCGCATTTACCGACTTGGCATCCGGCTCGAGTCATAGTATAAGAAGGCCACAGCGTCCGGTCGTTTTCGCCCGGATGCGACGTCGACACGCCTCTCACCGCTGGTATACACAACAGTCGTTGAGTCAGCACATCGTCGATCTACGCTGTCACCGCCATTCACTCTCACCAACAGGGAGATACGCGTATGCGTTCATTGCTCGCTTTGTCGACCAAGCGAATCCTGCTGGGATTCCTGGTCCTCGGATTGCTCGGCGGGTGCTCGGGCAAGAAGATTTCAACGGGCGTCGGCGATCAGACGACGATCCCCGGCCCACAGGCAGAAGTACCGCCGGCACCGCCACCGGCCGAGGTCGCCGCCGAACCGGCACCGCCCCCCCCGGTGGAAGTCGCCCCGGAGCCTCCGCCGCCACCGGTCACAGAAGAACCAGCATCCGTCGCGGGAGAACCACCAGTCGTGGCCGTCGAGCCACCACCGGCCCCACCCGTTATGGAAGAACCTCCAGCGCCCCCGGCGCCTCCGGTCATGGAGGAACCACCAGCGCCACCCGCGGTAGCAATCGAGCCACATCCACCCGCTCCAGAACCGGCTCCCCTCCCCCAGATTGCGCAAGCACCGGAAGCCAAACCTGTGGAACCGCCACCGGCGGTGGAGCCGTCGGGCTCGTTGGAAGACGTGTATTTCGACTTCGATCAGTCGGTGCTGCGTGCCGATGCCCGCACCACCTTGGAGGAAAATGCAAAGCTGCTTCGCAACTCCAGTGAGGACAAGGTCCTTATCGAGGGGCACTGTGACGAGCGCGGGACCTCGGCCTATAACCTGATCTTGGGCGAGCAGCGCGCCAAGTCGGTGAAACGTTATCTCGAGAACCTCGGCATCCCCGCCTCGCGATTGCAGATCGTGAGCTACGGCAAAGAGCGTCCGTTCTGCAAGGACCACACCGACGCGTGCTGGCAGTCGAATCGCCGGGCTCATTTCGTTCTGAAGTAGCACGCAAGCTCCCGAACAGCTCCCAGCGGGCGGCCGGTCGATGAACCGGCCGCCCGGCTCCTAGAACTACCGCCCAGCGTCCAGCTCAGACAGGACTGCTCCTTGGCGCCCGCAGGCACAGGCGGGCACAGATTGAGGCAGGATCGTCCTTCCGGACCGGTTTGAGCGGGGTTCTCTCGAGCCAACCGGAAGGGCGAGTGAAGGATCAAGCAGGACGGCACCTCCCCTGCTTCAGCCGACCAGCGGGGTCACTGCATATGCAACCCCAGGCATTGGGTACGCCGCCACGCATCGCCCCGGCCGAGGCGAACCGCCTCAGGCAAGGCCTAGACGGCTCCAAAGCGGACGGGGCCCCCTCATGACGATGAGGGAGCCCGTCGGAGGAATCCGTGAGCGTGCCCGTGATCAGAATGCTTGGCTGGTGCGCGGAGAGGAGGCTTGACTACATCGGGCCGCGAAGAAGGCGGTCCCGAACAGCACCAGACCAATGCCGATTAAACTGACGCTGGGCCCCATCGCATCGGCGGCCCACCCGAACCCGGCCATTCCAGCCATAGACGAGGCCATACCGCCGGTGCTGAACGTGGTGAACACACGACCCAACAGCGGTTCCGGCGTCACTTCCTGCAGCACACCCCATACGATCGGCATGAACACAGCCGTACAGGCCCCAATCACAATGATCAACGCGATGGCAAGCAGGGGAGTTTGCAGTGTGCTGAGGACGCAGACGGACACCCCCCCGATCGCCATGGCACCTGTCACCATCCGGAAGCGGCTGAAGAGGTCGTGCTGTCCTTTCGAGGCCAGCCAGGCCGACGTCAGGAGCATGCCCATTCCCAACCCGGACCACAGCCAACCGAGTTCCAACGGACCGGCTGCCAGACTGCGTTCGGCAAACACCGGCAGCATGAAGACAAACGCGCTGACGCCCAGGCTGTACAGAGTGGCCGTCAGCATGAGCGCGAAGATCGTCCGGTCCCGCATGAACACAAACCGGAATCCGACACTCAGTTCATGGAGGAAAGACCCGCGGCTCGTCTCCAACCGCGTCGACCAGTCGGTCTCGCGCATCCGGATAGGCAGGAGAAAGAGCGCCGACACCAGAAACGTCGCCGCATCGACGAACAAGACGTTCTGCGCGCCGATCGTGGCAATGCCGATCCCGCTGATGATGGGGCCGATCAGCACACCGGCGTTTGCCGTACCTTGGAGCCACGCGTTAGCCGAAGTGAGTTGGGCCCGGTTCACGATCAACGGCACGGAGGACGCCAGCGCCGGACCAAATACCATCGAGACGATGGCATTGAGGAATACCAGGCAATAGAGTCCTTCCAAAGACAGGGCATCGAAGGCATATAACGTGGGGATGAGCGCGACGAACAACGTGCGCAGGAGATCGACGCCGATCATCGTCCATTTCTTCGGCATGCGATCCAGATACACCCCGACGAGCGGCCCCAGAACCAAGGGCGGAACCGTTTGCAGCAACCCGATCATCGCCATTTTCAGCGCCGATCCGGTCAATTGGTAGACGAACCAGAGCAAGGCCACTTTGCTGAGGCTGTCCCCGATCTGCGAAGTGAGTTGCCCCCAGAAGAGGAGCCCGAAGTCTCGACTCCGGATCAAGTCCCATCCCGGCGGCAGCATCCCCACGAGACGGCCGCGCAGTCCGGTCCCGGACACGTTGGTCGTCATTGCCTGTCCCTTACTCATCATCGACATCGTTATGGCTCCAAGACTGAGAAGGAATCCGGCAGTGCGATGCGCGTGCGTGCCGCGGAGACCACCCGATTCTCGCGCACGAGTTCCTCGTAGATCTTCACATAGTCGCGCACCATTCGCTCAGCCGTGAAACGGCGGTCGAACGCGGCCCGGCAACGGCGGCGGTCGATCGTATCCAGCCCGGCCACCGACGCCACCATCTCCTCGAACGTTTCGCTGATGAACCCGGTCACGCCCGGCTCGATAATCTCTGGGATCGACCCGCGCCGATACGCCAACACGGGTGTGCCGCAGGCAAGGGCTTCGATGAACACGATGCCGAACGGTTCCGGCCAGTCATAGGGACACACCAAGGCCATGGCGTTCCCGACGAAGTCATCCTTCTCTTCATCGGTGATTTCTCCAACGAACTCGATCAGCGGATGACGCATGATCGGCTCGATCTCGGCGCGGAAGTAGGCCTCGTCGGCGGGATCGACCTTGGCGGCGATTTTCAGCGGGAGACCCACGCGCTTCGCCAGCTCAATGGCGTGATCCGGCCGCTTCTCCGGCGAGATCCGACCAAGGAACGCGAGATATTGGCCGGGCTCGAACTTCGGGCGATAGAGGTCGGGGAGCCCATGATGGACCGTGCCGGCCCAGTTCGCCCACGGCAGGGGGCGCCGCTGCGCGTCCGAAATCGACACCAACGGAATTTCCCCGAACTCGCGAAACACGGGAACCAATTCCGGCAGGTCCAGCCGGCCGTGCAGCGTAGTCACGACCGGTGTACGAATCCGACGCGCCAGCGGGAAACCCAGAAAATCCAAGTGTGAATGAATCAGATCGAACTCCTCGGCCATCGCGCCGAACGCCCGCTCCTGCAACAGGACCTGGGGGGCATCGCGATTGAAGATGCCGGTGTTGAGTCGCAGTGCCTGGGGGCATATCGCCTCCAACCGGGCGGACGTCACGGAATCGCCGCTGGCGAATAATGTGACGTCATGTCCCTGTCGGACGAGTTCTTCGGTGATGTACGACACAATCCGTTCCGTCCCGCCATAACGCTGGGGGGGGACACTCTCCCACAATGGTGCGATCTGCGCGATTCTCATGCATCCTCCTGTTCTCGACCCATCATCGGTAAAGGCAAACTTTGAAGCGACCTGGACCTACTTGGCCGGCTGAATCGAAACTGCGCGACCATCGCTTGCGATCTGCACTTCGACCCACTCGCCCGGCACGAGAGGACGATCTCGCTTGGTTTGCGCATCTACGCGAATCCGGTGAAATCGTCCCATCGAATCTCTCAGCACATACACAAACATTTGGCCGTGCCCCTCGATGGCAAAGAGCTGAGCCCGAACCGTTTGCAGAGGAGCGTGCTGTTGAACCAGCCACATACTGGCTTCTCTTGCAGGAGCCATTCCATCCCACAGAAGCACGAATGCCCAAACCATTGATACGAGGAGAACCCGTTTTCCTCGCCCTGCTCTTTCCTTTACATTTCTATGGCTTGTATCGCTATGCACAGCATTCACAGGCTTGAATGCAGCCTATGACGACAGGACGACCTCTTCAATGGACAAAAAGGCCTGCGCCAAGAGCGGAAGATCAACTGTATGGTGCGGCGATGTCGTTGTAGGATTTTCTGGACAGACGAAGTTCAGCACATTTCCCGTCCATCCATTTGCGGCGCAGGGTGGACGAAACAGAGCTAGTCAGCAGTTGGCGACGCCAACCTCAACAAAGCTGCCCACTTGGTCGACTTGAGCGGAGAGGACGAATCGCGGGGACGGACGATGGTGGCAAGATGCGCAACCGACTGGCCCAATAGGCCTGTAGGATAAAGCATACACGTCAATGGCTTAAGAATCCATGACTTAGGCAAGCAGCCAGCACTTTTTCTCGATCCTGAAAAACGCCACACTCTTCCCGGTTTGAGGCCAGATAGGCCTCACTTTTCGATCATGACCTCGATCGATTTTCCCGTTCGTGTGGCCTGCACCTGCACTCCTCCTCGCTCTCGCCGCACGAGCACATCGACGGAACCAGATCCGACCCGCAGGTTGCGGATCGTCACCTCATCGATGGACTCGGGCAACACGGGGCGCCGAAACATCACTTTTCCGGCAGGCGCATCGATCGTGAGGCCAAGGGACGCGCCGAGCAGCATGAAGGCAGCCCCCGAACTCCAGGCCTGCGGCGAACAGGCCACCGGATAGAGGCTGGGGCCTTCTTCCTCTCGACGCGAAAATCCACAGAACAGCTCCGGAAGTCGGAAGATCCCCATATGCGACGAAGCCTCGAACAACGCCTGCATGACGGTCCTTGCCTGCTCCGCCATACCGTAACGGGCGAACCCCATCGCAATGATGGCGTTATCGTGCGGCCATACCGACCCGTCGTGATACGACATCGGACTGTACCGGGCTTCTCGCTCCCCAACCGTACGGACCCCCCAACCTGAGAACATGTCTGAGCCCAATAACGTCTTCGCGACGCGATGTGCCCGTTCGGCGGTCGCGATCCCGCTGAACAAGCAATGGCCCGCATTCGACGCCTGCACCAAACAGGGCCGCTTCGTCCCGTCCAACGCCAATGCATAGTTGGATAACTCCTCCGACCAGAAGGCGGCATCAAACCGCTCCTTGAGGCGGGCCGCCTCACCCAGTAGACGCTCCCGCCTCTCGCCCAGGCCCAGCGCTGCGGCACAGGCAGCCGCGGCACGTTTTGCTGCGTAGACGTACCCTTGCACCTCGCAGAGAGCGATCGGCCCCTCCGCCATGGTCCCGTCTCGGTGAAAGACCGAGTCGTACGAGTCCTTCCACCCCTGTTGCACCAACCCGTTCGGCGACCGACGCGCATACTCCACGAACCCATCGTGGTCCGCATCGCCATACTGCTCAATCCACTTCAGCGCCGCCTCAATGTTCGGCCAAATCTCGCGGATGCAGTCCAGATCACCGGTCCGTTCGTAGTAGGCCCCGGCCAGCATGACGAACAGCGGGGTCGAATCCACGCTTCCATAGTAGCGGCCGAATGGAATCTCGCCCAATGTCGCCATTTCCCCCAGCCGGCTCTCGTGCAGAATCTTCCCCGGCTCAGCATCGCGAGCGGCGCTGGACTCCGTGGCTTGATGGAAGGCCAGATATCGCAACACGCCCTTCGCCACGAGGGGATTCACCCATAGGTACTGGAGTGCGGTGATGATGCCGTCGCGGCCGAACGGCGTGCTGAACCACGGAACGCCGGCGTAGGGGTAGAGTCCGTGAGGAGTCTCGGTGATCATCATGAATAAATCGGTTCGTGACCGGTGCAGCCAACTGTTGAACGGTCGATTAGACGTCGCGATCTCGCACTCCTCCGCCGCACGGTCGTCCATCGTCTGGCCGACGCACACGCACGCCTCCTCGTAGGACATGGGTTCCGCGCGACCGCCCTCGCGCTCGCACGTGACCGTCAGGGCGATGGTCATTTCCTGCCTGGGTGCAAGCCGGCAGGCGAACACCGCTTCCGTCTCGCTCAGCCGATCGGGCGCCGGTTCCCACCGCACATGGGTGCGTCGGACCACGCGATCCAGCCCCTCATAGCCCAACGTCGCACAGTTCGGCGTCACGTGGCTCTCGAGTCGCCGCCCCTTGCGGGGTCGGGAGGTCCCGCGCACCTCGAAAATGTCGGCAAAGTCCGCCCCGAATCGAAACATGAGATCCAGCTCCACCGGATCCAGACCGTAATGCTTCAACCGAATCTGCTCGTAGCAGGCGCCATTCCACAAAAATCTCGAGCGCAAGATATGCACGGTTCCCCGGCGAAGCGCCAACCGCCCGTGACGGTACACGTCGAGATTGGTCAGATCCACGGTCAATGCGACGTTGTCGTCCTTGACCGTAGAACTCAGAAACATCGGGCGTTCCCGGCCGAGAAACAACTCCAGATAGGAGAGATAGCGCGTCCCTTCGTGGTACACCCCGTGCGTGAACGCCTCCACCGGCTGAATATCGCCGTACCGATCGAAGACGGCGAAGGTTTCGCCGTGCTTGAGAACCCGGGTCCGATCGTCCACGAGCGACGATTCCGCGTGGATATAAAACTCGTCGTTGATGCGGATAATCGTGTCCACCGTCATGCCTCCGTTGCAATCCGCACCGGCTCAGCCCGCCGGCGCGGTGAGCGCCGCGCGTCGAGTCGTCCACCGCGCGAACAGCGCCGCAAAAATGGCCGTGATGAAAAGGACCACGCCGATCCCCATCACGCTCCACTGTTCACCCCAGCGCTCGGACGTCCACCCGAAGAACGACATCCCCCCGATGGCGGCCGTCATGGCCCCGGTCGAATACAACGCCAGGGCGCGTCCGACCATCTGGGGAGGGGCGAGTTCCTGCAACACACCCCAGGCAATCGGCGTGAGCGCGCCAAGTCCGCATCCGATCAGCACCATCAAGGCACCGGCCAGATATCGATCCGTCACCCAGATCAGCCCCAACATGGCCCACCCGCTGACCGTCGTCGCGACGAGAATCACCTGGATGCGCCGCATCAAGCTCCACTCGCTGATCCAGATCAGCCCGACCGAGACGGCCAGGAGGCCGACCCCGAAGGCCGACCACAGATACCCGACTTCGACCGGGCCGAGGTCGAGCAGCTTGCGAGCAAAGACAGGGAAGAGCGTGCTGAACGCGCTGGAACCAAAGGTATAGAGGCTTGCCATCAGGGTCAGCACCAGGATCGTCGGCTGGCGCACCACGGAAAAGTGGATCGCCTCCCAGAGATCCTGCAAGGTCGAGGTCACAGCTCCCGTCGCGCGCTCGACGGGTTCGGGCGGCGCAAGCCGCAACGGGATGAAACAGGCGGCCGACACGAGGTAGGTCACCGCATTGAGGCACAGCACCTCTTGCGAGCTCATGGCGGCGATCCCCAATCCGCTCATGGCGGGCCCCAGGATCATGCCCAGACTCGTCGTGCTCTGCAACAAGGCATTGGCGGCCGTGTACTGCGTGCGCTCGACGATGGCCGGAATCGCGGCCGTCAGCGCGGGCCCGAAGACGGCGGTCGCCACGGAATTCAGCAGCACCAGCAGGTACAACCGGTCGACCGTGAAGGATTCCACGGACATCCAACAAGGGATGATCCCGATCACGACAGCGCGAACGACGTCGGACCCGATCAGAAGCGCCTTCTTGGGAAAGCGGTCGATGGCCACCCCGATGAGCGGCCCCAACACGATGGGCGGGATCGTCTGCAACAGCCCGATGACGGTGGCTTTCAGCGGCGAGCCGGTGACCGCGTACACGAACCAGATGAGCGCCAGCTTGGAGATGCCGTCGCCCACCTGCGAGACGGTCTGGCCCCACCACACCAGACGAAATCCCGGCGACAACAACCACGGTTGACGCGGTACTGCGGCCTGCCCGACGGCCCATGCGGCTTCCACTTCGGTACACCGGCTGTCCACTCGGCCCTTGCCCCCGATGGTGAAAAGATCGGACGTCGCCCTTATTCCTTGCCCTCACCGCTCAATTGCACGTGGGTCGTATCCACCGCGCGCACCCCCGGCACTTGGCGAGCCGCCTGAGCCGCCTCAAGGGCAAAAACTTGGAAGCGAACCGTTCCACTCAAATAAATCACGCCTTGTTCGCATTTGACCTCGAATCCCGCCGCTTTCAGGGTCTCACTGCGCGCAAATCGGTCCTTCACATATTGCAGGATCGCTTGATCGTGGCGCTTCACGAGCATGCCACCCAAATCCTTCACCACTTCCAACTTGTTGACGACCCCGCCCACCGTCTCGACGTGCTGCGCCACTTCAGCCGCTCGAATTTTCTCGTCCTCGGTCGCCACCTTCCCGGACAAGACGGCCTTGTCGCCGTCCATTGTCACCTCGATCTCGTAGGGGAAAAGCGCCGGATCTGCGACCAGCGCCAGTTTCACGGTGAGGATCGTGGAGCCGAGCGGTCGTTTGAGCGGCAGACTCTCGGTTTTCTGCGGTCGCGCCTCGGGTTCCTGACCCGCGGACTTGTCCGCCGGCGAACTTTCCTTCTTCGCCCCGTCCTTCGCCCCCTCTTTCGCTCCCTCGCTCTTGCCCTCCGGCTTTCCCTTCGCCGCGGGGGGGTGGGGTTCCGGCTTCGAATCTTTTGTCTCCTTCGGATCTTTCGCGCTTTTCTCGTCCTTCGCGTCCTTGGTCTCTTTGGGGACTTTCGGAGGCGGGGGCGACGCATCCGAAGCGGCCTCGGGTTTTGGCGCATCCGTCTTGGGTGCCTCGAACTTAGGCACCTCGGACTTTTTCTGCTCTTTCGATGGCGCGGCCGGCTCCGGCACCGGAGACGGAGCGATTGACTCGGCCGCGAACAGCGGCACGCGCAGAAACACCAAGCAGAGAAATACGGAACTCACAACGTGCCTCGATTTCACGCAAGCCACCTCCCGCGAGCAACGGATTCGATACGCGATGCTGAATGACCCGAGTGTGAGTTGGGCGGATCCATGTTTCATATCACAGACCTGTGCGAAAGCCCACTCTGTTTTCGTTCGGCTCCCGATCATGAGGCACCCCGCTTCGCTTTGCACAAGGCGCATAATCGCGGCCGGAGCGGGGCCGCGGGGCGCCTGTGCCGGCCCCGCTTCTTGTACAATGTCTCGCCTGCCGTGCGAACATGTCGGAGTACACCATGGCACGCCTGCTCATCGGCACATCCGGCTGGACCTACCCAAGTTGGAGGGGTTCGTTCTATCCGAACGAGCTGACCGGCCCTCGCTGTCTGGCCTACTACTCACGGCGATTCGACACGACGGAAGTCAACTACAGCTTCTACCGTCTGCCCCGGCCACAGACCTACGAAACCTGGACGGCCCAGGTCCCAGACCAATTCGTCTTCGCGCTCAAGGCCAGTCGGTTCATCACGCATGTGAAACACCTCATGGGTGTGCAGGAGGCGTGGAGGACCTTCGTGCGGAACGCGCGGGTGCTGGGATCGCACCTCGGACCGATCCTGCTCCAGTGCCCTCCCTCACTCCAGCGCGACGACCGCAGCCTGGCCGGATTCCTGCGCCACGCCCAACGCCCCGCCGGCAAGGCCGCTTCGCTTCGATTGGTCTTCGAATTTCGTCACGCTTCCTGGTTCGCGGAGGAGATCTACTCGCTGCTCCGCCGACACCAGGCTGCGCTCTGCATGGCCGATTCGCCACGATATCCTCGCACGGACGTGGTCACCGCGGACTTCGTCTACGTGCGATTTCACGGGCGGACCGAACTGTTCGCCTCCTGCTATACGGACCGGGAACTGGCCGGCGAAGCCAAGCGGATCAGGCGGTATCTTCGCCGAGGGCTCGACGTGTACGCCTATTTCAACAATGATGCAGCCGGCCATGCGCCGTTCAACGCTCGAACACTGCAGCGATTCGTCGCCGGTCGGAGGTCTCGATGAGGCGCTGGACCGCCTCGATTGTCGTCGTGGTCCTGCTGATCGCGCTGCCGTTGCTTGGCGTTCGATTGGCCGGGAAGCCGATCGCGCCGTACCTCGCGTTTCCACCCCAGCCAGGCCAAGTGGCGCATGAACCGTTCTCCTGGACGGCGTTCGTCACGCTCGCCGCGCTGATCGTCATGTCCGTCGCTCCCCTGCTCCTGCACGTGCTCGTCTCGAACTATCGCTCGGCACCGGGAGGGTGCGGATCATCTCCCACGACAGTTCCACAGCCAGCGTTCAGCACCCGGCGCTGGCTCGAGCGCTTCCCTTGGTGGGGATGGGCCGGCCTCGCCTGGATCGGCCTGTGGTGGATCCTGGCCTGGACGCGATATCCCTGGACGACATCACTCCAGGCACACACCTTCACGCCCCTCTGGCTCGGCTACATCCTCGTCGTCAATGCCGGCACGTTCGCGCGAATCGGGCGGTGCATGATGCTGCACCGGCCGCGTTACACGCTCTCGCTCTTTCCCTTGAGCGCGGGCACCTGGTGGCTGTTCGAGTATCTCAATCGCTTCGTCGAGAACTGGCACTATGCCGAGATCGCGAACTTGTCCGCCCTGGACTACGCCATTCGCGCCACTCTTCCGTTCTCGACGGTGCTGCCGGCCGTCATCGGCACGGCGGAACTCCTGACCGCATGCCCGGCGGTCAGTGCTGGGCTCGATCGCTTTCGGGTCGTGCGGCTTTCGGAAACGAACGCGATCGGGTGGTCCGGGCTGGCCGTGTCCTGCGCGGGCCTCGCCGGGCTTGGCGTCTGGCCCAACGCCTTCTTTCCGTTCGTTTGGGTCGCGCCATTGCTCCTGCTCCTCTCCCTCCAACTTCTGGACGGCCGGCCCACGATCCTCTCCCCGCTTGCACAAGGCGACTGGCGAGGTCTCTGGGTACCGGCCGTCGCGGCCTTGACCTGCGGTTTCTTCTGGGAACTCTGGAACTGGCGGAGCTTGGCGCACTGGGAATACGCCATCCCCTATGTGCAGGGACTCCGACTGTTCGAAATGCCGTTGCTCGGCTACTCCGGCTATCTTCCCTTCGGGGTGACCTGTGTCGTGGCGGCAGATTTCTTCCTGGGCCGGAAGTTTGCCGGCGGCGCGGCGTATTATGGGAGAGGCTCGGACCTCTAACGACGCCATGCTCTCGCGTTCAGCAGGCGGAAATGTCGTCGAGTAAGGCGTTTCCCTCTTGTCTGACGCAGGCCAGGGCCCTATCATGCGGCCACGTGCGACAACCTCTAGGGATCGACCATGGCCATTCATCCGCTTGCCGGGAAACCGGCCCCCGCAGACCAACTGATCGATCTTTCGGCGCTGCACCACGCGTATCACGAGCACGCTCCGGATCCGGCCGACCCGGCTCAGCGGGTCAGTTTCGGGACCAGCGGTCACCGAGGGTCGGCCCTGCGCCGGTCCTTTACCGAATCGCATATCCTCGCGATCACCCAAGCCATCTGCGAGCATCGGCGGAAGGAGCGCATCACCGGCCCCTTATATCTGGGCAAGGACACCCATGCGCTCTCCGGCCCGGCGTTTCAAACCGCGCTCGAAGTGCTCGCCGCCAACGGCGTCGATGTCATGATCGATCGCGACAGCGGCTTCACACCGACGCCCGTGATTTCCCATGCCATCCTGACCTACAACCGCGGTCGCGCAGCCGGACTGGCCGACGGCATCGTGGTCACCCCCTCGCACAATCCGCCTGAGGACGGCGGATTCAAGTACAATCCGCCGAACGGCGGTCCGGCCGACACCGGGATCACGAAATGGATCGAAGACCGCGCGAACGCGCTGCTCGTCGATTATCTCAAGGGCGTGGTCCACGTGCCCTACGACCAAGCCCTAGCCGCATCCACGACGCACCGGCACGATTACGTCGGCAGCTACGTGAGCGATCTCCTGAACGTCGTCGACATGGCGGCCATCAAGGGCGCGCATCTCACCATCGGGGCGGACCCGCTCGGAGGCTCGAACGTGGCCTATTGGGAGCCGATCGCAGACCTGTACGGTCTGTCGATCACGGTCGTGAACCCCGCGGTAGACCCGACCTTCCGCTTCATGCCCCTCGATTGGGACGGAAAGATCCGGATGGACTGCTCGTCCCCCTATGCCATGGCCTCCTTGATCGCCCTCCGGCGGCAGTTTGATATCGCGTTCGGCAACGACGCCGACAGCGACCGCCATGGGATCGTCACCAAGAGCGCCGGGCTGCTGAACCCCAACCATTATCTGGCCACCGCGATTCGGTACTTATTTACACATCGTCCGGGCTGGGGCTCCGGCGCCGCCATCGGCAAGACGCTCGTCAGCAGCAGCCTCATCGACCGCGTGGCCACAGCCTTGAACCGAAGACTCGTGGAGGTCCCGGTCGGCTTCAAGTGGTTCGTGCCCGGGTTGCTGGACGGCACGCTGGGATTCGGCGGTGAGGAAAGCGCCGGCGCGTCGTTCCTTCGGCAAAACGGCCGCGTGTGGTCGACCGACAAGGACGGCATCATCATGGATCTGTTGGCTGCGGAGATGCGCGCCACGACCGGCCGGGACCCGGGCGAGCTCTATCGGGATCTGACCGACGAGCTGGGTGAACCTTGTTACGAGCGGATCGACGCCCCGGCCTCGGCGCGTCAGAAGGCGGTGCTGGCCGCGCTCTCCCCCGACGCGTTCGGCATCACGGAACTGGCCGGCGACAAGGTCGTGGCCGTGCTCACCAAGGCGCCTGGGAACGGGGCATCCATCGGCGGCGTGAAGGTCGTTACCGAGCACGGGTGGTTCGCCGCCCGGCCGTCCGGCACGGAAGCGGTCTATAAGCTCTATACCGAATCGTTTCGCGGCCGAGATCATCTCGCGCGAATCCAAACGGACGCCCACACGATCCTGGAGCGGGCCTTCCGCTCCGCCTAGCTTCCGCCCGGTGCTTCCGCTATAGTCTTGCCCTGCGTGGCTCGGTTCATGGCCCCGGCCGACGCGGACCTCTTGCACGCGCTGATCTCCCGACTCGTCCCGGTCGAGCGTCACGAATTGCGGGCGCTCGTCTTTTCCTTTCTCTACTTCTTCACCCTCCTGGCGTCCTATTATGTCCTGCGTCCGGTACGCGACGAGATGGGAGTGGAAACCGGAGTGCAGACCTTGCCCTGGCTGTTTTCCGCCGTCTTTGGCTCGATGCTGGTGCTGGTCCCGGTCTTCGGCTGGATCGCGGGCCGGCTGTCGGTCCGCCGGCTCATTCCGACGGTCTATCTCTTCTTCGCGAGCCACCTGTTCCTGTTTTTCCTGGCCCTGGCCACGAACTTCCCCCGCGCGACCGTCGCGCCGATCTTCTTCGTCTGGGTCAGCGTGTTCAATCTGTTCGTCGTCTCAGTGTTCTGGAGCGTCATGGCGGACCTCTACTCGAACGAGGCGGCGCGGCGCCTCTTCGGCTTCATCGCCGCGGGCGGCAGTTGCGGCGCCGTCGCGGGCCCGCTCTTCACCGCGGCCATGGTGCCGCACCTCGGCATCGCACCGCTGTTGTTGGTCTCCATCGGCCTGCTCCTCATGGCCATGATCTGTTTCTTTGCCGTGCTCAAAACCGGCCCCCGACCCTCCCAGTCTCCGGCCGCCACCCACGAGCCGACCGCGACGCGGGCCATCCAGAACCCGCCGAGCCTGCTCATTGGGGTCAGCAAAATCCTCGGATCACGGTATCTGCTGGCCATCTGCCTCTATCTCGCGTGTTACTCGGTACTCTCCACCATGCTCTATAGCCAACAGATGCGTCTCGTCCCGGAGGTCGTAGGGAGCCCGGAGGCCCGGACGCAACTGTTCGCCTGGGTCGATTTCGCGGTGAACGCCCTGACCGTCCTGACCCAAATTTTGCTCACCGGCCGGTTGCTGTCGGGATTGGGCGTCACGGCGATGCTGGCGGCCATGCCCGCCTTCAATCTGTTCGGCTTTGCCCTGTTCGGCATGGTCCCCATCCTGGCCGTCCTCGTCGTCTTCGGCGTGCTCCGACGGGCCGGCGAATTCGCCATCGCGAAGCCCACGCGTGAAACCCTCTTTACGATCGTGTCGAAAGAGGAAAAGTATCAGGCGAAAAACGTGATCGACACCGTCGTCCACCGCGGTGGCGACATGGCAAGCAGTTGGGTGGCCAGCGCCTTGCAATCGGCGGGGCTGTCGATCGGCGAATCCGCGCTTGCCGCAGTTCCGATCGCAGGCTTGTGGCTGGCCAACGGGTGGTATCTGGGGCGCCGCCACGAGCGACTGCGAAGTGCTCATCGAACCAGCGACGCCGCTCCCGGCGCGCTCCCCTAGCGTCCTCCCGGAGGGCCGCGCACCAAAGCGCTGCGAGCCCATCCGGTCTTCGCTCGGTCAGGGGAACGGAAAACAACCTCTATCTTCGCACGACCGAAACCGGTACATTCCGAGGATCGCTTGCCGACCACGCCTCGTGGCGGCCGTCCACTTCGACGCACGTGCGATGAGCAAGCCGACCTCGAGCGCGGATCATGCCGGCCGGTGGCGCGTTGCCTTCGACCGTGCCCTTGCGCGCGAGGCCCTCGGAGACCTGCTGCTCCTCGCCGACGAAGCGCCCTCGACCTCGCTGCAACTCGACGCGCGCCGACTGTTGGCGCAGCGATTGCTGGCCCAGGATCGCCTGCAACTGGCCAGGGACCAGATCCTGGCCGTGCTCTCGGGCGATCCTTCGGATGAAGCCGGACGAGCGCTGCTGGCGACGCTCGATGTCGGTGCGGGAGGCACGACTCGCCGACGCCCCAGCGCGCCAGCCCCCGGGGGGCGGGTCGTGTTGTTCAGCGGTCATATGATCGACGCCCCCGAGAGACCCACACCGCGGTTCCCGGCCGAGAAAGAATCGATCGCGGCGAGCGCCATCGCCGCGGCCTTGGACGACCTCCGGCTCGGCCCCCGGGACCTGGCCGTGTCCGGAGCCGCATGCGGCGGAGACACGCTGTTTGCGGAGGCCTGTCTGGCGCGAGGCCTTCCCCTTCAGGTCCATCTCCAGTTCGAAGAACCGCAATTCGTGGCGGCGTCTGTGGCTTTCGCAGGAACGCGGTGGGTGGACCGCTATCGCCGCATCGTCGCCCATCCTCGCACGACCGTTCGGGTCATGCCCCGGGAGTTGGGGCCGGGTCCGCCCGACGGCAACCCGTACGAGCGCAACAATCGCTGGATGCTGTATTGCGCCCTCACCGGCGGCACGGGACCCGTGCAATTCGTGGCGCTGTGGAATGGGCAAGGCGGAGACGGACCCGGCGGCACGAAACACATGGTGGAAACCGTTCAGGCATATTCGGGACAGGTCACCATTCTCGACACGACCCGTTTGTGGTAACCAAGCCACCCGTCGAAGAAGGAGGCAGACATGACCGTGGCGGAGCGAATCCAGGCACCGGGGAAGAAAAAGATTCTGGCACTCGACGGCGGGGGGATTCGCGGCATGATCACCGTCGAGATTCTTGCGGCGATCGAAGACCTCCTGCGCGCGTCGCAGCCGGCCCAGAAGCGGCCGACATTCGTACTGGCGGACTATTTCGACTTCGTGGCCGGCACCAGCACCGGGGCGATTCTCGCGGCCTGCATCGCGCTGGGCATGCCGGTCGGCAAGATCCGGGACTTCTACAGCACCAGCGGCGCCGAGATGTTCGACAAGGCGTTTCTGCTCAAACAGTTTCGATACCGATACAAGGACGAGGGCCTGGCCATGAAACTCCAGACGGAGTTGGGAGCGGACACGACGTTGGGCAGCGACAGCCTCCGGACCATGCTGATGATGGTCATGCGGAACGCCACGACCGATTCACCCTGGCCGATCTCGAACAACCCGAGGGCGAAATACAACGACCGGGCGCGGAGCGACTGCAACCTGAACCTTCCGCTCTGGAAACTCGTCCGGGCCAGCACGGCGGCGCCGGTCTACTTTCCCCCGGAGGTGGTCCGGATCGGGGCCAAAGAGTTCATCTTCGTCGACGGAGGCATCACTCCCTATAACAATCCCTCGTTCCAGGCCTTCATCATGGCCACCACCGAACCCTACCAGGTGAACTGGACGACGGGAGCGGATCGGCTGCTGCTGGTGTCGATCGGAACCGGAACCAGCCCGGAGGCCAATGCGGATCTGCAACCGGGCGAGATGAATCTGCTGTACAACGCCGGTTCCATTCCCTCTGCGCTCATGTTCGCCGCCCTCAACGAACAGGACTTTCTTTGCCGCGTCTTCGGTCGGTGCCTGGCGGGCCATCAACTGGACCGGGAAGTCGGCGACCTCATCGGGAAGGCCGGCCCCGGGCCGCACAAACTGTTCACGTACATGCGCTACAACGCCGAGTTGACGGCCCGGGGCCTCGCCGACCTCGGATTGGCCGACATCAAGCCCGAGGACGTCCAACAACTCGACTCGGTCAAACATATCGACGAACTGCAGCGGGTGGGCCGGGCCGTCGCCAGGTTCAACGTGTTCCCGGAGCACTTTGCGGGATTCCTGTGACGGCGCGCGCGACGTGCGGGGGACTACACCACCGTGACCAAGAGGCAGGTCAGATACCGCGTTTCGGGCATGGCCTCGACGATCGGATGATCCGGTCCCGCCCCGCGCCGCTCGAGGACCTGCACGCGCCGCCGCGCGCGCCGGGCCGCGTCCTCAACGGCCGCGCAGAGGTCGGCTTCCTCGACGTGGTGTGAGCAGGAGCAGCTCACCAGCATGCCGCCGGATCTGACAAGCGGGAGCGCGAGGGTATTGACGTACCGGTACCCTTCCAGCGCGACATCTCGCGCGGCCCGTCGCTTGGCGAACGCCGGAGGATCCACGATCAGGAGATCGAAGCGCTTTCGCGACCGCCCCAGCCGTTTCAGGGACTCGGTCGCGTCGGCCGTCCGAAAGTCACAGACCCCGGATACCTCGTTCAGGGCGGCGTGGGCCCGGGCCTGTTCGATGGCGGCGCGGCTCGCATCCAGTCCGGCCACCGATCGGGCCCCCGCCACCGCCGCCTGCACGCTGAATCCTCCTGTATGGCAGAAGGCATCCAAGACGTCCTTCCCACGCGCCATCGCCGCCGCCACGAGGCGATTCTCGCGTTGATCGCAGAACCAGCCGGTTTTCTGACCGTGCTCGAGGTCGACCACAAACCGCCCCGGACCTTCTCGGATTTCAACCTTGGTCGGACCCTCGCCCCGTAAAAACCGTCGCTCCAGCGGCAACCCCTCCAGCGTGCGAACCGGAGCGTCGTTGCGCAGGAACACCGCGCGCGTCCCCGATAGGGAGAGGAGCAGATCCGCGAGGGTTTCCTGCCTCCGGTCCATTCCGGCCGTGAGCGACTGCAGGACCAGGGTGTCGCCGTACCGATCGACGATCAGCCCGGGGAGGCGGTCCCCGTCGGCATTGACCAGCCGGTACGCCGTGGCGCCGCTCACGGTGCGCGCCCGCAGCGCGACGGCGGCGCGCAGACGCTCGGACCAGAAGGTGTCGTCGATCCGTTCGTCCGCGCCGGCCAACACACGAACACGGATTTTCGACTGCGGGCTGTAGAGGCCCAGGCCGACGAGGCGGCGCGCCGCCGGCGTCACGACCTCGACCACCTCCCCCGCTTGCGGCGCGCCGGAAACCGAGGCCACGTCGCGGTCGAACACCCAGCGATGCCCGGCCGTGAGGCGCGGCTCGGCCTGTGGAAGGATCGTCACGCGCCCGGTGGCGTCATCGATGGCCATCCTTGCCCCCGTCTCGCTTCACGAAACGTCCCCCCTTGGGATGACCGTTCCCATGATTGATCCGGACGGACACGCCGGCTGGACACAAAAAAAGCGGAGGCGCCCTCGTGGGACGACCTCCGCCCGCTCGCTGGTCCAGGCCGCTATTCGATCCGAGGTGTGCGCCCGACCCACTGCGGGTGCCCGACGCGGTCGTCCGGCGCGTTTTTGCTGTGGGGCCACGAATGGTAGCTGATCCCGTCGGGCTTCGCCGCCGTGACCGGGGTCCCGCGCAGCCCCGCAGCACCCTTGCAAGCGCCGGAACCGGCAACAGACTCCGCCTCGCGCCCATCCTGTCGTGAGGACCCCGGCCTGGTCCGGTGCAGCCCGCTCGTTCGGTCTCGCCCTGGTCAGGCGCACCGCGGCGCCCTGCGCTATTTGGGCAGTTTGGGAAACTCGAACGGGATCGTCTCTCCGGTCAACGCCTGGAGGAAGGACAGCAAATCGGCCTTCTCCTCAGCGCTCAGGTTGAGCGGTTTGACGAAGGGATCGAGATGCTCGTTCGGCCCTCCGCCGCCGTTCAGAAAGTCGACGACCTCCTCCAACGTCTTGAAGACCCCGTCGTGCATGTAGGGAGCGGTCTGGGCGATGCTCCGCAACGTCGGCGTCTTGAACGCCCCTTTGTCCGATTCCAGCCGGGTCACGTCGTATCGGCCGAGATCTTCCTTGAGCGGACCGACCTGCGGTACGCCCAGGTTGTGGAATCCGTTGTCGGTGAAGTTGGGGCCATAGTGGCAGAGGAGACACCGCGCCTTCCCCTTGAAGAGGGTCATGCCCCGGATTGCGGATTCGCTCATCGCGCTCTTGTCGCCCATCACGTACTTGTCAAAGGGCGAGTTGGTCGACAGGATCGTCCGTTCATACGCGGCAATGGCCTCGGCGATGCCCTGCAGGCTCACGTCCGCGCCGAAAACCGCGTGGAACTGCTGGCGATAGCCCGCGATCTTGTTCAATTTCTTCACGAGATTCTCGTGCGTTTCGCCCATCTCGATCGGGTTGTGAATCGGCCCGATGGCCTGTTCTTCAAGCGTGCCAGCCCGGCCATCCCAAAACTGAACCGGATTAAAGGCCGTATTGAAGACCGTCGGCGCCTGCCGGCCGCCGATCTTGCCGTCGATCCCAATGGAAGTTTGGCGCGGGTCCGCAAATCCCGCCCCTGGTGTGTGGCAGAACGCACACGAAATGGCCCCGTTCTTGGAAAGGCGCCCGTCGAAGTAGAGCTGCTTGCCTAAATCGATCTTGGCCTTGTAGTTCAGATTCCCCGGTGGGACCGGCACGGCGGTGGGTAACGGCCCGATATCCGGCACCATCATCCCTTCGACCTCGACGAGCGGCCAGCCGCCTTCTCCCAATTCATGGGCGGCGCCGACGAACGCGAGGAGAAGCGTGGCGACGGTCGCGACCGCGATATTCAGCACGGCCCATCTCTTCATTCCTTCGCGACGAGCCCTCATCGTTGACCTCCCTTATGAGAGACCCACCACCGCTGGCAACTACTTATAGGCTCCCATGCGGAAGGCGTCAAGGTGGCACGGTGGAATACGCCCGGCTGTGTCGACCCGAACCGACTTTTCCTGCCATGGGGCATGGCGCTGGGGACCGACGCGACGGGATGGCAGCCTGTCCCGGCGCAGCTCCGGCGACTCTTCCCGGGGATTAGAACGCGGCCTCGCTCAACGAGCGATGATACCAATCGTGACGGGTCAACGGCAGCCGGCTCTCGCCCGCCGAGGGCTTGGAGAGTAGTGTCTGATACAGCTCAAAGCGCCCTGTCCGAAATCCATGGGCGCAGGTCGCCATGTAGAGGCGCCACACCCGATAGGCCTTTTCTCCCACCAGATCCGCCGCCTCCTTGTGGCGGGCCTCGAGCCGCTTCACCCAGTGACGAAGCGTCAGCATGTAGTGCTCGCGCAAACATTCCACGTCGCGCACCTCGAATCCGGCCCGCTCCGCCTCGCGGACGGTCGCGTCCAAGGGGATGAGTTGGCTATCGGGAAACACGTAGCGGTCCATGAACTCCCCCATCTCTCCCTCCTGATCCGCCCGACAGGCGATCCCGTGGTTCAGGAAGACCCCGCCCGGACGAAGCGCGTCCCAAGCGGCGGCAAAATAGGCCGGAATGTTCCGGAAACCGACGTGTTCGACCATCCCGATGCTGGCGACCTTGTCGAATGCCCAGTCTCTCGGGAGGTCCCGATAGTCGCGCAGCTCCACCCGGCACCGTTCGGCCAGCCCGCGGGTCAGAATCCGTTTGGAGGCGAACTCGGCCTGGCGCCTGCTGAGCGTGATGCCCACCGCACGCACCCCATAGTGCTCGGCCGCATGAAGGATCAGTCCGCCCCAGCCGCACCCGATGTCGAGAAGCCGCTCACCCGGCTTCAACCTGAGTTTTCGGCAGACGTAGTCGAGCTTCCGCTCTTGCGCCGCCTCGAGATCGTCGTCGGGCCGCTCAAAATAGGCGCAGGAATAGACCATGCGTGAATCGAGCCACAAAGCGTAGAACTCGTTCGAGACGTCGTAGTGATAGGAGACGGCGTGGCGATCGCGGCGCCTTGAATGCCTGGAGCCCTGCAAGGCCGCGGCGCGGTAAGCCTGTTCGTGAACGGCGGTACTTCGGAGGCGGTGCAGCCAGCGACCATAGCGGAGCAGTTGGCGTAAGGTCCATCGGCGGCTCGTCAGGAATCGCCCCAGCGTCGTCGCCGCTTCCAGATCGCCTTCGACGTCACACTCTTGATTGAGAAACGCCTCGGTCACCGCCGCTTGGCTTGGGTGCAGGAATAGCGCGCGCAAGGCTCCGGGGTGCGCCAACACCAGCGTGAACCGAGTCGGGCAACCCGGCTCGGCCTCCCAGACCGCGCCATCCCAACAGCGGACGGCAAACTCCCGCGGATGGAACCCATCCAACATGTCCTGGACAAAGGCGAGGCTCCCCGCGCTGGACGCCGTTGCACCGACCGGGACAGCCGGCCCCTCCGTCGAAGCACGCTGCTGCTCGATGGGCTGGATGGCCATGGGGTCGTTCCTCGTTGGGGGAGGTTCAGCAACCGAATCGACTCGACGTGGACGAGCGTCTCTTCCGTAAAACTGCAAACGGAATGCCTTTCGGAAGCCTTCGATTGCCCAGAAATTGCCCGATTTCTGTCCCAACTTGCTACAGCGGTGTCCCACCGGTGCGTCAGGACTGGGGAACAACGCAACAGTCCCAGCCACGAGGCACGACCATTCCGTAACGGGGATACGGGGGGTAGAATGAAGGTATAGGTTAAATGGCAGAGACGGCCGGGGCGGCCGGCACAGGCCGGTCCATGCCGGTTACAGGAGGCGGGAACGGGATGAGAACTCAAGGAGGAAATCGATTCACGCAGGGCTTGGTCGGCGCGGCCATGCTGGCCGTGCTGGCGACCGGGGCGGTCCAACACGTTGCCGCCTCGGGCAATCGGATCCTGGTGGTGGGGCACGGCCCGGAACAGGCCATCGTCCAAGAACTCGCGCGAGCCTTCGAAAAGGCTCGACCCGGATCGGTGGTCGATGTGGAATGGGATCGCGCGCTGGACACCATCGACATGGTCCGGAGCGGACAAGCCGATCTGGCCGTCGGGGGAACGGAAGAACCGGGACTTCGCGCGATGGCGGTGGCCTGGGACGGCATCGCGCTCATCATCAATTTCACCAATCCCTTGTCCGACGTGAGCACCCAGCAAGCCCAATCGCTGTTTACCGGGAAGCTCGCGCACTGGTCCGACTTGGATGGCGCGGACAAGAGGATCGAGGTCATTCGCCGGACGGCCGATCAAAACATCGATGGAGGCTTCGAGCGGTCGCTGGGGATTGAGGGTCGGATGGTGTCTGCGGACAAGTCGGTGCGCCAGGATCAAAAGGCTTTGGCGACCGTCTCAGGACAAGACAACGCCATCAGCTATCTTTCATTGAAGAGCGCGCTCCAAGCCCAAGCGCAGGGCATCCCCATTCGCATCCTGACGATCGACCAGGTGGAGCCCGGGGACCCGACCCTCAAGAACGGCCGCTATAAGCTTCGCCGGCCCGTGCTGTTCCTGTCGAAGCCCGACGCCCACCCGTTGGTGGAGGCCTTCACGGCGTTCGCGCGGTCCCCGGAGGGGCAGAACATTCTGTCCAGAATGTACACGCCCTACGAACCGCCGATGGCGACGCCTGCGCAAGCCAAACCGCCCGGCCGCGAGACATCGGCCGCAACTCCCGCGAGTTGATCTCTATTTCGCCACCGTCGAGCGCATGAGGCTGTCGGCCTGCGGGGGTGAGAAACCCAGATAGCCCGCGTGCCGCTCGGTGAGTTCGAGCACCGAGTAGGGCTCCCCGCCCACCATCTCGGGCACGCTGAAGATTTGCCGCAAGACCCCACCGGGTTCGCCGACGATGTCTCCGGCAAACGTGACGCCCTTGCCTGTGAGCCGGGCGATGGAGCGTTCGATGTCGTTCACCCGCACCGCCACATGGTGAAAGACGCGGTCGCCGAACTTGGCGACCCAGCGCGGAATGACGCTGGTTCGGCCACGCTCGTCGGCATAAGCCTGGTCCACGAAGAGAGCCGGATAGCCGGGCGCGCGATAGACCTTGGCGTACCAGTCTCCGTATTCGATGGTTTCGACATAGGCATAGCCGAGATCGACGAATTCCTTCGCCCGCCGGTCGATATCGGACGTCCGAATCGTCAGATGATCCAGGACGGGCCAGAGCCCCACCGCGATCTCGTCCAAGTCCGCCTGAATCGCTCGGGCGGCCCGATTCGTCGCCACATAGTGCCCCACCATCGGTTCAATCAATTCATCCAGTTGCCTGCCCTGCACCATAACCAGACTCCTTCCGCCCGGCCTCACGAGGGGAGCTCGAACGCGATCCCTTGCGCCAGAGGCAGGTCCGTGCCCCAGTTGATCGTATTGGTTTGACGCCGCATGTAGGCCTTCCAGGAATCGGAGCCGGCTTCGCGTCCGCCGCCCGTCTCCTTCTCGCCCCCGAACGCGCCGCCGATTTCCGCGCCGCTGGTGCCGATATTGACGTTGGCGATCCCGCAGTCGCTGCCGACCGTCGACAGGAACCGTTCGGCATGCCGCAGGTCGTTGGTGAAGATCGCCGAGGACAATCCTTGCGGGACCTCGTTCTGTATCGCCACGGCCTCGTCTATCGTCTTATAGGGCATGACGTAGAGGATGGGGGCGAACGTCTCCCGCTTCACCAGGTCCCAGCCCGGCTGCGCCCGCACAATCGTGGGCTCAACGAAGTACCCGGCGCGATCGAGCACCCGCCCGCCGAAGAGGATCTCGCCGCCCCTTCTCGTGACCTCTTCCAAGGCGGCCCGATACTTTCCAACCGCATCCCGGTCGATGAGGGGGCCCATGAACACGCTCGGATCCAGCGGATCGCCGATCTTCACGGTACGATAGGCCGCCACGAGCCGAGGGAGCAATGTTCCGATCCGCGATTCGTGCACGATCAAGCGGCGCGTGGTCGTGCACCGCTGTCCGGCGGTGCCGACGGCTCCGAACACGATCGCCCGGACGGCCAGGTCGAGGTCGGCGTCCTCATCGACGATGACCGCGTTATTGCCGCTCAATTCCAGCAACGTCCGGCCCAACCGCGCCCCGACGACCTCCGCCACCCGTCTTCCGACCGGCACCGACCCCGTGAACGAGATGAGGGGCAGACGCGAGTCGGCGACCACCTGTTCGGCATCCTCGGTCCGATCCGTTACGAACAGGGTGAAGACCCCCGCATGGCCGGCCTCCTCGAGCACCCGGTTGCAAATGTGCTGGACCGCGAGCGCACAGAGCGGAGCCTTAGGGGAGGGTTTCCAGATGACCGAATCCCCTGCGATGGCGGCGATGAACGCATTCCAGGCCCAGACGGCCACCGGGAAATTGAAGGCCGTGATCACGCCGACGACGCCGAGCGGATGCCATTGCTCGTACATCCGATGATGCGGGCGCTCCGACTGCATCGTCTTGCCGTAGAGCATGCGCGACTGCCCCACGGCCAAATCGGCCATGTCGATCATTTCCTGCACTTCCCCGTCGCCTTCGGCCTTGATTTTTCCGACCTCCAACGAGACGAGCGTACCGAGGAGATCCTTGCGCTCGCGCAACGCATCGCCGATGCGCCGGATCACCTCGCCGCGTTTCGGCGCCGGGACCATTCGCCACCGCTCGAAAGCCGCCTGCGCCTCGCGCACCACGCGCTCATACTCATCGCGTGTTCCCATCGTCACCGCGGCCAACGGGGCCTCGGTGGTTGGATTGACCGACTCCAGGCGGCGCCCGGTCGCATTGGAGGACCACCAGGCTCCGGCATTGACTCCGGGATTGACCCCGGACAGGCCGAGCGCAGCCAAGATGCGGGTGTGATCGGTCATCGCTCGGTCCAGGCCGAGGCCGGCCTGGCCTCTCGGTAACAGGCCCCGAATCGGTTCTGGAGTACGTCAGCGAGCATGAAGGACTCCTGGGTGACGAATCCTTGATAGGCCCCGGGCTCGGCCAGCACGAGATCCGCGACGCAACAGAGCGCCGAGGCCGTGGTCACTTGGATGGCCGACCACAGCCGCCCCGCGATGGTTTCGGGGTACACCTTCTTGACATAGGTTTCCTCGAAGAGATTCCCCTGCTGCATCCCGACCACCGACGCATAAATCAGCACGACATCCTGCTGAGTTTGCGGGATGGCTCGCTCCAGAACGCGCTTCAAGGTCTCCCGATCCTCGTTCAGTTTCAAATCGTTCATCAGAAAATGAATCTTCTCGCAATGGCCGGGGTAGCGCAGGGTCTTGTAGTTCATGGTCTTGACCCGTCCTGCGTACGTGTCGGCCAAGGTGCCCAAGCCACCCGAGGTGTTAAAGGCCTCATACAAGAGGCCGTCCATTTCAATCGTTTCGTAGCCCTCGAGCGGTTGGAGCGGAATCTTTCTCCCCTGCTCAATCCCATAACAGGTGTTGCCGTATTCATTGATCAACCCGTCCGTGGACCAGGTCAGCGAGTATTTCAACGCGTTGCTCGGATGAACGGGCAGGGCACCCACTCGCATCTTCACCGTCTCCAACTCGTCGAAATGCGTGATGAGGTCATGCGCGACGATGCTGATGAATCCCGGCGCCAGCCCGCATTGGGGCACGAAGGCCGTGCGGGCCCCGCGACTGAGGATCTTGATCTGATCGGTGACGCCGACGTCTTCAGTGAGGTCGAAGTAATGGACGCCGGCCTCACGCGCGACTTGAGCGACTCCGACGTTGCAGTAATAAGGCAAGCAGGAAATCACCGCCGTGGGTCCCTGTTGCCTTAGGTAGGCCAGGAGCGCCGCCTGATTCCGGGCATCCAGCGCGCAGGGCACAAGATGAGGGAGGCCCAGGTCCTTCGTAATGCGTTGGGCGTTGTCGAGAGTCAGGTCGGCGAGGTGGACGAGATAGTCACCACTTCGGGCCAGCTCACAGGCGATGAGGGAGCCGATCTTGCCTGCACCAAGAACCAGAACGGTGTGCACCGGGTCTCCTCCCCTCAGGCCCCGTTATCGATCATTATATTATAGCGTGATTGGTCCGAACCGATAGCGAAGAACCGGTTCCCCTCCGGTCGCTTGGCGCATTCGGCTTCCCTGGTGAACCCCAATACCGGCCCTGCCACCGTTCCCCGGACCGGATAAGTGCCTCCGCCGATCGAGTCCGCTCCCGGCTGGATAATGAGCACCGAACTTGCTTGCCATCCACCGCGATGAGCACCAGCCTCCGGTGCCGTCCGTGTGGGGCCGAGCATGACAGCCGCATTCGAACAAGCCTTCTAATACATTGATATGTATGGACTATTTTTGACTCTTGAACGCAAGACCCCATGTGCTACGCTAAAGGCTGTCGGAGGCCGAGTCAACGAGAAACCCCGATCGACCCCATTGTGATACGACGGATTCAAAAGGAATGTCTTCATGTCTCGTATTCCCTCCAGGGTGGTTTTGCCGTTCGGATTCCGCATCACCGTCAAGCAGGTCACTGACTCGGACATGGACGCACGCGATCACGACGCCGACGGAGTCTGGGATAGCAACACCCGCACCATTTACATCCGCAAGCGGCTCCCCATGACGCGCCGCCGCTACATCCTGGCCCATGAATTGGGCCACGCCTGGTTGGATTGGCAACACCGGTACCTGGACAACGGCAAAGCCAGCACCTAGCTGAACATCCGGTGAGCCGGCTGCGGGGTCCGATCTGCGCGGACATCCGCCAGGTACGCGAAGCGCCCCGCACGATCCCGTGGGATGGTGTCCGTGCGGTTCCCCGTCGGAGCTTGCTGCGCGCTAGCCCTCTTGATCCAACCCGTTCATGGTTCCGGCCCCCCTTCCTGGCCGGCCCGAGCTCGGCATCAGATGCGTCGGCGCAAATGCCATCCCCGCGATGGCCGTGGGCACCACCGCGCTGGCGATCACCGCGGCCACGAGAAACGAGTATTGCTCCTGGGTGATCACCCCGTGGGAGAGGCCATACAGGGAGGAGATGGTCCCGAACGTCAGACCGGTCGACATCAGCAGCGTGTAATACCAGCGTTCGTTCCGGTCCTGCCGGAACCGGCGAATGACCGGAAAAAGTCCGAAGGTTTTCGAGGCGAGTTTGGCAAGGAGCAAGGCGAGAAAGATCACCGGAGCGGCGAGCAATGCGGGCAAGGACACCAACGTCCCGGCGCGAAGAAAGTAGAAGGGCGTGAGAAACCCCACGGTGAGCGTCCGAAGTCGACGAACCCAATGCGCATCCTGGGCGGCTCCGCCGGCGAGCGCCATTCCGGCCAGATAGGCCGGCAAGACGGCTTCGCTCCCCGACCACAGCGCCAGCGCGCCCATTCCGAACAACACCAGGATCACCCATTTGGTGCGAATCGCCGCCGTCCGATGCGCATAGTGGCGAGTCAACCAGGCCGTCATGGCGGGCAGGAGGAGCAGCACCGCCGCGCAGACCCCGATGAAAATCCAGGTCTTATAGGAAAATGGGGCGAACAGTAGGCCGAGAGCGATCACCGTCCCGAGGTCGTTGATGAAGCAGGCGCCCAGCAGTCCCTTGCCGAATTCCGTCTTGTTGAGCCCCGTTTCCAACATGACGGCATAGACCACGGCCATGGAGGTGGTCGACAAGGCGATGCCGCAAAGCCAGCTCGCGTCGGCATCCCACCCCAGCCCGTAGAACGCCACCGCGGTGCACCCCAGAAAGGGCGCGAAGAACCCCACCAGGCCCACCACCGTGACTTCGGTCATCTTCCGCCGCATGACGGAAGGGTCCAGTTCCGCTCCGGCCAAGAAGGTCAACAAGATCGCGCCGGTCGCCGCGAGAAACCGCAGCCATTCGGCATCTGCCGCCAGGCTGTCGCGCAGGCCGAATGAATCCGTCACGGCGGCCACCCCGACCCCCACACAGATTTCCACCAGCGCGATTGAGAGGCGAAGCGAGGCAGCCAGCAGAGCCGAGAAGACGGCCAAGGCAAGCCACAGGGATGCCGTCAGAAAGAGCTGTTCCATCGAGGAGCCCTCCGTTCACAAAGAAACACCGCCCGGCCGCTGCGGTCACCATCATCGGTGCCTCCTCCCAGACTCCACGTGCGTGGAGCGTAGGAGTCATCAGCCTGGCCAAGGCGGTTGTCCGGGGGACTCCATCCCCTGTTAGTAGGAGGACTATAGCGCCACGACCACCTGCACGGCAACGGATTCGTTCTCGTTGCCCGTCGGCCTGCGCCCCTCTTTCATGCAGCCGCTCCCCGCGTAGCGCACCACGCAGAACGAAGCAACCGTCTTGAATGTCAACTGTGCTCACCCACGAAAGACCACGGTGTTTGATGTTTGAGCATGGCATTGAGAATCGTGAGCAGTTTGCGCATGCAGGCCACCAGTGCCACTTTCGG